>NZ_VLJN01000065.1:7683-27170 GCF_007829435.1 Cupriavidus gilardii J11
ATCTGCGGCTGCCCGGACTCCAGCGATTCCACGTGGGCGTTGCGCAGCCCACGCCGCTCGATCTCGGCGCGCGCCCATTCGCGGTAGGCGGCGCCAGCCGATCAGGCCCGTGGCCTCCAGATCGGACAGCGGCAGCATCACCCGTGGCGCGAAGTTCATGAAGCCGCCGCCGCGATCGAGCTCCTGCGTGATGATGCGGTCGATGCGAAAGCGCAGGCTGCCGAGCTGCAGCGCATCGCCTACCTTGAGGCCGAGACCATCCAGCAGCGCCTGGTCCACCCATACCGTGCCGGGGGCCGGGATGCCCTCGGTTGCCTGCCCGGGCGCACCCGGTGCCGTGGCGGTCTTCAGCGCGCCGCGCAGCGGATAGCCGGGACTGACCGCCTTCAGCGCGGCAAGCTGGCTCGGCGCGGCATCGGCGCTGTCTGAGCCGCTGTCGGTGCCCTCGTTGCCGGATCCGTTGACGTATCCGTTGGCGGCAGACCCCGCCCGGTATGCGGTCGCCATGCTGGGAAACGTGACGGTTTGCGCCACCGCCAGGCCCTGCGCCCTGGCGTGGGACGCGAATGCGGGGTCGAACGGCTGGTCGGCCACCAGCAGCACGTCGGCGCCGATCATCTGCCGCGCGTCGCGCTCGAGCCCAAGCCGCATGCGATCGGCGAGGAAGCCGACGCTGGACAGCGAGGCCACGGCCAGCACCAGCGCGAACAGCAGCAGGGTCAGTTCGCCGGCGCGCCAGTCGCGGCGGGCCATGCGCAGGGCCTGGGTCCATGGCGAAAAGCGTCGGCGCGACGTGGCGGCAAGCGTGGCGGGTGCCAGCGGGGCGGCGGCGGAATCGGTCGTCATGGTGGCTGGGTCGGCGGCTAAGCAAATCGGGTTGTTTCGGACCGCACCATGCGGTCCGACGCGGACGAATACAGAAACGGAGGGCGGCGGCGTCAGTAATGCGTCGGCTGGCGGCCCTTGCCGGTCAGCACGCCATGCAGCTTGCGCACGCCACGCCAGAGCTTCGGAAGCGCCCAGATCGCAAGCAGCAGGCTGACGATCAGCAGCACGAAGAACAGCACCGGCAGGAAAAACGCCAGCAGCAGGCTGCCGGTGGCCGCCACATCCTCGGTGAATGAGGCCGCCCAATTGGAAAAGGGTTCCGGCGACACATTGATCAGCGCCCGCGTGCCGGCCTTGGCGGCGTGAGCAGTACCGGCCAGCGTGCCGCCAATCAGGCCCGCGACGGCCATCCACTGGGGGTCCATCTGTCCAAATGCCGCCGCCGCCAGTACCGCCCCGGCCGGAATCCGCACGAAGGTATGCACCGCATCCCAGGCCGAATCGAAGCCCGGCACCTTGTCGGCGATGAATTCCGCCAGCGCAAGCACCGCGGCGACGCCGATCACCCAGCTGGAGCTCAGCACCTGCAGCGACGGCGGCAGTTCGAGCCAGCCCAGCCGGGCCAGCAGGCCGGCGCTCAGCACGGCCAGATAGAGTCGAAAGCCGCTGGCCCACGACATGCCGGCGGCCAGCGCGGCGGTTTCCAGCATCGAAGCCTCGCGAAGGTCAGGGCCGACGGGGCGCCGGCCATGGGGGCAGTGTAATACGAGAGGCGGGGGCGACTGCGAGGGTGGCGTGTGGTTGCCCTACCGCCCCAAGCCCTCCCCCACATGCCATGGCAACGCCTGCTCCGGCGTCAGCACCTCGCAGCGCTCCGGCACTGTATAGCCCGGCAGCGCGCCGATGCGCTCGCGCAACGCCGGATCGGCCAGAAGCAGCAGCAACTGTTGCACCCACGGCGCGGTCTGGTCCGCGCGGCGCAGCGCGAGATAGTAGGTCTCGCGCGTCAACGGCACGAAGGCCAGACCGTGCGCCTCGGCGTTGAGCCGCAGCCCGAAGCCCACCTCGGCGCGACCTGCCTGCACCGCCTGGGCCACCTTGTCGTTGCTGAACTCCGGCTCGTCGTAGCCGGCAATCTGGTCGGGATACAGGCCGTCCGCCGCCAGTAGCTGGTCGAACAGCAGCCGCGTGCCGGAACTGCGCTGGCGGTTGACGAAACGCGCCCGGGTCCGGGCCAGATCGCGCAGATCGCGGATCTCCCGTGCGCGATGCGGCGCCACCATCAGGCCCTGCTCGCGAGAGGCCACCGGAATCAGCCGCACCGCGGTGGGACGCAGCCACTTGCGCAGCGTCACGTGCGCCACGGAGCCGGCCGTCTGCATCGGCGCGACGTAGAAGCCCGCCAGTTCGGACTGCCGCTCGTGCAGGCAGATCAGTCCCTCGACGCTGCCGCAGAACACGGTGTCCAGCTGCAGACCCGCGCCGGCCCCTTCGGCCATCGACGCGGCCAGCACCTCGATGGCCGGATCATGGCTGCCCGAGAAGTGCAGCCGCGCAAGCGGACGGGCGGCATCGTCGAGCTCGGCCGCGAATTCCGCCATCGCGTGGCGCAGCACCGGGTCCAGATGGTCGCGCAGGCGTGCCTCGGCGCGCAGCAGACGCTCGCCGAAGCGCGTCAACGCGGCGCCGCGCCCGCGCTCCATATCCAGGACGCTGCGCCCGAACAGCACCTCCGCGTCGCGCATGATGCCCCACGCGTGCCGGTAGGACAGCCCGATCTTGGCCGCAGCCTGGTGCAGCGAGCCGGTTTCGCGGACGGCCTTCAGCAGCAGGAAGATCTTGCCGTTGGCGCGGGGATTATCGTCCGCCGCCGCCACGGGGAAGAGTTCGAAACGGAACGACATATGCTGTCCGGCTCTTATTTACATTGGGGATTTGTCGCATCGACAATTCGATGCGTCTTCGATCAGGCCACGCCTGCAAGGAGACGCGGGCCGTCGCATTGTCCCCGATCCGGCGACATGCAGGCAATTATGTCCAATCAAACATAACTAGAGGATTCGCCATGTCGACCATCCGACCGGGTCTTTTTCATCGACTGCGCGTGGCGGTACCCGCCGCCATCGCCGCACTGTCCATGTTGTGTCTGGCGCTGCCGGCCGCCCACGCCGGTGAAATCAAGCTCGCCACCACCACCAGCACGGAGAACAGCGGCCTGCTGAAATACCTGCTGCCGCAGTTCGAGCGCGAAACCGGCGTGACCGTCAAGGTGATAGCGGTGGGCTCCGGCAAGGCGATGAAGATGGGCGAGATGGGCGACGTCGATGTGCTGCTGGTGCATGCGCGCAAGATGGAAGACGCCTTCGTCGCCGCCGGCTTTGGTGTGAACCGGCGCGACGTGATGTACAACGACTTCATCGTCGTGGGGCCGTCGGCCGATCCGGCCAAGGTCGCGGGCAGCAAGGACGTGATCGCCAGCTTCCGCAAGATCGCCGCCAGCGGCGCCAAGTTCATCTCGCGCGGCGACAATTCAGGCACCGACGTGATGGAAAAGTCGTACTGGAAGGAAGCCGGCATCGAGCCCAAGGGCCAGCCGTGGTACGTCAACGCCGGGCTTGGCATGGGCGAAGTGCTGACCATGGCCGCGCAGATGCCGGGCTATACGCTGTCGGACCGGGCCACCTACGGCGCCTATCGCGCCAAGACCGGGCTTGCCATCGCGGTGCAGGGCGATCCGAAGATGTTCAATCCGTACGGGATCATCGCGGTCAACCCTGCCCGGCATCCCGGCACCAACTACGCGGATGCGATGAAGCTGGTCGAATGGATTACCTCGCCACGTGGCCAGGAGGCCATCGGCGGCTACAAGGTCGAGGGCGAGCAACTGTTCTTCCCGAGCTACAAGACGGGCGGGTGATGTTTCCCTCCCCCGCTTTGCGGGAGAGGGGCCGGGGGTGAGGGCGTCCCCGCATCGCCACTCCCCTCTCTCCAACCCTCTCCCGCAAGCGGGAGAGGGAGTGCGGCCCTCACCCCTGCACCGCCTCCAACCGGGCCAGCTGCGGCAATTCCGCCCCCACCTCCGCGATCTGCCGGCGCAGCCACATGACATCGGGCGCCACATGGCAGCGCTCGTGCCATAGCTGATAGAACCGCATGCGCGGAAACGGCACCGGCGCCGGCACGATGCGAATCGGCAGGTATTCGGCATAGTGGGCCGCGAACTGCCGCCCCGTGGTGAAGACCATGTCGGTCTTCATCAGCACGTAGGGAACCAGCCCGAAATAAGGCAGCGTCACCTGGATCTTGCGCTTGAAGCCCTGCTCCGCCAGCGACTGGTCGATCATGCTTCGCTGCATCGACGCATACGGCGCCGGGGCCAGATGCGGCATGTCCAGATAGTGCTTGAGCGTCAGTCCCTTGCGCGCCAGCGGGTGATGCGCGCCCAGCATGCAGACCACGTCGTCCTCGAACAACGGCGAAATATGCAGGTGTTCCGGCGGCGACAGCCAGTTGCCGATGACGATATCCAGCTTGCCCTGTTCCAGGTCCGCCAGGAAATCCGTGCCGCTGGTCAGCGGATGGACGAACAGCCGCGCCCGCGGCGCCAGCCGGCGCACCCGTTCGACGATATTGGGCAGGAAGAAGGCATCGAGATAGTCCGGCGCCCCGACATGAAACGTCCGCGTCGAACTGGCCGGCTCGAACTGCTGGGGCGGCCGGGCGATACGCTCCATCGCGGCCAGGCTCTGCTCCGCCAGTTCCAGTAGCTCGCGCCCGCGCTCGGTCGGCACCATGCCGCTCTTGCCGCGCACCAGGATGGCGTCGCCGGTGATCTCGCGCAGGCGCTTGAGCGTGTTGCTGATGGCCGGCTGCGACTGGCCCAGTTTGACGGCCGTGCGAGTGACGCTCTGCTCGGTCAGCAGCGTATGCAATACCCGCAGCAGATAGGTGTCCAGATGGTCGCGTCCGTGCATGGCAGATGGGTCCCGGCTATTTGTTCCGGTTGATAACGCGGCGAACGATACCGGACCGGTGGCATGGGCAACAAGATCGGCGCATAGTGTATGCCACCAGTACCTATAAGGCGCAATTGGCTTCGCCCCGAGGGTCGGCCGGGCGCCCGGACCGCGCCGCCCGCTGATGGGGCATATCAGCAGGCCCGAATATTGCCAGTGCGCACCGGTGCTATGTTTTGTGCATCCGAAGGAGAGAACCAGACCATGGAGACACAAGCCATCCGCTTCTACCATCGCGGTCAGGTGCAGCAGGTGACGGGCGCCGCCATCACGCGCACGGTGCTGCAGTACCTGCGCGAGGACGCACGCTGTACCGGCACCAAGGAAGGCTGCGCCGAAGGGGATTGCGGCGCCTGCACGGTCGTGATCGGGGAGTTGCGCGACGATGGCGAACTGGCGCTGAAGGCCGTCAACGCCTGCATCCAGCTGCTGCCGACGCTGGATGGCAAGGCACTGATCACGGTGGAAGACCTGCGCCAGGCGGACGGCACGCTGCATCCGGTGCAGCAGGCGATGGTGGACTGCCACGGCTCGCAATGCGGCTTCTGCACGCCGGGCTTCGTGATGTCACTGTGGGCGCTTTACCAGCAGCACGCACCGGCGGGCACCGCGCCCGGCCGCCAGGCCGTCCGCGACGCCCTCACCGGCAATCTTTGCCGCTGCACCGGCTATCGCCCGATCATCGAGGCCGGCGAAAGAATGATGTCGCTGCCTGCGCCGCATGCCAGCCGGCTCGACCCCAAGGCCATCGCCGCGAAGCTGGCGACGCTGCGCCGCGCCGACACCTTCCACTACCGCGATGAGTCCGGCGCGTGGTTCCACGCGCCGCGCAGCGTATCGGCCTTCGCCGGAATCAAGGCGGCGCAGCCCGGCATTCGCATCCTCGCCGGCAGCACCGACGTGGGACTGTGGGTGACCAAGCAGTTCCGCGAGCTGGGCGATCTGCTCTACGTCGGTCACGTCGAGGAACTGCAGCGCCTGCAGACCCGCGACGGCGTGATCGAGATCGGCGCCGCGGTATCGCTCGAGCGCGCCTACGCCGCCCTCACGGCCGCCCATCCCGAACTGGAAGAGCTGTGGAAACGCTTCGCTTCGCTGCCGATCCGCAACGCCGGCACGCTGGGCGGCAATATCGCCAACGGCTCGCCGATCGGCGATTCGATGCCGGCACTGATCGCGCTCGGCGCCGAAGTGGTGCTGCAGCATGGTGAGCGACAGCGCCTGCTCCCGCTGGAAGATCTGTATGTGGCCTACCAGAAGACCGCGATGCGGGACGGCGAGTTTGTCGCGGCGCTGCGCGTGCCGCAGGCCGGCCCGAGCCATTTCCGCACCTACAAGCTGTCGAAGCGGTTCGACGAGGATATCTCCGCGGTGTGCGCGGCGTTCGGCATCGACTTGGACCACGGGCTGGTGACGGCGGCCCGTATCGCGTACGGCGGCATGGCGGCCACACCGAAGCGCGCGTCCCATGCCGAGGCCGCGCTGCTGGGCCAGCCCTGGAATGAAGCGGCCGTGCAAACGGCGATGGCCGCATTGGCGCGCGACTACGCGCCGCTCACCGATATGCGCGCCAGCGCGAGCTACCGCGCGCGCGGCGCCGCCAACCTGCTGTACCGCTTCTGGCTGGAAACACGCGAAGGCGCCCTGCCCGCCGCCGCGGTCAATGTGCGAGCCGCGCAAGCCGGCGCCGCCACCATGCCGGCCTGATCGATCGACGGAGCATTCGCCATGAACAAGCAAACCGAAGCGTTCCTGCTCGAGCCCGATGTTGGAGCCGGCGCCGTGGCACCCGCCGCGGTCCCCGATCGCGCCGAACATATCGCCGCCGGGGCAGCACCGGTGATCGGCGTGTCGCGACCGCATGAATCGGCCCACCTGCACGTCGCCGGAACCGCGACCTATACCGACGACATCCCCGAGCTGGCCGGCACGCTGCACGCGGCGCTGGGCATGAGCGCGCGGCCGCACGCCCGCATCCGCTCGTTGGGACTGGACAAGGTCCGCGCCGCGCCGGGCGTGGTGGCGGTGCTGACCGCCCACGATATCCCCGGTGTCAACGACTGCGGGCCCATCCTGCATGACGATCCGATCCTCGCGCGCGACACCGTGCAGTTCGTCGGGCAGCCGATGTTCCTGGTCATCGCCGCGTCGCACGATGACGCGCGACGTGCCGCGCGGCTCGCCACTGTCGACTACGAAGACCTGCCCGCCGTGCTGACGCCCGAAGCCGCGCACGCCGCGGCAAGCTACGTGCTTCCGCCGATGCACCTGCAACGGGGTGAGCCGGACGCACGCCTGGCTACCGCCGCGCACCGCGACAGCGGCCGCATCCGGCTCGGCGGACAGGAGCAGTTCTACCTCGAAGGCCAGATCGCCTACGCGGTGCCGAAGGAAAACGACGGCATGCACGTGTGGTGCTCCACCCAGCATCCAACCGAGATGCAGCATGCAGTAGCCCACATGCTGGGCTGGCAGGCCCATCAGGTGCTGGTCGAATGCCGGCGCATGGGCGGCGGCTTTGGCGGCAAGGAATCGCAGTCGGCGCTGTTCGCCTGTTGCGCGGCACTGGCCGCGTGGAAGCTGATGTGCCCGGTCAAGCTGCGGCCGGACCGCGACGACGACATGATGATCACCGGCAAGCGTCACGACTTCGTGTTCGACTATGCCGTGGGCCATGACGATGACGGCCGCATCGATGCCGTGTCCGTCGAAATGGTGTCGCGCGCCGGTTTCTCCGCCGACCTGTCGGGCCCGGTGATGACGCGGGCCATCTGTCATTTCGACAACGCCTACTGGCTGCCGCATGTACGCATCGACGGCTACTGCGCGCGCACCAACACGCAGAGCAATACCGCGTTCCGCGGCTTCGGCGGCCCGCAGGGCGCCTTTGCAATGGAGTATATCCTCGACAATATCGCCCGCACGGTGGGCCGCGATCCGCTCGACGTCCGGCTGGCGAATCTGTACGGCAAGACCCAGCGCAACGTGACGCCGTACGGCCAGACCGTCGAGGACAACGTGCTGCCCGAACTGCTGGACGAACTGGTCGGCAGCAGCGAATACCATGCGCGGCGCGAGGCCACGCGCGCCTTCAACGCGGCCAGTCCGGTGCTGAAGAAGGGCATCGCGCTGACGCCGGTGAAGTTCGGCATCTCGTTCAACGTCGCCCACTTCAACCAGGCCGGCGCGCTGGTGCATGTCTACAACGATGGGTCGGTGCTGGTGAACCACGGCGGCACCGAGATGGGCCAGGGCCTGAACACCAAGGTGGCGATGGTGGTGGCGCACGAACTGGGCATCCGGCTGGAGCGGGTCCGCGTGACGGCCACCGATACCAGCAAGATCGCCAACACGTCGGCCACCGCGGCATCGACCGGCTCGGACCTGAACGGCAAGGCCGCGCAGGACGCCGCCCGTCAGATCCGCGAGGTCGCCGGGCGGCGGCTGGTCGTCCAATGGCGCGCTGGTGCAGGCGTTCCTGCGGGAGCGGCTGGCCGCCTTCGCCGCGCGCGAGGCCGGCGTGAATGCCGCGAGCGTGCGCTTCGGCGACGATCTGGTGGTGGCCGGGGAGCTTCGCCTGGACTTTGCCGAGCTGGCGCGCCGCGCCTATGTCGCGCGCGTGCAGCTATGGTCCGACGGTTTCTACGCGACTCCCAAGCTGCACTGGGACCAGAGCAAGCTGCAAGGCCGCCCGTTCTACTACTACGCCTACGGTGCGGCGTGCTCCGAGGTGCTGGTGGATACGCTGACCGGCGAATGGCGGCTGCTGCGCGCCGACGTGCTGCACGACGTCGGCCGTTCGCTGAACCCGGCCATCGATATCGGGCAGGTGGAAGGCGGTTTCATCCAGGGCATGGGATGGCTGACCACCGAGGAACTGTGGTGGAACGCCGACGGCAAGCTGATGACGCATGCGCCGTCGACCTACAAGATTCCCACCGTCAACGATTGCCCCGAGGCGTTCAACGTCAGGCTGTTCGCGAACCGCAACGTCGAGGACAGCATCCACCGCTCCAAGGCCGTGGGGGAACCGCCGCTGCTGCTGCCGTTCTCGGTGTTCTTCGCGATCCGCGACGCGGTCGCAAGCCTTGCCGACTATCGCTTCAATCCGCCGCTGTCCGCACCGGCCACCTGCGAGGCCATACTCGACGCGGCCGACGCAATGCGGCAGGCCGCCGCGCGATGACTGCCGACGCGCCAATGATCGCCATGCAGGACGCGCCGCTCAAACCCTTCCGCTTCGCCGACGTCGCGGCGCACGTACGCGCAGGCACGCCCGCCGTGCTGGTGACCATCGTGGAGGTCAAGGGCTCGGCGCCGCGCGAGCCCGGCGTACGGATGCTGGTGACGTCGGACGGCCTGGCCGGCACCATCGGCGGCGGCCATCTCGAATGGCGTGGCATGGAGATCGCGCGCGCGATGCTGGCGGCGCCGGGGCGCGAGCCGGCGCGCCGGATCGTGCGGATCCCGCTCGGTCCCGCGCTGGGGCAGTGCTGTGGCGGCGTGGTCAAGCTCGCGTTCGAATCGCTGGGGCCGCCGGACCTGGAATGGCTTGACGCGGTGGAGCGCGCCTTCGCCAGCCGCGCGGCGCTGGTCCGGACGGTGCCGCCGCAGGGCCCGGTTTCGTATCGGATGGAGCCGGACACCGCCGCGAACGCGGCAGCCGTCACGCTGCACGAAGACGACACGTGGACCGACGGGCTCGTTCCAGACGAGATGCACGTGGTGCTGTTCGGCGCCGGCCACGTCGGGCAGGCGCTGATTCCGGTGCTGGGCACGCTGCCGTGCACCGTGCACTGGGTGGACGGGCGCGACACGCTGTTTCCCTCGGGCCTGCCCGCCAATGTGGTGGCCGAAGCCACCGACACGGCCGAAGCCGTGGTGGATCAAGCCCCGCCCGGCAGCTATTTCCTGGTGATGACGCATAGCCACGCGCTGGACCAGGCGCTATGCGAACGTATCCTGCGGCGCACCGACTTCGCGTACTTCGGCCTGATCGGCTCGAAGACCAAGCGCGCCCGCTTCGAGCATCGGATGGCGGAGCACGGCATCGATCCCGCGCGCTTCGCTTCGATGACCTGTCCGATCGGCGTATCCGGCATCACGGACAAGGCTCCGGCTATGATTGCCATTGCGATCGTCGCCCAGCTGCTGCAGGTGCGCGACCAGCGGCTGGCGGCCCGGCGCCAGGGCGCCGGCGCGGCTGTCGCATAACCAGCGGCACGGGTCGCCATAACGGCCGCCATCAAGGTAGCCACGGCGAGCCCGCAGCCGCACCGGACAATCATCACGAGGATCCCCATGACGCTCGACGCCGCACTCGCGGAACGCATCCGCCAAACGCCGAAGGCAGAACTGCACGTCCATATCGAAGGCACGCTCGAACCCGAGCTGATCTTCCGGCTGGCGCAGCGCAACCGGGTCAAGCTGCCCTACGCCAGCGTGGAGGCGCTGCGCAGCGCCTATGCCTTTACCGACCTGCAGTCCTTTCTGGACATTTACTATGCCGGCGCCAGCGTGCTGCTGACGGAGGAGGACTTCTTCGACATGACGATGGCCTACGTGCAGCGCGCGGCCGCCGACAACGTACGCCATGCCGAGATCTTCTTCGATCCACAGACCCATACCGCGCGCGGCGTCGATATCGAAGTGGTGATCGACGGCATCGCCGATGCGCTGGCACAGGCGCATACGCAGTACCACTTCTCCAGCAGCCTGATCCTCTGTTTTCTGCGGCACCTGTCCGAGGAAGACGCCTTCGCCACGCTGGAGGCCGCCCTGCCCTATCGCGACCGCTTCATCGGCGTGGGGCTCGATTCGTCCGAGCGCGGCAATCCTCCGGAGAAATTCGCCCGCGTGTTCGCACGCGCGCGCGAGCTTGGCCTGCATCTGGTTGCGCATGCCGGCGAGGAAGGCCCGGCGCAGTATGTCAGCGACGCGCTCGACATCCTGAAGGTCGAACGGATCGACCATGGCGTGCGCGCCATCGACGATCCCGCGCTGGTCCAGCGTCTGGCCCGCGAGCGCATCGCGCTGACGGTTTGCCCGCTGTCCAACCAGAAGCTGAAGGTGTATCCCGACCTGCGCGACCATTCGCTGAAGCAGCTGCTCGACGCCGGCGTCCCCGTGACGCTGCATTCCGACGACCCCGCCTACTTCGGCGGATACATGAACGCCAATTGGGAAGCGGCCTTCGAGGCGTTGCCGCTGACCGATGCCGACGCGTACCAGCTCGCGCGCAACAGCTTCGAGGCAAGCTTCCTGCCGCCAGCGCGCAAGGCCGACTATCTGGCCCAGGTCGAACGCTTCTGGCACGGAACCCCATCCACCTTCCCCGCAAACCCTGCAACGGCGCCATCGGCCTGACGCCATGCATTGCAACGGTGGCGCGCAGTGCCGCGCCACGCTGACGACAACATGACGACCCACACCATCACGCCCCCCTCCTCCTCCACCCCCCGCGCCGTGCGCGGCCGCGTGCTGCATTTCCTGCGCGACCCGCAGTATCACGACGACGCCTGCCAGTACTGGGAGGACGGCGTGCTGGTGATCGCCGATGGCCATATCGTCGCCGCCGGCGACTACACCGCGCTGTCGGGCACCATTCCGGCCAATGCCGAGGTGATCGACCATCGCGGCAAGCTGATCGTGCCGGGCTTTATCGACACGCACGTGCACTATCCGCAGACCGACATGATCGCGTCGCCTTCGCCCGGCCTGCTGCACTGGCTCGACACATATACCTTCCCCGAGGAGCGGCGCTTCGCCGAACCCGCCTATGCGGCCGCGGTGGCCGGGTTCTTCGTCGACGAGCTGCTGCGCAACGGCACCACCAGCGCGCTGGTCTGGAGCACCGTGCACGCGACCTCCGCCGACGCGCTGTTCGGGGAGGGGCAGCGACGCAATGTGAGGCTGGCGACCGGCAAGGTGCTGATGGACCGCCATTGCCCCGCATTCCTTCGCGACACCGCCGAATCAGGCGCGCGCGAGTCGGCCGACCTGATCTCCCGCTGGCACGGCAAGGGACGGCTGGCCTATGCCATCACGCCCCGCTTCGCGCCCACATCGTCCGAAGCGCAGCTGGCCTCGTGCGGCGAGCTGGCGCGCGCCTACCCGGATACGCTGATCCAGACGCACGTCGCCGAAAACCGCGACGAGATCAGGTGGGTGTCCGAACTGTTCCCGCAGGCCCGCAGCTATCTCGATGTCTATGACGGCTACGGCCTGCTGCGTCCGGGCGCCGTCTATGGGCACTGCATCTATCTCGACGACGAGGACCGTCGCCGCATGGCCGACACCGGCGCAGCGGTGGCGCACTGCCCCACCTCCAACCTGTTCCTCGGCAGCGGGCTGTACGACTTCCAGCAGTCCGATGTCCACCGGCTGCAACTGACACTGGGAACCGACGTTGGCGGCGGCACCTCGTTCTCGATGCTGCGGACCATGAACGCGGCGCACAAGGTGGCGCGGATGGGCGGCTATCACCTGAGCGCGCTGCGGATGTTCTTCCTGGCCACGCGCGGCGGCGCGGACGCACTGGGCTGGTCGGACCGGGTCGGCAGTTTCCTGCCCGGCAACGAGGCCGACTTCATCGTGCTCGATCCGGCCGCGACGCCGCTGCTGGAAAGGCGCAGCGCGCGCTCCACGACGCTGGAGGAACAGCTTTTCGCCTTTGCGCTGCTGGGCGACGATCGGGCCGTCGACCAGGTCTATGTGATGGGCGAGGCGGCGTCGCCCGTGAAGTCGGCGGCAGCCGCAACGGCCGCGACTTGACCGTGGTCAACGTGTTTGTCATGAATCCGGCTTACCCTCGACCCGGATACAACGACTGCATGACCAACGCATGACTGCTGCCAGTTCGACACACCGTCCCGATACCGATCCCGTGGCATCGCAGGCGCGCCCTAATGCCCACGCCTGGGGCGCGGACAACGAGCGCCCCGGCCTGGAGCCGGCCCCCGTGCCGCCCGATGCGCCGCTGCCCTCCCGCAAGATCATCCGCGGCTGGCTGATTCCGCTGTGTCGACGCAGCACCGCCATCGCGGTAGCGCTGTTCGCGCTGGACAGCCTTCTGTTCCTGGCCAACATCGCGGCCATCGTGCTGGTGCCGCACTGGCTCGCCAAGCTCGGCCTCGGCGTGCTGGCGGGCATCATGATTGCGCGCCTTTTCATCATCGGGCACGACGCCTGCCACCAGAGCCTGACCGATCGTCGCGGCCTGAACAAATGGCTAGGCCGCATCGCCTTCCTGCCGTCGCTGACGCCGTACAGCCTGTGGGAAGTCGGCCACAACGTGGTGCACCACGGCTACACCAACCTGAAGGGCTTCGACTTCGTATGGGCGCCGTTCTCCGCCGACGAGTTCGCCGCGCTGCCGCGCTGGCGCCGCGGTCTCGAACGCCTCTACCGCAACGGCCTCGGCGCCGGGCTGTATTACCTGATCGAGATCTGGTGGCTCAAGCTGTTCTTCCCGAGCCGCAGGCAGATGGCCACGCGCAGGCCCATCTTCCTGGCCGATTGCCTGCTGGTGGCCGCGTTCGGCGCGGCGTGGCTGGGCGCGCTCGCGCTGCTGGCATGGGCCACCGGTCAATCGATCCCGCTGGTGCTCATTGCCGGCTTTGCCGTGCCGTTCCTGGTGTGGAACTTCACGGTCGGCTTCGTGCTGTATGTCCACCACACCCATACCAGCGTGGCGTGGTACGACACCAAGACCCTGTGGGCCAAGGCGCAGCCGTTCGTCTCGACCACCGTGCACCTGCGCTTCCGCCACGGCGCTGGCACGCTGCTGCACCACATCATGGAACACACCGCGCACCACGTCGACATGAGCGTGCCGCTGTACCGGCTCAAGCGCGCGCAGGCGCTGCTGGAGCAGGCGCTGCCGGGCCGCATCATCGTGCAGAACTTCTCGTGGCGCTGGTATTTCGATACGGCGCGGCGCTGCAAGCTGTACGACTTCAAGGCGCTGTGCTGGACGGACTTCAGCGGCCGCAGGACCAGCGCGCCAGCGCCGATGCCGGCCTGATATCGCGTGGCAGCCGGCGCGACACTGGACGGCCCCGGGCCTTCATCGATATAATCGCGGCTTCCATTGGGGAGTAGCCGCCCTGCACGGTCCGCCGGTCACGACTGGCGCGATCGATACCGCAGGGGCGTACGTCAACAGACTTGACCGCTTGCGGTTATGGCGTGCGCAGCTTCCGATAGCAGGTGCAATGCCTGCTTCAGGGCCTGGCGAGACCGATGACGCCGTCTTCCGGCTGGGCCGGGGAAGACGCGCGTCATTGGCATCTCGCGATGCGTCCGGCCCGTGTCAACACATAACGATGGAATCCCTGCTTGTTTCAACCGGCGTGGTCGCCCTCGCCGAAATGGGCGACAAGACCCAGTTGCTGTCGCTGCTGCTCGCCGCGCGCTATCGGAAACCCTGGCCGATCATTGCCGGCATCCTGATCGCTACGCTGGTCAACCACGGCTTCGCGGGCGCGTTGGGTGGCTGGATCACGCATATGGTGGGCGCCGGGCTGCTGCGCTGGATATTGGGCCTGGGCTTTATCGCCATGGGCGCGTGGATGCTGATTCCCGACAAGCTGGACGACGCCGAGCAACCGCGTCCGGTCAAGGGCACCATCGGCGTGCTGAGCACCACCATCGCGGCCTTCTTCTTCGCCGAAATGGGCGACAAGACGCAGATCGCCACCGTGGCGTTGGCGGCCCGCTTCAGCGGCGACGTACTCGCCGTCGTCGCCGGCACCACGCTTGGCATGATGCTGGCCAACGTGCCGGCCGT
Organism: Cupriavidus gilardii J11; assembly: GCF_007829435.1. Lineage (GTDB taxonomy): Bacteria > Pseudomonadota > Gammaproteobacteria > Burkholderiales > Burkholderiaceae > Cupriavidus > Cupriavidus gilardii_D. The sequence continues at coordinate 22,318 of NZ_VLJN01000065.1, forward strand.
TCTGCTGGGCGAACGCTTCGCCCACAAGCTGCCGATCACGCTGGTACACCGCATCGCGGCCGGGATCTTTGTGTTGCTGGGGGTGCTGGCGTTGCTCAATGTTGGAGGGTGAGCGCGACACTGCCCTCTCCCCTCCGGCGAGAGGGTTAGGATGAGGGGTAATGGACCACGGCAGCATCCATGGCCACTGCCCTCTCTCCCTGCCCCTCTCCCGCTTTGCGGGAGAGGGAAGTTTCCACTAGTTCGTCGTCTTCGCCCCGCCCTCGAACCACTGCCCGAGCAGCGCGCGCTCGTCATCGGTGATCTGCGTGACATTGCCCAGCGGCATCGCCTTCTGCTGCACCGCCTGCTGATAGATCAGTTGTGCATGCGCCTTGATTTCCTCCGGCGTATCGAGCTTGATGCCCTTCGCCGCCGTCGGCATCATCTTCGGCGCTTCCGCATGGCACTGCACGCAGCGCGAGTTCATGATCTCCTGCACCTTGGCGAAGCTGACCTGGTTGGCCTGATTCCCCGCGCCATCGGGCTGTGCCGCCACGGGCGCGCGCGGCGTGGGCGCGACCATCACCGCCACCACGCCGAGCGCCGCCACGCCCGCCGCCGGCCATGCGATGTTGATGCGGCCCTTGTGCTTGAGGATAAAGAATTGCCGGATCAGCACACCGGCCAGCATGATGAGCACCAGCACCACCCAGTTGTACTTGTGCGCGTAGGTCATGCTGTAGTGGTTCGACAGCATCGCGAACAGCACCGGCAGCGTGAAATAGGTGTTATGCACGCTGCGCTGCTTGCCGTTCTTGCCGTGCGCCGGGTCCACCGGCCGGCCTTCGCGCATCGCCGCCACGGTCTTGCGCTGCCCCGGGATGATCCACACCAGCACATTGGCGCTCATGATGGTGGCAAGCATCGCGCCCGTCAGCAGGAACGCCGCCCGGCCCGAGAACAGGTGGCAGGCCACGTACGATGCCAGCACCACGTAAAGCGCCACCAGGATGCCGACCGTCCGATCGCTCTTGCCGAACAGCCGGCAGATGCAGTCGTACACCACCCAGCCCACCAGCAGATACGACACCGCGAGCCCGACCGCCGCGCCCGGCGACATGTCGTAGACGTTCCTGTCGATCAGGAACGTGCTGGCGTTGAACAGATACAGCACGACCAGCAGCCCGAAGCCGGTCATCCACGTGGAATACGACTCCCAGTAGAACCAGTGCAGGTTCTCCGGCAGCTTCTTCGGCGCCGACAGGTACTTCTGCGGGTTATAGAAACCGCCGCCATGCACTGCCCACAGCTCGCCTCCGACACCCTTTTCCAGCAGATCGGGGTCCTGCGGCCGCTGCAGGCTGTTGTCCAGCCACACGAAGTAAAACGACGATCCGATCCACGCAATGGCCGTGATCACATGGGCCCAGCGCAGCAGCAGATTCGCCCAGTCGAGAATATAGCCTTCCATCTCTTGTCTCCTGTTCCCCTGCCGTGGCGAAAATCAGCTGCCGCGATAGGTCGAGTACGACCAGGGCGAGACAAGCAGCGGCACGTGGTAGTGCGCGGACGTGTCGGCGATGCCGAAGCGCAGCGTCACCACGTCGAGGAAAGCCGGCTCCGGCAGCACGACGCCGCGCGAGCGGAAATAATCGCCGGCCGCGAAATCGAGCTCGTAGACGCCGGCGGCCAGCGCCTCGCCTTCCAGCAGCGGCTGGTCGCAGCGGCCGTCGTGATTCGTGGTGACCGTCTTCAGCGTCTCGCGACGATTGTCGACAATTTTGCGAAGTGTAATCGACATGCCTTGGCCGGGAATCCCTGCGGCGGTATCGAGCACGTGGGTAGTCAAGCGTCCCATTTGTTTTCGTCCTTTACACGATGGGTGGTGAGAGGCGCCGCTGCCTTCACTAGCACCATGGAGGCATGGTGCCCGCTCGGTACGTCATTTCGACGCATCCCGGCGCAATTCTGGTGCAGTGCGACCTTGCCTTGCACCATTTCGGAGGACAACCGGGGGATTACCCTGAACGGTCGAAATCCGAAAGCGATTTTGTTGACAATCTTGGATTGCGATCCCAATAATTGTCAACAATTTTTCGGCGACGCAGCCCTCACGGCTGCATCGCAATCTCCGACCCCGGGGTGCCCATGCCAAAGAACCTGAAGCTGATCGCGGCCGCCGATCCGACGCCCTCCGCAGTGGACGCCAAACCGCGCAAGGGTTCGGTGGAAGAGCGGATGTACCACGAGATATACGACGCGATCATGGAGCATCGGCTGCCGCCCCGCACCAAGCTCACCGAGCATTCGCTGTGCGAGATCTATGCCACCGCGCGGCACACCGTCCGCAAGGTATTGGCGCGGCTGGCGGCCGACGGCATGGTGGACCTCGAACCGAATCGCGGCGCGTTTATCGCCAGCCCGTCCACAGACGAGGCGCACGACATGTTCGAGCTACGGCAGATGCTGGAGCGCGCGGTGCTCGAAAAGATCGCCGCCATGCCCGACGTTCGCAGCGTCATCGCACCGGTCCGCCAGATGGTGGCGCACGAACGGCAGGCATTCCTCGGCAACGAGCGCCCCAGGTGGATCCGCCTGTCCGCCGAATTCCATACCGCGTTGGCCCAGCTGTCCGGCAATGCGCTGCTGGTCACCATGATGCGACGGCTGGTGTCGCGCACCACGCTGATGATCGCCAGCGTGGAAGCGCCGGGCAACAACGCCTGCTCCTTCGACGAGCATGAAGCCATTCTCGATGCGCTGGAACAGGGCAACGCCGCCCTCGCGCAATCGCGCATGGCGCACCATCTCGGCGCCTGCGCCGACCGCGTCCAACCGGACGAACCGGGTCACTTCGATTTGCGCAGCGTGTTGGGCCGCGACGCCTGACCGATGCATCCCGCCCGCGGCCTCTTCGCCCAGCCTCCCCGCCCGCGCCGCCAAGGCCGGGCCCTGCCCGCGCACCGCCGGGCGCGCGAGGCGATCCACTATCAGGAGGCACGCCTGTGAAGCCGCACCGGACCACCAATGGAGAGGAGACAACCCCCATGACAAGTGCAAGCACCCCGGCCCACGCCGACCTCACCAACGAGCGCATTCCATCCGGCCGGCTGCTGGCGCTCGGCTTGCAGCACGTGCTGGTCATGTATGCCGGCACGGTCGCCGTGCCGCTGATCGTCGGCGGCGCACTGAAGCTGCCGAAGGACCAGCTCGCCTTCCTGATCAACGCCGACCTGTTCGCCGCCGGCATCGCCACGCTGATCCAGGCCATCGGCTTCTGGAAGTTCGGCATCCGGCTGCCGGTGATGATGGGCGTCACCTTCGCGTCGGTGGCCCCGATGATCGCCATCGGCACCGACCCCAACATCGGGCTGCTGGGCATCTATGGCGCGGTGATCGCGTCCGGGCTGTTCGGCATCCTGATCGCGCCGATGATGGGCCGCATGCTGGGGCTGTTCCCGCCGGTGGTGACCGGCACGGTGATCACGCTGATCGGCGTGTCGCTGATGCGGGTCGGCATCAATTGGGCCGCGGGCGGCCAGCCCACCACGCGCGCGGTGATCGACGGCGTGGTCAAGGAGGTGCCCAACCTGGCCTATGGCGATCTCGGCAACCTCGGCATCGCGGGCCTCGTGCTGGTGATCATCCTGCTGCTGACCAAGTATGGACGTGGACTGGTGGCGAACTGCGCGGTGCTGCTGGGCATCATCGCCGGCACGCTGATCGCGATGCTGTTCGGCAAGGTATCGTTCGACGGCGTGCATGAGGCGAGCTACGTCGCCGTCATCACGCCCTTCCATTTCGGCATGCCGACCTTTCATCTGTCGGCGATCCTGTCGATGTGCATCGTGATGGTGATCACGCTGGTCGAGTCGACCGGCATGTTCCTCGCACTGGCCGACATCACCGGCAAGCGTCTGTCGAACGGCGACCTGACGCGCGGCCTGCGCGCCGATGGCCTGGGCACCGTGATCGGCGGCGTCTTCAACACCTTCCCCTACACGTCGTTCTCGCAGAACGTCGGACTGGTGACCGTCACCGGCGTGCGCTCCCGCTACGTCGCCGCGGCGGGCGGCCTGATCCTGATCGCCTTCGGACTGTTTCCGAAGATGGCCCATGTGGTGGCGTCGGTGCCGCAGTTCGTGCTCGGCGGCGCGGGCATCGTCATGTTCGGCATGGTCGCCGCCACCGGCATCCGCATCCTCGGCTCGTGCGATTTCACACGCCAGCGGCACAACCTGTTCATCGTCGCCATCTCGATCGGCTTTGGCATGATTCCCACGCTGGCGCCAAGCTTCTTCCAGTACCTGCCGAGCTGGACCCATGCCTTCACGCACAGCGGCATCGTGCTCGGCACGCTGGTGGCTGTCGCGCTGAACCTGTTCTACAACGGCATCCAGTCGGCCGACGAGGCGCTGCGCAATGCCGCGGCCAACACGCACGGCACCGAGTAACGCAACGCAGCCGCGCCGGCCCGTATTCGACCCATCCTGATGATGATCTCCATGACCATGCAAGACTATCCACGCGACCTGATCGGATACGGCAGCCAGCCGCCGCACGCGCGCTGGCCGGGCGGCGCCCGCATCGCCGTGCAGTTCGTCCTCAATTACGAGGAAGGCGGCGAGAACAGCGTGCTGCACGGCGACGCGGGCTCCGAACAGTTCCTGTCGGAAATCATTGGCGCGGCCGCCTACCCGGACCGGCACATGAGCATGGAGAGCATCTACGAGTACGGCTCGCGCGCGGGCGTCTGGCGCATCCTGCGCGAGTTCGAGCGGCGCGGCCTGCCGCTGACCATCTTCGGGGTGTCGATGGCGCTGCAGCGCCATCCCGAACTGACACGGGCCTTTGTCGAGCTCGGCCACGAG
>NZ_VLJN01000065.1:27240-81030 GCF_007829435.1 Cupriavidus gilardii J11
CCACTACCAGAACGTCGACGAGGCCACCGAGCGGGAACACATGCAAATCGCGCTGGCCGTCATCCGCGACCTCACGGGCAGCATGCCGCTGGGCTGGTACACCGGCCGCGACAGCCCGAACACGCGCCGCCTGGTGGTCGAGCAAGGCGGCTTCCTGTACGACTCGGACTACTACGGCGACGACCTGCCCTTCTGGACCGAGGTGCGCACGCGCGACGGTGAGGTGCGTCCGCACCTGGTGGTGCCCTACACGCTGGACTCCAACGATATGCGCTTCGCCACCGCGCAGGGCTTCAACAGCGGCCAACAATTCTTCGACTATCTGAAGGATGCCTTCGACGTGCTCTATGACGAGGGCGATCCCGCGGGCCTGGACCGGCCCAAGATGTTGTCGGTCGGCATGCACTGCCGGCTGCTCGGGCGGCCGGGTCGCTTCCGCGCATTGCAGCGCTTCCTCGACTATGTGCAATCGCACGACAAGGTCTGGGTCTGCCGCCGCGTCGACATCGCCCGCCACTGGATCGACACGCATCCGTATGCGCCGCGGGCCGGCGCCTGACGGCGCTGCAATCCCCGACACCCATGTCTTTCGAACCCGATCATCGCCAAGGACATCGCGAAGGATTTGATACCGTGACCATCACGCTTGCCGAACTGAACGCCCTGCCCGCCAACGAGTTCATCCGTATCCTCGGCGGCATCTATGAACACTCACCGTGGGTCGCGGAACAGGCCGCGGCGGCCCGCCCCTTCGCCAGCCGCGACGCGCTCGCCCACGCCATGCAGGCGGCCGTCGACGGCGCCGGCGAGGCCGCGCAACTGAAGCTGGTGCGCGCCCACCCGGAACTCGCCGGCAAGGCGGCCGTGCGCGGCGAGCTGACCGCCGAGTCCACTCGCGAGCAAAGCGGCGCCGGGCTGGACCAGTGCAGCGCCGAGGAGTTCGAGCGCCTGCAGTCGCTCAATGCCCGCTACAACGAGAAATTCGGTTTCCCGTTCATCCTCGCCGTACGCGGCTACGACCGCGCCGGCATCATCGCCGAGTTTGCAAGACGCATCGACAATACGCCGGCCCAGGAGTTGCAAACCTGCATCAACCAGATCCATCGCATTGCGCGATTCCGGCTTGACGACTTAGTATCCGGCTGATTTTGAAAATGGGACGGTTTGGGTGATGCGGTGACTGCCCTCTCCCCCGCCCCTCTCCCSCYTTGCSGGAGAGGGGCGGGGGAGAGGGCAGTCAAAGCAAACCCCAAACCACCAGCGAGCCCAAGAGAGTCCCAAAGGACCCCAGCACACAACAACAATCCCATAGAAGCAACCACGGAGGTCATTCCATGCAGAAGCAGTTCAAGCTGGCCGCGCTTTGCGCAGCGCTGTTCAGCGGCGCAGCCATGGCGCAATCGAGCGTCACGCTGTACGGCCAGGTCGATATGTTCGTCGGCGCCGTCCAGAATCCGGGCTCGGGCGAGCGGGCCTGGGTCGCCAATTCGGGCGGCATGCAAACGTCGTACTGGGGCATCAAGGGCACCGAGGACCTTGGCAATGGCCTGAAGGGCATCTTCGACCTGAACGGCTTCTATCGCACCGACGGCGGCCGCTCCGGCCGCTTCGAGGGCGACTCGATGTTCAGCCGCAATGCCTATGTCGGCCTGCAGAGCAATACCGCCGGCACCATCAAGCTGGGACGGAACACGACCCCCTACTTCGTGTCGACCATCCTGTTCAACCCGCTGGTCGACTCGTATGTGTTCTCGCCGGCGATCTTCCACACCTACTTCAGCGCGACCAGCGGCGTGGTGACCGACCCGGGCATCATCGGCGACTCGGGCTGGAGCAACTCGCTGCTGTATTCCACGCCAACCTTCGGCGGCCTCACCGCCAACCTGATCTACTCGTTCGGCGAGCAGGCGGGCGACACCGGCCGCAACAAGTGGGGCGGCAACGTGACTTACTTCAACGGCCCCATCGCCGCGACGGTCGCGTTCCAGCAGGTCAAGTTCAATAACGTGCCCGGCGACCTCGTCGCCGCGGGCCTGGACAAGCAGAACGCCGTGCTCGCCGGCCTGTCGTACGACTTCAAGGTGGTGAAGCTGTTTGCGCAGGGCCAGTACATCAAGAGCGATGCGCTGGCCATGTCCACCACCGGCGACATCAAGCACACCAGCGGCCAGATCGGCGCCTCGGTGCCCATCGGCGCCGGCAGCCTGCTGGCCTCGTATGGCTACGTCAAGGCGAAGAACGACCTCGACGACTTCAAGCGCAACACGTTCGCGATCGCCTACGACTACAACCTGTCCAAGCGCACCGATGTGTATGCGGCCTACTTCTACGACAAGATCACCGGCCTCGAGCACGGCGATTCCTTCGGCGTAGGCGTGCGCCACAAGTTCTGAGTCCGCGCAGTTCTCCCTTCTCCCGCTTTGCGGGAGAGGGGCTGGGGTGAGGGAAATCTCCGCCCCACCCTCGACGCCCATGCTGCGTCGCAACGCCGCACCCCTCGGCCAACGCGGGAATGACAGCCTTTGCTCCATAGCCGCTTTCAATTGGCGATCGCCACAGCAAATGTCTACATTGAACGTCCAGACAACGTCTTGGCAAATCAAGCGAGGTGACGCATGCGGCGATACGCGAAGACCAGGTCCGAGTTGATGGCGATTCTCAACCAGTGCCTCAATAACAATCCCGAGTGCGGAGAATGCGAACTGCATGCGATGCGCGTGCACCAGCCCGACCACACCGGCTGCAATTGGAGCGCGGAAGTGGACTTTCCCTACTCGATTGGTGACAGCGTGTCCACGCAACTGCGGGCGGCGAAATCGATCATCGTGGACATCCGGCAGCAGTACAACGTGTTGCAGTAGCGGGCGGACGCCCGGCCGAAAAAGAGAGGACGGCCCGATCGCGGGCCAAAAAAAAACGCCACGGGAGAAATCCCGTGGCGTTTTTTCTTGCGGCGCGTTGCAGCCGTCTCGCCAGCCCCTTCAGGCCGATTTGACGCCGGTTGCCCCGGCCCTTTCCGGCCCTGCGACGGATGCCGACGCCTTGTCCCCCGGGACTGTGCCTTTCAGCGCGTCCGCGAGTTCGTGCATCCGTTGGTCGACATGGCGGGCCGCGGCAATCAATTCGCGCTTACGGGCCTGGCGTTCCGCGGATCGTTCCGCATTGCCGGCGCCCACCGGCAATGCCTTGGCTGCCGCCCGCGTTTCCGTCTCCACGCCGGTTCGCTCATCCAGGGGCAACGTCACGTAGGTCTTGTGCGCCGGGGCTGCAGCGGCTGGGTCTGTGGGAGTTGGCGCGGTTGGAGCCGCTGGGACGGCTGCCTCGGCTTGCTGGGCGTGCACAGGCGCCTGTTGCGGCCCGACCCCGGCGTGCTGCGTGGGCCGGCGCTGTGCGGCCTCCTTGTGCGCTTCGGCCCTTTGCTCATCGGCGTGTTGCTCGTTCCGTTGTTCCTCCACCCGGAACAACGCCATCGACAGGGCCCACAGCGAAAGAGTCGAAACCGCCAGAAGCGTATACATCGACAATTGCGCCGCCTCTTCGCTCGCGTGCTGGGTTGCGCCAATGCCGCCGGCGACATGCGGAGCCACAAAGAGGATATGCACCGCGGCCGACGGGTCACCCATCGAAATCGCGGAGCCCGCGAACCTGGGCCCCGCGTCGGGCTGCTTGGAAGGCAAATGAGAAGTGGGCGTATGGCCCGATATGCTGATAGTGACGTGCCAGTTCACGGTCGACCTCTTAGGGAAAAACGAGAGATTGGATTAAGCCAGCGGCCCGCCCGCCATGCTTTCCAATTTCTCGTCAGTCCCTAGAAATCCATCCGCTTCCGGACGTTCCTCAGATCAACGCAGTGCGCCCGACTCGGCAACCGCGACCGCCGTCATATTGATGATGCGGCGCGTGGTGGCCTGCGGATTCAGGATATGCACCGGCTTGGCGGCGCCCAGCAGGATCGGGCCCACCGTCACACCCTGGCCGCCGGTGATCTTCAGCAGATTGAAGGCGATATTGGCCGCATCCAGCGTCGGCATCACCAGCAGGTTGGCCGCGCCGGCCAGCTTGGTGCTGGGCAGGAAGTGGCGCCGCACGTCTTCCGACAGCGCGGCATCGCCCTGCATCTCGCCCTCCACTTCCAGTTCCGGAGCCACTTCGGCCAGGATCTGCTGCGCCGCGCGCATCTTGCGCGCCGACGACCGCGTGGACGAGCCGAACATCGAATGCGACAGCAGCGCAACCTTCGGCGTCAGCCCGAAGCGCCGGATTTCCTCGGCGGCGAGCTGGGTGATGGCCGCCAGTTCCTCGGCGGTCGGATCTTCATTGACGAAGGTGTCGGTGATGAACAGCGTGTATTTGTCCAGCATCAGCGCGTTCATCGCGGCCAGCACCTTGGCCCCAGGCTTCAGGCCGATCACGTCGCGCACATGTTCCAGATGGGCCTCGAACCGGCCAACGGTGCCGCACAACAGCGCATCGGCGTCGCCCATGTGCATCAGCATGGTGCCGATCAGCGTGTTGGAGCGGCGCAGCGCCACCTTGGCCATGTCCGGCGTGACGCCATCGCGACCGCGCAGCGCATGGTAGGCCTCGTGGTAGGCGCGATAGCGGGGATCGTCCTCGGGATTGACCAGTTCGAAGTCGACGCCGGGACGCAACCGCAGACCGGCCTTGTCGATTCGCATCTGAATCACATGCGGACGCCCGATCAGGATCGGACGGGCCAGCCCTTCGTCCACCACCGTCTGCACCGCGCGCAGCACGCGCTCTTCCTCGCCCTCGGCATAGGCCACGCGCTTGGGCGCAGACTTCGCCGCCGCGAACACCGGTTTCATGATCAGCCCGGTGTGATAGACGTACTGGGTCAACTGCTGGCGATAGGCGTCGAGGTCCTTGATCGGCCGCGTCGCCACGCCCGATTCCTCGGCCGCGCGCGCCACCGCCGGCGCGATCTTCTCGATCAGGCGCTGGTCGAACGGCGTCGGGATGATGTAATCGGGGCCGAACTTCAGTTCCTTGCCGGCATAGGCAGSCGCCACGGCGTCGTTGGTCTCGGCTTCCGCCAGTTCCGCGATGGCCTTCACGCAGGCCAGCTTCATTTCCTCGGTGATCTTGGTGGCGCCGCAGTCCAGCGCGCCACGGAAGATGTACGGGAAGCACAGCACATTATTGACCTGGTTCGGATAGTCCGAACGGCCGGTCGCGATGATGCAGTCGGGACGCGCGGCCTTGGCCACTTCCGGGCGGATCTCCGGCTCGGGATTGGCCAGCGCCAGGATGATGGGCCTGTCCGCCATGGTCTTGACCATGTCGGCGGTCAGCACGCCGGCGGTCGAGCAGCCCAGGAAGACATCGGCGCCCTTGACGATATCGGCCAGCGTGCGCGCCGAGGTGTCCTGCGCATAGCGGGCCTTGTTGGCCTCCATATTGGCGTCGCGGCCGACGTGGATGACCCCCTTGGAGTCGACCACGTAGATGTTCTCGCGCCGGACGCCGAGGCTCACCATGGTGTCCAGGCAGGCGATCGCCGCCGCGCCCGCACCCGACACCGCCATCTTGACGGAACCGATGTCCTTGCCCACCACCTTCAGGCCATTGAGCAGCGCCGCCGCCGAGATGATGGCGGTGCCGTGCTGGTCATCGTGGAAGACCGGGATATTCATGCGCTCGCGCAGCTTCTTCTCAATGTAGAAGCACTCGGGCGCCTTGATGTCCTCGAGGTTGACGCCGCCCAGCGTGGGCTCCAGCGCGGCGACGATCTCGACGATCTGGTCCGGGTCGCGCGCGTCCAGCTCGATATCGAAGACGTCGATGCCGGCGAACTTCTTGAACAGGCAGCCTTTGCCTTCCATCACGGGCTTGCCGGCCAGCGGGCCGATATCGCCCAGGCCCAGCACGGCGGTACCGTTGGTCACCACGGCGACCAGGTTCCCGCGCGACGTGTATTCGGCAGCGGTGGACGGGTCCTTGGCGATCTCCTCGCACGCATACGCCACGCCCGGAGAATAGGCCAGCGACAGATCGCGCTGGTTCGACAGCGCCTTGGTCGCGGTGACCTGGATCTTTCCCTTGGTGGGGCTGCGATGGTATTCCAGCGCGGCAAGGCGCAATTGCGCTTCGGGGCTTTGGGGGGCGTGTTGCGGTGCGTCACCGCTGGTCTTGCTGCTCATGTGCTCGTCCGAAGAAGGGCTTGCCCGCGGTGGCGCGAGAGCGTATCCGCATGGCGTGCCGAAAAAATCGAGCAGCTATTCTAGCCCAGGCATTCCCGCCCGGCGGGGCCGGGACGGCCTGCCGGGCGCTTTTTAGCGGGTTTTTTTCGGTTAAGGACTTTTTACCGCGCGCGCTGCAATCGCGCGCCGCCACAGCCGGCGCCTATCGGCGCGGCTTCTCGACTTCGAGCGTGACACGGCGGGGCCGGCCGCTATCCATCGGAAACTCGGCGAAGGCGCTGCGCACCAGGTACGGCATCACGCTGGGCAGCGAGCCGCCCTCGCTGAGATTCTGCGCGGTGACCTGGTAGACCCGCCTGTCGCCGGCGGCCTCGCGGAGGTAGACGCGCAGGCTCGACAGCGTGGCCGGCACGTCCCGCACCACGGTGTGTGGCGGCCAGTAGCCCGGCCCCCAGGGACCCCACGGCCCCCACGGTCCCCATGGGCCGTAGTACGGACCCCAGTAAGGCCCGGGATACCAGGGGTCGGGATAGTAGGTTTCATGCACGCGCACCAGCCGCGCGTCGGACTCGAAGTCCAGCGTCACCAGATAACGGGCCTTCGGACGGGGCACCTGCTCGAAGCCGTGGCGCGACAGCGCGTCGGCCACCCACGCCTCATAGGTATCCCGATCCAGCTGCGGCTGCTGCTCCTTTGTCCGATCGAACGCGTAGGTGCGTGGCGGATCGTTCTGCCATCCGGGCTGCCGGAATGCCGTGACCTCGGACGTAATGGTGCTGGCGCAGCCGGACAGCAGCACCACGCCCAGCATCGCGATCCCGGCCAATCCGCGGCCGCCGCTGTTGAACCGCCCCGCGAGCCGTTGCGCGGCCCGCCCCCATGCACTGCACCATTGCCACATGATGTCTTTCCTTGGAATCATCGAACCGGTCCGGCCGCCGGCCAGGGTCACGAATGCCCGGCACTGGCCACGGGCCGGCTTCCGCTCTGACCGGCGCCAGGGTGCCGAATTCCCTACCGGAATCGTACACGTGCGGGCTTGGCTACAATGGACTTTCTGACGTCGTCGCGCAAGCCGCGCCGCTTCGTCTCACCGCTTTCCAGGACAGGACACCCATGCTCCGCACCGATACTGCCGTCACCGTCTATCGCAAAGACTATACTCCGCCCGCCTTCGCCATCGAGAGCGTCGAGCTGGCATTCGATCTCGATCCGCGGCGCACCGTGGTGACCAGCACGATGCGCTTCACGCGGCGGCAAGCGGATGCGCCGCTGACGCTGGCCGGCGAAGCGCTCGAACTGGTCGGCATCCGGCTGGACGGGCAGCCGTTCGACGCCTATCGGCTCGACGACGGCGACCTCACCCTGACCGGGCTGCCGGCATCCGGCACGCTCGAGATCGTCAGCGCCTGCAACCCCGCGGCGAACACCACGCTGTCCGGCCTCTACGTCTCCAACGGCAACTTCTTCACGCAGTGCGAGGCCGAAGGCTTCCGCCGCATCACGTGGTTCCTCGACCGGCCCGATGTGATGGCGGTCTACCGCGTCACGCTGCGCGCCGACAAGACGGCCTACCCGGTGCTGCTGTCCAACGGCAACCTCGTCGCCGAACGCGATCTGGACGGCGGCCGTCACGAGGCCGTGTGGGAAGACCCGTTCCCCAAGCCTTCCTACCTGTTCGCCATCGTCGCCGGCAAGCTGCAGTGCATCGAGGAGCGGATCACCACCGGCTCGGGCAAGGAAAAGCTGCTGCAGGTCTGGGTGGAACCGCAGGACCTGGACAAGACCCGGCACGCGATGGACTCGCTGATCCACGCGATCCGCTGGGATGAGCAGCGCTTCGGGCTCGAACTGGACCTGGACCGCTTCATGATCGTCGCCGTCGGCGACTTCAACATGGGGGCGATGGAGAACAAGGGCCTGAACATCTTCAACACCAAGTACGTGCTGGCCAACGCCGCCACCGCGACCGATGCGGATTTCTTCAATATCGAATCGGTGGTGGGACACGAGTACTTCCACAACTGGACCGGCAATCGCGTCACCTGCCGCGACTGGTTCCAGTTGTCGCTGAAGGAAGGGCTGACGGTATTCCGCGATCAGGAGTTTTCCGCCGACATGATGGCGGCGGCGGAAATCGACGACGCCGGCGATGGCAGCTCGGCGCGGGCCGTCAAGCGCATCGAGGACGTGCGCGTGCTGCGCCAGGTCCAGTTCCCCGAGGACGCCGGCCCGATGGCCCACCCGGTCCGACCCGACAGCTACGAGGAGATCAACAACTTCTACACCGTCACCGTGTACGAGAAGGGCGCGGAGGTGGTGCGGATGTACCAGACCCTGCTGGGCCGCGACGGCTTCCGCAAGGGCATGGATCTCTATTTCCAGCGGCACGACGGACAGGCCGTCACCTGCGACGACTTCCGCGCGGCGATGGCCGATGCCAATGGCCGCGACCTGACCCAGTTCGGCCGCTGGTACAGCCAGGCCGGCACGCCGGTAGTGACCGTGCATACGGAATGGGACGCCACCAGCGGCACGTTCACGCTGAAACTTGCCCAGCAATGCCCCAAGGTCGGCATCGAAACGCGCCCGGGCACCCCGGACAAGCAGCCCTTCCATATTCCGTTTGCCATCGGCCTGCTCGGCGCGGATGGCAAGGACCTGCCACTGCAACTGGACGGCGAGGCGATGCCATCCGGCACCACGCGCGTGCTCGACTTCACCGAGGCGAGCCAGAGCTTCCGCTTCGTCGGCCTGCCCAAGGGCCCGCGCGCGCCGCTGCCTTCGCTGCTGCGCGACTTCTCCGCGCCGGTGATCGTCGATGCTGACTACAGCGACGAAGAACTGACCTTCCTGCTCGCGCATGACAGCGATCCCTTCAATCGATGGGAAGCCGGCCAGCGTCTGGCCACGCGCGCGCTGCTGAAGCTGGTAGGCGACGTGCAGGCAGGCCGCGAACTGGAGCTCGATCGCGGCCTGATCGGCGCCTTCCGCTCGGTGTTGACCGATACCTCGCTGAGTCCGGCCTTCCGCGAACAGGCGCTGATGCTTCCTGCCGAGGGGTATCTTGCCGAGCGGATGTCTGTGGCCGATCCCGCCGCCATCCATCGCGCGCGGCAGTTCATGCGCGCCGGACTGGCCCGCGCGCTGCAGACCGACTGGCTCGCCGCGTACGAGGAGAACGCGACCACCGGGCCATACACGCCTGACCCGATCTCGGCCGGCAAGCGCGCGCTGCGCAACCTCGCACTCGGCTACCTCGTGGAGACGCAGGCCGAGGCCATGTACGCACTGGCCGGACAGCAGTACCAGCAGGCCGACAACATGACGGACCGCTTCGCGGCGCTGGCGGCGCTCGTCAACAACTTCGCGCCGGGCCGGGAAGCGGCACTGGCCGACTTCTACCAGCGTTTCGAGCAGGATCCGCTGGTGGTCGACAAATGGTTCTCGCTGCAGGGCATGCAGCGCGGCGACGTCGGCCCGCACGCCGGCAAGCGCACCATCGATACGGTGCGCGCGCTGATGCAGCATCCCGCCTTCACGCTGCGCAATCCCAACCGCGCGCGGGCGCTGATCTTCAGCTTCTGCTCCGGCAATCCGGCGCAGTTCCACCTCGAGGACGGCTCGGGCTACGCCTTCTGGGCCGAACAGGTGCTCGCGCTGGATGCGATCAACCCGCAGGTCGCCGCACGGCTGGCCCGGGCGCTGGACCGCTGGCAGAAGTACACGCCGCCGCTGCGCGAGGGCATGCGTGCCGCGCTGGAACGCGTGGCCGCCTCGGACAAGCTGTCGCGCGATGTCCGCGAGATCGTCGGCAAGGCCCTGTCGGCCGCCTCGGCCTGACGCCGCGCCGCGCGCCGCAAAGGCGCGGCAGGACACGCAGCGGACCGGCCAGAAATGGCTGGCCCGCTGGCGTCGCCTGTAGAATGGCGGCGATTCAAGGAGAAAGACATGACTCGCATCAGCCTGACCCGCTATCTTGTCGAGGAGCAGCGCAAGCACAACACCATCCAGCCGGAACTGCGGCTGCTGATCGAAGTGGTGGCGCGCGCGTGCAAGGCCATCTCGAATGCCGTCAGCAAGGGCGCGCTCGCCGGCGTGCTTGGTTCGGCCGGCACCGGCAACGTGCAGGGCGAAACCCAGCAGAAGCTCGACGTCATCGCCAACGAGGTGCTGCTCGACGCCAACGAATGGGGCGGCCACCTGGCCGCGATGGCTTCCGAGGAAATGGACTCGTTCTACGAGATCCCGAACCGCTATCCCAAGGGCGAATACCTGCTGCTGTTCGATCCGCTCGACGGCTCGTCCAACATCGACGTCAACGTGTCGATCGGCACCATCTTCTCGGTGCTGCACATGCCCAAGCCGGGCCAGACCGTGACCGAGGCCGACTTCCTGCAGCCGGGCACGCAGCAGGTCGCGGCCGGCTACGCCGTGTACGGCCCGCAGACCACGCTGGTGCTGACCGTCGGCAACGGCGTGCACATGTTCACGCTGGACCGCGAGGCCGGCAGCTTCGTGCTGACGCAGTCGGACGTCACCATCCCGGCCGACACCAAGGAATTCGCGATCAACATGTCGAACATGCGCCATTGGGCCCCGCCCGTGCGCCGCTACATCGACGAATGCCTGGCCGGCGACGAAGGCCCGCGCGGCAAGAACTTCAACATGCGCTGGATCGCGTCGATGGTCGCCGACGTGCACCGCATCCTGACCCGCGGCGGCATCTTCATGTACCCGTGGGACAAGCGGGAACCGGAAAAGCCGGGCAAGCTGCGCCTGATGTACGAAGCCAACCCGATGGCCATGCTGGTCGAGCAGGCCGGCGGCGCGGCGACCAACGGCCACCAGCGCATCCTCGAAGTCCAGCCGGAAAAACTGCACCAGCGCGTGTCGGTGATCCTCGGCTCGAAGAACGAGGTCGAACGCGTGACCCGCTACCATCAGGAAGCGCAGCAGGGCTGAGGCCCTTTGGCTTGCGCTGCAATGGACGGCCGGCAAGGCATTGCCGGCCGTTTCTGTTTTCCGAAGCGGTTGGAGAGCCATGTCGCCGCCGCGCTGCTTCACTTTCAGACCCGGCTGACACCGCGCCGGGTCGGCGCCGCGTAAGCTGCAGTTTCCATCGACTCACGAGGAAACAGCGATGCACTCCATCCCCCCGGCGAACCTGCTCTGCCCGACACGGATTCCCTCCCCCGCCAGCGACATCCCGCTTCCGCACCGGCCGGGCTGCGGCGATGCGCCACCGCTCCAGCGATCCATCGACGTGGTCGCTGAACGGCTGCGCAGCGCGCTGGAAACCGCCGAAGCGCTGCGTCTCGATGTCATCGATCTCCATCTCTGTGAACTGCGGCAGCTCGCCCGCTGGCACATCGTCGCACGGCCCGACGATATGCCGCGCTACTTCCAGCACTGGACCATCGACGACGCCGATCCGGTGTTTCCCGTCCCCGTGGATGACCTCCGCGAGATGTTGGCCAAGCTGCAATCGCTACCGCCGGTACACCACCGACCGCCGAGGTCGCCGTCACAAGTCCTCTCCCGCGCCTTCGTGTAGCAGCGCTTGCGCAGCGGCTGCCTTGCGGCCTGTCGCAGCAAAGCAGAAAAATGTCGCAAGAGGGACTTCACAACCTCCAAAAGCACTGCTATTATTGCGGGCTCTATCCGGCTCCGCCCGGAAAGGTCGCCGAAGTAGCTCAGTCGGTAGAGCAGCTCATTCGTAATGAGAAGGTCGGGGGTTCGATTCCTCTCTTCGGCACCAACGGATTCAAACACTTAGCCCAGCCCGCGCGGTTGGGCTTTGTCGTTTCTGGGGCCGCGCTTCTGGAGCCGCGTGGCCGCGTGTGGCGGGCAGCACGGTCGCGTCACACCGGCTCGATAGGATGCAGCCGGCGGCCTGCCGACTCGCGCCAGCGCCGCACGCGTTGCAGCGGCATTTGGCAACGCTTTCGGGCGAGAGCCGTAGTCCATCACGCCGGCAAGGCAGGCCCCGCTCAGGGACTGGTGGCGCAAGCCGGGGGCGTTTCGCGGATCACAGTTGGAACAGCACTTGCTTCAGGGTGGGGGCAGGCCTTTCCACGGCCTGCTCCAATCCATCCCCCTGGAATCAAGGCATGACCATCAAAACAACACGCGCGGCGCTGTCCGTCGCGGCGGCACTCTTTGTCTCTCAAGCCATGGCGGCACCGTTCTCGCTGGAAGAGGCGACGGTTTCGAAGATCCATGACGCGTTCCGCCATGGCAGTCTGACCTGCACCCAGCTCGTTGCCGGCTATCTCGCCCGCATCGATGCCTACAACACCAAGGGTCCGGCGCTGCGTGCCATTTTGACCGTGAACCCCGCCGCGCTGGAGCAGGCACGGGCGCTCGACGCGCAATATGCGGCAAACCCGAACGCGGCGGGAAGCCTGCACTGTATCCCGCTCATCCTCAAGGACAATTTCGACACCGCCGACATGCCGACATCGAGCGGCAACGTGGCCATGCGCGATTCTAGACCCCAACACGATGCATTCACGGTGGCGAAGATGCGCCAGGCCGGTGCATTGATCCTGGCGAAGTCCAATCTTCAGGAGTTCGCGCGCGGCGGCGTCTCGATCAGCAGCCTCGGCGGCCAGGTGCTGAACCCCTATGATCTGACCCGCAATCCTGGCGGTTCGAGTGGCGGAACCGGTGCGGCGATCGCGGCGAATTTCGCCGTGATGGGAACGGGCAGCGACACCGGGCAATCGATCCGCTCTCCGTCCTCGGCCAACAACCTGGTTGGCGTTCGCCCTACCCGAGGACTGATCAGCCGGACCGGCGTGATGCCGAACAGCTTCACCCAGGACGAAATCGGGCCGATCGCGCGCACCGTGACGGACGCCGCCCGCTTGCTCGACGTGATGGTCGGCTTTGACAAGGACGACCCCATCACGGCCCTTGGCGTGGGCAAGACGCCGCGCAGCTACACCGACGGCCTGAAGGCTGACGCGCTGAAGGGCGCCCGCATCGGGCTGTTCACCGATCTGATGGGGAGCGACGCGCGCCATGCCGAGGTCAGCGCGGCCATGAACCGGGTTGCCGCCGAAATGGCGCGGCGCGGCGCGACCGTGGTCCGTTTCTCGTTGCCGGCCTATGCCACGCTTTCCAAGGTCGTTGCGACCGACAGCTTCGAAGCCAAGCCGGCATTCGACAAATACTTCGCCACGCTGCCCGCGAACGCGCCGGTGAAGTCCTTCCGCCAGCTCGTCGATGGCAAGACCGCGTCCCCGGACATCCAGAAAACCCTGGAAAAGGAAATCGCGATCGAGAACGGCATGGACAGCGACGAGTACAAGACCCGCATGCTCAATCGCGAGAAGCTGAGGATCGCGCTCGCCGGGAAGATGGCCGAACTGCGGATCGACGCGATCCTCTATCCGATGCAGAGCGTGCTGGTCACCAAGGCCGGTGATGCGAACCAGCCCGAGCGCAATGGCACGTTGTCCAACGGCACCGGTTTCCCCGCGGTCACCTTCCAGGCAGGCTTCTCGGCACCGACGGCCGATGCCCCGCTCGGGGTGCCGATCGGCGCGGAATTGCTAGGCCTGGACTACACCGAGCCGAAGCTGCTGGCCTATGCCTATGCATTCGAGCAGGCCACGCATCTGCGCAGGCCGCCGCTGTCGACGCCAGCGCTGAAGTAAGCGCGCCATCTGCGTCCCTCTCCCGGTGGCGGGAGAGGGAGTCCGCTGGCGTAGCGAGATGGCGGCGGTCCGCCCGGATCGGCCCGTCGATATCGCGCTACGCCTGGCGACGGCATGGGCCGCCCTACTCCGCCAGCCACCGGCGTACCGCTTCGCGCAGAAAAACCTGGTCTTGCGGATTGCGCTGCGGATTGCCGGCGAGATGCCCCCAGATGCTGGGAATGGGCAACAGCTCGCCATGGCGCAGGTGCGGCAGCTCAAGGGCATTGTCCGCGACGCGGAAGTACAGGTCGGTCTCGCCCGGCATCAGCAACACACGCGCCTCGATGGAGGCCAGGGCCTTGGCGAGATCGTTGCGGTAACGCTCGTTGGCGCTGATATCGCTGTGCGACCAGGTCATCAGATGCGCGCGCAGATCGGAGCCATGCCGGTGGGTGAAGCGATCGCTCCAGTTGGCGGCAAGAAACGATTCGAGGTCGGCGGCGCCGAACGCGCGCAAATGCAATCCTTCCCGATAAAAATCCTGGCTCAGCGCCCAGCCGGCATAGACACGCCCAAACGCCCGCAGCGCCGCGAGCGGCTTCTGGCTGAAGCGGCCGTGACCCACATGCTCCGGCGCGGCTTCGAGCACGGCACGCAGCCCGTCAAGAAACACCTGGTTGTGGACAGCGGTGCGGGCGCTGCCGCAGCAGATCACGGCGCGCTCCACCTGATCAGGGAACAGAGCGGCCCAGTGGTAGGCCTGCTGCGCGCCCATCGACCAGCCATAGGCGCAGTGGATGCGCTCGATGCCGAACTGCTCCGCCAGCAAGCGGCGCTGGGCATGGACATTGTCATAGGCGGTCACCAGTTCGGGGTAGCCGCGATCGTTCGACGGACTGGACGACAACCCGTTGCCGAACATGTCCGGGATGACGATGAACCAGCGCGACGGATCGAGGATGCGATCGGCGCCGATCAGCCATTCGATGTCGCCGTGATGCGCACCGAAGCTGGTCGGATAGACAATCACGTTGTCTCGCCGGGGCGAGAGCGTGCCGTAGGCCTTCCAGCTTAGCCGGGCCTGAGCAAGCACCTGGCCGGACTGTAGCGGGAAATCGCCGAGATTGAATACACCTTGCTGAATGGGGCAGTCCATCGTTGTGTCTCCGCATGCGGGTGGCGAGCCTTCTGGGGCCCGGAGGAGGATTGGGGCGGCTCAGGTCTTGGCTGTACCCTGCCGCTTGAGCCGGTATTCGAGCTGGGCACGGGATATCCCCAGCAGCCGTGCCGACGCCGACAGATTGCCCTTGCTGCGCCGGACCGCCGCGCGCAGGATGCCGTCCTCCAGCGCGTCCAGCGTCAGCGCAGCATCGAGCGCCTGTCCGGCGAGCGTGTCGATCGTATCGGTGCCGGCAAAGGCTGGCGTGGGCGCCGCCAGATCGCTAGCCACGCGCACCTTGCCATTGGCGTCAACGGCGAAGATGCTGTCGGCGCAGGTGCGCGCTTTTTCGTTCAGGCATAGATGGGCGACTTCGAGCAGTTCGCCGTCGCCGGCCAGGATCACCGCGCGTTCGATAATATTCTCGAGCTCGCGCACGTTGCCGGGAAAGTCGTAGTTCAACAGGACGCTGAGCGCCTTGTAGCCGAGTCCGGGACAGCTCTTGCCATGCATCCGCGAGAACTTGGCGAGAAAATGCTGCGCCAGTAGCGGGATATCGTCGCGCCGCTCGCGCAGCGGCGGAATGGTGATCGGAAAAATGTTGAGCCGGTAGTAGAGGTCCGCGCGGAACCGACCTTCACGCACCAACGCTTCGAGGTCGGCATTGGTCGCGGCAACGACGCGCACATCGATGCTTCGCGTGCGCGAGTCCCCCACTCGCTCGATCTCCTTTTGCTGCAAGGCCCGCAGCAATTTGACTTGGCCGCTTTCATTGAGCGTACCGATCTCATCGAGGAACAACGTTCCCCCTTCCGCGCGTTCGAACCTCCCCTTGCGCGACTCCGTCGCGCCGGTATAGGCGCCACGCTCGACGCCGAACAACTCCGACTCGAGCAGATTGTCCGGGATCGCACCGCAATTGACCGCGACGAACGGCCCTTTGCCGCGGTTGCTGATCTGATGCAGCATATGGGCAAAGCGCTCCTTGCCCACGCCGGTTTCGCCGAGCATCAAGACCGTGGCATTCGTCGACGCGACCTGCTGGAGCTTGTAGCACGCCGAGATAAAGCTGGAGGAAACCCCTACCAGGCCGCGGGTCGACAGGTCCTGCTCCCGCGTTTCGCTCGCCGCATCGATCGGATGCGCGGGCGCCGCCGCGAACAGGCTGGGATTGACGAAGGATTGCGGCTGGAAGAAGCGGGTGTCCTCCTCCGGCGCCTGCCAGTCGCTCGCCAGTTTTCCGATGATGCGGCAATAGGTATTGCCCATCGACTGACACTGGACTTCGCGGAACACGATCGGACGCCCGAAGAAGGTGCTGTTGTATCCCGACGCGTACCCGATCTGCATCCAGCACATCGGTTCATTGCCAATGCCGAACTCGGCCATATGGGCGTCGTCCTCGGAGGAATCGTGCCAGATCTGCTCGCAGTAATAGGTGCCCGCCTCCAGATCGACATCGAGCCGGATCGTTTCGACCGACACCAGCCCCTGCAGGGCATGGAAGGCCGGACCGGTAGTGAAGGCATCCATCAGACTGTCGTTCGGACGGATCTTGGCCGCCAGCCGCGCTGCCTGGGTGCCGGCGGAGTAGCCGATGCGGGTCAGCAAGTCGCGCGCCTTGTCCATCCCGAGCGACAGCACCAGTTCCTTGCGCATCATCGCGAAGGCCGACAGATGCAGCAGGATCATGCGCTGGTCGTCGAGCCAGATGCGGCCGTTGGACGCCGCGAAGCTCAGGCGGGCGTGCAATTCCTCGGTGCGCAGCTTGCGATTGAGGTCGGATGGAGCATGGGCTGCCGCGCCAGCCGTGGGCGGCCCGCCTTCCGTGAGGTGAGACAGTTTGCGTGGCATGGGAACGGGACTTCGGCGAAGAACCAGGTTCAGGCCAGCGGAAGCCAGCCTGGCTGCATGCACGACATCCGGGATTGGCGCATGCTGAGGTCGCAAGCCCTGCACGAACCGTGCCGAGCGCTCAGCCTGGTACAAGGTATCGTGCTGCCCACGCCGACACGTCGAGCAACGGCGCGTCCCCGCCCTTGGGCGCGACCAGTTGAATGCCGAGCGGGAGCCCACGCGGGCCCGAACCGTGCGGCAGCGCTACGCAAGGGGCATGCAATGCCGTCCAAAGCCGGCTCATGATGGGATCTCCCGTGCCGTCCTCGGCAAGCGGCGCCTCTCCCAGCGCCGACGGCACCAGCCACGCCTGGTACCCGGCGAACTGGCGCGCGAACGCCGCGCGTGCCTCTCCGATCCGCGCCAGCGCGGCGCGGTATGCGGCCGGGGAAACGCTCTCGCCCGCCTCGCACAACGCGCGGAACGCGGCGCTGGTCTGGACGGGATAGCGCTCGTACTCGAACGGATAGTTGCGCCACGCCTCGTGCGCCATGACCGCATACTGCGCGTCTTCCGCGCCGGCGAGCGCCGCGGGTAGCTCCACGGTATCGATGCTGGCGCCGGCCGCGCGCAGGCGTGCCACCGCGTCGTGCACTGCCTCCCTGGCTGCCGCCTCCATATTTCCCCAGTGCGGCGTGCGGCAGAGGGCCAGCCGCGGCGGCGCTGTGCCGTCAACCGGTGCGACGGCAGGCTGGCAACGCCCGAGCAGCACTTGCCGCATCAGCGTGACGTCTTCCAGCGATCGCGCCAGTATGCCAAGGCTGTCGAGCGACTCGGCGAAGGGCCGGATGCCGGCCAGGCTGAACTCGCCATGGCTGGCCTTGTAGCCGACCACGCCGCAATATGCCGCCGGGCGGATCAGCGAGCCAGCGGTTTGCGAGCCAAGGGCCAACGGCACCATGCCGTCGGCCACCGCCGCGGCCGAGCCGCTCGACGACCCGCCCGGCGTCACCAGCCGATTGCGCGGATGCCTGGTCTTGCCCGCGGCGAAATAGGCGAACTCGGTGGTCACGGTCTTGCCGAGCACGATGGCGCCCGCGCGACGGCAGGCAGCGACACAAGCGGCATCCCATGAAGGGCGCCGGTCCGCGTACGGAGAAAAGCCAAGGCCGGTCGGCATGTCGCAGGTGTCGATGATGTCCTTGACGCCGATCGGCACGCCATGCAATGCCCCGCGAGGCGCGCTCCGGTCAGCCTCGCGCGCGGCGGCCAGTGCAGCGTCCGGATCGAGCCAGGTCCAGGCACCGACCACCGGTTCGCGCGCCTCGATGCGGTCCAGGCATGCCCGCACGAGATCCTCGGCGCGCAGCCTGCCGGAACGAATCAGCGCAGCCGCCTCGCTTGCGGTCATGACGGCGGCATCCAGGCATGCCTTGCTCATCGCGCCCCCGGGGATGGGACGCGCTGGTCAGCGGGAATGACGTCGCCATCGAGCACCATCGGTTCGCCGTCCAGATACAGGCTGGCGCCTTTCATGACGATATCGAGGTGCGCCGGCGTATTGCGGGTGCCGCCCACATCCGTGTTGGGACCGGTCGACCACAGCACGTTGCCGTAGAACGCGCGTCCGTCCTGGCCGATCGCGGTTTCCTTGTTGATCAGGCTGATGCCGTTCCACAGCGCCATCTCATCGAGCCCCCAGCCGATATGCGCCATGGCGTAGGCATCGGGGTCGTTCCAGGCGGCCAGGAAATGGGCCAGGTGCTCGGCATCGAAGCCGCCCTCGATATCGGTGATGAAGCCGTTGCGCACGGTAATGCGGACATTGCCGCGAACGAACTCCTTGAACGGATAGATGATATCCCCCTCGCGCAACACGATGACGCCCTCGCTCTCCCCCTCGTTCGGCCAGGTATAGGCGAACGCGCCTGGAAAATGGTCCCACCTGCCCGGCTGATCGGTATAGCCATACTGCAGGATCGGGCTGTGCGAGTATTGTCCGAGCCTGTAGGTCAGGTCGGTGCCGGCCGGACTGGTGATGCGCAAGGTCGATGCGGCCGCGATCTTGCGGCCGGCGGCTTCGACCCGGGGACGGGTGTCCTCGCGGGCGAGCATGCGGGCGAGGATGTCGGGCGGCTCCACGACCATCAGCACGCGCGTGCCGGCCTTCTGGATGTCGAGCTGCTCGGGCGAGTGCAGCAGGCCGATCAGATCGATCAGGATATCGGCGCGTTTGAGTATCTCCACGCCAGACCGATGCCCGGTCAGCGGTGTGATGCCCCACAGGGCGCCCTGCGCGGTGGTCGGCGTCTGCCGAAACGCCGTCACGGGCTGCGGCAGGCTCAGATGAAAGACCTCGGCGCCCAGCTGCTGCCCGGCGGCGATGAATGCCGCCACATAGTCCGGCCGGGTGCCGGGGCCGCTCAGCACGGCCATGGTCTCGCCTTGATGCACCTTGCACAGTTCCAGCTCGCGGCGAAACAGGGCCAGTAGATCGATTGCACTCATCGAAAATCTCCACACGAAGAAGAATCAGCCGTCCAGCAGCGCGGCATGAAGCCGCCGCTGGATTGGAAACAGCCGGATACCGTAGCGGTCGCTGGCCCAGCCCCAGAGGCCGCGCGGGTAGCGGATGGTGACGACGATGGCGGTCAGGCCGAGCGCCACCATGTACCAGGTGCCGTAGTCACTGAAGTACTTCGACACGAGGAAGTAGAGGACCGCGCCGACAATCGGACCTTCGATGGTGCCGATGCCGCCGATGATGACGATGAATACGATGACGGGCGTCCATTGCACGCCGAAGGCCGAGTCGGGCGAGATGCGCAGGCTCAGCAGAAAGAACAGCGCCCCGGCGATGCCGAACCCGAACGCGGACAGCAGATAGACGGCCAGTTTCATCCGGGCCACGTGCACGCCCTGACTTTCCGAGGCGACTTCGCTATCGCGGACGGCCGTCAGCGCCAGGCCGTACCTGGAACGCAACAGCAGATAGATCAGCGCCACCGCAGCAAATGCCAGGGTGATGGCCAGCCAGTAGGTCGCGGATTCCCGGACGGCGCGCGGGACGCCGCGAAAGGCGGTCAGGCTGGTTCCCGAGCCGCCCCCCAGCACTGCCTGATTGGCGACCAGCAGCCGCAGGATCTCGGCCACGGCCCAGGTGCCGATGGCGAAGTAGCCGCCCTGCAGCCGAAACAGCAGGCGCGAGGCAGGAAGTGCGATCGCAGCCGCCAACAGGCCCGCAAGCGGCACGCACAGGAACGGATTCAGCCCGGCGAAGTTGGCCAGCACGATCAGCGTGTAACCGCCGACACCGATATAGCCCTGCTGCCCGATCGAGGTCAACCCGCCGTAGCCGCTCAGCAGATTCCACATCTGCGCCATGATGATCAGGCAGGCGAGTTCAGTGACTTGCCGCAGCAAGGCGGAGCCGCCCCACAGCGGCAGCGAGGCGAACACCGCGAACAGGATGAAGGAACAGGCGAGCAGCAGCTTGCCCGCACCGGGCGCCAGCATGGGAGCGGCTGCAGGCGCGGCCGCGTCGCCGGCGATTTCGAGTGAACTTGAGGTCGACATGGGAGCGGACGTTGGCGATTAGCGGGTTTTGGGAAACAAGCCACTGGGCCGGACGATCAGCGCCAGCACGAACACCAGGTGGCCGGCCAGGATGCCCCAGCCCGGGTCGAGCCGGAATCCGATCGATTGGGCGACGCCAAGGATCATGCCGCCGACGAAGCTGCCCCAGAACGAGCCCATGCCGCCGATGATGACCACCTCGAAGGCGTAGATCAGCTGCACCGGGCCGTCGCTTGGCGCGATCGTGGTGCGCATGCCGTGCAGGATCCCCGCTACGCCAACGATGGCGACGGCGATGCCAGTGGCCAATGCATAGATGTGGCGATCCCCGATTCCCATCAGCAGCGCTGCCTCCCGATCATCAGAGGTCGCGCGGAAGGCGCGCCCGAGCGCGGTATGCCCAGTGATCCATTGCAGGCCCAACGTCGCGCAGAACGCGGTCAGCAGCGTGAACACCGGCAGCACGCCAACGGTGAGCCCACCCGCCAGCGGGATGCTGGCGGTTTCCAGCCCCCCGGCCGCAATCGAACGTGAATCGGCGGAGAAGGCTTCCAGCAACAGGTTTTGCACGACGGTCGCCATGCCGAAGGTGACCACCAGCGAAGGGAGCGGATCGCGGGTGACGACGAAATTGAGAACGCCCCGCTGCAGCACGTAGCCGAACAGGAATGCGCATGGCACCACCAGTGCCGCCGCCCCGAGCGGACCGATGCCGAGTGAATCGGTGAGGAGGAAGCCCAGGAAGGCCGCCAGAATGACGAGGTCGCCGTGCGCGGTGTTGACCAGCCGCATGACGCCGAACATCAGCGCCAGGCCCATTGCGAACAGCGCGTAGAGCCCGCCCAGCATCAGCCCCTGCAATACGGTATCGATCCAGCTCAGCATGCCGCGCGCTCCGTACCGAAGTAGGCGCGCGATATCTCTTCGGCACCAAGTGTCGCGGAGGCGCCCGCCAGCGCGACGCGGCCTTCCTGGAAACAATACAGCCGCGTGGAACATCGCCTGGCGAGCGCGACATCCTGTTCCACCAGGATCACCGTCATGCCGCCATCCAGGATGCGGGCGATCGCGGCGTAGATATCCTTGATCACGATCGGCGCAAGGCCGAGCGACAGTTCATCGCAGATCAGCAGCTTCGGATTGGCCATCAGCGCGCGGCCGATCGCGACCATCTGCTGCTGTCCGCCCGACAGCGCCGTGCCGGGGGCCCTGCGCCGTTCCCCGAGCACCGGGAACAGCGCATATACGCGTTCCAGTGTCCAGAACCCGCAGCGCCGGGAGTACCCGCCGACTCGCAGGTTCTCTTCGACGCTCAGGCTGGGGAAGATGCGGCGCCCTTCCGGCACCATCGCGATGCCGCGCCGCACCAGCTCGTGCGCGGGTGTGCCGGCGATGTTCCGGCCTTCGAACTGCACTGCGCCCTCGGACGCCGGGAGCAAGCCCGTGATGCACTTGAGGAAGGTCGACTTGCCGGCGCCGTTGGCCCCGATGATCGCCACGACCTCTCCTTCCGAGATCTCGAAGTCGATACCGAACAGGGCCTGAAAGTCGCCATAGCGCGCGGTCAACGCGCGCGTACGCAATAACGGACTGGCCATTTCACACCTCCATTCCCATGTAAACGCGGCGGACCTCCGGATCCGCCATGACGGCATCGGGCTGCCCCTCGGCGAGCTTCGCGCCGAAGTTGATGACCAGCAGCCGATCGGCAACCGCCAGCAGCGCATGCACCACGTGCTCGATCCAGACGATCGTCATACCGCTCGCCTTGATATCGCGGATCAGCGCCACCAGTTCGATCGCCTCCTGGTCAGTGAGCCCGCCGGCGATCTCATCCATCAGCAGCAGCTTTGGCGACGTGGCCAGGGCACGCGCAAGCTCGAGCCGCTTGCGGTCGAGCAGCGTCAGCGCGCCAGCGCGGTGGTTCGCCTTGCGGATCAGCCCGGTGCGCCGCAGGATCTCCACACAAGGCGCATAAGCATCGCGCTCGCGCATCGCCGCGCCAAACGACGCGGCCACCAGCAGATTCTCGAATACCGTCATTCCCGAAAAGGGATGGGGAATCTGATAGGTACGACCGATGCCGAGCCGGCAGCGCTGGTGCGGCGTGAGCAAGGCGATGTCGGCCCCGTCGAAGACGATCTGCCCTGCGTCCGGCCGCACATCGCCCCCCATCAGATTGAACAGGGTCGATTTGCCCGCGCCATTGGGCCCGAGAATGCCCAGCACCTCACCGGACGCGACATCGAAGCTGATATCGTCGGTAACGCGCAGCGCGCCGTAGTTCTTGCGCACACCACGCAAGGCGATCCGCGCGAGCGCCGCCGCCGGCGGGCTGCGCCGAACGGCGGCGGCAGCGGGATGGGCAGTGGCCGCGGCAGCGCAAGCGGCACCGGTATCTGGCATGGCTGGCATCGGCGCGGACCTTAGAGCGAGCGGAACTTGCCCTGCACGGGAATGCCGGGCATGGTCTTGTTGTTGACCACGAGAAGGTCATAGGGGTGGGTCTTGCCCTTGAACCACTGGGCTCCCACCAGCGGCGTCTTGGCCACGTTCCTGACCGGTCCCCTTGCCCAGGACAAGGGCCCCACCACCGTGTTCAGATTCGTTGCCGCGATGGCATCCCGAATGGCCTCCTTGTCGTCAATGCTGCTGGTGCGCCTGAGCGCGTCGAGCGCGACCTCGAACATCGCATGGGAGCAACCGAGCGGCTGCGACCATGGCTTGCCGGTCGCCTTTTCATAGGCCATCGCCACTTCCATGGCGCTTTGTCCGGTCATGGACGAGCGGAACGGACGGTTCGCGCTCCAGAACGATTCCTGCGAGATCCCCTCGCCGATGTCGCCCACCGCCTCGATCGCGGAGGGAAATGCCAACGCCTTGCCCACCGTGACGATCTTCGGCTTGAAGCCCTGTTGCTTGGCCTGCGTCCAGAACGTCTTGAAATCCGGAGGCGTCGGAACACCGGCCACGATCTCGACATTGGCGGCCTTGAACGCCGCGATATAGGCGCTGAAGTCGGCCTGCATGTTCTGGTAGCGCCCGGGATCGACCACCTTGTAACCGCGCGCCTTCAGCACCGGCGGAAAGCCCATCTTCGGGTCGCCCCATGCGTTGCCGTCGCCGTCGTTGGAGAACAGCAGCCCGACGACCTTGTCGGTCGGGATCTCGGCCCACATGTTCGTGAAGACCTCGATCACGTCTTCGAGACCGAAATAGAAGTGATAGGTCCATTCGAAGCCCCGCTTCGGCGTCCCGCCCCGCGTGAAGTACCACGCTTGCCAAGGGGCCGCCGTGGAGATGCAAGGAACGCCGTTCAGTTCGCACTGGTCAGACACGGGATTGGTGGTCTCCGGGGTACCCCCCACCACCATCAGGTCGATCTCGTTGCGCAGGATCAGATCGGTGGCCGCTTCCGCGGCCTTGTTCGGGTTCGACTGGCAGTCCTTCATCCATACCTGCACCGGGTGCACCTTCCCATTGATGGCGATGCCGCGTCGCGTGGCATCGATGAACTGCGCCTGCGTGAACTTGTCTACTTCGCCGAAGCCTGCGAGCTGCCCCGTCTGCGGCGATACGAGGCCAACCCGAAGGGGACGCCCTGCCCCCTGGGCGCGCGCCAGCGGGTTCAGTCCGGCGAGTCCGGCAGCCCCGAGCGCGATGGTGGTACCGGCAGCCGTGACGGCGAAACGGCGGCGGCCCGGATCTACTGCGTCCTTGCTATGGCCCATGAGTCGACTCCTTGTGGCGGTGATGGAATGGATGAGGCGGCAGCCGGGTCAGGCGGCGGCCAATCGGTGCGCGCTTGCGTAGCTGCCGTCCTGGTACAACAAGGGGGACACCTGATCTGCAATCAGCACGTGTTCCACGCGGCCGATGAAGATGGTGTGGGTGCCATAAGCGATGCGCCGGTCGACCAGGCAGAACAGGTTGGCCTGGGCGTCCTCGAGATAAGGCAGGCCGTCGTCATGCAATTGCCAGCTGCCCACGCTAAAGCGCTCCGCCCCTTTCAACCGGCCGCTGAACGCCTGCGACAGATCCACTTGCGAGCTGTCAAGCAGATTCACGCAGAAGCGCTCCGCGCCGCTGATCGCGTGATGGAACGACGCCGCGGTATTGACACAAACCAGAAGCGAGGACGGCTCCGCGCATACCGACGTGACGGCTGTGGCCGTCATGCCGTGGGCGCCGGCTTCGTTCGCGCACGTGATGATGCTGACGGTACTGGCCATGCGCCGCATGGCGGTCTTGAAGTCCGCGATCATTTCAGATGGCCTCCATCGCCGCTCAAATCAGATCGGTGTTCTGCGGCAAGCCAAGAACGATCCGGCCATACATCTCGCGGGCGGTGTCCAGACAGTTCAGGCCATGCAGATTGATCGCATGCAGGTCGAGCCAGGCACGTTGCACGGGATTGCCCAGCGCGACCGCCGACCCGCCCGAGGACAGGTACAGCATCTGGACCGCCTCCAGGCACAGCCGCGATGCATAGGCCGTATCCATGCGCACCTGGGCGCGCTGGTCGAGCGGCATCAGTTCACGCGCTTCGGCATAGCGCTCGATGTTCCGCGCCGCCTGATGCAGGATCGAACGTGCCGCATTGATACGCGTGGCGGCATCGGCCACCATCACATGCGTGACCGGCATCTCCATTTGGATTTCGTGGCGGGTATAGATGACCTGCTTGCCTGGCAGACGGGCCTTGAAGTCGGCCAGCGCGCCCTCGGCCAGGCCCAGCGCCGTCGGGCCCAACGCAATGGCCAGCACGGGAATGACGCCCGAGTGGTACAGGCTTCCCTCGTGAATCGCCATTCCGGGATTGCTTCCTTCAATGGCCCGCGGCATCGACAGGAAGCGGTGAGCGGGCACGAACACCTCGCGTGCGACCACGCTATTGCTGCCGGTGGCCTTCAGGCTGGCGACGTTCCAGTCGTCCTTGACCTCCAGCTCGGCGATCGGAATCAGGAATTCGCCCTCGTCGACGGGCTGGCCGTCATCGTCCTGCACGATCCCGCCAAGCATGACCCAGTCCGCCGCGGTCGATCCGGAACAGAATGGCCAGAAGCCGTTGAGGATATAGCCGCCATGGGTGCGGCGGGCCTTGCCGCGCGAACTGACGACCGCCGAGATCAGGGCATCGGGATTCGCGGCGAATACATCGTCCTGTGCCTGCCGATCGAACAGGCCGATCAGCCAATGGTGGGCCCCGGTCACGGCCGTAACCCAAGCCGATGCGCCGCATCCCGCCGCGAGCGCCGCCACCGCATCGATGAACTCGTGCAGGTCGGTCTCCAGGCCGCCGCAGCGCCGCGGCTGCAGTGCCTTGAACATGCCCGCCAGGCGCAAGTCCTGAACGTTGTCGTCGGGCAAGCGTCGCAACGCCTCTGCCTGCGGAACCCGGTCGCGCAGCGTCTTTGCGAGGGCACGCGCATTGCCGACCAGATCGGGACGTTGCCCGGTCGAGGAGTCGGCGGCCAGTACTGCGAATGTCATGAAGCTCTCCTTGTTGGCTGTTTCGGCTGCTGGGTATCGCCGGAAGAGCAACAAGGGTGCCAGGGGGTCTGCGCGTCTCGGCGCAACGGCAGCGGCAGCGCGTCGCGATTGCCGTGAAGGCGCATGCCGCCGCGCTTTGCGGGAAATGGCCAGGTGGCCGGACACGGCGGCATGGCGCAGTTGGCGCGGCCGGCCACGCAATGCGGCCCCGCTCGCGCTTCATCAATTGATGAAGCGGGCCCCCGTCTCGCACAAGCCGGCTTTCAGAAATAGATGAAGCCGCAAGGACAGCCAGGCCTTTTCAGAATCCGCCCAGCCCCATCGGGCGCCCGGCTCGATAAGCTCGAGCGTCCCTTCACTTCTCCTTGGCCATACCGATGGAATCGATCCGCACTCTGCCTCGAACCGAAGCCGCCGTCGCACGCGACGCCCTTGCCTTCCCGCCGGCCGGCGCTGTGGGCGCGGACGTTGTCCGCGGGCCACGCGATTGTGCCGAAGCGCTTGCCATCACGCGGCGCCTGCAGGCGGCGATCGACAACACGGCTCCAGGCCGGCCTGACGACTTCGTGGTGCTGCGGCTGGCCGACCTGCGGCAAATGGACGCCTGGGGGATCACGATCCAGGGCGAAACGCTGCACAGCTATTTCGATCTGGGCTCGATCGACGACGCCGTTCCGCACTACCCCGTGACCAGGGACGAGGCGCGGTGGCTGTGGCCGGCAATGGAGGCATGGACGGGCGCCACCTGTGGCGCCGCTGGGGGACGCCGTCGTTGGCGCGATACGGCTTGAGGCTACGTCCAGAAAGACGGCGCTTCGGCGCCGTCTTCCGTTTCACTCCTTGACCACGCCGATGCCGTCTCCCTCCAGCCGCAGCTCGACCTTCGGCGGCTCCTCCATCATCCGCATCGTCTTCTGCCCGATCGCGATGCTGACGCCGCCGTATACGCGCCTGCCGACCACCACCGCGGCATCGGGGCACGGATGCAGCTGCTCGGCCAGTTTGGCCAGATGCGCGTCGGTGTCCATGATGTCGCGGGTGTACTTGAAGTTTGACGCACCTATGGAGGTCCGATGCATCACGAGCCCTGCACCACCCCAACGGCCTCCCCCACCAACCCAAAACTCGCCCCCGGCATATCCTCCATCACCCGCATCGTCTTCTGCCCAATAGTGATGGTGACCCCGCCGTAGAGTCGCTTGCCAACCGCCACCACCGCATCCGGACGCGGATGCAGTTGCTCCGCCAGCTTGGCCAGTTGCCCGTCCAGATCAAGGATGTCCCGCGTGTACTTGAACAGCGTGGCGCGGGCCTTCTCGCGCAGTTCCGGCGTGGCCCGCTCCGGGTACTTGGCGAAGAAGGAGATCAGTTGCTGGATCTTGTCCTGTTCCTGCTGATTCCTGGCGCGATCGGCTTCGAGTGCGGCTTTCTCTGCGTCGGCATAGGGATTGAGGCCGACGAAGATGGCGGTGGCGGTGCCGGCCGGCGCGCCGATCGTCGCGGCGCGCACCGCGTGCCACGCGCGGCAGCGGCCGCCGGTGATGTTGCCACTGCCGCTGGCGGGATCGCCCGCGCTGATGGTCTCGGCCGCGGCCACGTCGCTGTGCCGGATGCCGCTTTCCACGGTCACGGAAGCGCCCGCCTCCACCACCGCGCCTTCGATGAAGCGCGCCTGCACCGATCCCTTGCATTGGATCCGGGCGAGCGCATGGTTGGGATCCTGCGGACCGCCTTCGACCTTGCCGATAATGCCGCCATGGACGACCACATTGCCGCCGGCCTCGACATGCGCGGCCTCGACCGTGCCGTTGACGATAACGTCCCCCGCCACGCGCACCGACATGCCGGTCTTGATATCGCCATTGACCTTCAGCGTACCGTCGAAGGCGATATTGCCGGAATGCATGTCCACGGCTTCGACATTGACGACCGGGTTCACGCTGACGCCTCGCCCGCGCACCGACGGCAGTCCCGCGACGGCGGCGATCAGCAGATTGGGGTCGTTGGGGTCGGTCTCGACGCCGCTGAGCCGCTCGGAAAACGGCGTGTCCGGCAGTTCGGCCGCCGGCAGCACGTTGCCGTAGACATCCTGCCCGGGCTTGCCCTGGACCGCTGGAGTGCGGCGCATCAGCGGCGTGCCGGGCTGCACCAGCAGCAGGCCGCCGAGCTCGCGCAGGTCGACGCGTTCCCGGTCGTCGGCGGCCTCGCCGCGACGCGGGCCGATCAACACGTCGAAGCGGGCCGGTGAACCGGTGGTCGGTGCGGCGCCGAGAACGATGGGCAGGTCCTCGCAGCGGCCGGCGGCAAAGGCCTCGGCCAGGGCTGCCTCGTCGACCGGCAACTTGATGCCGCGCGCGGCAACCGCGGTGCGCACGTCCAGGGGTTCGACGGGCCGGCCGCCCTGGGCCGGCATCAGCGTCAGCCGGACTACTAACCCGTCGCCATCGATCTCAAGCTCGAAGAAGCCGTCGACAAGCTCGCCGACCACGGCCTCTACCGGTTCGTCCGAGCGATGAACCGCCAGCAGGAAGCGGGCGATCGCCGCCTCGTCCAGCCGGGCGTGCGCCCATCCGCGTTCGGCTAGCGCGGCCTCCAAAGCGGCCCGGTCGGGCGGCACACCGCCGCCATGTTGATCGAACATGACATGCAGCGTCTTGTCCGCGTCATTCAGCGTCAACCGCATCCCGCCGGCTTCCTGGTTCTCCATCGCTCCCCCTGCACTTGTTTGGTGATTTCGTTTTGCAGCGTATGGGCGCCTGGATGGCATGACGCCCCACCGTCACCTACGGCAGGTCGGCGGAAAACTTTAGAGATTTTTTTGGGAGCGGCTTCCCGTAGAATGGCGGGTCGCGCGCCGGCTCAAGGTTTCCAGTCGACGGCGCCTTCGGCCCTGCCGCCGCAATGCCCCTTCCGCATCATGTCGAACACCCACGAAATCCGTCCCGGCCAGTCGATCGAGCTGCTCAAGGAACTCCATATCCTGACGCGCGACGGCAAGATGAACCAGGACAGTCGCCGCAAGCTGAAGCAGGTCTACCACCTGTATCAGTTCATCGAACCGTTGTTGCAGGCGGTCAAGCGCGACCATGGCGATGTCACGCTGGTCGACCACGGCGCCGGCAAGTCGTATCTCGGCTTCATCCTCTACGACCTGTTCTTCAAGTCGCTGCAGGACCATTCGCATATCTACGGCATCGAAACGCGGGAGGAACTGGTGCGCTCCTCCACCGCGCTGGCGCAGAGGCTGGGCTTTCCGGGCATGTCGTTCCTGAACCTGTCGGTGGCGGAGTCCATCACGTCCGACCAGTTGCCGCCCACCGTGGACATCGTCACGGCGCTGCACGCCTGCAACACGGCGACCGACGATGCCATCCGCTTCGCGCTGACCAAGCGCGCCCGGTACATCGTGGTGGTGCCCTGCTGCCAGGCCGAGGTGGCCGCCGTGCTGCGCAAGAACAAGGCACGCGCGCTTGCCAATCCGCTGACGGAGATCTGGCGGCATCCGTTGCATACGCGCGAGTTCGGCAGCCAGGTGACCAATGTGCTGCGCTGCCTGCAGCTTGAAGCGCATGGCTATCAGGTGACGGTGACCGAGCTGGTCGGCTGGGAGCACTCGATGAAGAACGAGCTGATCGTCGCCGAGTACAAGAACCTGCCGCGTCGCCGGCCCGCGGAACGTCTGGCCCATGTGCTGGAGACGCTGGGCCTGGAGGAAATGCGCGAGCGCTTCTTTACGCCAGCCTGACGATTAGTCCGGCTCGCGTCCGTCGTCGTCCGCCGCGCCGGCCATCCAGCGCTGCCAGCCCTGATGGCCGAGCCGGCGCAACGTTTCCTGATTGCGCTCGTAGATGTCGGCCGCGTCCGGCACGGCCTGCACCGCGCGGGCAATACTGTCCTCGCGCAGAAGATGCAGGATGGGATAAGGCGAGCGGTTGCTGTAGTTCTCGATATCGTCGCCATCCGCGTCGGCGAAGCGATAGTCCGGATGAAAGCTGGCGATCTGCAGCACGCCGTCGAGCCGCAGGCTTTGCAGCAGCCGGTCGGAGAAATACAGGAAGTCGTTGTAGTCGTCGAAATCCCCGAGCATGCGGGGAACGATCAGCAGGGTCGTGTCGATGCGCGCCGCGTCGGTATCCGCCAGCAACCGGAGTTCGTCCTCCAATTCGGCGAGCAGCGCCCCGGTGTCCGTGGCCTCGCTGACGACGTAGCGGATCTGCTCCTTGACATGCACGCTCTTGGCGAACGGACACAGATTCAGGCCGATCACCGCCCGGGTCAGCCAGTGCCGCGTGGCGGCGACGATGGCATCGCGGTCGGGGAAGACGGACGTCTGCGACACGGCGCTATCACGCGGCCTTGCCGGCCCGCTCCACGATCGACAGCGCCACCGCCTCGGCCACTTCGATGCCGTCGATGGCGGCCGAGTAGATGCCACCGGCATAGCCCGCGCCCTCGCCGGCCGGATACAGCCCAGCCACATTGATGCTCTGATAGCGGTCGTTGCGGCGGATGCGCAGCGGCGACGACGTGCGGGTCTCCACGCCGGTCAGCACGGCATCGTCCATGGCAAACCCGGGCACCTGACGCTCGAACGCAGGCAGCGCCTCGCGGATCGCCTCGATCACGTAGTCGGGCAAGGCCGTGCTCAGGTCGGTAGGGGTCACGCCGGGCTTGTACGACGGCTCGACCGAACCGAGCGCGGTGGAAGGCCGGCGCGCCAGGAAGTCGCCGACCAGCTGGCCGGGCGCGCAGTAGTTGCGACCGCCCAGTTCGAACGCGCGCTCCTCCCAGTGACGCTGGAACGCGATGCCGGCCAGCGGTCCGCCTGGATAATCGTCCGGCGTGATGCCGACCACGATACCGGCATTGGCGTTGCGCTCGGCGCGCTTGTACTGGCTCATGCCGTTGGTCACCACACGGCCCGGCTCCGACGCGGCGGCCACCACCGTGCCACCCGGGCACATGCAGAAGCTGTAGACCGAGCGTCCGTTGCTGCAGTGATGCACGATCTTGTAATCGGCGGCGCCGAGCAGCTTGTTGCCGGCGAACTTGCCGAAGCGGCTACGGTTGATCATCCCCTGCGGATGCTCGATGCGGAAACCCAGCGAGAACGGTTTCGCCTCCATGAATACGCCGCGATCGTGCAGCATCTGGAAGGTATCGCGGGCGCTATGCCCCACCGCCAGCACGACATGCTCTGTGGGCAGATAGTCGCCATTGGACAGTTTCAGTCCGCGCACCCGGCCGCCGTCGATATCGATATCGTCGACCCGCGTTTGGAAACGGATCTCGCCGCCCAGCGCGAAGATCTCCGCACGGATCTTCTCGACCATGCTGACCAGCCGGAAGGTGCCGATGTGCGGCCGCGCCTTGAACAGGATGTCCTCGGGCGCGCCCGCCTTGACGAATTCTTCCAGCACCTTGCGGCCGTAGTGCTTCGGGTCCTTGATCTGGCTGTAGAGTTTGCCGTCGGAGAACGTGCCCGCGCCACCTTCGCCGAACTGCACATTCGATTCGGGATTGAGCACGCTCTTGCGCCACAGCCCGAAGGTGTCCTTCGTACGCTCCCGAACCTCCTTGCCGCGCTCCAGGATCAGCGGGCGGAAGCCCATCTGCGCCAGCAGCAATCCGGCCAGCAGGCCGCACGGGCCCATGCCGATGACCACGGGCCTCGGCGTATCGGCATGCCGGGGCGCGCTCGCGACAAAGCGGTACGCCATGTCGGGCGTCACGCTCCAGTTGGGCTCGCCGGCCATGCGCTTGCGGACGGCGGCTTCGTCCTTGACCTCGATATCGATGATGTAGGTCAGCTTGATGTCCGAGCGTTTGCGTGCGTCATGGGCGCGACGGAATACCTTGAAGCCCACCAGGCCGTCGCCCTTGACGCCGATCTCCGCGAGGCGCGCGCGGACAGCGGCCTCCAGGTCACTTTCGGTGTGGTCGAGGGGGAGTTTCAGTTCACTAAGGCGCAGCATGGGCAGATCGCAAGCGGGCCGCCGGCTTCCGCGGCCGGCCGGCCTGTAGGGTCGGCGGGAATGGCGGACGACCAACCCGCCATTTTAATGCCTTTTGGCATTGGACCGCGCGGCCCGTGCTGCGATGTTCCCGCGGCTCAGTCGTTGCCGATCAGGGTCGAGAACCGGCGCAGGTCGACATTGCCGCCGGACAGGATCACGCCGACCCGTTTGCCGGCAACCTGATCCCCGGCGGCGAAGGCGGCGGCCGCGCCCAGACATCCGGTAGGCTCCACCACCAGCTTCATGCGGCCGGCGAAGAATCGCATCGCCTCGACCAGTGCCGCATCGCTGACGGTCACGATATCGTCCACCAGTTCGCGCAGCACCGGGAAAGTCAGTTCGCCCAGATGCTGCGTCTGCGCGCCGTCCGCAAGCGTCTGCGGTGTCGGGATGTCGATGATCCGGCCGGCCCGCAGGCTCTGCTGCCCATCGTTGCCGGCTTCGGGCTCGACGCCGATGATGCGGCAATGCGGATGCAGCGCCCGCGCCGCGACCGCGCTGCCGGACAGCAGGCCGCCGCCGCCCAGCGGTACGTACAGCACGTCCAGCGCCCCGGCCTCCTCGAACAGTTCCTTGGCTGCCGTGCCCTGCCCCGCCATCACGTCCGGGTGATCGAACGGCGGGATCACGGCCAGCCCCTGCTCGCTCGCCAGCCGCTCCGTAATGGCCTGGCGATCCTCGGTATAGCGGTCGTACAGCACGACCTCGGCGCCGTAACCGCGTGTGGCCTCGATCTTCACCGCCGGCGCGTCCTTGGGCATCACGATCACCGCGCGCGTGCCGAACAGTTGCGCCGACAGCGCGATGGCCTGGGCATGGTTGCCCGACGAGAATGCCGCCACGCCGCGCTCGCGCTGCGCCGGCGCCAGGCTGGCGATCGCGTTGTAGCCGCCGCGGAACTTGAATGCGCCCATGCGTTGCAGGTTCTCGCATTTGAAGAACAGGCGCGCGCCGGTGCGCGCATCGGCCGTGGCCGACGTCAGCACCGGTGTGTGATGCGCAACGCCCCGCAAGCGGCGATGCGCCTCTACCACGTCGGCAAACGAAATGGCCAGCTGGGTCATGAAACGGACTCCTTGTGTGAACGGTGGATGGGACGGATGCGCGCGCGACGTCGACGCCAGGCCGCTAGTATGCGCGCGAGCTGGCGCACGGGAAACCACGCCGGCCGCTCCCGCAGTTCGACCACGGTGTCGCATAGCGGCCGCAGCTGGTACCAGCCGGTGCGCGGCAGCCGCAACACCATGCCGGCGGCCAGGGTCTGGCTTGGCCAGTGCAGTTGCTCGGCCATCCACACCGGCGGCTCCGCCAATGCCGCGCTGCCTCTGGCGATGTGCAATACGGCACCGGAATGGCCGAAGAACAGGGCCGGCCGGCCAGCGGCCAGTGCCAGCGTCTGCGGGGCCATATCGGGCAGGGGATCGGAATGGGAAACGGTATGCGGATCGTGACGGGGTACGGCGGCCATGGATTGCTCCTCGCAAGGCAACGGTCGGAAAGCGACCGTCAGCGTGCAATGACAGCGTAGCGGCCGCGCGGCCGGCGGGTCAGGCACAGTGCGCCGGTATTGCGAGCAGAACAGAGTTGGGGAATTCGCTCTGTTACGATGCGGCAGTTCTTTTTCTGTATCTGTTGCGTATTCGCTTTCTGCGCCAACATGCCGCATGGACGCCCTTCCGCTATACCGGCAACTCGCCACCCACTACCGGCACGCCATCGCCGCCGGCACCTTGCTGCCCGGCGACCGGCTGCCATCGGTCCGCGTGCTGATGGAGCGTCACCGCGTCAGCCTGTCCACGGCGCTACAGGCATGCCGCGAGATGGAAGCACAGGGACTGGTGGAGGCGCGCCCGCGATCCGGGTATTTCGTCCGCGTGCCGCGGCGTCCGACCACGCCGATCGAAGAGCCGTCCGCGGGCCTGCCCGATCCGGCCCAGTACGTCGGGATCCACGCCCGCATCTCGGCGATCATCGCGCGCGGCTTGCGGCATGCCGACGCGGTGAACTTCGCCGGCGCTTGCGCGCCGGCGGAGCTCTACCCCGTGGACGCGTTGCGCCAGGCGGCCAGCCGCGCGCTGCGCCGCCATCCCACGCTGCTGGCCAGCTCGGTCGAGCCTGAAGGCCACCCGGCCCTGCGCGCCGCGCTGGCCCGCCATGCGCTGCAGGCGCGCATGGCGTTGTCGCCGGAACAGATCGTCATTACGCACGGGTGCACGGAGGCGCTGAACCTGGCGTTGCGCGCGGTGGCCGGACCGGGCGACGTCATCGCGGTGGAGTCGCCCACCTACTATGGGCTGCTGCAGATCCTGGAGAGCCTGGGCATGCGCGCGCTCGAGGTGCCCACCAGCCCGCAGACCGGCATTTCGCTGGAGGCGCTGGAGCTGGCCGCGCAGACCTACGACAACATCCGCGCCGTGGTGGCGGTCCCCAACCTGCAGAATCCGCAGGGAAGCATCATGCCGGACGCCAACAAGGCACGGCTGGTGCAATGGTGCGAGACGCGCGGCATCGCGCTGATCGAGGACGATTGCTTCTCCGCGCTCGCCGAGGTCGATACCCCGCTGGCCGCCGCCAAGGCCTGGGACCGCTCCGGCAATGTGATCCACTGCGGATCGCTGCACAAGATCCTGGCGCCGGGCATGCGGCTGGGCTGGATCACCGCCGGCCGCTGGCAGCAACGGGTCGAGATGCTGAAATTCAGCCAGTCCCGGCCCAACGAGCTGCTGTCGCAAATTGCGGCGGCCGACGTCATGGCCTCGGGCAATTTCGAACGCCACCTGCGCCGGCTGCGGCAGAAGCTGCGCGACCAGCGCGAGTGGGCAGCCCGCACCATCGCGACGATGTTTCCCGCCGGCACGCGGCTATCCTCGCCGCGCGGCGGCATGCATCTGTGGGTGGAGCTGCCGGGAAGGCTGTCGTCGGAAGCGGTCTTCGACGAGGCGCTGCGGGCAGGCATCCGCGTCATGCCGGGCGTTGTGTTCTCGAACTCCAGCCGCTTCGACCACTGCATACGGATCAATACCGGCGCGCCGCGCTCCGCCGCGCTGGAACAGGCATTCGCCCGGCTGGCCGTGGTGGTGAACCGGTTGGCGGACAGGTAACCGGCCGCACTACGGCGGTGCGCGCCGGGGCCCGTCGGTAGCCCTCTGTAGCCCTCTGTAGCCCCATAGGCGGCCGCGACGCAACGGCGCAACGCGCGATAGTTTCCCCAAGCGGGCGGCCCTGCCCTATGCTAGCGCCTGCGCGCGCGGCAGCGGCTCCAGCGAGCCGTGTGGCCGACAGAGCCACCCCATCCACTGCGCCGCAAGGGAAATTCGGGAGAATCGCCTTGATGGCAATGCATGCCGCGTCGCGCATCGTCGACGATTATCAAACCCTGTTCGAAGTGGCACCGGTCTCGCTCTGGCTGGAGGACTACAGCGGCGTGCGGCAGCATCTGCAGACGCTGCGCGAAAGCGGTATCACCGACCTGCGCGCCTACTTGCGCCAGCATCCGGAGCAGGTCGGCCACTGCTCGTCCCTGATCCGCCTGCTGGCCGTGAACCGCCGCACGCTGACACTGTACGGCGCCGCCGACCTTGCCGATCTGGTCGCCAATCTGCCTCTGGTGTTCCGCGATGACATGTTCGACCAGCACATCGAGGAGCTGGTCCAGCTGTGGAACGGCGACGGCGCCTTCGCCAGCCAGACCGTCAACTACACGCTGGACGGCGAACGGCTCGACATCCAGCTGGCCGGACGCGTGCTGCCGGGGCATGAGGACAGCTGGGACCGGGTACTGGTGTCCATCGACGACATCACGCAGCGCCACCGTGCGGAGACCGAGCTGCGCCGCAGCCAGCAGTATGCCGAGGGGCTGTTCGAACACTCGCCGGTGTCGCTATGGGTCGAAGACTTCAGCGCCGTGAAGGTACTGATCGACGAAGTGCGCGCGGCCGGCATCACCGACTTCCGCACCTTCCTGAACGTCCATCCCGATTTCGTCACACGCTGCATGCAGGAAATCCGCGTGATCGATGTCAACCAGCAGACGCTGCAGATGTTCAGCGCGCCCTCCAAGGACATCCTGATGTCCCGGCTCGGCGACGTGTTCCGCGACGATATGCGGCTGCATTTCGCCGAGCAACTGGTTGACCTGTGGAACGAGAAGCTGTGGCAGCAGCGCGAGGTCGTCAATTACGCCCTGGACGGCCGCGCGGTGGACGTGTTCATGCAATGGTCGGTGTTTCCCGGCCGCGAGGCTGAATGGGACCAGGTGCTGGTCTCGCTGACCGACATCACCGCGCGCAAGAAGGCCGAGGCGTACGTCGAATTCCTGGGCAAGCACGATGTACTGACCAAGCTCTACAACCGCGCGTACTACGAGGATGAATTGTCCCGGCTGGGACGCAAGGGACCGTGGCCGGTCAGCGTGATCGCGATCGACCTGAACGGCCTGAAGCTGGTCAACGACCAGCTGGGCCACGGCGATGGCGACGCCTTGCTGCGCCGGGCGGGCGAGGTGCTGAAGAAGGCCATCGGCGACCAGGCCTGCGTGGCGCGCGTGGGCGGCGACGAGTTCATGGTGCTGATGCCCGATCGCGACGAGCGGGCCGTGGCGATGGCGCTGGACCAGATCCAGAAAGTGGCGGCGTTGAACAACCAGTTCTATCCGGGGGCTGCGCTGTCCTTCGCCATCGGCGCGGCCACGTGCGCCCAGGGAGAGCGACTGACCGATGCCGTCAAGCTGGCTGACGCGCGCATGTACCAGGCCAAGCGCGCCCACTACGAAGCGCTGCAAGGCGAGCGCGACCGCCGCCGTGGCGGCACGAGTCCCGTAACGATGTGAATGGTCCGGGGCCGGCGCGACACGGCCCGCTTCGTGGTTACAGCCAGACGATCAGCGCGACACCCGCCACGATCAGCCCGAACTTCGTCACGTAGTAAAGCTGCCGGTTCCACGCCTTGAAGCGGCGGCGGTACTGCCCGCCCAGCCAGACGATGCGGAACAGCCGGTTGATCATGCCGGTCTGGTCACTGTCGTCGTTGGGCGAGCTGGCCGCCGTCATCACCTTGCGGCCGAGCCAGCGGTTGACCTTGGCGGCCCAGCCATAACGCATCGGCCGCTCGATATCGCAGAACAGGATCAGCCGGTTCTGGTCACTGCGGTTCTCGGCCCAGTGCAGATACGTTTCATCGAACACCACGCCCTGGCCGTCACGCCAGCTATGGCGCTCGCCGTCGACCTCGATGAAGCAGCGGTCGTCGTTGGGCGTCGACAGCCCGAGGTGATAGCGCAGCGAACCGGCGAACGGGTCGCGATGGGGATTGAGCTTGCCGCCCGGTGGCAGCTCGGCGAACATCGCCGCCTTGACGAACGGCAGTTCGCGCAGCAGCGCCACGGTGCGCGGGCAGAGCTGCTCGGCCGACGGGTGATGCGCCTCGTACCACTTCAGGTAGAAGCGTTTCCAGCCGTATTTGAAGAAGGAATTGAAGCCGGCATCGTCGTTCTTTTCGGCCGCCTTGATCTTGCGCATCGCGGCGAGTGCCAGGCCCTCATCGCGGATCTCGGGCCACGCCTCCCGCAGCCGCTCCAGCTCGGGAAAGCGCTCGACTGGAATGTACGGTGTGCGAGGCACGCCGGAGAAGGCGTACATGAAGCAGTTGACCGGCGCCACCAGCGCGGAATGGTCCAGCAGCTGGCGCCAGATGCGCAGCCTGACCTTGCCGCGGAAATGCACATACAGAATCGCGCCGAGGTACAGCGCGACGATGATCCACTTGACCAACGGAATTCTCCTTCCCGCCTGCGTCTGCCGAGCCCCGGCTTATCGACACACTATAGGGATAAAACCGCCATAGTCTACAGAAATGACAGGCATCCTGCAGGAGCGGCACACGCCACCGTTGCTCGCGTAACACGGGTCAGCCGTCGCCGCGGGCGCCGCGCGCGATGCGGTCGATCAGGGTTCTTGCGTCGTCGGGCGCGCCCTGCAGGGTCAGCAACCTGGCGTTCAGCACCAGGTTCTCCAGCACCAGCTTGGCGGTGGAGGCCCACATCGTGGCCAGCAACGCGTCGGCGGACAGGCCGGACGACTCCATGGCCTGCGAGCGCTCGGCCACCAGCCGGCAGGCCAGCTCGCGCAGCGCCGCATCGTCGAACGGCAGGTTGGCATAGTCGATCGGGTCTTCCTTCTCGACCTCCACCATCAGTTGCATCAGCATGTCCTCGGTCATTGGCCGCTCCTTGCGCAAGATGATGGGCCGGATGCCCATTGGGACGAAGCTACGGTACGAGCTGTCCCGCTGTCAACGCCAGCACGGCGCGCGCCGGCACGCGGGTATCCTCCGCTGAAAGACGACCAAACATCACGTATGGAACCGGCGCGGCGATAGGAAAACCCCAAGGCGATGCATTGAACAA
Organism: Cupriavidus gilardii J11; assembly: GCF_007829435.1. GTDB lineage: Bacteria > Pseudomonadota > Gammaproteobacteria > Burkholderiales > Burkholderiaceae > Cupriavidus > Cupriavidus gilardii_D. The sequence goes on from NZ_VLJN01000065.1 coordinate 65,538, forward strand.
AGCGTGTAAGCTGGGAGTCTGAAACGACATCCTGTTCCTGTCGGAGATACAGCACACATGACCAAAGGTTTGTTGTCCGCCATGCGCCAATACGCGTGGTTCAAGGGAGTGAAGCATCACGTGGTGCAAGGGGCCGAGGCATTGGCCACGCTGCTGCGGTCGCCGTCGGTAGCGGCGCGCGCAGTGGCCGCGATCATCGCCGAAACGAAGGACGGCGTGCAGGTATGGGTTTCCTATTTTGGCAAGCCGCTCGATCCGCACACGACCTATGTACTGTGGCCGCAGCGGCTGCTGAAACCGGCGCGCAGGCGCATCGCACTGCCGGCGTTCCGGCGCGACAAACCGGACCAGTGACGCGCCGCGGCAACGCGCGACTGTAGGCGACGTGCGGACAGCAGCCACCCGGCCCCGGTCACTAGAATGAGGCGAGGGAAAGGGAAAGCGAAAGCGAAGCCATGACCGGGGCTGCACCCGAACGATCGAGACGAGGAGCGACAAATGGACCTGCCGGAACCCGTACACGACGAAGCACTGGTCAACCTGTATCTGGAGCGCATTTCCGCGCTGTCGGTGAGCGCATTCGACGGCGCCGATGTGAGCGACGAGCTGCAGCAGGTGATGACGGAGGCGGTCAGCGAGTGTGATGCCAGCAAGTCCGCGCCCGCCGGCAACAACCTGCAGGTACTGGTGGCGCGGTTGCGAGACCGTGCTGCCGCGGCCGAACGCGAGGACCAACCGGCGGTACGCGATACCTTCGAGCAGGCCCTGGCCCTCGCCGGCGCCACAGCAAGCTGACACTTCAATCGCCGACCCGGTTCTGGGTCGGCGCATCCCTCGCAAGCAATAGCGCGGAAAAGCAAGGCGACGGCACCATGCCGTCGTAGTGTCCGAGGCTCCATGACACCCGGAGCCTCGCGATGCAACCCCTTCACTCCATCACCACTGCCCGCTCGGGAGCCGTCTCATCTGCGCACCCGGAACAGACCTCGCCTGCCGACGCGCTGATAACCGCGGTGGAGACCCACGATATCGAGCGCGTCCGCGCCTTGGCCCGCCAGTTCCCACAAGCGTTACGGGAAGCCGATGCGCGGGATGGCGGCCTCGTTCACCGTGCCATTCGCTCAGGCACCGGTACATCGGCGGCGATGCTCACCACGCTACTGGCAGCAGGCGCCGATCCGAATCGCCGCGATGCCGAAGGCTACACACCGCTGCATCGTGCCAGCCAAGCCAGCCATGTGCCGTGGGTGGCTGCGATTCTGGACCGGGACCCCGATCCGAATCTGCTGACGCCGGAGGGACGACATGCGATCGAGTTGTCCAACAGTAAGGAATGCCAGCGGCTCATCCAGGAAACGGCGGCCCTGGGCCGCCAGATGGTAAGTCTGCGCCGGCATCGGGGGCCCATCGGCTTCCTGGTCTGGGCCGTTGACGAAGCGCGGCGATCGGGCTATTGCAATCTGCTGTAGAAGGCGGACCGTACGACAAAAGCCGCACGACAAAAGCAAAAGGGCGCTCGTACGAGCGCCCTTTTTGCCTGGAACTGGTTGCGGGGGCAGGATTTGAACCTGCGACCTTCGGGTTATGAGCCCGACGAGCTGCCAGACTGCTCCACCCCGCGTCTGGAAGAATGTGATTATGAGGCAATTGCGCGTCCGGTGCAAGCCTTAATACGCGCTGCAGCCCATTTCACCCCAAGCAATTGCATCACATTGTGATGGAATGAAGGCGTCACATCGATGCACGCAACACCCGGCGCGACATCACGGCTGCGGGCCGAGCACCTTATCGACATTGGCGTAACCCACGCTGAACGCCGCCACTTCGGCCGCATGGCGCGTGGCAAAGACCTGGTCGCCACTGCTGATGATCTCCACTTCGCTCGCATCCGCCGCATCGAGGCCTTCCTGGCTGATGCGGATTTCATAGCCCCACCGGCCCGTGCCATCGCCTCGCTCGGCCACGCGGACATGAACGTCTACGCCACGATATACCTCGACCCGCCAATCGTCGCCCTGCATCGGCCAACCTCCTCGCTGCCTGTTGCTGTGGATTCCAGCGTAGGCCATCGGGGAAAGTCAAGGCAGTCGTCATTGGCTGACATCGGTGTCGGCGCTCGCCGCGCACCGAGAGACGCAAATGGGAGGCACAAAAGAAAAACGGGCCAGCTTTGTGAGGCTGGCCCGTCGTTCTACAACTATATCTGGCGCGGCTGGCAGGATTCGAACCCACGACCCCTTGGTTCGTAGCCAAGTACTCTATCCAACTGAGCTACAGCCGCACGCGAGACTGAGATTATATCGCGTTTTTTGTTTTTGAGAACCCCCTGTGCAAACTTTCTGTCCGGCGGCCAGATGGCTTGCATGTCAGGCCACCGGGCCCATGTTCCTATAATGTGAGCCCCATGCCAGTGAGGGACGGCAGTGGCCATGGAAGTGGTCCACCATGTTCACTGGCGCAAGCATCCAGGATCAGAGCAGCGACGCATCATGAGCAAGGCATTTGTGAAGGAAACGGGCGACGACGAGGAAGACGACCTGCCCGAGGGCGCAACCCCGTTGCCTGCCGGCACCAAGAACTACATCACCGCGCACGGCTATCAGCGCCTGCGCGATGAATTGATGCACCTGATCGACGTGGAACGGCCGGAGGTGGTGCAGATCGTATCGTGGGCGGCGTCCAACGGCGATCGTTCGGAGAATGGCGACTATCTGTATGGCAAGAAGCGCCTGCGCGAAATCGACCGCCGTATCCGCTTCCTGACGCGCCGGCTGGACAAGGCGGAAGTGGTGGACCCCTCGCTTCAGGGCGACAACGACCAGATTTTCTTTGGCGCCACGGTGACGTACGCCAATCAGGCGGGCGAAGAGAACACCATCACGATCGTTGGCATGGATGAAGTCGATCTGGACGCGCACCGCGTCAGCTGGATTTCGCCGATCGCGAAAGCATTGCTGAAAGCCCGCGAGGGTGACACGGTGCCGCTGCGCACGCCCAATGGGGTGGAGCAGATCGATATTCTGGAAGTCAGGTACCCGAAGAAGGGCGCCGCCTGACTTTTCTCCCCTCACCCTGCCCCTCTCCCGCCTTGCGGGAGAGGGGAGTGAAGGTCAGCCGTCGTTGCGGTCGCGGAAGATGCGGATCACGTCGCTGTTGCGGCGCAGGGCGCGCATGACGTTGGCCAGATGCAGCCGGTCCTGTACCTGGATCACGAACTGCATATAGGTGGCTTCCTGGCGGCCGTTGTCCTGATGTTCCATCGCCACGTGCGCGACGTTTGCATCGGCGGCGGTGAGGTCGGCCGCCACGCGGGCGACGATGCCCTTGACGTTGCGCACCAGCAGCTTGATCGATACATCGAAGGCGCGCGTGGTCTTGTTGGCCCACATCACGTCGATCCAGTGTTCCGGGTCCTTGCTGTGCAGGCGCTTGGCCACCTTGCAGTCCTGCACATGGATCTGCAGGCCCTCGCCCTTGCCCAGATAGCCCACGATGGAGTCGCCCGGAATCGGCCGGCAACAGGCGGAGAAGATCATCGACATGCCTTCGTCGCCGGTGATCGGCACCGCGGGCGCTTCCTCGCCGGCGAAGGTCTGCACCGCGGCCATCAGCGCGGTGTCCATGTCGCCGGAGATCTCCTGCAGCAGGATCTCCATGCGCTTGGCCACCACGGCCGGCACGCGGCGGCCCAGCGCCAGGTCGGCGAAGATGTCGTCGCGCTGCTTGTTGCCGGTCCACTGGATGGTCCGGTCCCACACCGCCTGCGGCAGCGATTTGAGGTCGATGCCGAGTTGCCGCGCGGCCTGTTCCAGCAGGCGCTCGCCAAGCTGGATGGCTTCGTCGAGCTTGGTGGTCTTCAGGTAGTGACGGATCGCCGCGCGGGCCTTGCCGGTGCGCACGAAGGCCAGCCACGCCGGATTGGGCTTCGAATACGGCGCCGTGACCACCTCGACGATATCGCCGCTCTTGAGCTCGGTACGCAGCGGCAGCAGCTCGTTGTTGATCTTGACCGCCACGCACTGGTTGCCCAGGTCGCTATGCACCGCATAGGCGAAGTCGAGCGCGGTGGCGCCGCGCGGCAGCGCGCGGATATGGCCCTTCGGCGTGAACACGTAGACCGCGTCCGGGAACAGGTCGATCTTGACGTGCTCCAGGAATTCCTGCGAATCGCCGGTCTGGCTCTGGATATCGAGCAGCGATTGCAGCCACTGGTGCGCCTGCTGCTGGATGTCGTTGATCTGGTCGGCGTGGTGCTTGTACATCCAGTGCGCGGCCACGCCCGCCTCGGCGATCTGATGCATCTCGCGCGTGCGGATCTGGAATTCCACCGGCGTGCCAAACGGCCCGACCAGCGTGGTATGCAGCGACTGGTAGCCGTTGATCTTCGGGATCGCGATGTAGTCCTTGAACTTGCCCGGCATCGGCTTGTACAGCGCATGCAGCGCGCCCAGCGCCATGTAGCAGTGCATCTGCGTCTCGACCACCACGCGGAAACCGTAGACGTCCAGCACCTGCGAGAACGACAGCTGCTTGTCGTGCATCTTGCGGTAGATGCTGTATAGCGTCTTCTCGCGGCCCGACAGTTCGGCCACGATGCCGGCATCGGCGAGCGCGTTTTGCGCCGCCTCGAGAATGCGCGTGACCACCTCGCGGCGATTGCCGCGTGCGGCCTTGACGGCCTTCTCCAGCGTGGCGTAGCGGAACGGCGAGCCGACCTTGAAGGACAGCTCCTGCAGTTCGCGATAGGTGGTGTTCAGGCCGAGCCGGTGCGCGATGGGCGCGTAGATCTCCATCGTCTCCAGCGCGATGCGCCGGCGCTTTTCCGGCGGCACGAAATCCAGCGTCCGCATATTGTGCGTGCGGTCCGCAAGCTTGACGAGGATCACGCGCACGTCGCGCGCCATCGCCAGCAGCATCTTGCGGAAGCTCTCCGCCTGCGCCTGCTCGCGGCTCTGGAATTCGAGCTTGTCCAGCTTGGTCAGTCCGTCGACCAGTTCGGCCACCTTGGGACCGAATTTCTCCGCCAGTTCGCTCTTGGTGATGCCCTGGTCTTCGATGACATCGTGCAGCAACGCGGCCATGATCGACTGCGCGTCGAGCTTCCACTCGGCGCACAGTTCGGCCACCGCGACCGGGTGCGTGATATACGGCTCGCCGCTCTGACGGTATTGCCCGAGGTGGGCCTCGTCGGAGAACTGGAAGGCCTCGCGCACGATGGCCTGGTCGGCCGGCTTCAGGTAGCTGAGCTTCTCCATCAGGCGCGCGATGGAGATGACTTGCTGCCGCGGCGGTACCGCGGGTTGCGAGGTCGGGCCGAAGAAGTGGCGGTACGACTGGGCGAGTACCGCGTCGATGAACAGCCCCTCGCCGGCGGGCTGGGCCAGCGCGGCGCTGGTCCCGGCTGTATCGGCTTCCGCCGTCGCGCGCGCTTTTGCCTGCGCGCGGGCAGGCGCGACGGCGCGCTCGCCCACCACGTCGTCGCCCAGGGGGTCGGGCAGGTTGGGGGCCCCCGTACGCGTCACCGGACCGCCGACACCGGGATGGCCGGACGGAGAACGCGATGGACTACGCGACGACGAAGGCATGTTGGCGGCCGTGAGGTTCGGACAAAAGGCGCGACAGTGAGCGCTTCCAGCATTGGGTACCGATGGAAACCGGGCCGCCGGCCGTTCAGGTCGGCACCTTCTTCAGCATTTCGATGCCGACCTGGCCCGAGGCGATCTCGCGCAGCGCGACCACGGTGGGCTTGTCCTTGGCCTCGACCTTCGGCGTGTGCCCCTGCACGAGCTGTCGTGCGCGGTAGGTGGCGGCCAGCGCCAGCTCGAAGCGGTTCGGGATGTGTTTCAGACAATCTTCGACGGTAATACGCGCCATATCAAATCTACCTTGGGACTAAACCTGCGATGGCCGCCATTTTACCGCAGGTGACGGTCGGCCCTCGCCCGGTGCAAATCAATGGATGCCGAGCTCGATGAAGAGTTCGGCGTGACGGGCCTTCTGCGACGAGAAGCGCAGCCGCGTCGCGCGTACCACGCAGCGCAGCTGTTCGAGCGCGTCGTCGAAGACTTCGTTGATGATCACATAGTCGGACTCGGACGCGTGCGCCATCTCGCTGCCGGCCGCCAGCAGGCGCCGCACGATCACGTTGGGCTCGTCCTGGCCGCGCTTGCGCAGGCGCTCTTCCAGCGCCGTCAGCGACGGCGGCAGGATAAAGATCTCCACCGCGTTGGTGAAGCGCTGGTGCACCTGCTGCGCGCCCTGCCAGTCGATCTCCAGCAGCACGTCGTGTCCGTGCGCCATCTGCTCCTCGATCCAGACGCGCGAGGTCGCGTAGTAGTTGCCGTGCACCTCGGCCCATTCGAGGAAGTCGCCGCGGTCACGCGCCGCGCGGAATTCGTCGATGGTGGTGAAGTGGTACTCGCGGCCGTCCTGCTCGCCGGGGCGCGGGGCGCGCGTGGTATGCGAGATCGACAGGCGGATCGACGGATCCTGCGCCAGCAGCGCGTTGACCAGCGTCGATTTGCCGGCGCCCGACGGCGCCACCACCATGAACAGGTTGCCGGGGTAGGCGGTATCGATGGGCGCGTGCGGGACGGGCGCCGGATTGGCGGAGGAAGACGAGTCGGTCATGGCTTTATTCGAGGTTCTGGATTTGTTCGCGCATCTGCTCGATCAGCAGCTTGAGTTCCATCGACGCATCGGCCAGCTCCTTGGCCGCGGCCTTGGAGCCCAGCGTGTTGGCCTCGCGGTTCAGCTCCTGCATCATGAAGTCGAGCCGCTTGCCGACGTGTCCGCCCTTGGCAAGGATATGACGCGTCTCGTTCAGATGCGTCTCCAGGCGCGCCAGTTCTTCGGCGATGTCGATGCGGATGCCGTAGACCGTGGCCTCCTGGCGGATCCGTTCGGCGATCTCGTCGCGGCTCATCGACGGCATGCCGTTGGGCGCGGCCAGGTTGAACGCCTCGCGCAGCCGCTCCGTCAGCTTTTCCTGGTGCTGCACGATCAGATCGGGCACGGCGGGCGCCAGGCGCTGCACGATCTGCAGCATGGCGTCGATGCGCTCCAGCAGCGTGGCCTTGAGCGCCTCGCCCTCGCGGCGGCGCGCCTCCAGCAACTGGTCCAGCGCTTCGCGCGCCGCGCCCATCACCGCCTCGCGCAGCGCGTCGGTGGACAGCTCCGGCTCGATCAGCACGCCGGGCCAGCGCAGGATCTCGCCCATGCGCAGCGTGCCTGCATTCTGGAACGTTTGCGCGACGGTGCCTTCCAGCTCGCGGATCTGCTCGAGCAGGCCAGTGTTCAGCGCGAGCGCGGCGCCGCCCGCGTCGGCCCGCTGCAGATTGATGCGGCATTCGAGCTTGCCGCGCGACAGCTTGGCCATCAGCATTTCGCGCAGCGCGGGCTCGAACTGGCGGCACTCCTCGGGGGCCCGGAACAGCAGATCGAGAAAGCGCGAGTTGACGGTGCGGAATTCCACCGATACCGCGGCGGTGCGGCCGCTGGGCTGGCCCTGCGCATCCGTCAACGGTGCCTGGCGCGTGGCCAGGCCATATCCTGTCATGCTGTGAATCATCGAAATATCTCGTATGCGGGCCCGCCATGCCGGCCGATCGGAAGCGGGCAAGGGACGACGCGGACAAAGGAAGCGGCCATCGTGGTGGTCACGATGCACCGGTCGGGGGCGATGAACGATGCGCCGATGGGGCGATATTGTAAAGAACTTGGCGGCACGCCCGCCATGCCGGCCGCGGGCGTGCCCACGTGCGCGGCGGCATCCGGACGCAGACGGTAGAATCGCGCATGTTCCGCCGAATCGCCAGATCGCCGGATTCCCCCATTTCCGAATCACGAGAGACCCTCCGATGCGACCCAGTGGACGCGCGGCCGATGCGCTGCGCCCGATCAGCTTGACCCGTCACTACACCCGCCACGCCGAGGGTTCCGTGTTGAGCGCCTTCGGCGACACCAAGGTGCTGTGCACCGCCAGCGTGCTGGCCAAGGTGCCGCCGCACAAGAAGGGTAGCGGCGAGGGCTGGGTCACGGCGGAATACGGCATGCTGCCGCGTGCCACGCACACGCGCTCGGACCGCGAGGCGGCGCGCGGCAAGCAGACCGGCCGCACGCAGGAGATCCAGCGGCTGATCGGCCGGGCGATGCGCTCGGTGTTCGATCTGTCACGGCTCGGCGAATTCACGCTGCAGCTGGACTGCGATGTATTGCAGGCCGACGGCGGCACCCGTACCGCCGCCATCACCGGCGCCTTCGTCGCCGCGCACGATGCCGTGTCGGTGATGATGCGCGATGGCCTGATCACGGCCAGCCCGATCCGCGACTTCGTCGCCGCGGTGTCGGTGGGCATTGTCGATGGCGTGCCCGTGCTGGACCTGGACTACGCCGAGGACAGCACCTGCGATACCGACATGAACGTCGTGATGACGGGCAGCGGGGGCTTCGTCGAAGTCCAGGGCACGGCCGAGGGCACGCCATTCTCGCGCGCGGAACTGGACAGCATGACGCGGCTGGCCGAGCACGGCATCGCGCAACTGGTGCGCCTGCAGCGGCAGGCATTGGGCCTGGCATGAGTGGCGGCACCGACATGACTGCGCGGCAACGGCTCGTGCTGGCCTCCAACAACGCCGGCAAGCTGCGCGAGTTCGGCGCGCTGCTGGCGCCGCTCGGCTTTGACGTGGTGCCGCAGGGAGAACTGGGTATCCCCGAGGCCGAGGAGCCGCACGCCACCTTTATCGAGAACGCGCTGACCAAGGCCCGGCATGCCAGCCGCCTGTCGGGGCTGCCCGCGCTGGCGGACGACTCCGGCATCTGCGTGGCGGCGCTCGATGGCGCGCCCGGCGTGTATTCGGCGCGCTTCGCGCAGTTGGCCGGCAAGCCGAAGAGCGATACGGCAAACAACGCGCATCTGGTCGAGCGGCTGGCCGGCATCGCGGACCGGCGCGCGTTCTACTACTGCGTGCTGGTGCTGGTGCGCCATGCCGACGACCCCTGCCCGCTCGTCGCCGAAGGCCGCTGGCACGGCGAGGTCATCGATACACCGCGCGGCGATGGCGGCTTTGGCTACGATCCGCATTTCCTGCTGCCGGAACTCGGCCGCACCGCCGCCGAGCTTAGCGCCGAGGAAAAGAACCGCGTCAGCCATCGCGCCATCGCGCTGCGCAAGCTGAGCGGCTTGCTGCAGGAAGCACGGCACGAAGGCATACAACAGGACTGACAGCACTGCCATGATTCCGATCCACCCCGTATCAGACGCCGGGGCCGCCCAGCAGCCGGCGTCCGCGACTTCCGGCGATACGGTTGGCCTGTGGCTCAAGCCGGGCAAGATCTCGTTGCCCGCCTCGCCGCCGCTGTCGCTCTACGTGCATATCCCCTGGTGCGTGCGCAAGTGCCCGTACTGTGACTTCAACTCCCATGCCGCACCCTCGCCTCTCCCGCAAGCGGGAGAGGGGCCGGGGGAGAGGGCAGTGAGCGCGGCGACAGCACGCGCAGGCTGGCAGATCCCCGAAGACGCCTACCTCGACGCCCTGCGCGCCGATCTCGAACAGTCGCTGCCACTGGTATGGGGCCGGCCGGTGCATACCGTATTCATCGGCGGCGGCACGCCCAGCCTGCTGTCGGCGGCCGGCATGGACCGCCTGCTGTCGGACATCCGCGCGATGCTGCCGCTCGATCCCGGCGCCGAGATCACGATGGAGGCCAACCCGGGCACCTTCGAGGCGGAGCGCTTCGCCAGCTATCGGGCCAGCGGCATCAACCGGCTGTCGATCGGCATCCAGAGCTTCAACGACACGCATCTTGAGGCGCTGGGACGCATCCACGGCGGCACGGAAGCGCGCGCCGCGATCGAGATCGCGCTGCGGCACTTCGACAACGTGAACCTCGACCTGATGTACGCGCTGCCGCGGCAGACGCTGGCGCAATGCCAGCAGGATGTCGAGACCGCGCTGTCGTACCGTACCAGCCATCTGTCGCTATACCAGCTGACGCTGGAGCCGAACACGATGTTTGCCCGGTTTCCGCCCGCGCTGCCCGACGACGATACCGCATACGACATGCAGCAATGGATCGAGGCGCGCACCGCGGAACAGGGGTTCCGGCACTACGAGACGTCCGCCTATGCGCAGCCGCATCGAGAGGCACGCCACAACCTGAACTACTGGCGCTTCGGCGACTACCTGGGTATCGGCGCCGGCGCGCACGGCAAGCTGTCGTTCGCGCACCGCGTGCTGCGGCAGATGCGGTACAAGCATCCCGCCACCTATATCGAGCAGGCGCTGGCTGGCAAGCCCGTGCAGGAAGAACATGATGTGAGCGCGGCCGACCTGCCGTTCGAATTCATGCTCAATGCGCTGCGGTTGACCGACGGCGTGCCGGCGGGCCTGTTCGCCGACCATACGGGTCTGCCGCTTCATACGATCGGACGGGAACTGGCACGCGCCACGGAAAAGGGCTTGCTGGAGCCGGACCCCACGGTGATCCGTCCGACCGAGTTGGGGCGGCGGTTCCTGAACGATCTGCAAGGGATGTTTTTGAAGGATTGAAGGCGGTGAAGCGGCCGGGCGGATCCGGCCCTGAAGATACAACTTGTGACAAAAAAGACAAAGGGCCGCTCGTGAGCGGCCCTTGTCGTTCCGATGCGGTGGCCTCAGCCCAAGCGTGGTGAAAGACGGGGGGGTGCCCCCCCCCGCCGATCGGCGTGGCGGTGTCGTTGGCCACCTGCACGCGGTCGCCGACGCGCAGGTTGTTGGCCTGACGCTGCGTGACGGTGGCCATGCGACCATCGTCCAGGCGCACATGCACGCGATAGACGGTTTCCATGCCGCCCGTAGCGCGCTGTTCGATCTGGTTGCCGGCCACGCCGCCCGCAACCGCGCCGCCGATGGTGGCGATGGTCTGGCCACGGCCGCCGCCGATCTGGTGACCCAGCAGGCCGCCGGCCAGACCGCCGATCACCGTACCAAGCATGCCGGACGAAGCGCCGCGCGGCTGCTGCACGGGTTCGATGGCTTCCACGCGGCCATAGAACACCGAGCCAGCCGGGGCCTGGTAGGTGCCGGAGGTCTGATATCCGGGGTTGGTCGCGGGAGCGCCGTATCCATAGCCGCCGCCCGGCTGCGCACAACCCGCCACGCCGATTGCAGCGGCCAGCGTTGCCGCGCCCAACAGAGTCTTGCCGTTCATTCAGTTCTCCTCAATCGAATGCAAAGGACAGAACATGGCCATCAGGGCCATGTTCACCGCCGTAGGAGGCACGCCCGGCCGCGAAGGTTCCGCGGCGTCAGACGGACACCTACAGTGTCACGTGGAGATTCGAAACGCCCTGGATTCCCTGCCACGCCGCTCGCGCGCGTCGTGGTTATTGCGGCTGTCATCGCATGCTGGCGCCTTGCTATAATGCGCGGCCGGCGCTGGCCGGCCCATGCGATTTCGTGGAGACGTGGCCGAGTGGTTTAAGGCAGCAGTCTTGAAAACTGCCGATGGGGTGACCCATCCGTGAGTTCGAATCTCACCGTCTCCGCCACTGTATGGCGAATTCCTGCAAAAATGCCCCGCGACGCGGGGCTTTGTTGTTTCGAGGTGTTTCATTGGGGTCGGGGTCGGTTGGGCTTTGGTCTGGCTGTTACTGCCCTCTCCCCCGCCCCAAAACAAAAAAGCCCCGCGAGGAACGCGGGGCAACGACATGTGCCTGGAGGCATCGGAGCGCCATACCGGCGCGAAACTCATTCGAGCGTGATCTTGCCCACCTCGATCACGGTCTTCCAGCGCTGCAGTTCCTGCTGCTCGAACTGGGCGAACTGCTCCGGCGTATTGGCCACGACCTCGAAGCCGGTTTCCTCCAGCTTCTGGCGCATCTTCGGCTCGTTCAGCGAGCTGACCAGCGCGCCATGCAGCTTCGATTTGACGTCGGCCGGCAGGCCCTTCGGCGCGGCGACTCCCTGCCACGAATACACCTCGACATCCTTGACGCCGGCCTCGGCCAGCGTCGGCACGTCCGGCAGCAGCGGCGAGCGCTTGTCCGACGTGATGGCCAGCGCCTTCAGCTTGCCGGTCTTGATGTGCTGGATCACGGCATTGAGGTTCTGGAAGGACACGTTGACCTGCCCCGCCAGCAAATCGGAGATCGCCGGCGCGCCGCCCTTGTACGGCACGTGCAGGCCGTCCGTGCCGGTCTTCTGCCAGAACAGCGCGGCGGTCAGGTGGTCGGAGGAACCGGCGCCGGACGAAGCGAAGCTGACCTTGCCGGGATTGCTCTTCATGTTCTTGATCAGTTCCTGCACGTTGCGCACCGGGAACGACGGCGTGGCGACCAGTACGTTCGGCGCGCGCACCGCTACCGTCAGCAGATCGAAGTCCTTGGCCGGGTCGTACGGCAGGTTCTTCTGCAGGAACGGATTGACCGCGTATACGCCGATCGACGCGACCAGTATCGTGTAGCCATCGGCCGCGGCACGCTTGACCATCGCCGCGCCGATCGCGCCGGTTGCGCCGGGGCGGTTCTCGATCACGAAGGGCTGGCCCAGCTTCTCGTTCAGCGGCGCGGTCAGCATGCGCGCGATGGTGTCGGACGAGCCGCCGGGCGGGAACGGGACGATGACCTGCACCGGCTTGGTGGGCCACTCCGCCGCATCGGCCGGCGCGGCCATTACGCTGGCCGCCGCCATGATGCCGGCGAACAGCATCACACGGGGGAAGGCTTGCAGGCGACGCGTGCAGTTACGCAGCGTCGCGGCGCTGGCGCGCCATGGTGTAAGGCAGGTCATAGGGTCTCCTGATTGATGATGGTCTTGATATAGAGAATGCGATGCCGGCGCGGGCCGCCGGCGTCCATGTCAGCGCACCATGCACGGCGCCTTGTTGTCGAACTTCCAGCCGGGGATCAGGTACTGCATGGCCGCGGCGTCGTCGCGCGCGCCCAGGCCCATGCCGCGATAGCACTCGTGGGCCTTCTGCAATTGATCCATGTCGATGTCGATGCCCAGGCCCGGACGATCGGGTACCTTCACCATGCCGCCCTCGATCTTCAACGGGTCCACGGTCAGGCGCTGGCCGTCCTGCCAGATCCAGTGCGTATCGATGGCGGTGATGCGCCCCGGCGCGGCCGCCGCGACGTGGGTGAACATCGCCAACGAAATGTCGAAGTGGTTGTTCGAATGCGAACCCCAGGTCAGGCCCCAGTCCGCGCACATCTGCGCCACGCGCACCGAGCCCTGCATGGTCCAGAAATGCGGATCCGCGAGCGGGATGTCGACCGATTGAAGCTTCACCGCATGACCCATCTGGCGCCAGTCGGTGGCGATCATATTGGTCGCGGTGGGCAGGCCGGTGGCAGTGCGGAACTCGGCCATGATCTCGCGGCCGGAATAGCCCCCTTCGGCGCCGCACGGGTCTTCCGCATAGGCGAGCACGCCATGCTTGTCGCGGCACAGCCGGATCGCCTCGGCAAGCGACCAGGCGCCGTTCGGGTCCAGCGTGATGCGGGCATTGGGGAAGCGCTCGGCCAGTGCGACGATGGCCTCCATCTCCTCGTCGCCGCGCAGCACACCGCCCTTGAGCTTGAAATCGTTGAAGCCATAGCGCTCGTAGGCCGCCTCCGCGAGGCGCACCACGGCTTCCGGCGTCATGGCCTCCTCGTTGCGCAGCCGGAACCAGGCGTTGTTCGCATGCGGTTCCTCGCGATACGGCAGCGGCGTGCGCTTGCGATCGCCGATATAGAACAGGTAGCCGAGCATTTCCACCGCATCGCGCTGCTGCCCCTCACCGAGCAGCGCGGCCACCGGCACATTCAGGTGCTTGCCGAGCAGATCGAGCAGCGCGGCCTCCAGCGCGGTGACCGCATGCACGGTGATGCGCAGATCAAAGGTCTGCAACCCCCGGCCGCCGGCATCGCGGTCGGCGAAGGTCTGGCGCATGCGGTTGAGCACCGCCTGCCAGGCGCCGATGGGCTGCCCGACCACCAGCGGCCGCGCGTCTTCCAGCGTCCGGCGGATGGCCTCTCCGCCCGGCACTTCGCCGACGCCGATCTGGCCCGCGCTATCCTTGAGCAGCACCACGTTTCGCGTGAAGAAGGGACCATGCGCGCCGGACAGGTTCATCAGCATGCTGTCCTGGCCAGCGACGGGGATCACGTTGAGTTCGGTCACCACGGGCGTGGCGGACAAGGCGGGTACGGTGGACATGGTCGGTTTCTACAGGGAATCAGGAACGAGGAAGGCGCGCGTGGCATCGGTTTGCCGCGGTCGTTGGCAGGTGTCTCGGGCGCCGCAGGCATATCTGTTATCAGTCGTCGTATAACTTACGAGCCAGTATAATGAGCGTGTTTCTACCCGGTCAAGCATCGCCCCTACCGTAATTACCCTCATGAAAGCCTCGTCATTTGGCAGCACCGACGCTCCGTTGCGCCGCCGCGGGCGCACGTTGGCAGAAGAAGCGGTCAACAATCTCACCGCGCGCATCCGCGAGGGCCAGCTGCGCCCGGGCGACAAGCTGCCGACCGAGTCGGAAATCATGGCGACGCTCGGCGTAAGCCGCACGGTGGTACGCGAGGCCCTGTCCCGCCTGCAGGCAAGCGGGCTGGTGGAGACGCGCCACGGCATCGGCACCTTCGTGCTGGCGCCGCCCGCGCCGGAGACACCATCGCCGTTTCGCATCGATCCGTCGGCGATGGTCACGGCCATGGACGTGCTGGCGATGCTGGAATTCCGCGTCAGCGTGGAGGCGGAGGCCGCCGGGCTGGCCGCGAGCCGGCGCACCGATGCGCAACTGGAAGAGATTCGCCGCGCGCTCGAGGAACTGAAGCGCACGGCGACCTCCGGCGACGATGCGGTGGGCTCGGATTTCGCCTTCCACCTTGCCATCGCCCGCGCGACGGGCAACCGCTATTTCAGCGAGATGCTGGGCCACCTTGGCAGCGCGGTCATTCCGCGCGGACGGCTGCACGTGTCCCCCGCGGAGCGCGAGCAATATATGGAGCGGCTGAATTTCGAGCACGACAGCATCTATGACGCGATCGAGCGCGGCGATGCGGAAGGTGCCAAGGCCGCGATGCGGATGCACCTGACCACCAGCCGCGAGCGGCTGCGCAAGGCGTCGGCCGCGGCCGCGGGGTAAGTTTGCTGGCGGGGAAGCCGCTGGGTCCCGCTTTCGCGAGGACGACGGGGCGACTTCTGCTGGTTATTCGTCATCACCCCCGCGCTAGCGGGGATGACATCGTGGCAGGGATATCCCCTACCGCTTCCGAGCCGCGGCTCCCTTGCGGCTAGTCATACGATGTCATATGATGTCGTACCGAAGCGCGACAACAGGAGCGCCTCGCCAGTATTGCCAGCCGGCCGACGGCGGCGCTACCCATCCTCATTCCGGAATCCACCATGTCCCTGAACCCGCAAGACCTCAAACAGATCATCAGCGCCGGCCTGCTGTCGTTCCCCGTGACCGATTTCGACGCACAGGGCAACTTCAACGCGGCCTCGTACGCCGCCCGCCT
>NZ_VLJN01000065.1:81068-150292 GCF_007829435.1 Cupriavidus gilardii J11
CTGGCCCCGTACGGCGCCAGCGCGCTGTTCGCCGCGGGCGGCACCGGCGAGTTCTTCTCGGTGGCCCCGAACGAATACAGCGACATCATCCGCACCGCGGTGCAGACCTGCCGTGGCAAGGTTCCCATCATCGCCGGCGCCGGCGGTCCCACCCGCGTGGCGATCGCCTATGCGCAGGAGGCCGAACGCCTGGGCGCGCACGGCGTTCTGCTGCTGCCCCACTACCTGACCGAAGCCAGCCCCGAAGGCATTGCCGACCACGTCGAGCAGGTGTGCCGGTCGGTGTCGTGCGGCGTCATCGTCTATAACCGTGCCGTGTGCCGGCTGAACGCCGTCCAGCTGGAGCGCCTGGCGCAGCGTTGCCCCAACCTGATCGGCTATAAGGACGGCCTCGGGGACATCGAGCTGATGGTGTCGATCCGCCGCCGGCTGGGCGACCGCTTCGCCTACCTGGGCGGACTGCCGACCGCCGAGGTCTATGCGGCGGCCTACCGCGCGCTGGGCGTGCCGGTGTACTCGTCGGCCGTGTTCAACTTCATCCCGAAGACCGCGATGGATTTCTATCACGCCATCGCGAACAACGACCAGCAGACCGTTGGCCGCCTGCTGGACACCTTCTTCCTGCCCTACCTGGAGATCCGCAACCGCAAGCAGGGCTATGCGGTCAGCATCATCAAGGCGGGCGCCCGACTGGTCGGCCATGACGCGGGCCCGGTGCGGGCACCGCTGACGGACCTCACCGGCGAAGAGTCCGCAATGCTGGCGGCGCTGATCGACAAGGTCGGCGGCCAGTAACAGCGGCGGCCCTGGCCGCTTGAATCCGATAGGCCGGGTCCGATCACTAAACTCGGCCCCACCGGCGCATCGCCCGCATCCGCGGCCGATGCGCCATCGACTTTTCAGGAGACGTTGATGCAAATCACCGGAGACATGCTGATCGGCGCGCAGGCCGTACGCGGCAACGATGCGGTCCTGCAGGCCATCAATCCCGCCACCGGCGAGGTGCTGGGTCCCGACTTCCATGGCGGCGGCGCCTTTGAAGTGGACCGCGCCTGCACGCTGGCGGAACAGGCCTTCGACACCTTCCGCGCGCTTGCGCCGCAACGGCGCGCCGCGTTCCTCGAACGCATCGCCGATGGCATCGAGGCACTGGGCGATACGCTGATCACGCGCGCCCACCAGGAAAGCGGGTTGCCGGTGGCACGCCTGCAGGGCGAGCGCGGGCGTACCGCCAACCAGCTGCGGCTGTTCGCCAGCGTGCTGCGCGATGGCCGCTGGCAGCAGGCCACGCTGGACAGCGCGCTGCCCCACCGCACGCCGCCCCGCCCGGACCTGCGCATGCAGAACATCGCGCTGGGCCCGGTAGCGGTGTTTGGCGCCAGCAATTTCCCGCTCGCGTTCTCGGTGGCGGGCGGCGATACGGCGTCGGCGCTGGCGGCCGGCTGTCCGGTCGTCGCCAAGGCGCATCCGGCGCACCTGGGCACGTCCGAGCTGGTGGGTCGGGTGATCCAGCAGGCCGTCGCGCAGGAGGGCCTGCCCGAGGGCGTCTTCTCGATGGTGGTCGGGGCCGGCAATGAGATCGGCACGGCGCTGGTCGCGCATCCCGCGATCCAGGCGGTGGGCTTCACCGGATCGCGCGCCGGCGGCCTCGCGCTGACCCGGGTGGCGCAGCAGCGTCCGCAGCCGATTCCGGTCTACGCGGAGATGAGCAGCATCAACCCCGTGTTCCTGATGCCGGCCGCGCTGAGGGCTCGCGGCGAGCAGATCGCGCGAGATCTGGTCGATTCGCTGGTGCTGGGCGTGGGGCAGTTCTGCACCAATCCCGGACTGGTGCTGGCCGTCGACGGCCCCGCGCTGGACGCGTTCCGCGATGCGGCCGCCGCGGCGGTGGGCGTCAAGCCCGCCGCCACCATGCTGACCCCCGGCATCCATGCCGCGTACGAGAAAGGCGTGGCCGGCTTCGGCGAAATCAACGGACTGCACCGCATCGCGTGCGGTGTCGCGGCTACCGGTCCCAACCAGGCATGCCCGGCGCTGTTCGAGACCACGGCGGCGCAATTCATTGCCGACCACCGCATGCAGGCGGAGGTGTTCGGTCCGTCGTCGGTGCTGGTGCGCTGCCGCGACGCCGGGGAAATGGCGGCACTGGCGCGCCAGCTGGAAGGCCAGCTGACCGCCACCGTGCATGCCGACCCCGACGACTACGAGGCCGTGGCGGGGCTGCTGCCGGTGCTGGAGCGCAAGGCGGGTCGGGTGCTGTTCAACGGCTATCCGACCGGCGTCGAGGTGTCGTATGCGATGGTCCATGGCGGGCCGTTCCCCGCGACGTCCGACTCCCGCACCACCTCGGTCGGCGCCGCCGCCATCGCCCGCTTCCTGCGCCCCGTGTGCTACCAGAACGTGCCGGCCGAACTGCTGCCGCAGGCGCTGCAGGACGGCAATCCGCTGGGGCTTTGGCGGCTGGTGGACGGCGAACTCGGTCGCGCCTGACGGCCGCGGACAGGGCCACGCATGCGCCAAAATGGTGATGCTGTGTGGCCTGGCACACAGTAGGCTGTGGCCGGCCGGAATACATTCGAAACTTAAAGTGAACGAGCACGCATCGGCTTGCGCCGCCCGGGGTCCTGGCGGCGCAAGCCGGACGCCTGCATGGAAGGCCTGGACGTACCGGTCCGGCGGCGCAGGCAGGCGCGGCCATCGAGGTCGCCGGCGCGCTTCGCCGCTGCGCATGCGCGCCACGCCTGACCGAAGCGCCCAGATCCGGCGCGGGCCGCGGCAAGTCCGTTCCTCGCCAACCCCGCCGCCACGGGAGAGGTGCGTGAGCGAGGAAAACAAACCCTGGCTGTGCTCACTGGCCTACGTCGCGCTCTACGCCAAGTGCGCGATCGAGTCGGGCCATGCCAGTGACATGACGGTTGGCGACGTTGTCGACGGCATCGCGCAAGGCACGTTGCTGGATATGCTGGCCCGCAAGGTCGACTACCGCTGGGACTTCGCCCTGCTGAAGGGTCGCCAGGAAGCCGGCCTGCTGGCGGCGCTCGACGCGATGACGCAACGCAGCTGCGACCCCGGCCATTGCTTGCCGCCGCACGATCGCGCCGGCTTGCGCTTTCTGATGGCGCTGGTGCTCGCCGCCATGGACGACGGTTACTGGACGCGATAGCGATGCGCGCTCTCCGGGGCGATGGCCAAATACGATAGCCGAAGCGCAAGGGGATTTGCTCAATGTACCCGACCTCACATTGCCGTCGGCTACACGCATTGTCCACACCATGGTGGTGCGCGTTTAATGAGGCCAGCAAAGCCAGACAGTGCGCGGACCGAAGCAGGGCACGGCCGACGCCTGCTGCAGGAACCACGTCCACTGAATGGAGAAACCATCATGATCGCCATGGCGCGGCCATCCCGTATCCCTCCCGAACGTGCCCACGTCGTCGTGGTAGGACCGGTCCGCAACTGCGCGCGCACCATCGTGCCCGAGGTCACCCGCATATGGCAGATCCTGTCGCCCCTCTTCGCATCGGTGTCGTTCCTGCTGGTGGAGAGCGATTCCGATGACGATTCCCTGGACAAGCTGCGCCAGCTCGCGCGCATGCTGCCCAACTTCCGCTTCGTCTCGATGGGTTCGCTGAAGGGCGCGCATCCGCTGCGCTGCGATCGCATCGCGCGCTGCCGCAACGTTTATGTCGAACGCATCGCCAACGATCCGCAATACCACCATATCGACTATGTGATCGCCGCCGACCTGGACGGGCTGAACGACAGCCTCACCGCCGACGGCGTGCGCAGCTGCTGGCAGACCGACGTGGATTGGGGCGCGATGGCCGCCAACCAGCGGCTCGGCTACTACGATATCTGGGCGTTGCGGCATCCCGCGTGGTCGCCGGTGGACTGCTGGCAGGCCTATGCGCGGATCGTCGACGTGGTGGGCCAACGCCAGGCACTGGAGATGTGCGTGGCGTCCAAGCAGGTCCGCATCCCGCCCGATGCCGCGCCGATCGAGGTGGAGTCCGCGTTTGCCGGCTTCGCCATCTACCGGCGCGATGCCTTTGTCTGCGGCAGCTATGTCGGCGTCGACGAGAACGGCGGCGAGGTCAACGAGCACGTGGCCTTCCATGCCGCCATGCGCGCGCAGGGTTTTCGGGTCTTCATCAACCCGGCGATGATCAATGCCGACTATACCGAACACACCTATCACAAGACCCGGCTCGGCCATCTGCGCAAGCAGCTGATGTGGACGCTGCGCGAGGGCGCCGATGCGCTGCGCTGCCGCGACAAGCTCGAAGCGCTGGTCGACGCGCTCAAGCGGCTGGGAAGCTGGACCGTCGCCCACGCCGATATCGACAAGCCACGCTGATCGGCCTGCCGCCGACCGATCGGGTTCACCCGCCGTCGCGCCGATGGAACGATCTGTTCCCGGCGCGACGGCTACTGCATTGGCCTGCGATTCCGTACAGTGTCGGGTATGCCAGGCCGCCTCGTGGTGGCCGCGAATCGACAGGAGAATGCTCATGGAAACCACCCGTCCGGCGCATGCCACCACCGTTTCCGCCACGGCCGCGGAGACCGTGCGCCAAAGCCGCACCGTGGACCGCGTGGTGCGCGGCATCGCCACCTCGGACGGCGCCGGGGTCAAGCTGACCCGCGTGCTGACGCAGAACCTGCAGCGACGGCTCGACCCGTTCCTGATGATGGACGCATTCGGCACCGACAGCCGCGACGACTATATCGGCGGCTTCCCGGCCCATCCGCATCGGGGCTTCGAAACGATCACCTATATGCTGGCCGGCCGCATGCGCCATCGCGACAGTGCCGGCAACGAGGGGCTGCTGGAGAACGGCGGCGCCCAGTGGATGGTCGCCGGTTCCGGCGTGGTGCACTCCGAAATGCCGGAACAGGAGGATGGCCGCATGGAGGGCTTCCAGCTGTGGCTCAACCTGCCGGCGCGGGACAAGATGAGCGCGCCGTGGTACCGCGACCTGCCGTCGGCGGCGATTCCCACCGTGGAGCTGGCGGAAGGCGCCACCGTCCGCGTGCTGGCCGGCGCTTCGCATGGCGTGCAGGGCGCGATCACGCGGCCGGTGACCGAGCCGCTGTATCTGGACGTTGCGCTGCCGTCAGGCGTGTCGTTCTCGCAGGCGCTGCCCGCCACGCACAATGCCTTCGTCTACGTGTATCGCGGCACGGTGCGGATCGGCGACGGTGACGCCGCGATGGAACTCGATGCGCAGCGGATGGGCGTGCTGGGCAATGACGACCGTGCCGACGGAGTGACCGTCACCGCGCTGGAGTCCTCGCGCTTCCTGCTGATCGCCGGCAAGCCGCTGGGCGAGCCGATCGTGCAGTATGGGCCGTTCGTGATGAACAGCGAGGCGGAGATTCACCAGGCGCTGTCGGATTATCGGGATGGGAAGTTTGAGGGTGGGGCGGCGCCGGCGCGGTGATACGCGTGCGTTGGGGCGGGGGGGGGGCCAGCCACAGTCAGAGCCCACCACCGCCCTCCCCCATCAAGCACTCACCCCGTCCCCCTGCCGCGCCCGCCGCATCCGCGCCCGCAGATCCCCCACCAGCGGCCACACCAGCACCACGATCGCCAGCGTCATGATGCTGCCGACCAGACCGTTGGACCAGAAGATGTCCAGCGCCCCCGACGACGCCAGCATGGTCTGCCGGAACGCATCCTCGGCGCGATCGCCCAGTACCAGCGCCAGCACCAGCGGGGCCAGCGGATAGTCGAGCTTCTTGAGCACGTAGCCGATCACGCCGAAACCCAGCATCAGCCAGACATCGAACAGCGCGTTGTTGACCGTGTAGGCGCCGATCGCGCAGACCACCAGGATCAACGGCGCGATGATCGAGAACGGAATGCGCAGGATCGCGGCGAACAGCGGCACGGTGGACAGCACCACCAGCAGCCCGACGATATTGCCCAGATACATGCTGGCGATCAGGCCCCACACGAACGGTCCCTGCTCCTGGAACAGCAACGGCCCCGGCTGCAGGCCCCAGATCATCAGCCCGCCAAGCAGCACCGCCGCGGTGGCCGAGCCCGGGATGCCCAGCGCCAGCATCGGCAGCAGCGCGCTGGTGCCCGCCGCGTGCGCGGCCGTTTCGGGCGCCACCACCCCCTCGACATTGCCCTTGCCGAACGAGTCCGGATCGCGGGCCATGCGCTTGGCCACGCCATAGCCCATGAACGAGGCCGCCGTCGCGCCGCCCGGGGTGACGCCCAGCCAGCAGCCGATCGCCGACGAGCGCAGCACCGTCATCCAGTAGCGCGGCAGTTCCGCCCAGGTGCGCAGCACCACCTTCAGGTCCAGCCGCGCCTGCTTGCCGCGGAAGGCGACGCCCTCCTCCATCGTCATCAGGATCTCGCTGATGCCGAACAGGCCGATCACCGCCACCAGGAAGTCGAAGCCGCGCAGCAGTTCGGTGGACCCGAAGGTCATGCGCAGCGTGCCGGACACCGTGTCCATGCCCACGGCGGCCAGCAGAAAGCCCACGCACATGGCTATCAGGATCTTGGGCTTCGATTCCTTGCCCATGCCGATGAAGCTGCAGAACGTCAGCAGGTACACCGCGAAGTACTCGGGCGGCCCGAAGCGCAGCGCGAATTTGGCCACCAGCGGCGCCAGGCACGTGATCAGCAGCACGCCGGCGAGCGCCCCCAGGCACGAGCCGGTGAAGGCCGAGGTCAGCGCGCGCCCCGCCTCCCCGCGCTGGGCCAGCGGGTAACCGTCGAAGGTCGTCGCCACCGACCATGCCTCGCCCGGGATATTGAACAGGATCGACGTGATGGCGCCGCCGAACAGCGCGCCCCAGTAGATGCACGACAGCATGATGATGGCCGAGGTCGGATCCATCGAAAACGTCAGCGGCAACAGGATGGCCACGCCGTTCGGTCCGCCCAGCCCGGGCAGCACGCCGACGACGATGCCAAGCAGGATGCCGACCATCATCAGTCCGACGTTGTGCCACGACAGCGCGATGGCAAAGCCCCCCATCAGCGATTGAAACTCTTCCATGGTGCCCCTCCTAGAAGCCGAACGCCGCTTCCAGCGGACCCTTCGGCAGCGGCACCCGGAACTGGATCTCGAAAATCCAGAACAGCACCACGTTGATGCCCACGCCGAGCAGCACCGCGCGCCACCACGCCGCCTTGCCGACCACCATCATGAAACCCGCCATGAAGATCGCCGAGGCGACGTAGATGCCGAGCACGCCGATCAGCGCGACGTACACCGTCAGCGGCAGCAGGATCACCGAAACCTGCTTCAACTGCTGCCAGCTCGCGAACACCGCGCGCCGCGGCGTGCGCAGCGCCTGCCAGACCACCGCCAGCGCGCAGACCAGCACGATGACGCCTACCCGCAACGGGAAGTAGCCCGACTCCGGCCCATCGGGCGCCCAGCCTGAACCGATGCGGTGGTTGTCCCAGATCACCAGCGCCGACAGCACCAGCAGGATGCCCGCCACCGCCAGCTCCACCGTGCGCAGCGAGATGCCGCCTTCCGCCACGGCTTGCTCGCCGGCGTTGGCGTGCTCTTGTTGCATTGCCATTGGAATCCCTCCGTTCGGTGCGCGGCGACGCGGACCGGGATGCGCCGGCCCGCGCTCGCCGGCGCGGATCAGCGCGCGGCCATGAAGCCGGCTTCCTTGAGGATGTCGCGGTGCGCGTTCTCGTCCTTGGTGAGGAAGTCTTCGAGCGCCTTGCCCGCGACGAACTCGTTCTTCAGGGCGTTGCGCTCCAGGTATTCCTTCCACTCCGGCGTGGCGACGACCTTCTGCATCAGGTCGACGTAGAACTTCTGCTGGTCGGGCGTCACCCCACCCGGCAACATGAACACGCGCAGCATCTGGTATTGCACGTCCAGGCCCTGCTCCTTGCAGGTCGGCACGTCCTTCCAGCTCTGGGTCGACGTGACCTTGGTGGTGTAGCCCATCCGCTCCGGCGCGAACACACACAGCGCGCGGTGTTCGCCGGCGCGCCACTGCCCCACCGACTCCGACGGATTGTTCACGTTGGCATCGATATGCTGGCCCGACAGCTGCGTGGCCGCCTCGCCGCCGCCCTTGTACGGGATGTAGATGAACTTGGCCCCGGTCTTCTTCTGGATCAGCGTGGTGATGATCTGGTCCTCGCGCTTGGAACTGGTGCCGCCCATCTTGGTCTTGCCAGCCGCGCTCTTCGCGCCGTCGATGAAATCCTTGACGCTCTTGTACGGCGACTGCGCGTTGGTCCACAGCACGAACTCGTCCTGCGCCACCATCGCCACCGGCGTCAGGTCGCGCCAGTTGAACGGCAGGTTGCTGGCCATGGGTACCGTGTACAGCGCGGACGACGTCACCAGCAGCTTGTGCGGATTGCCTTGCGACGCCTTGGTGTCCATCAGGCCCTCGGCGCCGCTGGCGCCCGCCTTGTTCACCACGATGACCGGCTGGCTCATCAGCTTGTGCTTGGCGATGATGCTCTGGATCGAGCGCGCCATCTGGTCCGATGCGCCGCCCGCGCTGAATGGCACCACGATCTCGACGGGCTTGGTCGGTTCCCAGGCGTGCGCGGTGGCGGCGAACGCCGTGCCGGCCGCGGCCGCGACGAAGGTCATGGCTACGCGCTTGCTGCGTGAAGGCTTGCTGTGCATCGATTTCATCGTCTGTCTCCTCTTATGGAATGTCACATCGCCAGGGTCGGCGCGGCTCGCGCCTTGCCGCTTTCCCGTGCCTGTGTCGCGCCGGCATTGCGTCGATGCCGGCGCGCTGTCGGGAGCCGGCGGCCGCGGCCGGGACCGCCACCGCCGTGCCCCACGCCAACCGTCAAGGTTCGCGCAACGCGGCCGCCAGCACCCGTGCCACGTGCAGCGCCCGCGCGCTGGCCCCGTCGGCGATCTGGTGCCGGCAGCTCGTACCATCCGCTACCACGATGGTGTCGTCCGCGCGCTGCCGCACGGCAGGCAGCAGACTAAGTTCGGCCATCGCCATCGACGTTTCGTAGTGCTCCGCCTCGTAGCCAAAGCTGCCCGCCATGCCACAGCAGGACGACTCGACCGCCGACACCTTCAGCTGTGGAATCCAGCCAAGCACCGTCTGCACCGGCGTGAAGGCGTCGAAGGCCTTCTGGTGGCAATGGCCATGCACCAGCGCCTCGCGCTGCGGCAGCGGCCGCAGATCCAGCGACAGCCGTCCGGCGGCGCGTTCGCGCACCAGGAACTCCTCGAACAGGAAGGCGTGTTCCGACAGGCGCCTTGCTTCGTCGCCATAGCCGTAGCCCAGGAACTCGTCCCGCAGCGACAGCAGGCAGGAAGGCTCCAGTCCCACCACCGCGACGCCGCGCGCGACATACGGTGCCACCGCATCGAGCAGACGCCGCGCTTCCAGTCGCGCCTCGTCGACGAGGCCGGCGGCAAGGAAAGTCCGGCCGCAGCACAGCGGCCGCTCGCCGGGCCGCATCAGCAGATGCACGGTGTACCCGGCCGCCTCGAGCACGCGGCGCGCGTCGCGCGCATTGTCGGGCTCCATATGGTTGTTGAAAGTGTCGACGAACAGCACGACTTCCTTCGCCCCCGCGACGGATGCGGCGGCCGGGGTGGCGCCGCTGCGGGCCGCCGTCGACAAAAACGAGGCGCGCCAGCGCGGCAGCGAGCGCTGCCGTGCGAGGCCGAGCGCCTGCTTGCCCCATGCCGACACGCCAGGGATCCGCTCGGCCAGCGCAAGCACCGCGCCGAAGCGGCTGGCCAGCGGCGCATAGCGGGGCATGAACGCAACGAGACGGTCGCGCAGCGAGATGCCATGGCGCTGCGTCCACGCATGGCGCGCCTCGATCTTGAAGCGCGCCATGTCGATGCCCGTCGGGCAGTCGCGCTTGCAGCCCTTGCACGACACGCACAGGTCCAGCGCCGCCTTGACGTCGGCGCTGGCGAGCCCGTCGTCGTCAAGCTGGCCGGACACGGCCAGCCGCAGCGTATTGGCGCGGCCGCGGGTCAGGTGCTGCTCGTCGCGCGTGACGCGATAGCTGGGGCACATCGTGCCGGCGTCAAACTTCCGGCAATGGCCGTTGTTGTTGCACATCTCCACGGCCGCCGCGAGGCCGCCGGTGGCGTCCGTGCCGGTGCCCGGCGCGGTCTCCTCGCCGGTCAGCGGATCGCGCATGACATTCCACGCGGACCAGTCCAGCACCGGTGCCAGCGGCCTGGGCGCATAGCCGGGCGGGAAACGGAACAGTTCGCGCGTGTCCATCTTCGGCGGCCGGATGATCTTGTCGGGGTTGAAGCGATTGTCCGGATCGAACAACGCCTTGATCTCCGCGAACGCGGCATGGATGCGCGGGCCGTACTGCCATGCCACCCACTCGCCGCGGCACAGGCCATCGCCGTGCTCGCCCGAATAGGCGCCCTTGTATTCGCGCACCAGCGCGGCCGCCTCTTCGGCGATGGCCCGCATCTTGGCGGCGCCGTCCCGCCGCATGTCGAGGATCGGCCGGACATGCAGCGTGCCGACGCTGGCGTGCGCATACCACGTGCCTTCGGTGCCGTGGCGGTGGAACACTTCGGTGAGCCGCCGCGTGTATTCGGCCAGATGCTCCAGCGGCACCGCGCAATCCTCGATAAAGGACACCGGCTTGCCGTCGCCCTTCATGCTCATCATGATGTTGAGGCCCGCCTTGCGCACGTCCCACAGCGCTTTCTGCGACCTGGCGTCCGGCATCTGCACCACCGAACCGGGCAGGCCGAGATCCGCCATCAGCTCATCCAGCGCAGCCAGGTCGGCGTGCAGCTTCGCGCTGTCGTCGCCGGCGAACTCGACCAGCAGGATGGCCTGCGGCTCGCCGCGCAGCGCCGTTTCGATGACCGGCCGGAAGGCGGGATTGGCCATCGACAGGTCGATCATGGTGCGATCGACCAGCTCGACCGCCACCGGGCCCAGCCCGACGATATGCCGGGTCATGTCCATCGCCTGGTAGAAGGTCGGGAAGTTGACCACGCCCAGCACCTTGTGGCGAGGCAGCGGCGACAGCTTCAGCGTGATCTGCCGGCTATAGGCCAGCGTGCCTTCCGAACCCACCAGCAGGTGCGACAGGTTGGCGTGACCGTCGTCGGTATAGGCGCGGGGATTCTGGCAGTCGAACAGATCGATGTTGTAGCCGGCCACGCGGCGCAGCACCTTCGGCATGCGCTCGGCGATCTCGGCGCGCTCGCGCATCGCGATCTGGCGCAGCGGCTCCAGGATGGCCCGCACGCGCGGATCGGCGACCGGCTCGGCCAGCGAACCGAAGTGGCACTGGCTGCCGTCGGCCAGCACCGCGTCGATCGCCACGACGTTGTGGACCATGTTGCCGTAGGCCAGCGATCGCGAGCCGCACGAGTTGTTGCCCGTCATGCCGCCGATGGTGCATTGGGCGCCGGTCGAGACATCGACCGGAAACCACAGCCCATGCGGCTTGAGCCATGCGTTCAGATGATCCAGCACGATGCCGGGCTCGACCGTGACGGTGCGCGCGTCGGCATCGAAGTCGACCACCTGGTTCAGCCATTTGCTGTTGTCGATCACCAGCGCCTCGCCGACGGTCTGGCCGCACTGGCTGGTGCCGGCGCCACGCGCCAGCACCGGCGCGTGCTGGTCGCGCGCGATGTCGAGCGCCAGCAGCAGATCCTGCTGGTCGCGCGGCACCACCACGCCCATCGGCATGATCTGGTAGATCGACGCGTCGGTGGCATAGCGGCCACGGCTGGCACGGTCGAACATCACGTCGCCGCGCAGCTCCCGCCGCAGCCGCGCGGCCAGCGGCGATTGTCCGGCGCCCTGCGTCCGCACGAAATGCAGCGGCGCGACCGCCAGCGGAGTGGAAAGCTTGGTCATGAGGCTGCGTTCCCTGTCGCTTCCCGGTCCGCTCAGGCGGCCGCCTTCAACGGGGCGGTGGCCGCGTGCGAAGTCAGATAGTCCATCGCGGCCGCGACCCCGCTGCCGGCGAGCGGCACGCCCGCGAGCTTGAGGCCCATCTCGCAGCCCGTCAGCGTGGCCATCAGCGTCAGGTCGTTGCAGTCGCCGAGATGGCCGATGCGGAACATCTTGCCGCGCATCTTGCCCAGCGCCTGCCCCAGCGACATGTTGAAACGCTCGTAGATCAGCTTGCGCACCGCATCGGCATCGACGCCTTCGGGCATCATCACGCCGGTCAGGACCGGGCTGTACACCGCCGGATCGGCGCACTGGATCTCCAGGCCCCACGCGCGCACCGCGCGGCGGCATGCCTCGGCCAGGCGCTGATGGCGCGCGAACACATTGTCGAGGCCCTCTTCCAGAATCATGTCCAGCGCCTCCGACAGCCCGTAGAGCAGGTTGGTGTTGGGCGTGTAGGGCCAATAGCCGTTCTTGTTCGCTTCCAGGATCTCGTCCCAGCGCCAGAAGCTGCGCGGCATCTTCGATTCCTTGCTGGCCGCGATGGCCTTGGCCGACAGCGCATTGAAGCTGATCCCCGGCGGCAGCATCAGGCCCTTCTGCGAGCCGGACACGGTCACGTCCACGCCCCACTCGTCGTGGCGATAGTCGGCCGACGCCAGGCCCGAAATGGTGTCGACCATCAGCAGCGCCGGGTGGGCGGCGGCATCGATGGCACGTCGTACCGCGGCGATATCGGAGGTCACGCCGGTCGAGGTCTCGTTGTGGACCACGCAGACCGCGCGGATTTCATGACCGGTGTCGGCACGCAGGCGCGCCTCGATCATGTCGGCCTGCACGCCGCGCCGCCAGCCTTCGATGCCCGGCAGGCCGAGAAACTCCGGCTTCAGGCCAAGCGACTGGGCCATCGACTTCCACAGCGTGGCGAAATGGCCGGTCTCGTACATCAACACCGTGTCGCCGGGGCTGGTGGTGTTCGACAGCGCCGCCTCCCACGCGCCGGTGCCCGAGGCCGGATAAATGACCACTGGCTGTTCGGTCTTGAAGATCTTGCGGATGTCGGCCAGCACCTTGCGGCCCAGCGCGCCGAACTCCGGCCCGCGATGGTCAATGGTCGGGTAGCTGATGGCTCGCAGGATGCGATCGGGGACGGGGCTCGGGCCGGGAATCTGCAGGAAATGGCGACCGGCAGGGTGGAAGTCGAGTTGAATCATGAGATCGTGCCTCCTCTTTGAATTTTGCATTCAAAATACTCTAGCAGCCGACGGGCGGCACGACCAAGCGGAAATTTGGCGGCGTTTACCCGTACGTCGCGCGCTCATTCGGCGCGTCTTCAGTTGCGCTACAATTCGCGCGATAGACATCATTGGGGATATTGCATGCAAAATCCGGCCGACGACGCAACCGTGACGCCGGTCCTGCCCCGGCTCGAACGCCAGCGGCTGCACGACACCGTGGTTGAACATCTGCGCCGCTTCATCACCGAAGGCATGCTCAAGCCCGGCATGAAGCTGAACGAGCGCGAGCTGTGCGAGACGCTGGGCATCTCCCGCACCCCGCTGCGCGAGGCGTTCAAGGTGCTGGCCGCGGAGAACCTCATCGAGATCTCGCCGAATCGGGGCGCCAGCGTATCGCGCATGACCGAAGCGGAAGTCTGGGAAGCGTTCGAACTGATGAGCGGGCTGGAAGCGTTCGCCGGCGAACTGGCCTGCGAGCGCATTACGCCGGCCGAGCTGGCGCAGATCAAGGCGCTGCATTACGCGATGCTGGCGTGCCGCGCGCAGAACGACCTGTCGGGCTACTACAGCCGCAACCAGCAGATCCACGAGCGCATCAACGAGGCGGCGCGCAACTCGATACTGCGGCAGACCTACCAGTCCATCAACCGGCGCCTCAACGCGCTGCGCTTTCGCTCGAACCAGGACAGCGAGAAGTGGGACCGCGCGGTGCAGGACCACGAAGCCATGATCGCCGCATTGGAAGCCCGCGACGGCAAGCGGCTGGCGGCGATCCTGCGCAAGCATCTGCTGGAGAAGCGCGATACCGTGCTGGCGGGGTCGGCGGTCAAGGTGGAAAGGGAGGCGGCGGTGGGGTAGGGGCGGTTGTCTGGTTGCGTTTTTGGTTGCGTTGAGACTGCCCTCTCCCCAGCCCCTCTCCCGCTTGGCGGGAGAGGAGAGAAAACCACCAGCATTGCAAATACCGTCGGTGTGCTCCCCTCTCCGGCAAAGCGGGAGAGGGGCCGGGGGAGAGGGCAGTAACAGCCCGCCCCACCCCCATTCCCCGGCACGCGACTTGCAACCACCCCGCAACCGTTGCGGGGCGCGCCAATCGGTCATTCAGCCCGGTTCCACCCCCCGCGCGCTTATATAATCCCGTGCTGATAACAGGCATTACACGGTCGTGATGTACGGCATCGGCATGACGGTGGGGCACGCTCGCGCCCGCCGTCATGCCGCGTTCGTTCGTCCGCCCGCCGCCCTTACCTTCGAGCCGCTTTTCGTGACCACAACCCATCCCCCCAGGCTGGCGCTCTCGCATATCGTGAAGCGCTATCCCGGCGTGACGGCCAACGACGATGTGTCGCTGACCGTCGCCCCCGGCGAGATCCACGCCGTGCTCGGCGAAAACGGCGCCGGTAAATCCACGCTGATGAAGATCATCTTCGGCGCGGTTCAGCCGGACGCCGGCATCATGCACTTCAACGGCAAGCCGGTGACCATCGCGAGCCCGCACGATGCCCGCAATCTCGGCATCGCCATGGTGTTCCAGCACTTCTCGCTGTTCGACACGCTGACCGTGGCCGAGAACATCGCCCTTGGCCTTGGCCCGATCCATCGCACTGGCAACATGAAGCAACTGGGCGAACGCATCCGCGCCACGGCGGAGCACTACGGACTGCCGCTGGAGCCGGAGCGCCACGTGCACACGCTGTCGGTGGGTGAGCGCCAGCGTGTCGAGATCGTCCGCGCGCTGCTGGCCAGGCCCCAGCTGCTGATCCTTGACGAGCCCACCTCGGTGCTGACGCCCCAGGCGGTCGAAACCCTGTTCGTCACGCTGCGCCAGCTCGCCGCCGAAGGCACCAGCATCCTCTATATCAGCCACAAGCTCGACGAGATCCGCGCGCTGTGCCATCGCGCCACGGTGATGCGGATGGGGCGGGTCACGGSGYYGYGMGASYCGCGCGWGGMMRSCGMRSSCKSGCYGKYGCGCATGRYGRTSSGCGGCSWGYCGCTGCCGCGTGCGCACGCCTTCGCCACCGCGCTCGACGCGATCGCGCTGGACGTGCACGCCGGTGAGATCGTCGGCATCGCTGGTGTGTCAGGCAACGGCCAGCAGGAATTGCTGGCGGCGCTCTCCGGCGAGGACACGCGCGCGGCCGCCGATGCCGTCGCGATAGACGGCAAGCCCGTCGGCAAGCTGGATGCGCGCGCACGACGGCGCGCCGGCCTTGCCTTCGTGCCGGAGGAACGGCTGGGCCGTGGCGCGGTGCCCGGCATGAGCCTGGCCGCCAATACGCTGCTGTCGCACCAGGCCGCCCCTTTCGTGCGGCATGGCATGGTGTCGCCGCGCGCTGCAGCCGGGCTTGCCGCGGCCATCATCCAGCGCTTCCGCGTCAAGGCCAGCGGCCCCGCGGCGCTTGCGCGCAGCCTGTCCGGCGGCAATCTGCAGAAGTTCATCGTCGGCCGCGAGATCGAAAGCGGTCCGGGCGTGCTGATCGTCGCGCAGCCCACCTGGGGCGTCGACGTGGGGGCGGCCGCGCAGATCCACAACGAATTGCTGGCGCTGAAGGCCACCGGCTGCGCGATCCTGGTGGTGTCCGAAGAGCTCGACGAGCTGTTCGCGATCTGCGACCGCCTGCACGTGATCGCCAAGGGCCGGCTGTCGCCGTCCATCCCGGTGGAAGCGGCCACGCGCGAGCAGATCGGCCTGTGGATGAGCGGACTGTGGCAGGACGGCCCCGCCGCCGCGCCGGCCAGCGAGGAGGTGCCGGCTCATGGCTAAGCCCATCGCCCTCGCCTCGCCGCTGATGCTGGCGCCGCGCGGACTGCCGTCTCGCGCCATGGCTTGCACGTCGCCGCTGCTGGCGCTGGTCCTGACGCTGGCGTTCGGCGCGCTGCTGTTCCTGTGGCTCGGCAAGGACCCGGTCGCGGGCCTGAAGGTATTCCTGATCGACCCCGTGCGCGACCAGCGCGCCATCGGCGAGGTCTTGCTCAAGACCGTGCCGCTGGTGCTGTGCGCGCTGGGTCTTTCCGTGTGCTATCGCGCCAATGTGTGGAACATCGGCGCCGAGGGACAGCTGATCGTCGGCGGTATCTGCGCCGCCGCCACCGTGCTGGCCTTCGACGTGCCCGGACACGGCATGAACGGCACGGCCGTGCTGGTGCTCGCGTCGCTCGCCGGCATCGGCGGCGGCATGCTGTGGGCGGCCATCACCGCGCTGCTGAAGGACCGTTTCAACGCGAACGAGATCCTGGTGTCGTTGATGCTGACGTATATCGCGCAGCAGCTGATCCTGTACGTCGTCAACGGGCCGCTGAAGGATCCGCAGGGCATGAACTTCCCGCAGTCCAAGGTCTTCTCGTCCGAGTTTCTGCTGCCCAACCTGCTGTCCGGCTCGCGGCTGCATGCCGGCTTTGCCGTCATGCTGGTGCTGGTCGCGCTGATGACGGTATTCGTGTTCCGCAGCTTCGCCGGCTACCGGCTGCAGGTGGGCGGCACCGCCCCGGCGGCGGCACGCTATGCGGGCTTCTCGGCGCGGGCGTCGCTGTGGAGCGCCCTGCTGATCTCCGGGGGCTTTGCCGGCCTTGCCGGCGCCTTCGAGGTGACCGGGCCGATCGGCCAACTGCTGCCGTCGATCTCCCCTGGCTACGGCTTCACGGCGATCATCGTCGCCTTCGTCGGCCGCCTGCATCCAGTGGGGGCGGTGTTCGGCGGCATCGTGATGTCGCTGTTCTATATCGGCGGCGAAATGGCGCAGTCGCGGCTGGGCTTGCCGTCCGCGATCGGCTGGGTGTTCCAGGGCATGCTGCTGTTCTTCCTGCTCGCCTGCGACACGCTGATCGACAACCGACTGCGCTGGCGCGCCCGCGCGGCCTGACGCGCGCCGCCAGACCCCGCAAATCACGAAGGAACCCCCGGTGGAACAATTCGCCCCCCTCCTCGCCTCCGCGATCAACGCCGGCACGCCGTTGCTGCTGGCGGCGCTCGGGCTGCTGATCAACGAGCGCGCCGGCGTGCTGAACCTCGGCGCCGAAGGCATGATGCTGGTGGCCGCCGTGTTCGGCTTCATGGTCGGCTACCAGACGCAGTCGCCACTGCTCGGCTTCGCCGCCGGCGCGCTGGCCGGCATGCTGATGGCAACGCTGTTCTCGTGGCTGGCGCTGGTGCTGGCCACCAACCAGGTGGCCACCGGCCTTGCGCTGTCGATCTTCGGCACCGGCCTTTCCGCATTCATCGGCCAGCGCTTCGTCGGCTATGCCATGCCGGCGCAGGCCAGCAAGGTCCCGGTGCTCGGCGACGTGCCGGTCGTCGGTCCCGCGCTGTTCCAGCATCACTGGATGGTGTACGCCAGCGTGCTGCTGTGCGCCGGCATCATGTGTTTCCTGTTCCGCACGCGCGCGGGACTGGTGCTGCGCGCGGTGGGCGAATCGCCGGAGTCCGCGCACGCGCTCGGCTATCCGGTGCGCTGGATCCGCTTTGGCGCGCTGCTGTTCGGCGGCGCTTGCTGCGGTCTCGCCGGCGCCTATCTGTCGCTGGTCTACACGCCGATGTGGGTCGAGAACCTGGTCTCGGGACGCGGCTGGATCGCGCTGGCGCTGACCACCTTCGCGACCTGGCGCCCCGGGCGCGTGCTGGTGGGCGCGTGGCTGTTCGGCGCCGTGACCATCCTGCAGTTCTATCTGCAGGGCATCGGCGTCTCGGTGCCGTCGCAGGTCCTGTCGATGCTGCCCTATGCCGCCACCATCGTGGTGCTGGCGCTGATCTCGCGCAATCCGGCGTGGATCCGGCTCAATATGCCGGCTTCGCTGGGGCGGCCGTTCAGGCCTGGGGTGGCTTGATACGGGCTGCTCGCGTTTTTGCAACAACCGATACCCCCTCTCCCCCGGCCCCTCTCTCGCGAGCCGGGAGAGGGAAGCACTAGATACTCAACACCTACAAGGAGAAATCAATGATCATCACGCGCAGGCAAACCCTGGCGGCACTGGCCGCCACGACGCTGCTGGCCCTCGCCGGCTGCGGCAAGAAGGAAGGCGAGCAACCGGCGGCGGGCACCGCCCCGGCCACGCCGGCCGCCGAGCAGAAGGCCGAGCCGCTCAAGGTCGCCTTCGTCTACATCGGACCGGTGGGCGATGCCGGGTGGACCTTCGCGCATGACCGCGGCCGCAAGGCGGTCGAGGAACAGTTCGGCGACAAGGTCAAGACCACCTATGTCGAGAACGTGCCCGAGTCGGCCGCGGACGCCGAGCGCGTGTTCCGCGACCTGGCCAGCCAGGGCAACAAGCTCATCTTCGGCACCACCTTCGGCTACATGGAATCGATGCTGAAGGTCGCCAAGGAATTCCCCGACGTCAAGTTCGAGCACGCCACCGGCTTCAAGACCGCCGACAACATGGCGCAATACGACGTGCGCACCTATGAGGGCGCCTATCTGGCGGGCGTGGTGGCCGGCAAGATGAGCAAGTCCGGCAAGATGGGCGTGGTCGCGTCGGTGCCCATTCCAGAAGTGATCCGCAATATCGACTCGTTCGCGCTGGGCGCGCGCAGCGTCAATCCGAACGCCACGGTCAAGGTCGTGTGGGTCAACAAGTGGTTCGATCCGGGCAAGGAACGCGAGGCCGCGACCACGCTGATCGGCCAGGGCGTCGACATGCTGATGCAGAACACCGACTCCGCCGCCGTGGTCCAGACCGCGCAAGAGAAGGGCGTGCATGCGTTCGGCTGGGACAGCGACATGAGCAAGTTCGGTGAAAAGGCCCACCTCGCCGCCTCGGTCATTTCGTGGGGCGTGTACTACACCAAGGTCGTGGACGACGTGCTCAACAACCAGTGGCGCAACGGCACCACGTGGTGGGGCCTGAAGGAGAACATGATCGACCTGAAGAGCTTCAATGGCGACGTGCCGGAGGACGTCAAGGCACTGGTGGCGGAACGCCGCAAGGGCATCATCGACGGCTCGGCGCCGATCTGGAAGGGCCCGATCAAGGACAACACCGGCAAGGTCCAGATCCCTGACGGCCAGGTGGCCGACGATGCCTTCCTGCACAACGTGAAGTTCTACGTCGAAGGCGTGGAAGGCAAGATCCCCGGATGATTCCCATTCCCTCTCCCGCCACGCGGGAGAAGGGAATCCGCAATCTCCCCTCTCCCGCCGGCGGGCAGTCCCGCCTCGGCACAACACCCCCTCAAAAATCACCCCCGGGAACTTGATTCCACCCCCACCAGCCCAACCTCTCCCATGAAAGCCGCGGCACTGCCAATAAATGTCGCCGGCTTCGCACGACGGAGGAGGTGAACGATGTTGAAACGGTTTTCGGCGCTGTGGGCCCTGATGCGCCGCGATGGGCGCCTGCTGTGGCACGCGCTGCGCCATCCCGACGCGCCACGCTGGCTCAAGCCGGCGGTGGCCGGCGTACTGCTCTATGCGATCTCGCCGATCGACCTGATCCCCGACGTGGTCGTGGGTCTGGGCATCGTCGACGATCTGGTACTGATACCCCTGGCAGTCAGCCTCATCCTGAAGCGCTTGCCGCCTCACATTCTTCGCCAGGCCGAAGCACGCGCCCGCGCCACCACGGTACGTCCGCACTGATCCCGCAGCATGGCCGGCCCGCGGCGCCGGCCGCTCCAACGGGAGCCACCACGCAGCCACTACACGCCCGCCGCCGCCGCGCCACCGTAATTGTCACGCGCGGCCCTGGCCTGCTGCCACGAGGAAAACCGCGGCCGGTAACAGGCGAAAGCCGGGATGGCCACCATGGCGATCGCTCCCATTCCGGTCAGCACCATGCCTGCAAGTTCGGTCGCCGGGCCGCTGAGGGCCAGCGCAACGCCGGTTGCGTGAACCACCGCACCGGGCAGCACGCCCGCAGCGATGGCAAGACGGCGTCGCCACGGACCGGACCCGCCATCGTCCTCGCCATGCTCCAGATCGAGTTCGATCCGGTGACGGGACAACAGCCCCGACGCCGGGTCGATGGCGGCGCAACGCGCGCAGGGCACGGCCGGAATGTGGTTCAGGGGATGGGTGCTTTCCATGATGGACCTCCTTCGCAAGGGGGACAACGAAGCGATGGCGGTCATGCTAGCGCTGTGCCGCCTTCCGCCGCCCCACATCAGGCCGGAACCGATAGCGATAGTCCGAAAGCACAATGCGGCCCGGGCGGGCCGCATTGCGTGAGTCTGCCGGCATGCGGATGGCCGGCAGTGGATCAGGGCAGAAGAATCGTCGATCCCGTGGTCTTGCGGGCTTCCAGATCGCGATGCGCCTGCGCGACCTCGGCCAGCGGATAGCGCTGCCGCACTTCGATCTTCACCTTGCCGCTGCCCACCACGTCGAACAGCTCGGCGGCCATCGGCTCCAGCAGTTCGCGGCGAACCACGTAGGTCATCAATGTGGGCCGCGTCAGCTTCAGCGAGCCCTTGCTCGCCAGCAGCGACAGGTCGACTGGCGGCACCGCACCCGACGCGTTGCCGAAGCTGACCATGGTGCCGCGCGGCGCCAGGCAATCGAGCGAATCGTTGAAGGTGTCCTTGCCGATCGAGTCGTACACGACCGGCACGCCCTTGCCACCCGTGATCTCCTTGACGCGATCGACGAACGACTCACGCGTATAGACGATGGTGTGATCGCAGCCGTGCGCGCGCGCCAGCGCGGCCTTGTCGTCGCTGCCGACGGTGCCGATCACGGTGGCGCCCAGCACCTTCAGCCACTGGCACGCGATCAGGCCCACGCCGCCGGCCGCCGCATGGAACAGCACGGTGTCGCCCGCCTGCACGCGGTAGCTGTCGCGCAACAGATATTGCACGGTCAGGCCCTGCAGCATCATCGCGGCGCCCTGCTCGAACGAGATCGCCTCGGGCAGCCTGACCACGATATCGGCCGGCATCACGCGCACCTGCGCGTAGGCGCCGGTGGGACGGCCGGCATACGCGACGCGATCGCCGGCCTTCAGATGCGTCACGCCCTCGCCCACGGCTTCGACCACGCCGGCTCCTTCCATGCCGATGCCGGCCGGCAGCGGCTGCTTGTACAGGCCGGTGCGGAAATAGACATCGATGTAGTTGAGCCCGACCGCCTCGTGGCGCACGCGGACTTCACCCGGGCCCGGCTCGCCGACATCGACGTCGACCCACTGCATCACTTCGGGACCGCCGTTCTCAAAGATACGGATCGCTTTGCTCATCGTCTCGGTTCTCCTCTTTTGTCTTCCATGGTGCCCATGGCGCCCATGGTGCCATGGTGCTCATCGTGGCGCCGGACACCCGCGGCTTGCATCGTCCGGCCCGCGCCGGCTTCAGGCCCCTTCGGTACGG
The DNA here is from genome assembly GCF_007829435.1 of Cupriavidus gilardii J11. Taxonomy (GTDB): domain Bacteria; phylum Pseudomonadota; class Gammaproteobacteria; order Burkholderiales; family Burkholderiaceae; genus Cupriavidus; species Cupriavidus gilardii_D. The sequence goes on from NZ_VLJN01000065.1 coordinate 102,495, forward strand.
CGGCGCAGCTCGGCCACCAGCATCTCGGCCGTGGCGACGTTGGTGGCGCACGGCACATCGTGCACGTCGCAGGCCCGCACCAGCGCGTTGATATCGGGCTCGTGCGGCTGCGGCGTCATCGGATCGCGCAGGAAGATCACCGCGCCGACCCGCCCCTCGGCAAGCTGCGCGCCGATCTGCAGATCGCCTCCCCACGGACCGGACAGCATCCGCGTCACCGTCAGGCCCAGCTCGTCGACCAGCCTTCCACCGGTGGTGCCCGTGGCCAGCAGCTCGCAGCGCGCCAGGAAATCGCGGTGGCGCCGCGCGAACGCGACGATGTCGTCCTTCTTGCGATCGTGGGCGATCAGCGCGATGCGTGGCGGCGTCGGCGCGGTCATGGTCAGAACGTGCCCGGGTAGGCGCCGCCGTCCAGCAGGATGTTTTGGCCGGTCATGTAGGCGGCCTGCCGGCTGCACAGGAACGCGCAGGTGGCGCCGAACTCGGCGGGATCGCCGAAGCGGCGGCTCGGGTTGGCGGCGGCGCGGCGCTGCTTGATCTCTTCCACGGACACATTGGCCTTCTTCGCCGCGCCCTCCATGGTCTTGGACAGGCGATCGGTGTTGAACGGGCCGGGCAGCAGGTTGTTGATGGTCACGCCATGCTGCGCCACCTCGCGCGCCACGCCGGCGACGAAGCCCGTCAGCCCGGAGCGCGCGCCGTTGGACAGCCCCAGCACGTCGATCGGCGCCTTCACCGCGCCGCTGGTGATATTGATGATGCGGCCCCACTTGCGCGCGATCATGCCATCGACGGTCGCCTTGATCAGTTCGATCGGCGTCAGCATGTTGGCGTCGAGCGCCGCGATCCAGTCGTCGCGGTTCCAGTCGCGGAAGTTGCCCGGCGGCGGGCCGCCCGCGTTATTGACCAGGATGTCGAGATCGCCCAGCTGCGCGGCGGCGTCCAGCGCCTGCTGGCGGCCGGCCGGCGTGGTGATGTCGGTGGCCACCGCGATCACGCGCACGCCATGCCGGTCGCGCAGGTCGGCCGCCGCCTTCTCCAGCGCCTCGGCGCCGCGCGCGACGATCACCACATCGACGCCCTCGGCGGCGAGCGCGTCCGCGCACGCGAAACCGAGGCCCTTGCTGGCGCCGCACACCAGTGCATGCTTGCCGCGCAATCCGAAATCCATTGCCGTTTCTCCTGGTTCGAGGCGCGGCATCATCGGCCCGCGCCCATGTTGTCAAAGCTTGGTACTGCCCTGCGCGGCGGGATCGCGCCTGGTACGTGGCGACAGCAGGTAGATGCCCCCCATCACCAGCGCGCTGCCCAAAAGCTGCACCGCCGTGATCGGCTCGCCGAGCAGCCAGAACCCGAGAAACACCGTCGACACGGGGCCCAGCATGCCGGCCTGCGAGGCCATGGGGGCACCGATGCGCGCCACGGCCATCATTGTCAGAGACACCGGCAGCACGGTGCAGAAGACCGCGTTGATCACCGACAGCCACATCACCGGAGCGGGCTGCTGCACCACCTCCGCCAGCGGCCTGCCGAGCAGCACGTATTGCGCCACGCTGCACACCGTGGACACGCACATCGCATATGACACAAGCCGTAGCGAGCCGATGCGCGACACCAGCTCCCCACTGGCGATCAGGTAGATCGCATAGGACAGCGCGCTGCCCAGCACCAGCAGCGCGCCCAGCCACACCCGGTTACCGCCGACATCCAGATCGTGCGCCAGCACCAGTACGATGCCGGCATAGGCCAGCGCAAGCGAGATCCATTGCCGCTTGCTGATGGCGCGCTTGAAACCGAGCGCGGTGGCAAGCAGCACGAACGACGGCGTCAAGAACAGGATCAGACGCTCGAGGCCGGCGGTGATGTATTGCAGCCCGAGGAAATCGAGGAAGCTCGACAGGTAGTAGCCGATGAAGCCCAGCATCAGGATGCGGCCGCGATCGGCCCACGACAGCGCCGGCAACTGCCGCGATTGCCACCAGCCGATCGCCATGAACAGCGGCACCGCCAGGATCATGCGCAGCGTCAGCACCATCACGGCGTCGACCTGGTAGCGATACATCAGCTTGGCGACGATGGCCTTGCCGGAGAACAGGACGGCCCCGATCGCGGCGGCGGCAAGACCGGCACGGATACTGGCGGAATGCGCGGCGCTGGCGCCGGCCGGCAGGGCCAGGGATTTCTGGGAAGCGGACACGGATCAGACGCAGTGGGGTCCGCGCCGCGCCGTCTGATGGCGGTCGCGCGCGGACAGGGTCGGGAGCGGATCGCGACGATTGTATGCCAAAAGGCGCAAAGGCATCGAACGCCGCCGAGGTCGAGGATCGTGCGCCAGCTTCATTTACAATCCGGCATCGAAGGGGCCTGCCAGGCCCCGGCCGGTCCAGTGCCCGCCCACATCACGCAGTCCCATCACGCAGCCCCATCGCCCAGCCCCACCCGCCATGAAGCAAGATCCGCGTTTCCCCAATCTGTTCATCCTCGACCACCCGCTGATCCAGCACAAGCTGTCGCATATGCGCGACCGCGACACCTCGACGCGGACCTTCCGCGAACTGCTGCGCGAGATCACGCTGCTGATGGGGTATGAGATCACGCGCAGCCTGCCGCTGACCACCCGCCGCATCGACACGCCGCTGGTGGAGATGGACGCGCCGGTGATCGCCGGCAAGAAGCTCACCATCGTGCCGGTGCTGCGCGCCGGCGTGGGCATGAGCGACGGGCTGGTCGAACTGATTCCGTCCGCGCGCATCGGCCATATCGGCGTCTATCGCGATGAACAGCACCGCCCGGTGGAATATCTGGTGCGCCTGCCCGCGCTGGAGGACCGCAGCTTCATCCTTTGCGATCCCATGGTCGCCACCGGCTATTCGGCCGTGCATGCCGTCGACGTGCTCAAGCGCCGCGGCGTCAAGGACGAGGCCATCACCTTCGTCGCGCTGGTAGCCGCGCCCGAAGGCGTCGAGGTATTCCAGCGCGCGCACCCGAACGTCAAGCTCTATGTGGCATCGCTGGACAGCCACCTGGACGAGCACGCGTATATCGTGCCGGGGCTGGGGGATGCGGGGGACAGGCTGTTCGGCACGAAGAACTGATATCGGGATGCTGTGATTCCCCTCACCCCCGGCCCCTCTCCCGCCTTGCGGGAGAGGGAAGCAAACCCACAGTGTCCGATACCCCGCCGTTTTTCTCCGCTCTCCCGCAAAGCGGGAGAGGGGCCGGGGGAGAGCGCAGTCACAGCAAAAATCGCAACAACCGCCCCCTACCGCCGCCTCTTCCCAGCCCCCAGCAAACTGCCCAGCACCCCGCGGATGATCTCCCGCCCCAGCTGCGACCCCACCGTCCGCGCCGCCGACTTGGCCATCGACTCCAGGATGGAGTCGCCGCGCCCCGTCTTGCCGGTCCCGCGCGCGAGACCGCCGAACACATCGCCGGCCTGATCCAGCCACCCGCGTTCGCCCCCCTCCTGCGTCGCCTCGGCCGGCGCACTATGCTTGCCGTCCGGCTGCGCCGCCCGCTCCTTCAGCCGCTCATAGGCCGACTCGCGATCGATCGCCGCGTCATAGACGCCCTTCACCAGCGATCCCGCCATCAACTGCGCGCGCTCGGCCTCGTCGATCGGACCGATGCGGCTGCCGGGCGCCAGGATCCAGGCGCGTTCCGTGATCCCGGGCGTCCCCTTGGCATCCAGCAACGACACCAGCGCCTCGCCCACGCCGAGCTCGCCGATGGCGGTCTCCAGGTCCAGCGACGGATTGGCGCGCATCGTCGTTGCCGCCACCTTCACAGCCTTCTGGTCGCGCGGCGTAAACGCGCGCAGCGCGTGCTGGACCCGGTTGCCGAGCTGGCCCAGCACCGCATCGGGAATGTCGACAGGATTCTGCGTGACGAAATACACGCCGACGCCCTTGGAGCGGATCAGCCGCACCACCTGCTCGATCTTGTCCACCAGCGCCTTGGGCGCATCGTCGAACAACAGATGCGCCTCGTCGAAGAAAAACACCAGCTTCGGCTGTTCGACGTCGCCCACTTCCGGCAGCTTCTCGAACAACTCCGACAGCAGCCACAGCAGGAAGGTTGCGTACAGCCGGGGCGCATGCAGCAGGCGGTCCGCGGCCAGGATGTTGACCATGCCCTGCCCCTTGTCGGCCTGCAGGAAATCGTCCAGGTTCAGCATCGGCTCGCCGAAGAACCTGTCCGCGCCCTGCGATTCCAGCGCGACCAGGCCGCGCTGGATCGCGCCGATCGAGGCGGCCGAGATATTGCCGTATTCGGTGGTGAACTGGCTGGCGTTCTCGCCCACGTACTGCAGCATCGCGCGCAGGTCCTTGGCGTCGAGCAGCAGCAGGCCGTTCGCGTCGGCGATGCGGAACACCAGGTTCAGCACGCCCTGCTGGGTGTCGTTCAGCTCAAGCATCCGGGACAGCAGCAGCGGCCCCATGTCCGACACGGTCGCACGCACCGGATGCCCCTTCTCGCCAAATACGTCCCACAGCGTGGTCGGGCAGGCGCCCCACACCGGTTCCGGCAGGCCCAGGTCGCTCAACCGCTTGGCGAGCTTGTCGGAAAGCTTGCCGGGCTGCGAGATACCGGTCAGGTCGCCCTTGACGTCGGCCAGGAAGACCGGCACGCCGAGCCGGGAAAAACCCTGCGCCAGCGTCTGCAGCGTCACCGTCTTGCCGGTCCCGGTCGCGCCGGTGATCAGTCCATGGCGGTTGCCCATCTGCGGCAGCAGCGCGAGTTCGTGTTGGGCGTTCTTGGCAAGCAGGATGGGGTCGGCCATGATGGGTTCCGGGTGACGATGGATGACGGGTGGGGAGCGGACGGCGGTGTCGCGCCATCCGCCGGATCCGGCACGGAAAACGCCGCATGGCGGGCTGGCCGGCACGGTCCGCGTGATAAAATCCCCGGCTGATTATAGCCAGCAGCAGATGGTCGATCACCTGGCACATGCGCCGGCGCCCCACGCACCATGGCCCGGCGCACGAAGCCAGCGCCACCGTCCCGGCGGCCGCCGCCGGCATGCCAGTCGGGCACGCCAGCCCATCGCACCCATTCGCTACGCATCCCGTACGCAAACCGTACGTTTTCCGCCTCGGAGAGAAACATGGCCGGTCATTCCAAATGGGCCAATATCAAGCATAAGAAAGCCGCCGCCGACGCCAAGCGCGGCAAGATCTGGACCCGACTGATCAAGGAAATCACCGTGGCCGCCAAGCTCGGCGGCGGCGACCCGGACTCCAACCCGCGGCTGCGCCTGGCGATGGACAAGGCGACCGACGCCAACATGCCCAAGGACAACATCCAGCGCGCGATCCAGCGCGGGGTGGGCGGCCTGGAAGGCGCGAGCTACGAGGAAATCCGCTACGAAGGCTATGGCCTGTCCGGCGCCGCGATCATCGTCGATTGCCTGACCGACAACCGTACCCGCACCGTGGCCGAGGTCCGGCATGCCTTTTCGAAGCACGGCGGCAACATGGGCACGGAAGGCTCGGTCGCCTTCATGTTCACGCATTGCGGCCAGTTCCTGTTCGCCCCCGGCACGCCCGAGGACAAGCTGATGGAAGCCGCGCTCGAAGCCGGCGCCGACGATGTCGTGACCAATGATGACGGCTCCATCGAAGTGGTCTGCCCGCCGAACGACTTCGGCGCGGTCAAGGCCGCGCTCGAAGCGGCCGGCTTCAAGGCCGAGGTGGCCGACGTCGTGATGAAGCCGCAGAACGAAGTGAGCTTCAGCGGTGACGATGCCGTCAAGATGCAGAAGCTGCTCGACGCCCTGGAAAACCTCGACGACGTGCAGGAAGTCTTCACCAACGCGGTGATCGAGGACTGACACCGCCCACCGGGCGGTCGCGACGCCTCGCGCCCCCTCCCCGGCGGTACGCGTGCGCGGCCGCCGTCCCCCAAGCGTTTTTCTTCTGGCAGTGGATCATGAAAGTATTGGTTGTCGGCTCTGGCGGACGTGAACATGCGCTGGCCTGGAAACTGGCCCAGTCGCCCAAGGTGCAGGTCGTCTACGTGGCGCCCGGCAATGGCGGCACCGCGCTCGACAAGCGGCTGCAGAACGTGCCGCTCTCCGATCCGGCCGAACTGGCCGGGTTCGCGCAGCGCGAGGGCGTCCATTTCACCGTGGTCGGTCCCGAGGCGCCGCTGGCGGCCGGTATCGTCGATGTATTCCGCGCACAGGGGCTGGCGATCTTCGGACCGACCCGCGCCGCCGCGCAGCTGGAGTCATCAAAGGACTTCGCCAAGGCCTTCATGCAGCGCCACGGCATTCCCACCGCCGCCTACCAGACCTTCACCAACGCCGCCGAAGCGCACGCCTATCTTGACGCGCAGGGCGCGCCGATCGTGATCAAGGCCGACGGCCTGGCTGCGGGCAAGGGCGTCGTGGTCGCCACCACGCTGGAGGAAGCGCACGCCGCCGTCGACATGATGCTGGCTGACAACAAGCTGGGCGACGCCGGCGCGCGCGTGGTGATCGAGGAATTCCTGGAGGGCGAGGAAGCCAGCTTCATCGTGATGGTCGACGGCGGCAACGTGCTCGCCCTGGCCACCAGCCAGGACCATAAGCGGCTGCTCGACGCCGATGCGGGCCCGAACACCGGCGGCATGGGGGCCTACTCGCCCGCACCGGTCGTCACGCCGGCGCTGCATGCGCGCGTGCTGCGCGAAATCATCGTGCCCACCGTGCGCGGCATGGAAAAGGACGGTATCCCGTACACCGGCTTCCTCTACGCCGGCCTGATGATCGATGCCAGCGGCAACCCGAAGACGCTGGAATTCAACTGCCGCATGGGCGACCCCGAAACACAGCCCATCATGGCACGGCTGAAGACCGACCTGTTCGAGATCGTCGAAGCCGCCGTCAACGGCAAGCTCGACACGGTGGAACTGGAATGGGACCGCCGCACCGCGCTGGGCGTGGTACTGGCGGCGCACGGCTATCCCGAAGCCCCCCGCAAGGGCGACCTGATCACCGGCATCCCGGCGGAGACGGACGACAGTGTCACGTTCCACGCCGGCACCACGCTCACCGACGGCAAGCTGCTGACCTCGGGCGGGCGCGTGCTATGCGTGGTTGGGCTCGCCGACACCGTCAAGGCCGCACAGCGGGCTGCTTATGCCACCGTGGCGCAGATCCGCTTCGATGGCATGCAGTACCGCACCGATATCGGCTACCGCGCCATCAAGCGCTGAAGTCGCCCCGCGCCGCAGGCCGGTCCCACGAGGTCGGCAGCGGCTACAATCACAAAAATAGTGACAAGGTGGTGACATTGGCGGCATGACGCCGCCATCCACCTCCGATGCCTGTGCGCTGCCGATGCGCCAGGTTTCGCTGCCGCGTTCCATGGACGGCCGGCAGCTACCACGCGATGCTCGCTTCCATGATCGATTCCCAGGCGATCCGCGCCTACCTGCTCGGCCTGCAAGACCGCATCACCGACGCCATCTCGGCGCTGGATGGCCAACCATTTGCCACCGACGCCTGGGAAAAGCCGCCCACGGAGCGGCTGCGCGGCAACGGTCGCACGCGCATTCTCGAGGGTGGCGCGCTGATGGAGCGCGCCGGCGTGGGCTTCTCGCACGTGAGGGGCGACACGCTGCCCCCGTCCGCCACCGCCAATCGCCCGGAACTGGCAGGGCGAGGCTTCGAGGCAATGGGCGTATCGCTGGTATTCCACCCGCGCAATCCATATGTGCCGACGGTGCATATGAACGTGCGTTGCTTCCTCGCGGTCAAGGCGGGAGTCGAGCCCGTGTGGTGGTTCGGCGGCGGCATGGACCTGACCCCCTACTATGGCGATGCCGGCGATTGCCGGCATTTCCACGCGACCTGCAAGGCGGCGCTCGATCCGTACGGCCGCGAGCTGTATCCGCGCTTCAAGCGCTGGTGCGACGAGTATTTCTTCCTGAAGCACCGCGGCGAGGCCCGTGGCATCGGCGGCATCTTCTTTGACGACTTCTCCGAACTCGGCTTCGACCGCAGCTTCGCGATGCTGCGCGACGTCGGCGATGCCTTCCTGGACGCCTATCTTCCGATCGTCGAGGCGCGAAGGAACACGCCCTATGGCGAGCGCGAGCGCGACTTCCAGGCCTACCGCCGTGGCCGCTATGTCGAATTCAACCTGGTCTTCGACCGCGGCACGCTGTTCGGACTGCAATCGGGGGGGCGCACCGAATCGATCCTGATGTCGATGCCGCCGCAGGCCGCCTGGCGCTACGACTGGCAGCCGGAACCCGGCAGCCCCGAAGCCGCGCTGTACGCCGACTTCCTGCCGCCGCGCGACTGGGTCTGACGCATGGCACCCGCTTCGCCCGCGCCATCGCGCCCTGATCGACTGTTCCGGCTCGGCATCCTTGGCGGCACATTCGACCCCCCGCACCTGGGCCACCTCGCGCTGGCAAGGCTGTGCGTCGAACATCTGGCGCTCGACGAGCTGCAGTGGATTCCAACCGGACAATCCTGGCAAAAGGGCGCCGACGTGACGCCCGCCATGACCGAACTCGCGGCGGCCGCGCTTGCCGACCTGCCGGCGCACGTCCACGCGAACCGCATGGAAGTGGACCGGGCCGGCCCCAGCTACACCATCGACACCGTGCGCGAACTGCGGGGGCACTATGGCCCCCGGGCTTCGCTGTGCTGGCTGATGGGCGCCGACCAGTTGCTGCGCCTGCACACCTGGCACGGCTGGGAGGCGCTGTTCGACTATGTTCACTTCTGCGTCGCCACCCGGCCGGGCTTCGACCTTGCGCAACTGGACGGACCGGTCCGCGAGGCGCTGGCCGCCCGGCTGGCCGACACCGCGCTGATACAATCCACTCCCTCTGGCCACATGTGGATCGACCAGACCCTGGCCGTCGACCTCTCCTCCACTACGCTGCGCCAGCGCCTCGCCGCCGGCGAGCGCGCGGATGACCAACTCCCACCGGGCGTGGCAAACTACATTGCCGCCCATCGGCTTTATCGCCACGACTAAGGACGTGGCCCGGCATCCCGCCCGGCCGCGCACCCGCTGACATAACAAGGCACCATGGATATTCGCAAACTGCAACGCGCCATCGTCGATGGCCTCGAGGACGTCAAGGCACAGGACATCAAGGTATACGACACCTCGCATCTGACCGAGCTGTTCGACCGCGTCGTCATCGCCAGCGGCACCTCGAACCGCCAGACCAAGGCACTGGCCGCGTCCGTGCGAGACACCGTCAAGGAAGCCGGCGGCCACATCGTCGCGGTGGAAGGCATGGAAACCGGCGAATGGGTGCTGGTCGACTGCGGCGATGCGGTGGTGCATATCCTGCAACCGCAACTGCGCCAGTACTACAACCTCGAAGAGATCTGGGGTGACAAGCCGGTTCGCGTGAAACTGGGCGCCACCAAGGGCCTGGCCAAGCCCAGCGAGCCAATGGACGACGAGGAGGCCGCCCCGCGTGCGCGTGTCACGCGGCGCTCCAGCACCGAGCGGCCGGCGCTGGCCCGCCTGCCCGAAGGCATGAAGGAACCGTCGCCGCCGCTGGGCCACGAGGATACCGACGCGGACGCCATTGCCACGCAGGGCCGTCCGGCGCGACGCACCTCGTCGGATACGCCGGCCCCGCGCAAGACCTCCGCGCCGCGAAAGACGGCCCCGCGCAAGTCCGCCGGTACCACGGCAACGCGCACCACCGTCAGCGGGACCGCCGCGCGCAAGACAGCCAGCGGTACCACGACCCGCAAGACCGCCACGAGCACGGCGGCGCGCAAGCGCACCACCCGCTCGGCCTGACGCCAGCCGCGGACGGACGCGCCGTGCAACTGCTGATCGTCGCGGTCGGGCACAAGATGCCGGGCTGGATCGAAACCGGCTTCAACGAATACGCGAAGCGGATGCCGCCCGAATTGCGCATCGAGCTGCGCGAAATCAAGCCGGAGACGCGCTCGTCCAGCAACAACGCCGCCACCGTCATGCAGCGCGAGGCGGCAAGGATCGAAGCCGCCCTGCCGCGCCAGTGCCGCATCGTCGCGCTGGACGAGCGCGGCCGCGACCTGACCACCGTCCAGCTTGCCGATCAATTGACAGGCTGGCAGCGAGAAGGCGGCGACGTCGCCTTGCTGATCGGCGGCGCCGACGGTCTCGATCCCTCGCTGAAAGCCCGCGCCAACATGCTGCTGCGGCTGTCCAGCCTGACCCTGCCGCACGGCATGGTCCGGGTACTGCTGGCCGAGCAACTCTACCGCGCCTGGTCGGTCACCCAGAACCACCCATACCACCGCGCCTGATACCTCCCTCTCCCGCCACGCGGGAGAGGGGCCGGAGGAGAGGGCAGTGACAGCACCCCACGGCAGACCACAGCAGACCACAGCAGACCAAAGCAGCCCAAGAGCACCCCATCGTGATCCACGACTTCCTCTACCTCGCCTCCCAAAGCCCGCGCCGCCGCGAATTGCTGGAACAGCTCGGCGTGCCCTACCGGCTTCTTCTGGCCGATGACGACGAAGACGCCGAAGCCCTCGAAGCCGTGCTGCCCGGGGAAACGCCGGACGACTATGTGCAGCGGGTGTGCGCGCTGAAGGCCGAGGCCGCGTTGCGCCGCCGGGAGCGCCGTGCCTTGCCTGACAGTCCGATCCTGGCCTCCGACACCACCGTCTGCGTGGACGGCCGCATTCTCGGCAAGCCAGCCGATCCCGCCGATGCCGCCGGCATGCTCGCCGCGCTGTCCGGCCGCAGCCATCGCGTGCTGACGGCGGTCACCGTCGCCTCCACGCTCGGCCTGCACCATGCGCTGTCGGTCTCGCAGGTGCACTTCCGGGCGATGCGGTCCGAGGAAATCGACCGCTATGTCGGCAGCGGCGAGCCGATGGGCAAGGCCGGCGCCTACGGCATCCAGGGCCGCGCCGCCGAATTCGTGCAGCGGATCGAGGGAAGCTATTCGGGTATCATGGGCCTGCCCCTGTATGAGACTGCGGCGCTGCTCCGACAGGCCGGCCTGCGCTTCTGATCCGCGCGCCGCTGGCACCACGGCATCCGGCAAGGGGCAGAACCGTCCGGCAGCCCGCCGTGCCGGACCCCGCCGCCCGGCGATGGATCGCACCCCAACATGACCGAAGACATCCTCGTCAATATCACCCCGCAGGAAACGCGCGTCGCAATCGTCCAGCAGGCAGCCGTGCAGGAGCTGCATGTCGAGCGGACATTGACGCGCGGCCTGGTGGGCAATATCTATCTGGGCAAGGTGGTGCGTGTACTGCCCGGCATGCAATCCGCATTCATCGACGTGGGCCTGGAGCGTGCGGCCTTCCTGCACGTCGCCGACATCTGGCATCCGCGCGAGACGGACCGCAACGGCAGCACGCAGCTGGCTATTGAAAAGACGCTGTACGAGGGCCAGTCGCTGATGGTGCAGGTGATCAAGGACCCGATCGGCACCAAGGGCGCCCGGCTGTCGACGCAGGTCAGCATCGCCGGCCGGACCCTGGTCTACCTGCCGCAGGACCCGCATATCGGCATTTCGCAGCGCATTGAAGGCGAGGTGGATCGGGAAGCGCTGCGGGCGCGGGTGCAAGGGCTGGTGCCGGCCGACGAGCGTGGCGGTTTTATCGTTCGCACCATCGCCGAGGAAGCCACCGACGAGGAACTGAGCAACGACATCGCCTACCTGCGCAAGATCTGGGCGTCGATCCGGCACAACGCCACGACGCAGCCGGCGCCCAGCCTGCTCTACCAGGACCTGAGCCTGGCCCAGCGCGTGCTCCGTGATTTCGTCAACGACTCGACCGGCGTGATCCAGGTCGATTCGCGCGAGAACTACCTGAAGCTGGTCGAGTTTGCCGAGGAATACACGCCCGCCGTGTTGCCTCGCCTGTCGCATTACACCGGCGAACGGCCGATCTTCGATCTGTTCAACGTCGATGCCGAGATCGAACGGGCGCTGTCGCGCCGGGTCGATCTCAAGTCAGGCGGCTACCTGATGATCGACCAGACCGAGGCGATGACGACGATCGACGTGAACACCGGCGGCTATGTCGGCGCGCGCAACTTCGACGACACGATCTTCCGCACCAATCTCGAAGCCGCGCACACCATTGCGCGCCAACTGCGGCTGCGCAACCTCGGCGGCATCATCATCATCGACTTCATCGATATGGAGAACGCCGAACATCGCGACGCGGTGTTGTCCGAACTGAAGAAGGCGCTGTCGCGAGACCGTACCCGCATCACGGTCAACGGCTTCTCGCAGCTCGGCCTGGTGGAAATGACCCGCAAGCGGACGCGCGAATCGCTGGCTCACGTGCTGTGCGAACAATGCCCGGTGTGCCAGGGCAAGGGTCAGGTCAAGACGCCTCGCACGGTATGCTACGAGATCCTTCGCGAGATCATGCGTGAGTCGCGCCAGTTCAATCCGCGCGAATTCCGCATTCTGGCCTCGCAGGAGGTAATCGACCTGTTCCTCGAAGAGGAAAGCCAGCATATGGCCATGCTGGGCGACTTCATCGGCAAGCCGATTTCGCTACAGGTCGAATCCACGTTTCATCAGGAACAGTACGACATTATTCTGATGTAAGGCCCTTCTCGCTTGCGGCCGTTACGCCGCCACACCCTGGACGCGGCGTTCCAGCAGGGAAAAGTTCCTGTCGATTGCCAACCGGACGACGGTCAGGCTTGACCTCAACCGCTTGGTCGCATGGCATGCGAACGCCGCCGTTGGGCTAGCGTGGCCTGCAATGTCACTCGCCCCGCTGGCCCACGCCGGTTGACTGACGTTGCTCTTCCCGCAACGGTGCGATCACGACCTTATAGACAGCCAACCCGCCGAGGCCAGCGGTGGCCGCGAACGCTACCCCGGCGCCGATCGGGCCCAGGACGGCAAGCGCGCCCAATGTCGCCACAATGGTCGCAGCCACCGCAACGGATGGCAGTACGTGACGCACGACCCTTCGCACTGCGGTTGCCGGAGTCTGGCCGGCGGCGACCTGCGGGAACGGCAACAGGTGCCACGGCAAGCCGGCGGACGCCTCGACGAAGTGGCTGAATAGGGACGGCCGTGCGGTTGGGGAAGGCGGTCCGCCCTGAGGGACGAGGGCCATCTCCTGCTGGGCGGGGACGACCTCCGTATCGGCACGCGGTGGTGGCGATGGCGGTGATGGCGGCGTTGGCTGACGGACTGTGTCATAGGAAACACCGTAATGCGGGTGGACTTTCATCTGTCGCTCCTTCGGATTGGCTTCGCGCTGCCTGATGACGATTGGACGATTGCCGCGTTCTACTCACTCGCCGCCATCGCCGGGGGCTGCATATCGGGTGCGGTGGCAACTGACTCGCAGGCACGGCGCAACGCCGAGCAGCACGCGGACAACGCACGGGCATGCGGCAGGCACTGCCGCAGGCGTGCATCGCCGCCGCCCTGCATTGCGTCAGCGTTCACGTCGCACGTCATGACGGCCAGCATGGCTTCGGTGCTGCGCGCGAACCACTCCACATAAGGCACGTCGACAGGGACGTTGGCCGCAATCGACAGCATGAACGACATGGCGCTGGAGCCGCCCAGCAGGATGGTTGGAGCGAGCATATCGACGCCGGAAGCGGCAGGATCCTCACCAGCGTCGAGGACCCGCAGCAGCTTGTCCGTCGCCGACGCCAGCGCCACGCAATGCCGGGCAACTTCGGCGCAGGCAACCGCCCTGGCAGTGTCGGGGGCACCCCGTTCCATCAATGCCTGACGGCGTAGCGCCGGCGTGTCCAACTGCTGCAGCGACACCGCGGATTGCAGTATCGATGCAATGCCGTTCCGGCAACTGTCGAGCCGCGCGCTGACCTCGGAGACCATACTGGCGTGGTCCGCGCAACAGTCGTTGACGCGCCGCATGATGGCGTCAAAGGTCTGCTGTGCCTGGCGACCGAGGAACTCCAGGTTGGCGGCGGTGACGCCGCTCTGTGCGGGGGGAACCGGAAAGTCCTGGCCGGGCGCCCATGGAAAGGTCTGTGTCATGGCGGGTCTGTGGCGAAGGCCGCGTTACGGCAATCGCAGCAGCGTACGCACGCAAGGACAAGCGCGCGCACGGTTCCGGTTGTGATCTATAGCAATTGGCGACTTGCCTGCCAGCTCGACCATGGAGACCGGGACGGTGACAATGGTCCCTGCCGTCCCGGTGCGCGAAAGAAGGAAGGCCCCGGACTAGGGTGAGACCGCATGTCAATCTCCGGCCCAGACGCTATAACGAAATCAGCGGCCCGTGGAGGTAATCATGGCAGCAAACCCGTCCGGAATGACTCCCCATTGCGTGGCAAGTGGGTTGCTGCGGTTGCCATTGGCGCTAGTGCCATTGCTACTGCTGTCCCTGCAAGGCTGCGCCCCTACGGCCACCGTTGCGCCGCCCGGGCCTTCCGTCCCCGCCGCTTCGACGCAAGCCGCAACATCGCCACCGGCGCCCCCCACGCCAATCGCCGCCCGTGTCATTGAGTTGGCGGGGTATTGCAGCCGGACCGAAGAAGACGGCTTCCGGGAGGAAGCGCGGATGCGAGTGGCTTCCAACGAGGTGCAGGCGCTGTCATGGAAATTATGGGTGTCGCGACGCGGTTCCTGTGCATTCGATCTCGCCGACTTCCGGCAAACCCGCAAGGCCCCGCATATCGAACTGCAGGCGCGCGACGACAGCGGCTGCAAGCTGATGGTGTGGCAGGACCCGCGCCGCGTCACGCTGGCCCATGCGAACTGCCAGCAGCGCTGCACGCCGGGCATCTACGAGGAGGCGTGGCCGGTCATGTTCGATCCCGGCAACGGCATGTGTGCCCAGGTCCGCTGAGGGCCGGCGGGACCCTGCCCTTCCCTGGGCCCCGCCTTGGTGGTAAGGCTAGCCGCGCTTGACCCACACCACGATGCCGCCGGCGATGCCGAGCGTGCGCCGTTCCTGCACGAAGTCCATGGTGCCGGGGTATTGGTGCGCATCGCGCTGGCCAATGCGCCATGGACAACCAGTCAGCAACTTGATCGCCTCGGCCTCCGGCTTTCCTATCAGCGCCTCGTCCGGCATGTTGTCGGCGGCGCAGCCCTGCGGCGTGCCGGCGCCGCTCTGCGGCGCGGGTGCCAGCGACGGCAGCGGCTCGCTGGCGCAAGCGCCCAACGACAATGCGATGCTGGCGGTGGTCAGCACCAGACGCCGGAAGGCGTGGATGGAAGGGCTCGATGACGAAGGCATGCGGTCTCCTGCGAGGCAATGGCCGACGCGCCCGTTGCGCGCCCCGCCATCCCGACAATCCTACTTGGATTTCGGCACGCGGCCCATCAGATAGAACGCATCGTTGGGCCGCATGCCGATGGTATTGGCCATGCGGTTCGACAGTCCGAAGAACGCGGTGATCGCGGCGATGTCCCAGGCGTCCTCATCGCTGAAGCCATGGGCGCGCAGCACCGCGAAATCGTCGTCGTTGACCTCGTGCGACGCCACGCAGACCTTCATCGCAAAGTCGAGCATCGCACGCTGCCGCGCCGACAGATCGGCCTTGCGGTAGTTGACCGCGACCTGGTCGGCCAATAGTGGCTGTTTCTCGTAGATGCGCAGGATGGCGCCGTGCGCCACCACGCAGTACAGACATTGGTTGGCGGCGGAGGTAGCCACGACGATCATCTCGCGCTCGCCCTTGGAGAGGCCGCCCTCCTTGTCCATCAGCGCGTCGTGGTAGGCGAAGAAGGCCCGGAACTCATCGGGCCGGTGCGCCAGCGCAAGAAACACATTGGGAACGAACCCGGCCTTCTCCTGCACGACCAGGATGCGTTGACGGATGTCGTCGGGCAGCGAATCGAGAGACGGTACCGGATAGCGGCTGATCGGAACGGCTTCGGTTGGCGTTTGTTGCGGTGCGGTCATGGCTGTCTCCTTGTTGTGCTGTGGGGAGGGCCGTCGTGTGCCGTTGTTGTGCGGTGACTGCCCTCACCCCCCGCCCCTCTCCCGCGTGCGGGAGAGGGAGTAAACCATCACCAATAGCTTACGCCACCTTCTCCACTCAATGCGTTGCGAACTGGATCCGATGCAAACCCGCATACAGCCCGTTGGCCGCGATCAGCTCCGCATGCGTGCCGAGCTCCGCCACGCGGCCCTGGTCCAGCACCGCGATGCGGTTGGCGTTCTCGATCGTGGACAGCCGGTGCGCGATCACCAGCGTGGTGCGGCCGACCATCAGCGTTTCCAGCGCCGCCTGCACCTGCCGCTCCGATTCCGAATCGAGCGCCGACGTCGCCTCGTCCAGGATCAGGATCGGTGCGTCCTTGTACAGCGCCCGCGCGATCGCCAGGCGCTGCCGCTGGCCGCCAGACAGCTTCATGCCGTTGTCGCCGATATTCGTCTGCAATCCCTCGGGCAGAGCGGCAACCACATCGGTCAGATAGGCCGCCGCCAACGCCCGTTCGACGCGCGCCATATCGATCTGGTCGGCCGAATGGACCCCATACGCCACGTTGGCCGCCACCGTATCGTTGAACAGCACCACATCCTGGCTGACGAAGGCGATCTGCTGCCGCAGGTCTTTCAGGGCAATCGAGTCGAGCGGCTGGCCGTCCAGCAGGATGCGGCCTTCTGTCGGATCGAAGAAGCGCGGCACCAGATTGACCAGCGTCGTCTTGCCGCTGCCCGACGGACCCACCAGCGCGACGACCTCGCCGGCCTTTACCGTCAGCGACACATCCCGCAGCGCCGGTTTGCCGGCCTCGCCATAGCGGAAGCCGACGTGGTCGAACACCAGCTCGCCCCGCGCGCGGGTCAGCGGCACACCGCCCTGCTGCGGCTCGACCGGTTCGTCTATCAGGCGGAAGATCATCTCCGCCGCCGTCAGTCCGCGCGTGAGCGGCTGGTTGATATCGGTCAGGTGCTTCAGCGGCGAGATCAGCAGCAGCATCGCCATCACGAAGCCGGTGAAACCGCCAATGGTGGTCTGGTTGCCCTGCGCCTGCACCATCGCGATGGTGATGATCACCGACAGCGCCAGCGCGGCCAGGAAGGCGGTGACCGGCTGGTTCAGGCCACCCGCCACCGCCATCCGCATCGAATAATTTTTCAGACGCTCCGCCATGGCGCGAAAGCGGGCCAGCTCGTACGCTTCGCCGCCGTGCAGCTTGACGACCTTGAAGCCGCCTGCCGCCTCCTCCACCACGTAGGCCGCGCTGTTGGTGAGCGTCTGGTGCTCGCGGTTCAGCTTGCGCAGCCGCCGGTTGATCTTCGACATCAGGTAGCCGATGACCGGCAGGATCACCGCCACGATGAGCGTCAGCCGCCAGTTCGTATAGAACAGGTAGATCAACAGCGCCACCACCGTCAGCGAATCGCGCACCAGCGTGATGAACACGCTGGTCAGGATCTGCAGCACCTGGTTGACCTCGAAGATCACCGCATTGATCAGTGACGCGGCGGTATTGCGATGAAAGAACATCGCGGGCACGTGCAGCATGCGCTCGAACATCTGCAGCCGCATCTTCAGCAGCACGCGATTGGAGATCAGGCTCAGCAGATAGCCGGATGCGAACTGCGCGACCCCGCGGATCAGGGCCACGCCCGTCAGCAACGCCGGCACATGCCAGAGCTTGCCGGCGTACTCGCCGCCGAAGCCCTTGTCCAGCAGATCGTTGACGACCTTGGGAATGACGCCTTCGCTGGCGGCAACGACGGCCATCGCGACAATGGCGGCGATGAAGATGCGCAACTCGGGGCGCAGGTAGGACCACAGGCGGGCGGGCATGGTTTGCGCACCGGGCGTCGATGGACGGGACAAGAACACTCCTTCGGAACTTCGCGATTTCGGAATATGCGGAAAGACCCGGCGGCGCTAGCGCGCGCTGACTCCGCGATAACAGGCTGGCGCCGCAAACCGGCGGCCATGCAACGGCGGGAACCCCGGGATGCCGACAGGCGCCAAGGTACAATGACGCCTCGTGCGCGACACCGTCGCCTCACGCCCTGCCGACCACGTCAATGAAAATCTCCGTCGTCATCATCACCAGAAACGAAGCCCACAATATCCAGGCCTGTCTGGAAAGCGTGAAGTGGTGTGACGAGGCGATTATAGTGGATTGGATGAGCACCGACGCCACCCGGGAAATCGCCCGGGACATGGGGGCCCGCGTGATCGAAGCCCCCGACTGGCCCGGCTTCGGCCCGCAGAAGAATCGCGCCGTGGACGCGGCCACCGGTGACTGGATCCTGAGCCTGGACGCTGACGAGCGCGTCGAGCCGGCACTGCGCGACGAGATCCTGCGCGCTGTCGCGCACGGCACCGCCGATGCCTACGAAATGCCCAGGCTGTCGCAGTTCTGCGGCCGCTTCATCCGCCACGGCGGCTGGTATCCGGACTACGTCACGCGCCTGTTTCGCCGGGGCAAGGGCCGCTTCACCGATGCTCTCGTGCATGAAAACGTGGTGGTGGACGGCCAGCTCGGCCGGCTGACGCAGCCGCTGACCCACTACAGCTACCGCGACTATTCCGATGTGCTTCGCAAGATCGACAGCTACTCGTCGGCCGGCGCGGCGCAGGCGTTCAGCAAGGGCAAGCGCTCGTCACCGCTGTCCGCCGCCGGCCATGGGCTGTGGGCGTTCCTGCGGACGTGGCTGCTTCAGCGCAGCATCCTCGACGGGGCGGAAGGATTCGGCGTCGCGCTGATGAACGCGCAGGCCAGCTATTACAAGTACCTGAAGCTGTGGTACATGGGGCGCCGGCAATCCGCGGGGCACGGCGGCGGCGCACGGTGAAGGGCGCGGCCGCCCTGCCCCGTTGACCACCTCTTCTCACCGAACATCGGAGCCGCACGGATGAAGATCGGCATTTCCTGCAATCGCTTCGGCAAGGGTGGCGGCTTCGAGCGCTACGCCCTTGACCTGGTCCGGGGCATGCTTGCGCGCGGCCAGGCGCCCGTGGTATTCGCACGGCGCTTCGACGCCGACGTGCCCGAATACGCCCGCGTCGAGCGACACCTGGTCCCCGTCCGCTGGCTGCCCGGCAAGATGCGCGACATGGCGTTTTCGCTCGGCATGCGCCATGCTCACCGGCACTGCGATGTGCTGATCGGCTGCAACCGGGTGGTGGGCGCCGATCTTGCCGTCTGTGGCGGCACGCACCGCGGCTACCTGCGCGCCATGGGCCGCCACCCTGAATTCTGGGATCGCCGGCAGATCGAACTTGAGAGCCGTCACTATGCACAATCGCGTCGTGTGGTGGCGCACTCGCGCATGATGACCGATGAACTGCTGTCGCTGTACGGGCTGCCGGCTGACAAGGTGACACTGCTCTACCCTCCCGTCGACACGGCGCGTTTCGTGCCACTGGACCATGCTCGGCGCCAGGCGCTGCGCGCCCGGCTCGGCTTCGACGCGCGCCCGGTATTCCTGTTCCCGTCGTCGGACCACGCACGCAAGGGGCTCGATGTGCTGGCCCAGGGCCTCGCCGCCAGCGGGCTGGACGCAATGCTGGCCGTGGCGGGCCGCCCGATCGGCAAGGCGATGCCCGGCGTGCTCGAACTCGGCTACTGCGGGAACATGGCCGAGTTGTATTGCGCGGCCGACTTCACGGTGCTGGCTTCCCGTTACGAACCATTCGGCTTGGTCGGCATCGAGTCGGTGCTATGCGGCACGCCCGTGCTGATGGCGGAAGGCATTGGTTGCCTCGAAGTGCTGGACCACCAGGCGGCCCGCCGCTTTCCGCGCGACGACGTCGCCGCGATCGCGGGCGCGCTGCGGGAAGCCGCGCAGTGGGCGGGCACGGGCGCGGCGCGACTTGCCACGCCGCGCCGTCATATCGCCTATGATCCCGATCCCGCGACGCACCTCGATGCGCTGCTGGCGCTCGCCGGCGCGGACGTGGCAGCGCCGAAGCCCTGACGGCTGGCGATGATGCCGAGCAGCGTCGCGGTGGTGAGCGCGTAGAAAGCGGTATTCATCACCAGCGAAAACACATCGATGGTAATGCCGAAGACCAGCGAACCGAGCGTGAGCACCAGGCCCATGCCCGCGGCCGTGGCGGTATCCGGATCGGGCGAATGCCGGTAGCGCCAGAAATAGACGATCGACCCGAAATACAACAAAAACAGCGCCGCCACGCCTGCCATGCCCAGTTCCGCGAGCGTCGAGAAGAACTCGTTGTGCGCATGCCGATGCACGATGTTGGGCGGGACCTTGCCCTCCTCGGCCATCTCCCGCAAGGCTGGCTCGAAATGGCCCTTGCCAATGCCAAGCACAGGGTGTTCGGCGAACATCTGTGAAGCCGCGCGCCACTGCTGCAGGCGCCAGCCGATCGAGGTATTGGCGTCGCCATGCTCCAGACGGTGGAAATCCGACATTGCGGCGGCAATGCGGTTCTGCACGATCGGTGTATTCCATGCTCCGACGACCGCGAGCGCCAATACGGCCGCGAAGGTCGCCAGCGCCCGTCGCGGTTCCATGCGGCTCACATGGAAGCGCATCACCAATATCCAGAGCATGACCGGGATGGCCAGCCACCCGCCGCGACTCTCCGACGTATAGGACGCGTAGCACCCCGCGACCAGGCCGACCAGCCGCAAGGCGCGGTCCCAGCGCGGACGCCCTGGGTCGGCCAGCCCAACCGCACCCATGAAGCCCAACACCAGCGCGGTATTGCCGAACGGGATTGGGTTGGTGAACGGATTCCCGGCGCGGCCGTAGACCATCCAGTCCACCGACGACGAGGTCATCACCACCGACCATATGGCCGCGCCCACTGCGCCAGCCACGCAGCCCCATTGCATGGGCCTGAGCCAGCGATCCGGCACGGCGGCCAGCAGCGCGAGGATCGGCGCGGCCAGCAGCAGGCGGGCCGGCGCATCGAAGGCCCATCCTGGCACCCGGTATCCGAGCAGGGCCTGCAGCGCGATGATAAGCGGATAGCCCGCCATGGCGGCCAGATACCACTTGCAGGACCGCAGCACCTGAAAGGCACGGCGGCGATTGTCGCCATGCCACAGCCAGATCAGCCCAGCCGCAAGCGCGGCGAAATAGCAATAGCCGGCGCCGCCCTTCAGGGTAAGCATCAGTGCGGGCGAAAGGGCCGCGGCAATGGCCGCCACGGCGAAGGAAAAACGGTTGGTGTATTGCATTACATAGGATGGCGCCGGCCTGCGCCCATGGCGGGGCCGGTTATCGGGAGGCGGAATGCCGCACTGCCGACATGCCGCACTGCCGACATGCCGCCGGCGGGCGCAGGGGCGAAATTATAGCCGCTTGCGGCGTGCCGCCCCCGGGCGGTAGCGTGGCCCGGGCACGATGTGCCAGGGCCGTGCTATCGCCGGGCTGGCCAGGCCGACGGGCGTCTGGCCGCCTTCGCCGCCGCTGGCCCGCTCGATCAGTCGTACAGTGTGCTGACCCGCTCCGCCGACAGGGCGGTGCGCAACGCGGCGATGGTGTCGTCGGAAGGCACGATGCGCCAGTCCTCGCCGAGCACCGCCTCGCATACGGCCGCGGCGCTGGTGTACTCGATGCAGACCGGCAGCGCGGCGATGGGACCGGCCCCCTGGCCGCGCGCCAGGTGGGGCGTGAGCAATTCGCGAAGCATCGCCGTCGACGAATTGCCATTGAGCGACAGCTTCACCGCCCGGGCATGACGCGCCCGTGCCGCGGTCAGATCCATCACCGTCTCGGCCGTGAAGCGCACCCCGCCGGTAAACGTGTCATGTCGCGCGTTGCCCTGCGCGATCAGCAGTTCGTCGTCGCGGAACATGTGCCGGTTGGCGTCGAACAGCTCGTTGAACACCGTCATTTCGATCTGCGCCGTGCCGTCGTCCAGCAGCACGATGAGCATCTTGCCGCGCTGGGTCATCTGCGTGCGGATGCCGGTGATCACGCCGGCGACCATCTTGCCGCGCACATCGCGGCCATAGCCGCCGCCATTGCCCTGCACTTCCTTCTCCAGCCCGGCCAGCGTGCCCTTGACGAAGCGGCGCACCTCGTCGCGATAGGCGTCGAACAGGTGGCCAGAGAAGTAGTAGCCAAGCGCCTGCTTTTCTTCCTGCAGCATGCGCTTGGCCGTCCATGCCGGCTCGTCGACCAGTTCCGGCCGATGCGCATCGCCATCGTCGGCCATCAGGTCGAACAGCGACACCTGGTTGGCCGATTCCGCCTTCTGCTCCGCGGCCTCCATCGCACGTGGCACGGAGGCCAGCAGCTGGGCGCGGTTTGGATGCAGCGTGTCGAAGGCCCCGGCGCGGATCAGCGCCTCGATGGTGCGGCGGTTGACCTGGCGGCGGTCGACGCGCTCGCAGAAGTCGAAAAGGTCGGTGAAGGGCCGCTCCTCGCGCGCCCGCAGGATGTCTTCGATGGCGCCCTGCCCCGAGCCCTTGATACCGCCCAGGCCGTAGCGGATGGTCTTTGCATCGGTCGGCGCGAAGCGGTACTCACTCGCATTGACGTCGGGCGGCAGCACGCGCAAGCCATTGGCACGGCAGTCCTCATACAGGATCTTCACCTTGTCGGTGTCGTCCATCGCCAGCGACATGTTGGCCGCCATGAATTCGGCCGGATGGTGAGCCTTCAGCCATGCGGTGTAGTAGGCCAGCAAGGCATAGGCGGCCGCGTGCGACTTGTTGAAGCCGTAGCCGGCGAACTTCTCCATCAGGTCGAAGATTTCGTCCGCCTTGTCGGACGACAGCCCGTTCTTGGCGGCGCCCTCGCGGAACAGTTCGCGATGCTTGGCCATCTCCTCCGGCTTCTTCTTGCCCATCGCGCGGCGCAGCAGGTCGGCGCCACCGAGCGAGTAACCGCCGATGATCTGCGCCATCTGCATCACCTGCTCCTGATAGACCATGATGCCGTAGGTCTCTTTCAGGACGGGTTCGACGCGCGGATCGGGATATTCCACCTTCTCTCGGCCATGCTTGCGCGCGCAGAAGCTCGGGATCAGATCCATCGGGCCCGGACGGTACAGCGAGACCAGCGCAATGATGTCCTCGAAGCGGTCGGGCTTGGCGTCCTTCAGCATGCCCTGCATGCCGCGGCTTTCGAGCTGGAACACGGCGACGGTGTTGGCCGACTTCAAGATGTCGAAGGCGGCCGGATCATCCAGCGGAATCTGGCTGCAATTCCAGTCGGCCTTGTCCGGGTTGAGCCGGCGGATATAGCGTTCGGCCCAGTCGAGGATGGTGAGCGTCGTCAGGCCCAGAAAGTCGAACTTGACAAGGCCCGCGGCCTCGACATCGTCCTTGTCGTACTGGCTGACCACGCCGCTCATGCCGTCGTTCTGGCCGCCCTGCGTGTACAGCGGGCAGAAGTCGGTCAGCTTGCCCGGCGCGATCAGCACGCCGCCGGCATGCATGCCGACGTTGCGCGTCATGCCCTCGACCCGCTGCGCCAGTTCCAGCAGCTGGCGCACCTCCTCTTCGTTGTTCTCGCGCTCGGTCAGCAGCGGCTCTTCCTTCTTCGCCTCCTCGATCGTCACCAGCTTGCCCGGCTTGAACGGGATCAGCTTGGCCACGCCGTCGACGAAGTTGTAGCCGAGGTCCAGCACACGGCCGACGTCGCGCACCGCCGCCTTCGCCGCCATGGTGCCGAAGGTGGCGATCTGCGATACCGCCTCCTTGCCGTACTTCTCCTTCACGTACTGGATCACGCGATCGCGTCCGTGCTGGCAGAAGTCGATATCGAAGTCGGGCATCGACACCCGCTCCGGATTCAGGAAACGCTCGAACAGCAGCGCGTACTTGAGCGGATCGAGGTCGGTAATGCCGAGCGCGTAGGCCACCAGCGAACCTGCGCCGGAGCCCCGGCCCGGCCCCACCGGCACGCCATTGTTCTTCGCCCAGTTGATGAAGTCGGCCACGATCAGGAAGTAGCCCGGGAACCCCATCTCGATGATGATGCCGGTCTCGAATTCCAGTCGCGCGTAATACTCCGGACGTTTGGCCTCGCGCGTGGCCTCGTCGGGGAACAGCACCGCAAGACGGCGCTCCAGCCCTTCCTTCGACATATGGACCAGGTAGTCGTCGAGCGACATGCCGTCGGGCGTCGGGAACAGCGGCAGCCGCGGCTTGCCCAGTTCCAGCGTCAGGTTGCAGCGGCGCGCGATCTGCACCGCGTTCTGGAGCGCGGACGGGATGTCGGCGAACAGCGCGCACATCTCGTCCTGGGTCTTGAAGTACTGGTCGGTGGTGAAGCGGCGGGTGCGTCGCGGGTTGGCCAGCAGCTCGCCTTCGGCGATGCAGACCCGCGCCTCGTGCGCGGTGTAGTCGTCCGGCGTCATGAACTGCACCGGATGCGTCGCGACCACGGGCAGCTCCAGCGCGGCCGCCAGTTGCACCGCCTGTTGTACGTAGGCTTCCGTACCCGGCTGCCCGGCACGCTGCAATTCGATGTAGTAGCGCTGCGGGAACACCGCGGCCCAGTGGCGCGCCGCGCGCTCGGCGGCGGCGCGATTGCCGTTGGCCAGCGCCATGCCGACCTCGCCGCCCATTGCGCCGGACAACGCGATCATGCCGCTCGCAAGCGGCACCCCTGCATCGCCCACCTCCTCGAACCAGGCCGGATCGATCTCGGCGCGGCCGCGGTGCTGGTTCGTCAGCCAGGCACGCGACAACAGCACGCACAGGTTCAGATAGCCTTGCCGGTCCTGCACCAGCAACAGCATGCGCGACGGCTTGTCGCGATCGTCGGCATTGGTGATCCACACATCGGCGCCGACGATCGGCTTGACGCCGCGCCCGCGCGCCTCCTTGTAGAACCGGATCAGGCCGAACGCATTGGCCAGATCGGTCAGCGCGAGCGCGCCCATGCCGTCGGCGGCAGCGGCCTTGACGGCATCGTCCAGGCGAACGATGCCGTCGACGATCGAGTATTCGGAATGCAGGCGGAGGTGGACGAAGCGGGGCGAAGACATGGGCGCCATTGTACCGGGCGGGCAGGCCGGGGGGACCGGCAGCGTCGCCACTTTTTCGCCGCCCTCGGCGAGCCCGCGGCCCTTCCGCACTGGCCCGATGTCCCTCGGACAGGCCCGAGCGGCTATAATTTCGCGTTTCCCTTCAAGCAGTTATCGGGCACCAGCGGTGCACCGGCACGGTCGTCGGCACGATCGTCGCCTGTCAGCGCCGCCCCGCTTCCGCCATGCAGATCGTCAATATCTCCGCCTACAAGTTCGTGACCCTGGACAACATCGAGGCGCTGCGCGTCCAGATGCGGGAGCGTTGCGTCGCGCTGGAGCTGAAGGGCACCATCCTGCTGGCGCCCGAAGGCATCAACCTGTTCCTCGCCGGCACGCGAGAGGCGATCGACGGCTTTGTCGGCTGGCTCCGCCAGGACGTCCGCTTCGCCGACATCGCGCCAAAGGAAAGCCTGTCGGACAGCCAGCCGTTCAAGCGGATGCTGGTACGCGTGAAGCGGGAAATCATCACGATGAAGATGCCGCTGATCCGTCCGGAGGAAGGGCGGGCTCCCGCCGTGCGCCCGGCGGACCTGAAGCGCTGGCTCGACCAGGGTCACGACGATGAAGGCCGTCCGGTAGTGATGCTCGATACGCGCAACGCCTTCGAGGTCGCGGTAGGCACCTTCGAACAGGCGGTCGACTACGGCGTGCGGAAGTTCAGCGAATTCCCCGCCGCCGTGGCCGCGCACAAGGCCGACTTCGAAGGCAAGACGGTGGTGTCGTTCTGCACCGGCGGAATCCGCTGCGAAAAGGCGGCGATCCACATGCAGGAGGCAGGCATCGAGCGCGTGTATCAGCTTGAAGGCGGCATCCTCAAGTACTTCGAGGAAGTGGGCGGCAGCCACTATCGCGGCGACTGCTTCGTCTTCGATTATCGCACCGCGCTGAATCCTGAACTGGAGCCGGCCGGGCCGAAGCAATGCTTTGCCTGCCGCGCGGTGGTCACGCCCGAAGAGCAGCAGAGCCCGCACTATGTGGTCGGCGTAAGCTGCCCGCACTGCCACGCCGGCAAGCAGAGCGCCGCCTGACCTGTGGCGGGCGCTGGCCCGGTTCAGGCCGCCAGCAGGTGGTAAAGATTGCGCAACATGCCGGCGGTCGCGCCCCAGATAAAGCGATGGCCGCCGCTGTCGGTCGGATACGGCATCGCATAGAACCGGCGCTCGCCGTCGACCCAGCGGAACAGCCTGACCTGGTGGTGTGCCGGGTCCATCAGGAAAGCCAGCGGCACCTCGAACACATCGGCCACCTCGCGCGCGTCGGGCCTCAGCACGAAGCCATCGCGAACCAGGCCCACCACGGGGCTTACATGGAAGCCCGTCCCCGTGATGTAGTCGGGCAAAGCACCCAGCACCTCGACGAACTCCCGCGCCAGGCCGATCTCCTCCTCCGTCTCGCGCAGCGCGGTCGCGATGCGATCGCCATCCTCCGGCTCCCAACGCCCGCCCGGGAAACTGATCTGGCCCGCGTGGGCGCTCAGATTGGCATTGCGCTGCGTCAGCAGCACGGTGAGGCCGTCCTGACGCTGGATCAGCGGTATCAGCACGGCGGCGTCGCGAAGGGTCTGGGTGCGGTCATAAACACGGGATTCGTCAGTCAGTTCCGGCTGCCATGCGGGCGGCGACACGAAACGGTGGCGAATGAACTCGGGCCGGAGACGGGGCGCGGACAGCGCGGGACGCTGGCTGTCGGCGGAGAGAATGGGAAGGGATTCGGGATCGAAGGCGGGACGCATATTGGCGGTAAGTATGACAGATGCGGTCCTGGCATAAGAGCGACTGCCCTCTGCCCCGCCCCTCTCCCGCAGGCGGGAGAAGGAAGCACACCCACCGCGCTGGATATCCCGCCGTTTTTCTCCCCTCTCCCGCAACGCGGGAGAGGGGCGGGGGGAGAGGGCAGTCGCAGCCAACCCACCAACCACGCCAACGACGCGCCAAAAAACAAAAAGGACACCCGAAGGTGTCCTCGAAGGCAAAGCCAGCCGCCCCAACGGGCGGCCCACCATGCTTACTCGGCAGCAGCGACAGCAGCCGCCTTGGCCTTGGTGAACAGCTTTTCCTTGATCCGAGCGGACTTGCCCGAACGCTGGCGCAGATAGTACAGCTTCGCGCGACGCACATCGCCACGGCGCTTCACTTCGATGCCGGCGATCAGCGGCGAGTAGAGCTGGAAGGTACGTTCCACGCCTTCGCCCGACGAGATCTTGCGAACGATGAAGGACGAGTTCAGGCCGCGGTTACGCTTGGCGATCACCACGCCTTCATAGGCCTGCACGCGCTTGCGGTTGCCTTCCACCACGTTCACGTTGACGACAACGGTGTCGCCCGGCGCGAATGCGGGGATGGTCTTGTTCGCGGTCAGACGCGCGATCTCTTCCTTCTCGATCTGTTCGATGATGTTCATCGTTTTTCTCCTGTGCCATCGTGCCGACGTTGTATGCCCATGCCAATCACGGGCCTCGACAGAGGATGGGTTTTCAACCGGCGGAGGTCGCCCCCCGCCCTTCCTTCGCCGCCCACTCCGACAGATATGCCTCGTCGGAGCGGCTCAGCAAACCCTGCTTGCGCGCCGTCTCGATCAGGTCGGGACGCTTGCGCGCGGTATTGGCCAGCGCCTGCTGGCGCCGCCATTTTTCGATCTCGGCATGATGGCCCCCAAGCAGAATGTCGGGGACCCGCACGCCCTGGTATTCCTCGGGCCGCGTATAGTGCGGACAGTCCAGCAGGCCGTTGACAAAGCTGTCCTGCACCGCTGACTGCGCATCGCCCAGCACACCGGGCAACAGCCGCACCACCGCGTCGATCAGCGCCATCGCCGGCAACTCGCCGCCCGACAACACGAAATCGCCGAGGCTGATTTCCTCGTCGACGCGGCGATCGATCAGCCGCTGGTCGATCGCCTCATAGCGACCACACAACAGCACCAGGCTCGGACGGCGCGCCAGTTCCACCACCTTGGCGTGCGTCAGCGGCGCGCCCTGCGGCGACATCAGCACCACGTGCGACGGCGCCGCGCCGGCCTCCGACTGCGCCGCCACGGCGGCATCGATCGCGTCTTCCAGCGGCTTGGCCAGCATCACCATGCCGGGGCCGCCGCCGTATGGCCGGTCGTCGATGGTCCGGTAGTTATCCACGGTAAAGTCACGTGGATTCCAGGTACGCAGACCGTAGCGCTGCTGTTTCGCCGCCCGGCTGGTAATGCCCCAGTCTGTCAGCGCGCGGAACATTTCCGGGAACAGCGTGATCACGTCGAACTGCATCCGCTCACTCCTGTTCCTTGCAACACCGTTGGCGGGTTACGGCCGGCTCGCCGGGCGGTAGATCGCTCAATACACCGCTCAATACCACCGCTCAATAGTCGAGCCCCCAATCCACCACGATGCGCTTGCCGGCAACATCGACGTCGCGCAGATAGGCGTCGACAAACGGAATCAGACGCTCCCCCGCCTTGCCATCGGGCAACGCAAAGGCGACCTGAAGGATCTGGTGGGCGCCGTTGTCGATCAGGCCCGACACGGTACCCAGCGCCTCGCCCTGTTCGTTCGATACCGCGCAGCCGATCAGGTCGACCCAGTAAAACTCGTTGTCTTCGGCCGGGGGAAAATCTTCCCGCCGGATCCAGACGCGACGCCCCTTCAGCGCTTCGGCCACGTTGCGATCGGCGACGCCGGCCGCCTGCGCCACCACCGTGCCACTGTGCTCGCGCGATTGCGCGATCTTCAGGCTGACGGGGCCAGCGGCAGCGGCCGCCTGCGCGGCGACTGCCGTCCCGGCCGGCTCGGGCGTCAACAACCACCAGCGCCGTGCGTGCAGCAGCGCGGCGGCATCGTCGGCATGAGGCTGGACCTTGATCCAGCCGCGAATACCGTAGGCCGCGCTGACATACCCGACCTCGATCAGGTCATCCGGCAGCGGCTGCGATGCCGCCAGGGCGGATGGAATTCGCGAGCCTTCGCGCGCCCCGGCTGACGTGCCGGTCCGGGGTACGTTCAGTGCAGGCCTGGACCTCGGAGCGGGTCCCGCGCCTGCCGTCGGCTTACGTTCGGTCACTGGAATCGCGTGTCTCGGCCGACCGCTCGGTTATGCAGCTCAGGCGGCGGTACCGGCGGCCTTGCCGTTCTGCTTGACCAGGCGGGCAACGGTCGGCGACAGCTGGGCGCCCACGCCTTGCCAGTAGGTCAGGCGGTCCTGCGCGACGCGCAGGCCTTCTTCGCCTTGCGAAGCCAGCGGGTTGTAGAAGCCGATGCGTTCGATGAAACGGCCATCACGGCGGCTACGCGAGTCGGTTGCAACGATATTGAAGAACGGGCGCTTCTTGCTGCCGCCACGGGCCAGACGGATTACGACCATGGGTGAATTCCTCGAAAAACGGGGTGTTCGAACACGAAACGCAAGAGTATAGCCCAAATATCGAGCCCAAACAAACACTTAGCCGGGTTGACGCAAACGCCGGCTGCCGGCATCGTGGCGAAAACCGCAAATGCAGGAGGAACCGTGCGCCACGCCCGCCACTTTCCCCGGATCGCCGCCTGGCTCATCATGGCGGCCGCCCCGCTACTGCCAGCCAGCGCCAGCGCAGCCGATCCCCTCGAAGGCATCCGCCTGCCGCCCGGTTTCCGCATCGAGCGCCTCACCGATGATGTGCCGGAGGCCCGCGGCATGACCTTCTCGCCGGCCGGCACGCTCTATGTCGGCAGCCGCGGTGCCGGCAACGTGTACGCAGTCAGCGCGCCGCTTTCAGGCAAGCCGGTGGTGCACACCGTCGCAAAGGGCCTTACGCTGCCGCTTGGCGTGGCCTGGCGCGATGGCGCGCTGTACACCTCATCGGTCTCGCGCATCCTGCGGCTCGACGACATCGAAGCCCGGCTTGCCAGTCCGCCCAGGCCGACGGTGGTCTACGACAAGTTCCCCAGCGAGACCCATCACGGCGGGCGCTTCATCGCCTTCGGTCCGGACGGCTATCTTTATGTGCCCATCGGCGCACCATGCAATGTCTGCGCGCGCGACGAATCCCGCTACGCCAACATCATGAAAATGAAGCCCGACGGCTCGGACCTTCAAGTGGTGGCGCGCGGCGTCCGCAACACCGTTGGATTCGACTGGCATCCGGTCACGGGCGATCTGTGGTTCACCGATAACGGCCGCGACTGGCTTGGCGACGACCAGCCTCCCGACGAATTGAACCGGGCGCCGCGCGCGGGCCTGCACTACGGCTTTCCGTATTGCCACGCCGGCAACCTTTCCGACCCCGAATTTGGCAGGGGCCGGCCCTGCTCCGGATTCACCGCGCCAGTGGCCCGGCTCGGACCTCACGTGGCGGCGCTTGGCATGCGTTTCTATACGGGCAAGCAGTTCCCCGCCGAGTATCGCAACAACATCTTCATTGCCGAACACGGCAGCTGGAACCGAAGCGAGCGCATCGGCTATCGGATCACCCGTGTCGTGCTCGACGACGATGGCCGCGCGGTCAAGCAGGAGGTCTTTGCCGAAGGCTGGCTGCGCGACGGCTCGCCATGGGGACGGCCGGCCGATGTGGAGGTCGCGCCCGACGGCTCGTTGCTGGTGAGCGACGATCTCGCAGGCGCAATCTATCGCATTCGTTACGCCCCTTGAGACCGTTCCGCGCGCGCTCCGCGGCGCGCGCAACAGCAGGCTTTTTCAGCGAAACAATCCGTTACACCGGTAACGGGATTGCCATAGGCGGTCACCTCCGGCGGTGCGTACCATGATCCCATTGTTTGATGATGTCGCTCTCACCGATCCGGATCAGACGCAATGCCTTTCCGCCCGCAACCGCGCGAAATCGTGCTTGGCATCCTGCTGGCCGTATCGCTGCTCGGACTCGCCGCCGGCAGTCGTGCCGACGGCCTGTTGCGGCACGACTATCGGGACTCCGCCGGCGCCCCGCTGCTCGCGGGCGGCATGGAGCGCACCGTGTTGCGCGCACAGAATACCGACCATGTACGCGCGCAGATCGAGCGGATGGAAGCGCGCGCACGGGCCGACGAGCGCCTGAGCGGCCGACGCGGCGCCCAGCCGGCTCCCGCTCCCCAGCCCACCGAAAGCGTGCGCAGCACGCAAGCGGACAATTCGGCGTCCGCGGATAGCCGGCCAGCCACCGCGGGCCCCGGCTGGCAGTCGCCTGGCCGCGACAGCAGCCGGTAGACCGGAACTTTCTCGCTATTTCGCCTGTCCAAAATCCGTGGCGCTCGCGGCGCGACCGCCACCTGGCTGCCGCCCGGCGCTGACCGGTGTTCAGCAGCGTGCCGTCGGTCGCAGGCGGCAAACGCACACTGACATACCCGTACCGAGGCAACCCCTCGACCGCTCCTGCCTTCGAGGCGCCTCTTCCCGCTACGTGTCGCAATGGGCGCGGCCTTCGTCAACCCTACCGACGAGGATCGTATGTTATCCATGCTGACCGATCTGGCCCGACATGCGGGCCAGCTGACATTGACCGTGCTGTTCATGGGCGTCCTTGCAGCGGCACTGTACGGTGAAACCAGTCTCGGCGTCCTGCTGGGCGTCATCTCGAACGCGCCGCGCTGACGGCGATCCGGACGTTGCTGCAAGACACGTTTTCGCAGGTTTTGCACCAGCGCCCCTGAACTGGCCGGCAGCGTGCACCGCGCGTGCCGCCCGGCCTGACCACAATGGCGAAACGACGGGCAGTGCGACGTACAATGTGCGTCGCACTGCCCGGTTGCTTTGCGCGCCGGCAACGCACCCGATCCATCCGTTCCAAGTCGACAGCGCTCGCCGCCCAATCGTCATGACCGCCACTTCCCACTCCGCCGCCCCGCGACGCGACGCCGGCCCCTCGGCCAGGCCCATGCGCAAGTCCAAGCTGCTGACCGTCGCGCTGGCGTTTCTGCTGGGCAGCGTCGGCGTACACCGCTTCTACATCGGCGGGCCGCGCGATCCTTATGGATGGGTTCACCTCCTTGCCACTTTGGCGGGCGCGATCGGCGTCACGTCGATGGTATTGGGCACCGGGTCGCCGGTGCTCAACTGGACTTTCGCCGTGGCGGGCGGCGCCTCCGTGATCTGTGCCTTCCTTGCTGCCATCGTCTATGGGCTGCGGCCCGACGAACGTTGGGACGCGCGCTTCAATCCGGATGGCCAGCCCACCCGCTCCGGCTGGCCGGTCGTGATTCTGGTGATCCTGTCGCTGATGATCGGCACCGGCCTGCTGATGGCCGGACTGGCCATCAGCTTCCAGACCTTCTTCGAGTCGCAGGTCGAAGCCGCGCGCGAGCTCTCGCAATAGCCGCGGAACATCGCAGGTCTATTTGATTCAAGTCATCCCATTCAAGCGTTCGTCGACCATACTGAACGGGTTGCCGTGACCGGCGACGCCATGCGGCGTCACCGGTCACTACCATCCCAGGAGTCGACATGAGCGTACCCAACTATGAAGTCGGCCGCCTGGCCGCCTTGACGGTGAGAATGGTGATGGCATCCGGGCTGTCCCGCGACGATGCGCGAGCCGCGCTGGACCTGGCTTGCGCCATGATGGACGGCGGCCCGGCACAAGAGGAAGCAGCGCATCGCATGCCGATTCGCGGCAACGATCCTTCCGCGCGCGGCGCGGCTCACGTTCCGCGGGGTTAGCGCGCGGTAGCGTGCGTCCGATCGGCCTGCTCCATCCAGTCAAGTAGCGCGGGACAGACGGTGTCGCGCCAGCGCTGGCCGCTGAAGAGGTCGTAGTGATCCGCGTCCGGCACCGTGATGTCGTGCCGCGCCGATACCGGCAGTCCTTCGCACAGGCCATTTGCCGCATGGGTCTGGCCCGCACCACAAATGTCGTCGCGCGCGGCTTCGATGGTCAGCAGCCGGGTCTCGCGCAGGCATCCCGGCCGTACCAGCTCCCCCGCCAACTGCCACCGCCCCTTCGCCAGCGCCATCTGCTGGAATACGACGCGCAAGGTGTCAAGAAAGAACTCGGCGGTCATGTCGAGGACCGAACTGAATTGCGCCATCGACCGCTCGATCTCCCTGGCGCGCTCGCTTTCCGTCGAGCCTCGGCACAGCCAGCCCATCAACAGCGACAGTTGCCGGTCAGGTTGCGCCGCCACGAGCGTCGGATACTGCAGGAAACCGGGATACACGCGGCGCCCCGCACCGGCATACCCTTCCGGCACGACCCCGATTGCACTGGCATCAAGCCACGTCGGCGACAGCGTGGCGGCGACCCGCTCCAGCGCGGTCGGGGCCAGCCTTGCGTCGATCGGGCCGCCGAGCAATGTCAGCGTTCGCGGCTCCTGGCCACCGCGCTGGGCACGGCGCGCAACGGCGGCCAGGGCCGGCACCGTGGCCTGGCAGACCGCCACGATATGCAGGTCACTGGCGCCGAGCTGGACGATGAATTGCTCCAGCGTGCGTACACAGTCATCCAGCCCGAAACGGCCGCGGGCCACCGGCACATCGCGCGCATCGGCCCAATCCGTCACGAACACATCCGCGTCCGCCACCAACCCGATCACCATGTCGCGCAACAACATCGCGTGATGGCCAGCGAGCGGAGCGCACAGCAGGATGCGACGTGGCGGCTTGTCACGATGACTCGAGGCGCGAAATGCCCGCAGCGCGCAAAAGCCCGTGTCGCTTTCGACGGCCTCGGCAACAGGAGTCCGAAGCCCGCCCGACTCGATTTCCCGGAGGTCGAACGTCGGCGTGCCGAACTGCTTCAGCCATGCCTGAAAGGCGTGATAACACTGCGCGAAGCGGCGCCGCTGCGCGATCGCGGCGAACGAATACGGGCTGGCGGCCCATGCCCGGAACGCCAGCTCGTCCCACCCCGCCACCGGTCGCGGCGCCGCACCACCGTGATGCGCAGGATCGCTCATGGACTGCTCCGTCCGCGGCGCATGGGCTTCGCGCCGCTGCATGACTGCCGCGCATGTCTCCAGACGCGCGCCGGCGAAATTCCTATTATGGGCGTCCCCGGCACGCCTTCCCGTTCGCGATAGGCGAAAACCGCCGCGGCGCGTTGACTAGAACAGCGTTCCCTGCCGCGTGTCGCGTGGAGCCGCGGGCGGCACGAACTGCGACGTATCGAGATCGAAGCGCTCGTAGCGGAATCCGAGCCGCTCGGCGGCCTTGTAGAAGCGCTGGCGCATCAGGTCGGCCCAGATGCCGGTGCCTCGCATCCGCGTGGCGAAATTCGCGTCGTAGTCCTTGCCGCCGCGCATATCGCGCACGCGGTTCATGACCCGTTCGGCGCGGTCCGGGAAATGTGCCCGCAGCCATTGCTGGAACAATGGATCGACCTCCCATGGCAGCCGCAGCACGATGTAGTTCGCATAGACGGCACCGGCTTCGCGCGCGGCCTCCAGCACGCGTTCGAGATCCGGCTCGGTGATGAACGGAATCACCGGGGCCACGCTTACCCCGACCGGAATCCCGGCCTCCGTCAGGGTGCGGATGGTCCGCAGCCGCCTCGATGGCGTGGCCGCGCGCGGCTCAAGTGTGCGGGCGATGTCGGCGTCCAGCGTCGTGATGGTGATCGCGGCAACGGACAGCCGCCGCGCGGCCATCGGCGCCAACAGGTCGATATCGCGCTCGATCAGCGAGGATTTGGTGATCAGGCCCACCGGGTGATGGCAATCATGCAGGACCTGCAATACGTCGCGGGTGATGCGGCGTGTGCGTTCGATCGGCTGGTAGGCGTCGGTATTCACGCCCAGCGCGATCGTCTCGCAGCGATAGGATGGCTTGGACAGCGCCTCGCGCAGGCGCTCGGCCGCATTCTCCTTGGCGAACAGGCGGGTCTCGAAATCGAGACCCGGCGACAGGTCGAGATAGGCGTGCGTCGGCCTGGCGAAGCAATAGATGCAGCCGTGCTCGCAGCCCCGATAGGGGTTCAGCGAGGTATTGAACGGAATATCGGGCGACGCGTTGCGGGTGAGGATAGAGCGCGCCTGCTCGCCGGTGACCTGCGTCACCAGACGCGGCAGCGCCGGTCCGGTATCGTGCTGGTCGCGCTCCCCAGCCGCAGCCTCATGGCCGTGATCCGCCAGCGCCACGGGCCGCGTGTCTTCTTCGGAACCGCTCCAACCGTCGTCAAACGGCTCGCGGATATCGCGCTCGAATCTGCCTTGCAGATTGCTGACCGCGCCGCGACCCTTGCGCGCGCGCAGCGGAAGCGATGCCGCCTCGTCCTGGGGTTCCCGCTCGCGTACGTAGCGGTCCGCATCCTTCATGTCATGCCGGCTGGCCCTTCTCATCGACCGGAATGGCCAGCGTCTCCTTGATCTCTTCCATCACGATATAGCTCTTGGACTGGGCCGCGCCCGGAAGTTGCAGCAGGATGTCGCCAAGCAGCCGTCGGTACTCGCCGATCTCGCGGATCCGGGCCTTGATCAGGTAGTCGAAGTCGCCCGACACGAGATGGCATTCCATCACTTCTGGAATCCGCAACACCTCGCGCCGGAACTGCTCGAACATATTCCCGGCCTTGTTGTCCAGCGTGATCTCCACGAAGACCAGCAGCGCATGGCCGAGCAGCGCCGGATTGAGCCGCGCGTGGTAGCCCATGATGACACCATCGCGTTCCAGCCGCTTGACGCGCTCGATGCACGGCGTGATGGTCAATCCCACGGCCTCGGCAAGGTCCTTCATCGACATGCGCCCATCCGCTTGAAGAAGTCCCAGGATGCGGCGGTCGAGGCGGTCCAGGCCGCGCACGGGTTGGCGGATGGTTCTCATTATTTTTTACTGTTTGCGTGAAATATTCGGGAATTATGCCTGCCCAAGTTGCAATACGATAGACCATCTTCCTCCCATATCCACTTTCTTTGGTTTCGAGGTCCTGGCATGCGTGTTCTCGTTCTCGGCAGCGGCGTCATCGGCGTTACCAGCGCCTGGTATCTGGCGAAGGCCGGCCACGAGGTCACCGTGGTCGATCGCGAGGCGGCGCCGGCGCAAGGCACCAGCTTCGCCAACGCCGGCCAGATTTCGCCCGGTTACGCCTCGCCCTGGGCCGCTCCCGGTGTGCCGCTGAAGGCGATCAAATGGATGTTCCAGCAGCATGCGCCGCTGTCCATCCGGCCTGACGGCACCTTGTTCCAGCTTCGCTGGATGTGGCAGATGCTGATGAACTGCAGCGCCGAACGCTACGCCGTCAACAAGGAGCGGATGGTCCGTCTGGCCGAGTACAGCCGCGACTGCATCCGGGCGCTGCGAGCGGAAACCGGCATCGCCTATGAGGGCCGGCAGCAGGGCACGCTGCAGCTGTTCCGCACCCAGGAGCAACTCGAAGGCGCCGCGAAGGACATCGCGGTGCTCGAAGAGGCGGGCGTGCCCTACCAGCTTCTGTCGCGCGACCAGCTCGCGCGCAGCGAACCGGCCCTGGCGGCCGTGCGCGACAAGCTGTCGGGCGGCCTGCGCCTTCCCAATGACGAAACCGGCGACTGCCAGCTGTTCACGCAGCGCCTTGCCGTGATGGCGGAAAGCCTCGGCGTGAAGTTCCTGCATCAGCGCAGCATCGACAGCCTGCTGACCAAGGGCAACGCGGTGGCGGGCGCCGTGGTAGGTGGCGAGCCGATGCTGGCCGACCTCGTCGTCGTGGCGCTGGGCAGCTGGTCCACTCCCTTCGTCAGGAACTTCCTGCAGATCCCCGTGTATCCGCTGAAGGGCTTCTCGATCACCGTGCCGATGGTCGACGCATCCCGCAGCCCGGTGTCTACCGTGCTGGACGAAACCTACAAGGTAGCAATTACCCGTTTCGACGATCGTATCCGTGTCGGGGGTATGGCCCAGATCGTCGGCTACGATCGCTCGCTCGATCCCGCCAAGCGGCGCACGCTGGAGCACGTGGTGACTGACCTGTTCCCCGGCGCCGGCGATGTCGAGCAGGCCACGTTCTGGACTGGACTGCGTCCAATGACCCCCGATGGCACGCCGATCGTCGGCCCGACGCATATCAAGGGGCTGTGGCTGAACACCGGCCATGGCACGCTGGGCTGGACCATGGCCTGCGGCTCAGGCAAGCTGCTGGCCGATCTGGTGTCGGGCACGTCGCCGGCGATCCGGGCCGACGATCTGTCGGTGGCCCGCTATCAGCGGCGCGCGCCACAACGCGTATCGCCCCGCCCCGCCACCGTTTGAGCGACCGCCAACGCGTGCTCCGCGTCAGATCCGGTGAGGGACAAAGGGAGGACGGCATGAATGCCGTCCTTTTTTTCCATGCGGCCCGGAAAGACACCGGAAGCTGAAGAACGCTGGAAAGCCGAAAAGCTTGCGGCAGCGTTGACAAGGACAATTCTGGTTTTTGGTGCACGCCACGCGCTGCACATCGATCAACCCGACTGTCGCTTTTTCAGCCCATGCCGCAGTTCAACTCCATTCCCAGCGGTGCCGGCCCCAACGCGGCCGTCAATCCGCCAAGTGCGGGACCGCACCCCTCTCCGACCGAGAAACCGCATCCCACTGGCGAGCTGACGCTGCCGGCATCGCCCAACACGACGGACCCGGCGGTGTCGATCTCCTGGCTGCCTGCGCCGCTGCTCCCCTACCTGGTGGCATTGCTGCCTCTACGCGACGCCAACGCCCTCGCCGCAACCGCGAAGCGCTATAGCGGGTTCGCCGCGAGTCCCGAGGCGGTCCACCGTGCCGCCTGCGTATCCAGCCTGGCGAACTTCATCCAGGTGGAACACGACACGCGGCACGCGCCGCCGCCAGTGCGCGAAGCGGTGCTGCTCCGTCTGGCAAAACAGATCGCGCGGCTGCCTGCCGCTTCTCGTGTGGAAGCATGCACCGTACTGGCGCGGCAGGTCGCGCAACTGCCCGCGGCCTCTCGCCCGGAAGTGTGCGCCATACTGGCGAGCAACATGGGTCATTGCTCC
Organism: Cupriavidus gilardii J11; assembly: GCF_007829435.1. Classification (GTDB taxonomy): domain Bacteria; phylum Pseudomonadota; class Gammaproteobacteria; order Burkholderiales; family Burkholderiaceae; genus Cupriavidus; species Cupriavidus gilardii_D. The sequence goes on from NZ_VLJN01000065.1 coordinate 140,220, forward strand.
CTTCAGACGCTTTCATCGATGCTGCTCGCGCTCGGGGCCGACTTGCTGCAGGACCCCGCGGTATTGACGTGCATGGCCCCAGAGATACAGGACATGAAGACCGCTGACGCGTTGCAGGCGGTCGCAGACTGTTGGCGCATGGGAGATTGGGGCGGGGAGAGGTTGCCGTTGATCAGCGCCGCGATGAAACTCTCGATGGAGGCACAACTGCAGATCACCATGAGAACCGTGGTTGACAGCATGCGCGAGTCTCTAGTGAGGATGCGCAATACCATCGCAGAGAAACTCTGACTCGTATCGGTAGCGCATCCACACCCATCGCGCTCATGAGCGACTTCGCCTTCCCCGCCCAGACACATCCAGCCGGTCAGAAATGCGCTTCCGACAATGCGTTGACCGGCGCCGAACCCGCCACGATGGCATCGCGGATACCTTCACCCTGCGATAACACATGCTCGGCATAGAAATGCCCAGTGGCCAGCTTGGCCTCATGGAACGATGAGTCCTGTCCCCGCAGCCGGTCGGCGGCCAGCATGGCGCGCGCCATTTGCCAGCCACACAGCACGATGCCGCACAGCTTCAGGTACGGAACACTGCCGGCGAAGGCGGCGTTCGGATCGGCCTTGCCATGGGCCACAATAAATTCGATCGCCTGCTCCAGCGCCGCCCTGCCCTTGGCGAGCTGGGCGCGCATCGCGGTGAAGGCCGTGCCGTCACGCGCTTGCAACTCGGCCTCCGTGCCGGCAATGCGTTGGCAAATTGCCCGCGCAACCGTCCCGCCGTCGCGCACGGTCTTGCGCCCGACCAGATCGTTGGCCTGGATCGCCGTGGTGCCCTCGTAGATTGGCAGGATGCGAGCATCGCGATAGTGCTGCGCCGCGCCGGTTTCCTCGATGAAACCCATCCCGCCATGCACCTGCACGCCGAGGCTCGTTACATCGATCGACATCTCGGTGCTCCAGCCCTTGATGATCGGCACCAGGAATTCGTAGAACGCCTGGTTCTCGCGACGTACCGCTTCGTCGGGATGCTGGTGTGCCAGATCGCTGGCCGCCGCACCGACGTAGGCGAGTGCGCGCGCGCCTTCGGTCAACGCGCGCATCGTCATCAGCATGCGCTTGACGTCCGGGTGGTGAATGATGGTAACGGCCTGCCTGGCCGATCCGTCGACCGGGCGGCTCTGCACCCGCTCGCGGGCATAGGCCACGGCCTGCTGATAGGCCCGCTCGGAGACCGCGATGCCTTGCATGCCCACCGAGAAGCGGGCGGCATTCATCATGATGAACATGTACTCGAGGCCGCGGTTCTCCTCGCCCACCAGCGTGCCAATGGCGCCACCATGGTCGCCAAACTGCAGCACCGCGGTCGGGCTGGCCTTGATGCCGAGCTTGTGCTCGATCGACACACAATGGACATCGTTACGCGCGCCCAGCGATCCATCGGCATTGACCAGGAACTTGGGCACGATGAACAACGAGATGCCCTTGACGCCCTCTGGGGCGTCCGGCGTACGCGCCAGCACCAGATGGACGATGTTCTCGGCCATGTCGTGCTCGCCGTACGTAATGAAGATCTTGGTGCCGAACAGCTTGTACGTGCCGTCTCCCTGCGGTTCCGCGCGCGTGCGGACCGCGGCGAGGTCCGAGCCCGCCTGCGGCTCGGTGAGATTCATGGTCCCGGTCCACTGGCCGGAGATCAGCCGGGGCAGATAGAGCGCACGCTGGGATTCGCTGCCCGCTGTCAGCAGCGCCTCGATCGCCCCGTCGGTCAGCAGAGGACACAGTGCGAACGACAGGTTGGCCGAGTTCAGCATCTCGTTGCAGGCGGTGGAGATAAGCTTGGGCAGCCCCTGGCCGCCGAATTCCTGTGGATGCAGTACGCCTTGCCAGCCGCCTTCGGCGAATTGACGGAATGCCTCCTTGAAGCCCGGCGTGGTGATCACCGAACCATCGCGCCAGCTGCTGGGCTCGACATCGCCTGCGCGGTTCAGCGGTGCGACGACTTCCTCGGTGAAGCGCGCCGCCTCCTCCAGCACGGCCTGCGCGGTATCCGGCGTGGCCTCCTCGAAACCGGGCAAACGGTGGATGGCGTCGAGACCGGCAAGCTCGTTCATCACGAACAGCATGTCCTTCAGCGGTGCGCGGTAAGTCATCGAAGTCTCCGTAGTTGTTTTGCATAAAAAAAGCCGTTCGCGGGCGTGCCCGGAACGGCTTGCATCTGGGACCGGCCATCGCCGCGGCGCGGCAATGGCGCGGGAATCAGCCCAGCGCCGCGACCAGCTCGGGCACGACGGTGTTCAGGTCGCCAACGAGGCCATAGTCCGCGACCGAGAAGATCGGCGCCTCGGCATCCTTGTTGATCGCGACGATCACCTTGGAGTCCTTCATGCCGGCCAGGTGCTGGATCGCGCCCGAGATACCGACGGCGATATACAGCTGCGGCGCGACGATCTTGCCGGTCTGGCCCACCTGGTAGTCGTTCGGCACGAAACCGGCGTCCACGGCTGCGCGCGAAGCACCCAGCGCGGCGCCCAGCTTGTCGGCCAGCGGCGTCAGCACCTTCGTGTAGTTCTCGCCCGAGCCGACGCCACGGCCGCCCGACACGATGATCTTGGCCGCGGTCAGTTCCGGACGGTCGCTCTTGGTCACTTCGCGCGACACGAACTGCGAGATGCCGGCATCGGCCACCGCGGGGATCTTGTCTACCGAGGCCGAGCCGCCTTCCGCGGCGGCCGCGTCGAAAGCCGTGCCGCGCACTGTGATGACCTTGACCTTGTCGGCGGACTTCACGGTGGCGATGGCATTGCCGGCGTAGATCGGGCGCTCGAAGGTATCGGGGCCATCGACCTTCGTGATATCCGACAGTTGTGCAACGTCCAGCTTGGCAGCCACGCGCGGCAGGATGTTCTTGCCGTAGGCGGTAGCCGGAGCCAGGATGTGGCTGTAGTCGCTGGCGATGGCCAGCACCTGCTCGGCCACATTCTCGGCCAGACCTTCGGCGAAGTGCGGCGCGTCGGCGAGCAGCACCTTGGAAACGCCGGCGATCTTCGCGGCCGCATCGGCGGCGGCTTGCGCGTTCGCGCCGGCCACCAGCACGTGTACGTCGCCGCCGCATTGGGCGGCCGCCGTCACGGTGTTCAGCGTTGCGGCCTTGATCGATTGATTGTCGTGTTCAGCAATGACGAGTGCAGTCATGTTCGTTCTCTCCTGGCGCGCTTAGATGACCTTGGCTTCGTTCTTGAGCTTCTGCACCAGCGTCGCGACGTCCGGCACCATCACACCCGCGCTGCGCTTGGGCGGCTCGACGACCTTCAGCGTCGACAGACGCGGGGCGACATCGACACCCAGGTCTTCCGGCTTCACGGTTTCCAGCGGCTTCTTCTTCGCCTTCATGATGTTGGGCAGCGTGACATAGCGCGGCTCGTTCAGGCGCAGGTCGGTGGTCACCACGGCCGGCAGCTTGACGGACAGCGTTTCCAGGCCGCCGTCCACTTCACGCGTCACCGAAGCCTTGCCGTCGGCGATCACCACCTTCGAGGCGAAGGTGGCTTGCGGCAGCCCGGCCAGCGCGGCCACCATCTGGCCAGTCTGGTTCGAGTCGTCGTCGATGGCCTGCTTGCCGAGGATCACCAGTTGCGGCTGTTCCTTGTCGATCAGTGCCTTGAGCAGCTTGGCGACGGCCAGCGGCTGCAGGTCTTCGCCGCTCTCGACCAGGATGCCGCGGTCGGCGCCGATGGCCATCGCGGTGCGCAGGGTTTCCTGGCATTGCGCCACGCCGCAGGAGACCGCCACCACTTCGGTTGCCACACCCGCTTCCTTCAGGCGGACCGCTTCTTCCACGGCGATCTCGTCGAACGGGTTCATGCTCATCTTCACATTGGCCAGGTCGACGCCCGAGCCGTCCGACTTCACACGGACCTTGACGTTGTAGTCAACCACGCGCTTGACTGCGACGAGTACTTTCATGCGCTCACTCCACTGATTGTCAAAATTGGTTCGCTCGCCATTATAACCACCGGCTCGGCGGTCTCCCTGATTTTCGAACGATCGTACTATTTTAGCGCCAAAGAATTGCCGGGCATAGTCCGGCAACCTGAAGCGACCAGCGCCGCGTTGTCCCCGCGAAGGCGCGGAACCCGTGGCTTGAAAGACGCTGGATTCCCGCTTTAGCGGGAACGACGCGATCGGTGCCCGGGCAGCGATCGGCCATCCGATTACCAGGCCGTGATCACCGATTCCTTGAAGGTCTTGGTGATGTAGTCCTTGATTTCCTGCGAGTGGTAGGCCTTGACCAGCTTGGCGACCCACGGCTTGTTCTTGTCCGCTTCGCGAACGGCGATCAGGTTGGCATACGGGCCCTTCGGACCTTCCTGGGCGATCGCGTCGCGGGTCGGCGACAGGCCGGCGGATTCCGCATAGTTGCCGTTGATCGCGGCGGCGTCCAGGTCCGCCAGCGAGCGCGGCAGCTGCGCGGCATCGAGTTCGACGATGCGGATCTTCTTCGGATTCTCGACGATATCAAGCGGCGTGGCCTTCAGGCCCGCATCGGGACGCAGCTTGATCACGCCCTTGCTCTGCAGCAGCAGCAGGCCTCGGCCGCCATTGGTCGGATCGTTCGGCACGCCGACGCGGGCGCCCTGCTTCAGCTGGTCGAGCGACTTGATTTTCTTCGAGTACACGCCCATCGGGAAGGTCACGGTGAAGCCGACGTTGGCGAACTTGTAGCCGCGATCCTTCATCTGCGCTTCGAGGTACGGCAGGTGCTGGTAGCTGTTGGCGTCCAGATCGCCGGCGGCGAGGGCGGCGTTCGGCTGGATGTAGTCGCTGAACTCGACCACCTGGATGTTCAGGCCGTCCTTGGCGGCGACCTTCTTGACCTGCTCCATGATCTGCGCGTGCGGGCCGCCGGTCACGCCGATCTTGATCGGCTTGTCCTGGGCCACGGCGACGGTGGCGACGCTGGCGCCCAGGGCGGCGCCGAGAATCCATTGCAGCAAGCTACGACGTTGCATGACTGACTTCCTTTGGGATGTGGCTAAGTATTGACGATGGAATGGTGCGGGGGAAGGACGTTGTTGCGTTGTCGGGTTGCTGTGACTGCCCTCACCCCCGGCCCCTCTCCCGCGAGCGGGAGAGGGAGGAAAAGTCGACCCCGGTCCCTCGGACGGGAGAGGGGAGGTGTTAGCGGTGGCTGATGCGGCGGACCAGCCAGTCGCCGAAGCTCTGCACGGCCTGCACCAGCACGATCAGGATCACCACCACGGCGACCATTACCTCGGTGATATAGCGCTGGTAGCCATAGCGGATGCCCAGGTCCCCCAGGCCGCCGCCGCCGATGGCGCCGGCCATCGCGGAATAGCCGATGAGGCTCACGAAGGTGATGGTCAACGCCGCGACGATGCCAGGCATTGCTTCCGGCAGCAGGACTTTCCATACGATCTGGGCGGTGCTGGCGCCCATCGCCTGTGCCGCTTCGACCAGCCCACGGTCCACCTCGCGCAGCGCGCTTTCGATCAGCCGCGCAATGAATGGAATCGCCGCGATGGTCAGCGGGACCACGGCGGCGGCGGTACCGATCGATGAGCCGGCGATGAAGCGCGTGAACGGAATCACCACCACCAGCAGGATGATGAACGGGATCGACCGCACCGCGTTGACCACCAGGCCCAGCACGCGGTTGAGCAGCGAATTGGACAGCGCGCCACCGCGATCGGTCAGATGCAGCACCACGCCCAGCGGCAGCCCCAGCAGGGCGCCGATGACACCGGAGATGCCGACCATCACCAGCGTTTCACCGAGCGACGCTACAAACAGGTCGAGCAGTTCAGACCACATGTTCGTACTCCTCTACCACGACGCCCTGATCCTGCAGGAATGCCATCGCCGCCTTCACGTTGTCGGCATCGCCGGTCGCCATGATGGCAAGCGAGCCGAAGGCCTGCCCCTGGATTTCGTCGATATGGCCATGCAGGATGTTGAAGTCCAGCCCGTAGCGGCGGATGGCCTGGGCGAGCACCGGCTGGTCCACGCCTTCGCCGGTGAATGCCAGTCGATAGACATGGTCGCGGCCGTTGCCGAGCCGGCTCTCGACGCGCTTGAGCACGCTGGGCGGCAGTTCCTGCGAGATCACGTCGCCGATCATCGCGCGCGTCACATCGTGCCGCGGACGCAGGAACACATCGATCACGCGGCCCTGCTCCACCACGCAGCCGGCATCCAGCACGGCCACGCGGTCGCACACCTGCTTGATGACCTCCATCTGGTGCGTGATCATCACGATGGTCAAGCCCAGTTCGCGGTTGATCCGGCGCAGCAGTTCGAGAATGGAACGGGTGGTTTCCGGATCGAGCGCCGAGGTCGCCTCGTCCGACAGCAGCACCTTGGGCTTGCTGGCCAACGCGCGAGCGATGCCGACGCGCTGCTTCTGGCCGCCGCTGATCTGGGCCGGATAGCGGTCCTTCAACAGTGTCAGCCCGACCAGATCGAGCAGCGGCAGCACGGTATCGGCGATTTCCTGACGCGACTTGCCGGCCAGTTCGAGCGGCAGCGCCACGTTGTCGTAGACGGTGCGTGACGACAGCAGGTTGAAATGCTGGAAGATCATGCCGATCTCGCGCCGCGCCTCGCGCAATGCGCGTGCATCCAGTGCGGTCAGGTCCTGACCGTCGACTATCACGCGTCCGCTGGTGGGCCGGTTCAGCAGATTGATGGCGCGCACCAGCGTGCTCTTGCCCGCGCCACTGCGGCCGATGATGCCGAAGATCTCGCCCGCGGCAATGGACAGGCTCACGTCCCGCAGCGCGTGCACATCCCCCGACGGCCCGGGGAAGCGCTGCGACAGACCTTGCAATTCGATCATGAGGCGAAGTGAAATGAAAACGGCAACAGCCGGATGAAAGTCTCCTGCGCTGTTGCCGCACGTGTTGTTCTTATCGGAGAGCGCATTTTAAGCGATCCGCTTCATGCCAGAAACGAATTTTTACCGATTCCCTTAGATCAGATCGGAATATAGGCACCGGAATTGTGCCTTCAAGGGCAGTTTTGCGAACGCCTACTTCCGCCAGCCCGGAGGCCGTTTGTCGATAAACGCCTGCACGCCCTCCAGCGCGTCCGCATCCATCATGTTGCAGGCCATGGTCTGGCCCGCCAGCTGGTATGCGGCCTCGATACCCATTTCGAGCTGCCGGTAGAACAGGCCCTTGCCGGCGGCCACGGCCGCGGGTGGCTTGGCGCAGATGCTGGCCGCCAGCGCCGCCACCTCCTCATCCAGTCGCTCGACCGGCACCGCGCGATTGATCAGGCCCCGCGCCTGCGCCTGGCTGGCATCGATCATGTCGCCGGTCAGCAGCATCTCCATGGCCTGCTTGCGGCCGAGATTGCGCGACAGCGCTACCCCCGGGGTCGAGCAGAACAGGCCGAGGTTGACCCCCGACACGGCAAAGCGCGCGTCATCGGCCGCCACGGCAAGGTCGCACATGGCCACAAGCTGGCAGCCCGCGGCCGTGGCGATGCCGTGCACGCGGGCGATGACCGGCTGCGGCATGCGCTGGATGGCCAGCATCACGCGGCTGCAACGATCGAACAGCCGGCGGTAATAGTCGTGCGATGGATTGGCGCGCATCTCGCGCAGATCGTGGCCCGCGCAGAATGCGCGCCCGGCGCCGGCGATCACGACCACGCGCACGGCAGGGTCGGCGGACAGTCTGGCCAGCGCATCGGCCAGCGCGTCCAGCAGCCGCTCGGACAGCGCATTGAACGCATCGGGACGCTGCAGCGTCAGCCGGACCACGCCCGGGGCGTCTTCGGTGCACGCCAGCACGGCCGGATCCCCCGCATCAGCTGCGCCTTGTCGCAACGGTTGGGCTTCGGACATCGCTATCTCCTTGGCGGGACGGACCCGCGCCTGCATGCAACGGCATGCGCCCGGTCAGCCTTCGAGCAATACCTTCAGATGCGCCAGCACGCTGCGGCCCAGCGCGCTGAGGTTATAGCCGCCTTCCAGGCAGCTGACGATGCGGCGGCGGGCATGCCGGTCTGCTACTGCCATCAATTGCGTGGTGATCCACGCGTAGTCCTGCTCGACCAGTCCCATTTGCCCGAGATCGTCCTCGCGATGGGCGTCGAACCCGGCCGAGATAAAGATCATCTGCGGCTTGAAGGCATCAAGGCGGGGCAGCCAGATCGTTTCGACCACTTCCCGCACCGCCAGTCCGTTGGTGTACGCGGGCAAGGGAATGTTGGCCATATTGGGCGCCACGTGTTCGGTACCCGAATACGGGTAGAACGGGTGCTGGAAGATGCTGCACATCAGTACGCGCTCATCGCCGCGGAATGCCGCCTCGGTGCCATTGCCGTGGTGCACGTCAAAATCGACGATGGCCACGCGTTCGAGGCCGTGGGCCTGAAGCGCGTGACGGGCCGCGATGGCGACATTGTTGTAGAAGCAGAACCCCATGGCCCTGTCGGGCTCGGCGTGGTGTCCCGGCGGCCGCACGCAGCAGAACGCGTTTTCCAGCTCGCCCGCGATGACCGCATCGGTGGCCGCCACCGCGGCCCCCGCCGCATGCGTCGCTGCCGCCAACGTGTGGGGATTCATCGAGGTGTCCGGATCGATCGCGTGATAGCCGGCGGCCGGGCTGACCGCTTGCAGCGAGTCGATGTACGAGGACAGATGTACGCGTTCGATCTGCTCGCGGGTGGCGGCGGGCGCGTCCCGCCGGTCGAGCAGCCCGTCCATGCCGTGCGATATCAGATGGTCTTCGATCGCAGTGAGACGCTCCGGACATTCCGGGTGGAAGTGGCCCATCTCGTGCAACAGGAATTCGGGGTGCGTGTAGTAGCCGGTCGGCATTGTTGTTCGCGCCTGTGAGTCTCCAGGCGCTACGTTAGCACAGCGGGATGGGCGGGTGGCGGCGTAGGGGCGACGCACGTTGGTTGTGCCGTGACTTCCCTCTCCCCCGCCCCTCTCCCGCTCGCGGGAGAGGGGGTTGAACGCGGCCGGCTTCGCGGCGGCGAATTTCTCTCCGCTATACTGGGGAGCGACTTGCAAAGGACCTTATGACCGAGAATACGCGACCCCTGCGCCGCCCTCTGCTGGGCGCCGCCCTGTCCGCCGCCGCGCTCTCCCTGTGCGGCATCACACCTGACCTGCTCGCCGCCGGCCCGCGCCGCGTCAGTATCCGCGAGGAGGAAATCGATCCCGGTCGCTATCGGAATCACCCGCAAGCCGCGGCCTTCATCGACGAGATGGTGGCGCGCCATGGATTCCCGCGCGCCACGCTTGAGGGCTGGTTTGAGCAGACCGTGTATTCCGCCACCGTCGCGCGGCTGATCATGCCGCCCGCCACGCCCGGCCGGAAGAGCTGGCGCGCCTATCGCTCGCGCTTTATCGAGCCGATCCGCATCAATGCCGGGCTGCGCTTCTGGCAGCAGCATCGTGACACCTTGCGTCGCGCGGAGACCGAGTTCGGCGTCCCCGCTTCGGTGATCGTCGGCATCATCGGTGTCGAAACGATCTATGGGCGGGACATGGGCAACTTCCGCGTGGTCGATTCACTGTCGACACTGGCGTTCGACTACCCCGAGACGCCAAACCGCGATTCGCGTTCGCGGATGTTCCGGCAGCAGCTGCAGGACTATCTGCTGTGGTGCCGCGATACCAATACCGATGTGTTCTCGATGCTCGGCTCGTATGCGGGCGCGATCGGCATTCCGCAGTTCATGCCGACCAGCCTGCGCGAGTACGCCACCGATTTCGATGGCGACGGGCATATCGATCTGCGCAACAGCCCGGTGGACGCCATCGGCAGCGTGGCGCGCTTCCTGCAGCTGCATGGCTGGGAGACCGGACGCCCGGTGGTTTGGCGCCTCAATAACGACGAGGGCAGCCTTGGCATCGCCGCCGCGGCGGCCGACGGCGAGCCGTGGCCCACGCGTACGCTGAATCAGTTGACCAGGGCGGGCCTGAGGCTCGACGAGCCTCGCGAAGGAGAAACCGGCGTGCTGGTGGTCGATCTGCCGACGCCCGGTGCGCCGACCGAGTACATGATCGGCCTGCGCAACTTCTATGTATTG
>NZ_VLJN01000058.1 GCF_007829435.1 Cupriavidus gilardii J11
CCAGCGCCTGCCGCACGTCGGCTTCGTCCTCCGCGCGACAAAGCTTGAGAACGCGGAAGTCCTCCGGTGTCACGCCAACCGCGAGCAAGGTCTGCTTGATCAGCTTGCGGGCCATCCGGTCCGGGCGGCTGCCATCGCGGTCACCATCCAATGCCTGCAGCGCAGCACAGACGACTTCGTCTGCGGAGGCGGCGAGATGCAAGTGGTCTTCTTCAAACGACTCCAGCGTCTTGGCATACTGCTTGTTGCGATGCCAGGCGTACAACAGCCACCCCGCCGCAAAAAGGGCCCCCACGCCAGCGATGGCCCACCCTATTGGCGTGGCGGCACCAACCGTCAATGCAACGGCGAGTGCGGCTCCGCCGACTGCGGCCGAAACGGCGCCGTACCCAATACGCAGCTTGCCAAGTCGCACTTGATGCCTGGCGGACTCCAAGGCCCGCTCCTCGCCATTGCGGGCATACTGATGTAATTGCTGCGAGATCGCGATGGCCTTACCGAACTGCTTGCCGTCGCACTTCAGCGCAAGCGCCTCGTATTTTTCCGTACGTTGCGTCTTGCGGGCGGACATTCCCGCGGCGAACACGCTAACGGCTTCACCGACGTCGGGGCTATCCAAGACACGGCCCCGTAGCCGACGACCAATCGACTCCAGCTTATCGGTGGCCCGTCGTATCGTTCTGTTACCGCGAAGGACGGCAATGGCGCCACCCACCATATGGAAGACGCCGCAGGCGATGCCGGCCGCCCCGGCAGCTAGGGTAGCGGCCTTCACATGGATCGCACATCTGGCAACGTGCAGCACGTCGCTGAGCTTGAGCGCATTCCAAAGAAGCGCCAGATTCGCACCTGCGCCCGCACCCTGGATCACGGTATCGCGAGCGAACACCACACTCATCGCCGACAGTTCTGTCATCGCTGATTGGCGTTGCGTGAATGCCGCCTCGTACTTCGCATACCCTCGTCCGCAGGGCTCGGTCAGCGCAATCGGAACAGCGTATGCCACACGCTTGCGCTTGCCTTTTTGCTGTTCACAATACTCCAGCAACAGGCGATGGCTTCGCGCGTGGCGGACGCATTTGGCCCCCAACTTGTCGGCCTTCCTCGCTGTCCGTGCAAATACAACAGCAGTGATCGCGACCTCGGCAGCGGCCGCGACGCTACCGAGCAGCGAACACGTGATCGCGGACTTGTCGAGCCCTACCAGAACACCCCTGGACTCTCTGTAGAACGCGGCAATGGTTGCCCCAAAGGTCGCCACCTTCGCTACCGCAATGGTATGCCACCCGAGGTAGAGTCCTGTATTGACGCGATACAAGCGGCGCTGGAACAGGCACGGGACCACCGCCGAGGACCCTCTTCCACACACAGGGTTGGGCATAACGCCATCCTCCGTTGAGGCTCTGTCTTGCTACGACGCGATACGGTGATGCGAATCAGCTGTAACCGAGGAGCGGTGGCTCATAGTCCCCGGCGTCCGAGTCCTTTCTCATGTATTTCTGGTACGCGACGCTCGCCTCCTGGCGCCGTAATCGCGCACCATCGATGCGGCATTCCACGCCATGCATACGGGCAAAGCTTCTCTGGAAGGCGGCAATCGCCTTGGGCTCCGGAAAACCGACTCGGCGGGTCAGTGCTTCGGTCAAGCCGCCTTCCAGCAACTGCCCACCTTCGAGCTGCCACGCATACGCCGCGAGCCCTAGCACGCTCTCGGACTCCACAGTGGCTGTAGCGGGCAGCAATGAGAGGGCCTGCCTCCATCGCCGGCAGTCCTCGTGTCGCAGGTCCGAGCTGTACCGCATGACGATGCTGGCGATGGCATGCTCGGCCGCTTCATGGGTCTGCGGATTTGTCCACAGTGACAAGGCGCACTTGAACAGTTGCTCGTCGACTTCGGGAATCCTTCCCAGGGTCGTTCGCCATGCGAATTCCGCCAATGCCAGGATCATCAGCTGTGGTGGCCCGTCTTTCAGCAAGCCCAAAATCTCGCGACAGCTTTCTGTCGCAGCCGGTGACGGACCTCACGGGAATCAGCCAGGCCTACGGATTGGCCGTTCTCCCCAAGGCCCTGCTGGATCCCTCGGGAACGCAATGACCAGCGCCAGCGCAACGGTGATGCCGCCTGCCAGATAGACCGAACCGATCCCGTGTGCGCCAGCGAGCGCGCCGGCCAAGGGGCTCGTGAGCCCGAGCGCGATATCCATGAATGCGACGTAGGCGCCCATCGTCAGGCTGCGGGTCTGTGGCGGTGCGCGCCGCACGGCTTCCACGCCGAAGCCCGGATAGGCCAACGAATAGCCGAAGCCAGTCAGCGCCGCGCCTGCGTAAGCCATCGACGTGGTGTCGGCTCCCCAGATGAACAACTGCCCGACCGCCTCGACGGCGACGCTCACCAGGGCCACCTTCGCGCCGCCAAGTTTGTCCGGCAGGTGTCACCCACAATATTGGGGGCAAAGAAGACCAGCATGATCCCCAGTCCCCAGCGACCCAGTTCCATCAGATCGCAGCGCCCGGTCTTCCAGCGATAGCCCTGGATAGCAAGCAGGATGATGCCAAGGTAGTAGCCCCATTCGAACACCACGAGATTGACCACCATCTTGAGCAACTGCGTCACGCCGTCCCCAAAGCCACCCACACTCTGCGCATGAGCGAGTCCGGGCGCCAGCGTGACCGCCAAAGCCAGAATCGTTTCGAGGACCGGTCGCAAAGCGGACATTGGCACCCGCAACAGCGACGAACCCATGTGCGACGCCGCATCTGTAACGCCTGACTTGTCCCGGGCGCCGCCTGCTGGATCGACGCGGCCTTGGCCGTCCGCTGGCGCGGCGCGATTGTCATGTTCCGCCTGATCGTCTTTCATGGTCTTTCTCCCGAGGAGATCGATGCGCGCATGCCGCCACGTGGCCGTACAGCGCCACCCGGCACAAGCACGACAACAGCGAATGGATTGGGGGTAGAGAGTCCCCGTCAGAAGCCGAACGTCGCCCCCGCGCCAACGGCGAGCATCTGATTGCCGTGCAGGCCGGTGCCGACCGCGGTGGCGGCCTTCAGGTTCAGCAGCAGGCGTTCGGAGATCTGGTAGTTCACCCCCGCCGCCAACGCGGTCGCACCGCCATAGGTGCCGGTGCCGATCGACACCGACAGCGGACCGGTTGCGCGCGGATTCGGCAGCATCGCGGCCATCGCAGCCGACATCGCGCCGGCCGCGCCGATCATGCGCCGGGCCTGCTGTGATACGGCATGGAGTTGGCCCAGATTGACCGCGTCGGTCGACGCCACCCCCGGCGCGACGTTCGTAATCTGTCGTGCCCTCCCGGGAGCGCCAACCGATACACTGTCGGGCCGATCCGCGATCGACCCCGGACCGATCGCCACGGCGTTCGTGGCGGTCGCGACCGGCTGTGACCCTTGCGCCCCAGGTCCGACGGCAATGCGCTGGTCCGTATAGCTTTCGGCATGACGCTGCGTTCGCGATACCCCGGCCTGCAATTGCCGCAGCGTCACGGCATCGGTCGCCGCCGCGCCATCGGCCACGTTGGTGATATGGCGCTCCGCACCCACGGCACCCACCGACACCTCGCCCGCGGCATCGCGCGCGGCGCCAGACACCGGGTCGGTGTAGTGACTCGCGCCACGCGAGGCCCGTGCGCCCGCCCCCAGCGCCACCGCGCTGTCGCCACTGGCGACCGCATTGGCGCCGATCGCTACCGCCGCTCGGCCCTTTGCCGCGGCATTGCCGCCGACGGCGAGCGCATCGACGCCGTCGGCGTGCGCCGGCGCCAGCGCCGAGCCGGACGCGAAGTGTCGCGTCTTCTGGTCGGTGTAGCGCGTGGCGCGCGCCACGGCCTGCGTACTGGCATCGCGCAGTTGCAGCGTGTTCACCGCATCGGTATCTGATACGCCGGCCGCCACATTGCGTAGCGCCACGGGCGCGTCGCTGCCTGCGGCCAATGTCACGGCACCGGTTCGGTTCCCATCCGCAGCGACGTCATAACGCAGCACATGCGCCGTCGCCGCGTCGGTATATTGATTGGCCCGTCCCAATGCGTCGCTGGCGGCGGCATGCACCTGTCCCACATTGGCCGCATCGCGGTCAGCGGTGCCCGTGGCGACATTCCGTATCGCCACCGGCTGCCCGCCGGCTCCCGCCAACGACACCGTGCTGGTGCGATGGCCCTGCGCATCGGTGTCATAGCGCAGCTGGTTCGCCGTGACCTCATCGGTGTATCGGTTCGACTGACTTATCGCATTCGCGGTGGCCGTACCCAATTGCTGAACATTGACCGCGTCCGTCGGCACCGTGCCCGCCGCCACATGCGTCAGCTGCCGATCCTGGCCGCTCGCGCCAATCGACACCGTATTGTCCCGGTCGGCGATCGAACCGCGGCCGACCGCGGTCGCGTTGGTTGCAAACGCCTGCGCCGGGTTGTCGATGATGGGCAGACGCGTCACGATTTCATCGGCAGCGCGACCGACGCGTTGCAGGTCAGCCAGCATCGCCGGTGTGTTCGCCGCCGTCTGACTGCCGCCCGCGCACGGATTGCCAGGCCCCATACCGAAGCTGGACTGCGCCAGTACCGTGTCGCCCGCTGGCAATGCGCCCACACGGCCGGTGCCTGCACGCACCGTACGCAGCGGAACCGCTCCGCGGCTATCGGCCAGCCCGACAATGAATCCGTTCATCGTGCCGCCACTGCCTTCCCCCGCCGCGGGAGTGAACGACAGCTGCCCTCCCACGATGCCCGCCTGATTGCCATTGCCCATGAACAGCGTGTCGCCGCCGGTGCGCAATGTTTCGACACTGCCGTCCGTGCTACGCAGGCACAGGACCGCCGCATGCGCCTCGCCGCCGACCAGCGTCGCCGCCGCCGCTGCAACAGCCACCAGCACGGCAGGCGACCGCCCTGCCCGCTCTCTCCCACACCTCTGCTGCACCTGTGTTGGCATCCGAACTGGCACACCGTTCCGCAACCGACGACAGGCATATCCATCGCGGCGTGCCTGCACTACAATGCTCCGAGCCATATGCTTGACCCCTTCAGCCATGGTGTATGGTGAGGCGGGATGCAGCGCGCCAACGCCGCTTCCCGCCGATTGCTGCAGGCGTGCGCCCTGCACGCGCCCTTCAAGTCCCTCCTTTCTTTCCCATTGAATAAGCCGCGCACCCGCGCGGGTCGTCGCGGTCATGGCTTCGCTGCCAAAAGCGATAGCCGCATCCCACGCATCGGCCTACGCTGTCCGCTTCTTCGCGAAGCCGCGAACATGACGTACGAGGACAGCTTAGGGTCCAAACCTGACGTCGTGCGCCATGCATGCAGCGTGCATTCGGCGATTCAGGGAAGCCGCGGAACGGCATCGAAAGTTTCGTTCCTGTTTCCGCAAATCGATGGCAGCAGACGGGGACGGAGATGCAGCCGGACAAGCAATCGATCGATTGGACTTCGGTCGCCAATCAGGTACGCGATCTGATGCTGCGGCATGGCGTGGGCAAGCGTGCCCAGGCTGCGGCGTTAAGCAAACTGCTGGGGATCAGCTTTTCGGCAGCCAGCCGCAAGATGAAGGGTCAGCTGCCCTGGACCTTGTCGCAGCTGAAGGAAGTGGCCGACCACTACGGAGAACCATCGCCCGTCCTGCTCGACAGCATGCCGCACGCCAGCGCACCGCATACCGCCACACTGATCGTCGGCGCCCGGCGCTATACATGCCAGGCATGGATAGGCGAAGCGGTGTCGCCCCATCAGGCAGGTCGGCGTTCGGCCTCGCGCGACCAGGCCTCCCCCGAATTCGTTGCACTCGAACACGCGGGAGGGTGGTCCGTGTATGACATCGCGGACGCACCGATGGGCAGACGGTTTGTCGTGGACAAGGTCGTGCTGCACAGTCATTGCAGCGAGGCGGACAGGCTCGTTGTGGCAGTGGTCGACGATGCGAGAGCGGTGACGGACAGCGTATGCGAATACCTGACCGATATGGGATGCGAGGCCCTGCCCTATTACGATCGGTCCGAATTCCTGCGAGCGCTGGACCAGATCGAGTTCGACGCCTTCATCCTCGATTGGAGCCTGGGCGCCGACACGGCAGCCGAAGCGATCGCCCGCATCCGCGCAAGCGACAATCCCAACGCGCCCATCATCCTGCTGACCGGTCGCGGCCGGGAAAGCGAGTCCGACATTGCCCAAATGGTCGACCGGTTCGGCGTGCTATACGCGGAGAAGCCGGTCAAACTGGCCATCCTTCTCGCCCAGCTGATGCAGGCGTGTCAGCGCGCATGACGTCGAACGGCTGCGGTGGGCCACGACGCGGGGCGAGCTTCCCGAGCGGGTGGGATTGGCTCTCAAGGGGTTTAGACGTGAGTCCTGTCGGCCAGAAATGGACATCTGCAATCCAATCATCCGCGTACGCTATTCAATGCGCAACAGACGATGTGGCTATGAATACCACGTCCCTTCCCGCGACGGCGCTGAGCACGTTCAATCAGAAACGCCGATCCAATGACGTGCCGGCAGGTGTGGTCCCGGCCGGCGACGACGTCGCAACTTCAGTTGCCACTCGACTTGGTCCAGTCCTCGACCACCAAGCCGGGCACACGGTGAAACGCCTGGTCATTAGTTACCAACACCGCCCCACTATCAAGTGCATGCGCCGCGATCAGCAGATCGAGGGCACCCATCGGTTGCCCTTGAGACTCCAGGGTGGCGCGTATCTCACCATAGCCGGCCATCACCGAGGGTGCCCAGGGCAAGACCTCAATTCGGCGCAGCAGTTCGTCCACGGCCCGTGCCAGACGCGCCGCCGTTGGACGCTTGGCCAGTCCATACATCAGCTCAGCTCCGGTGATGGCCGACAGGCACAGGTCGACCATCGGGGCCGCGGTCACGCGTGCCAGCACGGCGGGATGGCCGCGCAACAGATGGCTCACGATATTGGTGTCCAACATGTACCGCGTCATTCAATATCCGCCAGAGGATCGCGCACTTGTTCGCCTTGTGCCCGATCGGCCAGGAAGTCTGCCGGCACCGCGTTGCCCTGAATGGCCGCGATGAAGCCGTCCCAATTCTCCGGGCGGCGAGACAGGATGACATCACCCGTGGCGGGGTCGCGGCGAATATAGACCTCGCGTTCGGTGAAGCGAAATTCCTGCGGCAGTCGAACCGCCTGGCTTCGCCCGGTCGTAAAGATCTTGGCAGTCGTGCTCATGTCAGCCCCTCGATATATACCGAAATATATACCTTCGCGCGGTAGATATCAAGATATATCCCGACGGTCATCCGTGCTGGTCCGTCGGCGGCAGGCTAGGTGCGATGAGCGCTTTACAGGGGATCCACAGTTCCAATACCCGCTTCCCGTGGTTCGGACGAGCGATATACGGCATGTCAATATAATTTGTACTGCGCGTATGCCTGCATTTTCGACCCATGCTTCCACAGCGAAGTCACATTGTTGCGATATATCAAGGGCTTATGTGCATTGCAGTCCCGTCGGAAGCGTCGCGGGCGCAATGGCCCGTGGCGGGTCTGGTTCAGCCGCTACTTTGGCCCTATGGTAGGGAGGTATGCCCTTGAGTGACGTGGGCCGTTGCCGGCGCACTAACGTTTCCGTTCGAACTCGGCGTCGGCGCCCTATGTTCTTGAACCGCCTCTTTGCAGGAAAACCAGCTTGGGAAGCCCGGGAGCGCGGCCCTAGACACAGGCAAAACATAACCCATTGATTTTCAAAGACTTTCCAGTAGAAAGTCGAAGACACCCCGCGCCAAAGGCTTGGCCGCTCTGCCAAACACGCCTAACCCATCGGTTGCAATTGGAACCGCCCTTCCACGCAGGCATGAGCCCAGCGAAGGTTCATTGGGACGGATCCACGGGGTCCCAGCACCGCGCCACAGGCTGTGTCGAGTCTCCCGATGATCCGGCCATCCGAATCCTTCACGGCAAATCCATGGCACTTGCTACGAGCGTAGTCAAGGAATCGCCTCGCGGTCTCATCGGCATGCCTGGCGGCCTGCTCGTCGAGGCATTCCCGAGCCGCCGTCGCAAAGTCACGATTCGAACCAATGGCCTTGCGCAGATAGGCAAACGCCTCTCGCCCGGAAAGCGTCGTCAGATAGCTCCGGCACACAATGGCCACATGCTCGAGGCGTTGTCCCGCACTCTTGGCCGCAGCCATCAACTTGAAAACCCCGGCGGCTGACAATCCGCGCTCGAGCAACCACCCCAACGCGGCCGGCACACGGTTGCTGACGCCACGGTTGGGACATGAGCTTAGTGTCGAGCCGTTTCCGCGGATTGCTTTCTGTAAAGACTGACGTTGGTTGGTATGTTCTTTATATTGACCGTCTTCCGCTGTGAGAGACGGCTCGCTGTGGATAACCTTTCGGGATGCCGTCTCACGCCTGGTCAGCCCGAGCAGGATCAGCGCCTTCTCTGTCAGCTGGATCGGCGAGATATGGAAGCGACCATTGCGCGCGATGCGTTCCTGCTTTCGCGCGATATAACCCCGCTGCACCAACTGGGCCAGCCCCCGGTACAGCGAAGATTCGCTGGTGAGCAGGGCCTCCGCGCGAAGGCGATCCCGACGCGGCCAGATTGCCGCCTGGGGTTTTGATAGATTGAAGAAGGTAAGGATGCCGTACAACGTACGCCGGGCCGTGATACCGAGGTCGAGGCAGTTGAGGGGATCGAAGGCCGCCGCACGGGCCTCAATCAGTGGCATGGGGAGGGGGCAGGGGCGAGCGACCGCCTTGCCTGCCGCGAACCGTGGCGCAATAGTCATAACAGCTCCAGAATTTTGGGCAAAATGGGCCCCGGAGCTTGACTGGCGCACTCAGTTCGCTACACTGAACTCTCACTTGCTAGAGAGTGCATACCGATTCCCGTCGGTGTGTAGGTGTGGTTGCGCAAGCAGCTCCACCAAGCAGAGGCCTGGGTTCCCGCCCAGGCCTTTGTCTTTCGAGAGGCGATGATTGTGTCTACGTCATCCGCGTACCTTCTCTGTCCATCACGTTGTCACCATCGGGCCGCTCAGGCGGCGTCCGATTTCTTCAATTCCGATTCCAGCCAGTCCGCAATGCGCTGCTCCCATTCGGGCGCCAACGCCACGTCCTTGAAACGGAGCGCAACGACACCATTGCGCGACGAAATCGTGCAGAACTGGCGCTTGCCCGTCTTCAACACGCGAGGTGTCCCGGCCGCTGGCTTTGCAGGGCGAACTGCCTTCTTCAGCTGCTCCAGCGCCTGCTTCTGATTGAACGACGGATCCGATGCCAGCCGCCTGATCAGTTCGAGCGCTTCGCCTTTGCTCTCCGGATGTTCGGACACGAACTTCGCCATCTCCTGCGCCGCGCTCGCACCGAGGCAGTCGGGCACCGTGCCGTTCTGCAGAACCTCGACCGCGCCCTCTGGCAGCTTCGCATAGGCAAACAGCTTCGAAATCTGCCCCTCCGTTATCCCGGCCTCCGTCGCCAACTCCTTCTGGCTCAGGCCGCTACGTTCCTGGCGACGCACGAAGCCGAGATACTTCTCGAAGTCGGGCAGGGAAGGGGACAGCAGATTCGAGTAGAACGCGGCCAGCTCGACCGCCTCTTCCTCTCCGAACTCGCGGAATACCGCCGGAATGGTGGCGCGCCCGAGCTCGCGGTAGATGTGGAAGCGGTTGTAGCCGGCCGTCAGTTCGATCGCGCCATCCGGACGTCGAACCACCGTGACCGGATGCACCAGCGGATGCTGCCGGAGGTTTTCCTTCAGTTCGGCATACTGCTCTGGCGAAAGGCGCCGGCGCCGTCCCGGCACCAACACGATGTCGTCCAGCGCCAGCTCTACCGCGCTGCCCTGCCGCTTCTCCAGTTCCGCCACGCGCTTCTCTGCCGCAGCAACCGCCGACTGCGCTGCCAACATCCGTCCCGGAGACGTTTTCGGCTCCTCCAGACGCGGCGCGGCCGGCTTGGCCGGCGAGTCCTTCACGGTAACGCTCGCTGTCTTGGCGAGCAGCTTGTCGCCAATTCCCATCAGTCATTCCCCTTCGACCATGCCATCGTGAACTGGTCGTCGATATGTTGCGCAAGGCGATCCAGCGGCTC
>NZ_VLJN01000059.1 GCF_007829435.1 Cupriavidus gilardii J11
GACGCGCTATTTCGATGCGCGCGCGGCCGTGGCCGTCGCGGCCGGCAACGGCGCCGATACCGCGCCGTCCGAATCGCTGCCGGCGTCGCCGCAGACCGACGAGGCGCAGCAGGATGTCGTCATCCGCGACCTGCTGCAACTGCGCACACGCAACCTGGCCCGCTATACCTGCCGGGAGTGCGGCTTCCGCGCCCGGCTGTTCTACTGGCAGTGTCCCGGCTGCAATCGGTGGGAGACCTATGCGCCCCGCCGTACCGAGGCACTTGGCTGATACCGGCCGCATGACCTGATCGCATCGTTCATCCGGAGTTGTCTTCATGAAAGTCACCATCATCGGCAGCGGCTATGTCGGGCTTGTCACAGGTGCCTGCCTTGCCGAACTCGGCAACGATGTGTTCTGCCTCGATGTCGACGAACGCAAGATCGCCATGCTGAACGACGGCGGCATGCCGATCTATGAGCCGGGGCTGAAAGAGCTGATCCAGCGCAACCGCGATGCCGGCCGGCTCGTGTTTTCCAGCGACATCCCGGCCGCGGTCGACCACGCCGACATCCAGTTCATCGCCGTGGGGACCCCGCCCGACGAGGACGGGTCGGCCGATCTGCAATACGTACTCGCGGCTGCACGCAGTATCGGCCGTCATATGACCGGCTTCAAGATCGTGGTCGACAAGTCGACGGTGCCGGTCGGCACCGGCGCAAGGGTCGCGGCGGTGATCCGCGAGGAACTGGCGGCGCGCGGACTGGAGGACCTGCAGTTCTCGGTGGTGTCCAATCCCGAGTTCCTGAAGGAGGGCGCGGCGGTCGAGGACTTCATGCGCCCGGACCGCATCGTGATCGGTTGCGACAACGATGCCGCCGGCCGGCATGCCAAGGCCATCATGAGGGCGCTTTATGCGCCGTTCAACCGCAATCATGAGCGCACTTTCTACATGGACGTGCGCTCGGCCGAATTCACCAAGTACGCCGCCAACTCGATGCTGGCCACGCGGATCTCGTTCATGAACGAACTGGCCAATCTGGCGGACGAGGTGGGCGCCGATATCGAACTGGTGCGCATGGGTATCGGTTCCGACCCGCGCATCGGCTACAGTTTCCTGTATGCCGGCGCGGGCTACGGCGGATCGTGCTTTCCCAAGGACGTGCAGGCGCTGATGCGCTCGGCGGCGGCGAACGGCCTGTCGATGCGGATCCTGGAGGCCGTCGAGACGGTCAACCATGCGCAGAAGCATGTGCTGGGCGACAAGGTGCTGCGTCGCTTCGGCGAGGATCTGAGCGGCCACAGTTTCGCGGTCTGGGGCCTGGCCTTCAAGCCCAATACCGACGATATGCGGGAAGCGCCATCGCGCGTGCTGGTGCGTGACCTGGTGTCGCGCGGTGCATCGGTGCGGCTGCACGACCCGATCGCGATCCCCGAGGCGCGGCGCGTGCTGGAGCAGGACCTGGCGGATATCGAAGGCGGCTTCGGCCGCGTCACGTTCAGCGATGCGCAGATGGACGTGCTCGACGGCGCCGATGCGCTGATCATCGTGACCGAGTGGAAGGTCTTCCGCAGCCCGGATTTCTCGCAGATCCGGCGGCGGCTGAAGACGCCGGCGATCTTCGATGGCCGCAATCTGTACGAGCCGGATGCCATGCGCGATGCCGGCATTGAATATCACGCGATCGGGCGGCCGCAGGCGGCGMCCTGACGCAGCAAAGACACGTCAGCGCCAACGCGCGGCGGAAAGGATGCCCATGAACAGGAACCCCATCTCGCGGGAGCAGATCCAGCAATCCCGCATCCTGGTGGTCGGCGACATGATGCTGGACCGCTATTGGTTCGGCGATGTGGATCGCATTTCTCCGGAAGCGCCGGTGCCCGTGGTACAGGTCAAGCGCAGCGAAGAGCGGCTGGGCGGCGCGGCAAACGTCGCACGCAACGCGTCCGCGCTGGGGGCCACGGCCGGCATGCTTGGCGTGGTGGGCGACGACGAGCCCGGCCGCACGCTGGAGGCACTGCTGACGACTGATCGCGTGCAGCCGTATCTGCATCGCGATGCCAGCGTCAATACCACGATCAAGCTGCGCGTGATCGCACACCAGCAACAGCTGCTGCGGGTCGATTTCGAGAACCCGCCGGCGCACGAGGTATTGCTGTCGGTGCAGGACAGGTTCCAGTCGCTGTTGCCCGAATACCAGGTGGTGGTGCTGTCGGATTACGGCAAGGGCGGTCTTACGCATGTGTCGCGCATGGTCGCGGCGGGACGTGCCGCGGGCAAGATGGTGCTGGTGGACCCGAAGGGCGATGACTACTCGCGCTATCGCGGCGCCACGCTGATCACGCCCAACCGCGCCGAAATGCGCGCCGTGGTCGGGGCCTGGAAGACCGAAGCCGACCTCACCATTCGCGCGCAGAACCTGCGCCGCGCGTTGCAGCTCGAAGCGCTGCTGCTGACGCGTTCCGAGGAAGGCATGACGCTCTATACCGAGGCCGAGGTGCTGCACGTGTCCGCCCAGGCGCGCGAAGTCTATGACGTGTCGGGCGCCGGGGATACCGTCATCGCCACGCTGGCCACCATGCTGGGCGCCGGCGTGCCGCTGAAGGAGGCGGTGCAGCATGCCAACCGCGCCGGCGGCATCGTCGTGGGCAAGCTTGGTACCGCCGTCGTCGGCTATTCAGAACTGTTCGGCGCCGCCTGACGCGGCGCTCTCTACCGTCATTTCAACCATGACCATCATCGTTACCGGCGCGGCCGGCTTTATCGGCAGCAACCTCGTCAAGGGCTTGAATCAGCGCGGCGAGGACAACATCATCGCCGTGGACAACCTCGAGCGCGCCGACAAGTTCCACAACCTCGTCGATTGCGAGATTGCCGACTATCTGGACAAATCGGCCTTCGTCGAACGTTTCGCACGCGGGGACTTCGGCAAGGTCACCGCGGTGTTCCACCAGGGCGCCTGTTCGGACACCATGGAGACCGACGGCCGCTACATGATGGACAACAACTACCGCTATACCAAGGCGCTGATGGAAGCCTGCCTGGAGCAGGGCGTGCAGTTCCTGTACGCATCATCGGCGGCGACGTATGGCGCCTCGCAGACCTTCAAGGAAGAACGCGCTTACGAGCAGCCGCTGAACGTGTACGGCTATTCCAAGTTCCTGTTCGACCAGGTCGTGCGCAAGACACTGCCGACGGCGCTGTCGCAGATCGTCGGCTTCCGCTATTTCAATGTCTACGGCCCGCGCGAGGCCCACAAGGGCCGCATGGCATCGGTGGCCTTCCACAACTTCAACCAGTTCCGTACCGACGGCACGGTCAAGCTGTTCGGCGAATACGGCGGCTATGGTGCCGGCTGCCAGAGCCGCGATTTCGTTTCGGTCGAAGACGTGGTCAAGGTCAACCTGTTCTTCCTTGACCACCCGGAGAAGTCCGGCATCTTCAACCTCGGCACGGGCCGCGCGCAGCCCTTCAACGACGTGGCGCGCACCGTGGTCAATACGCTGCGCGAAGCCGAGGGCAAGCCCGCGCTGTCGCTGGACGACATGGTCCAGGAAGGGTTGATCGAGTACATCAAGTTCCCGGACGCGCTGCGCGGCAAGTACCAGTGCTTCACCCAGTCGGACGTGTCGCGCCTGCGTGGCGCCGGTTACGTCGCGCCGTTCTATACGGTGGAGGAAGGGGTGGCGCGTTATTGCCGGTGGCTGCTGGAGCGCAATGGCTGATTGATCGTCTCCCTCTCCCGCCTCGCGGGATTGTCTCCCCTCTCCCGCCTTGCGGGAGAGGGGCCGGGGGAGAGGGCAGTCCAAGCATCCACTCCTCCCTCGCCCTCCCCACGTCAACTTTCGTTTCCGCCCGCGCCATCCCGTCCCCAGGCTTTTATCCTGCCCATGTCCGTCGCGCACTCATGCGCTGCGGGCACACATGAGCAATCACGGAAAGGAGCCTTCGCAATGATCAAACGAATCCTGCCGGCGCTGGCGTGTTGCGCCGGTCTGCTGTCCGCGCCCTTTGGCACGGCGCTGGCTGCTGTCGATGTCAACCAGGCGGACGAGGCCGCGCTGACCACGTTCAAGGGCGTCGGCCCCGCCATGGCCCGGCGCATTCTGGAGGAGCGCGGCAAGCAGGGTGCCTTCAAGGATGCCGACGATCTCGCGCAGCGCGTCAAGGGGCTTGGCCCGAGATTGGTGGCGCGCCTGCAGACCGAGGGATTGACCATCGGCAAGGCCGGGCCGCCTTCCAATCGCAAGCCGGGCACCGCCGCGGCAAGGAAGGACCGTGTGACCGTCGCCGCCGGTGCCGGCAACCCGGGCGCATCCAAGGCATTGACGCCGGAGCCTGCCGGCAAGGGGGCGCGGTCGGTCCACTGAACGGTCCCACCGGCCCCGTCAGCCGATGGCTTCGGTGGCGCGGTCGGAAGCTGCTGGTATGGCTCGTGCTACCGCCTGGTCTCGTGTCGGCACGCATGCCGGCGCCTGTCGCTTCGCAGCCAGGCGGCCACGGAGTATGATGCGGGCGCCGCGCGCGGCCACACCGTTGCGGGCATTCGTTGCACCGGCTCATGCCGGAACGCGGGCCACATACATATCAAGAATCGGCGGGCGGCCATGCAGACGGGAGCAGAAAAGATGGCAAATGGCGACGACGCAGGATTCCTGCCGAGTTGGAAGCTCAAGACCGAAGGGGTGATCGCACCGGATGAACGGCTGCCCGCCGGGCAGACCGTGTTGGCCGGCATCCAGCACGTGGTCGCGATGTTCGGTTCGACGGCGATCGCGCCCATCCTGATGGGCTTCAATCCCAATATCGCCATCCTGTTCTCCGGTATCGGCACGCTGATCTTCTTCCTGTGCGTCCGGGGCAGGGTTCCCAGCTATCTCGGCTCCAGCTTCGCCTTTATTGCGGTGGTGATCGCCGCCACCGGCTATGCCGGCAGTGGGCCCAACCTCAACATCCCGGTCGCGCTGGGCGGCATCGTCGCGGCCGGCGCGTTGTACACGGTGATCGGCCTGGTGGTGCAGGCCGCGGGCTATCGCTGGGTCGAGCGGCTGATGCCGCCCGTGGTTACGGGCGCCATCGTCGCGGCGATTGGCTTGAACCTTGCGCCCGTGGCCGTCAAGGCCGTCAGTGGCGCCGCGCTGGACACCTGGATCGGTCTGCTGACCGTGCTGGCGGTCGGGCTCGTCGCCGTCCGTGCGCCAGGCATGGTGGGCCGCTTGCCGGTGCTGATCGGCGGCCTGGTGGGCTATGTCGCGTACTACTTCTGCGCCAACGCGCTTGGCCTGGGCAAGCCCATCGACTTCTCCGGCGTGGGCGCGTCGGCATGGTTCGGGTTGCCGGCCTTCACCGCACCGGTGTTCGAGCCGGGCGCTATGCTGCTGATCGCGCCCGTGGCCATCGTGCTGGTCGCCGAGAACCTCGGTCACATCAAGGCCATCGGCGTGATGACTGGCCGCAATCTCGACCCGTACATTGGCCGGGCCTTCATTGGCGATGGGGTCGCGACGATGCTGTCCGCCTCGGGTGGCGGCACGGGCGTCACCACCTACGCCGAAAACATGGGCGTGATGGCGGTAACGAAGATTTACTCGACGCTGATCTTCGTGGTCGCCGCGCTGGTGGCGATCCTGCTGGGCTTCTCGCCCAAGTTCGGGGCGCTGATCCTGACCATCCCGGGCCCGGTGATCGGCGGTCTCACCATCGTGGTGTTCGGCCTGATTGCCGCCACCGCGGGCCGCATCTGGGTGGAGAACAACGTGGATTTCTCCAGCTCGCGCAACCTGATCACGGTCGGCGCGACGCTCACCGTGGCGGCGGGCGACCTGACGCTGCGCTTTGGCGGCATGACGCTGGGCGGCATCGGCACTGCCACATTCGGCGCGATCCTGCTGTACCACCTGTTGGGCAAGGGCAGGACGGAAGCCTGACGGGCAGCGTTGCGTCCCGCGGCCGGGGGCATCTCCCGCCCGGCCGCAGGGTCATGACGACTGCATTACAATGGGCGCCGACATTTGGACTCGCCCCGCACCATGGCCTACAAGACGATCGAAGACACCATCGGCAACACGCCGCTGGTGCAACTGCAGCGCATTCCCGGAGCGGCAAACGCCGAACGCGGCAATGTGATTCTGGGTAAGCTGGAAGGCAACAACCCGGCCGGCTCCGTCAAGGACAGGCCCGCGCTGTCGATGATCGCGCGCGCCGAGGCACGGGGCCGCATCAAGCCGGGCGACACACTGATCGAAGCGACCTCCGGCAACACCGGCATCGCGCTGGCCATGGCGGCCGCCATCCGTGGCTACCGCATGGTGCTGATCATGCCGGAGGACCTGAGCCTGGAGCGTCGCCAGAGCATGGCGGCCTACGGGGCCGAGATCATCCTGACGCCGGTCAAGGGCGGCATGGAATACGCGCGGGATCTGGCCGACGCGATGGAGCGCGACGGCAAGGGCATTATCCTGGACCAGTTCGCCAACCCTGATAATCCGCTGTCACACTACGAGACCACCGGTCCCGAGATCTGGCGCGATACCGAAGGCCGCGTGACCCACTTTGTGTCGGCAATGGGCACTACCGGCACCATCACCGGTGTGTCGCGCTATCTGAAGGAACAGAATCCGGCGGTGCAGATCATTGGCGCGCAGCCTGCGGAAGGCTCGCGCATCCCGGGCATCCGCAAGTGGCCGGAAGCATATCTGCCGAAGATCTACGATCCGCGCTACATCGATCGCACGGAGCCGGTGAGCCAATCGGATGCCGAGCACATGGCGCGCCGCATGGCCCGCGAGGAAGGCATCTTCTGTGGTATCTCGGCGGCCGGCGCGCTGTGCGTCGCGCTGCGAATTGCCGAGGAAGTGCGCGATGCCACCATCGTCTTCGTCGTCTGCGACCGCGGCGACCGCTATCTGTCCACCGGCGTGTTCCCTGCCTGAACACGCCGCGTGAAGCGATGATGACGGCGCGCGCGGCCGGGCCTGCCCGTCAGGCCATCGCCGCCTTGACCGCCTCGCCGAGCTGGTAGACCGTCAGCGCGTAGAAGAAGCTGCGGTTGTAGCGGGTCAATACATAGAAGTTGCGCAGGCCGATCATGTACTCGGTCGGCGCACCGGGCGTCGGCAGATCGACCACCAGCACGCCGGTTTCTCCTTCGCGAGCCACATCGACCGTCAGGCCCGCCCTGGTCAACTGATTCAGCGTACGCGTGGGCCACGGC
>NZ_VLJN01000060.1 GCF_007829435.1 Cupriavidus gilardii J11
CGGCCCTGCCATTGACGGCCGCGTCGGTCATCATGGAAGAGATCAATCGCAGCGGCGGCAACTCCGGCGCCTGCCATGGCCAGATGTATGTCATGGGCTGTCTGCTGCGGCACGGCTCGGAGGCGCAGAAGCAGCGCTGGCTGCCTGCCATCGCCGCCGGCGAGCTGCGCATGCAGTCGATGGCGGTGACCGAGCCCACCACCGGCACCGATACCACCAAGCTGAAGACCACCGCCGTGCGGCAGGGCGACCGCTATGTCGTCAACGGACAGAAGGTGTGGATATCGCGCGTGCAGCATTCCGATCTGATGCTGCTGCTTGCGCGCACCACGCCGCTGGACCAGGTCAAGCGCAAGTCGGAAGGCTTGTCGGTATTCGTCGTGGATCTGCGCGAGGCCATCGGCAATGGCCTGACGGTGCGTCCGATCCGCAATATGGTCAATCATGAGACCAACGAGCTGTTCTTCGACAACCTGGAGATTCCCGCGGCGAACCTGGTCGGCGAGGAGGGCCGGGGCCTGAAGTACATCCTTGACGGGTTGAATGCCGAGCGAATTCTTATCGCCGCCGAATGCATCGGCGACGGCTACTGGTTCGTTGAGCGGGCGAGCCACTATGCGCGCGAGCGCGTGGTGTTCGACCGGCCCATCGGGCAGAACCAGGGCATCCAGTTTCCGATCGCGCGTGCCTTTGTCAATGTCGAGGCCGCCAGCCTGATGCGCTACCGCGCCGCCGAACGTTTCGACGCTGGCCTGCCCTGCGGCAAGGAAGCCAACATGGCCAAGCTGCTGGCTGCCGACGCGTCGTGGGAAGCGGCCAATGTGTGCCTGCAGACCCATGGCGGTTTCGGCTTCGCCGCGGAGTACGACATCGAACGCAAGTTCCGCGAGACCCGGCTGTACCAGGTGGCGCCGATATCGACCAATCTGATCCTGTCGTATGTGGCCGAGCACGTGCTGGAGTTGCCGCGATCGTTTTAACAGGCGCGCGCTGATGGCGCTGGGACTGTCCTCTTCTGCGGCCCTCTCCTCCGGCCCTCTCCCGCAAGCGGGAGAGCGGCGGGGGAGAGGGCGGTATCACTCAACCCCGACCCCCCCACCCATTACCCGACAAACCCCATGCCCCCATCCCCCACCCGACAACTCTGCGAATTCCTTGCCGAATTCCGCCTGTCCGATGTTCCCACGCCGGTGGTGGAACGCACCAAGGACCTGTTCCTCGACTGGATCGCCTCGGCCATCGCCGGCAAGGACGCACCGGCCATCACGAAGCTGCAGTCGTTTGCCTCGGCCATGGGGCCAGCCGAAGGGCGGGCGGAGGTACTGGTCGACCGGCGCCGTACGTCCCCCTGGTTTGCCGCGCTGGTCAACGGCGCGGCCTCGCACGTGGTGGAGCAGGACGATGTGCACAATGGCTCGGTGCTGCATCCGGGCGCGGTGGTGTTTCCGGCCGTGCTTGCGGCGGCCCAGCAGGAGGGGCATGACGGCGCTGCATTGCTGACCGCGGCCATCGCGGGCTACGAGGCCGGCATCCGCATCGGCGAGTATATGGGCCGTTCGCACTACCGGGTGTTCCACACCACCGGCACCGTGGGCACGCTCGCCGCGGCGGCCGGTGTGGCGAAGCTGTACGGACTCGATGCCGACGGCTTCAATCAGGCGTTCGGCTCGGCCGGCACGCAGGCGGCGGGACTGTGGGAGTTCCTGCGCGACGCCGCCGATTCGAAGCAGTTGCACACGGCCAAGGCGGCGGCCAACGGGCTGATGGCGGCGTGGCTCGCGCGCGAAGGCTTCACCGGCGCGAGGCGCATTCTGGAGGGCGACCAGGGCATGGCGGCCGGCATGTCGAGCGACGCGGATCCGGCGCGGCTGACCGACGGACTGGGCAGCCGCTGGGCTACCGCGGAGACTTCGTTCAAATTCTTCGCGTCGTGCCGTCATACCCATCCGGCCGCCGACGCACTGAAGGCACTGATGCAGCGCGAGGAATTGGCGCCGCAGCGCATCGCGCGTGTGGTGGCCCATGTCCATCAGGGCGCCATCGATGTGCTCGGACCCGTGGTGAACCCCAAAACGATCCACCAGGCCAAGTTCTCGATGGGGACCGTACTCGGCCTGGTGGCCTGGCACGGCCATGCGGGGCTGTTGGAATTCGAGACGCATGCGCTGGGCGATCCGCGCGTCGCGGCGTTCCGGGAGCGCGTCACGATGGTGCGCGACGACGAGGTCGACACTGCCTATCCTCGCCAGTGGATCGGCCGCGTGACCGTGGAAACGGACGATGGCCGCACACTGCATGGCCGCGTCGACGTGCCCAAGGGCGATCCCGGCAATACGCTGTCCCGCGACGAGCTGGAGGCCAAGGCCGGGCAGCTTGCCGCGTTCCGGCAAGGTGCGGACGAGACGGAGATACGGCGCATCATTGCCCGGGTATGGGCGTTGGAGCAGGCCGACAGCGTGGCGGACTGGCTGCCCCCGGCGGCCCGGTCCGAACAGAACAGGCAACAGCGATAGCGCAAGACGGAGAGAAGCCGATGTCCGACATCAATACGCCGCAAGGCTCGCCCGCCGCTTCGTCGGCCGACGCCCAACTCGATACACTGCGCCAGTGGATCGGGCGCACCGAGCGCCACACCGAGACGCTGGCACCCGAGCCGGTGCTGGGGCTGGCCGCGACGCTGGACCTTGACGGCGCCGCGCTGCTCCAGCAGCCGTTGCCCCCGCTGTGGCATTGGCTGTACTTCCTGCCGCGCGCGCCCCAACGCAAGCTCGGTCCCGACGGTCATGCCACGCTTGGCGAATTCCTGCCCCCGGTACCGTTGCCGCGACGGATGTGGGCAGGCAGCGAACTGTCGTTTACCCGGCCGCTGCACGTGGGCGACACCGTGACGCGAGTCTCCACCATCCGCGACGTGCAGCACAAGACCGGTCGTAGCGGCGAACTGTGGTTCGTCTCCGTGGAACATGCGCTGTCGGTCGGTGGCGAGACCGCGCTGACCGAACGGCACGATATCGTCTATCGCGCGATGCCGGAGCCCGAACAGCCACAGCGACCGCGACCACGCATCGCACACGAGGCACAGTGGCAGCGACAGGTGCATGCCGATCCGGTGATGCTGTTTCGCTTCTCGGCACTGACCTTCAATGGCCACCGGATTCACTACGACCACGACTATGTGCGCGACGTCGAGGGCTACCCCGGCCTGGTGGTGCACGGCCCGCTGCAGGCCGTGCTGATGCTCGATCTGCTGTCACGCTCGCTGCCGCAGGCGCGCGTCGCGCGTTTCGGCTTCCGGGGCATGGCGCCGCTGTTCCATCAGGAGCCGGTCAGCGTGGGCGGCCGGCGCGACGACGCTGATCCGCAGCGGGTGCTGCTGTGGACCGGTGACGGCGCCGGGGGACTCGCCATGGAGGGATGGGCAGAGCTGATGCGCTAGCCAGGGCAGCGGGGCCCGCATGCTGGTCAATAGAGACGCAGGCTATCGTCCTGCGTCGGCTGCGGCTCCGTGTCGGCGGCATCGAATCGGTACAGCCGCCGCCGCAGTAGCTCGTCCGCGCGATGCATATCGGCATAGGCATGCCGGACGCCATGGCACAGCGGCTGGGTCGACTGGCGTGTGCGCCAGTCCTCGCCCACGCGAACGGCGCACGGCGGCAGATAGCCGCGCGGGCGGGGATGCACCACCAGCCGCAGTTCGAGGCGCAACGCCATGTCATCGCCGACCAGGCGGCGGAACAGATGCCGCACGATGCGAATGGCGAGCGCCAGCCGCTGCCGCCAGCGCGTTTGGGCTTCCGGGGCACCGGCGACGGCTGGCTCGCGGTGCAACTGCACCGGTTGGATCTCGCAGCGCAGGCGCGCGCGTTGCGCCCCCCCGTCGCCGCTGTCGTGGAGACGCCATCGGCTGGGCCGAAGCACGGCCAGTTCGAGCCTGGCATCAAAGGTCGACATCCGGATGGCACCGGCCGCGGCAAGACACCCCGCAGCTGCAATGCCGGTGCTCGCTGGTGGCACGGGCAGCGCCGCGCCGTCCCACCGGGTTTCCTTGTGCACCGCCAGCTGTCCTGTACCGACACGCGACAGTCTCAGCATCCGGTGCGTCGCGCGCGCAGCGGTAATGCCTTCGGCGCCCCGGGTATGTGCCAGCAGGCCGCTCTCGTCACGGCCGGTCAACGCGCTGTCGGACAGCGCCGCCACGCACTCCATCGCCAGCGCACGCCTCGCGAAATCGTCGGGGTGGATGTCGAACAGGTGGCAAAGGGAGCCGGCCAGCGTCTCCACGGCCCGCAGCCCCATCTCGTAGTCCAGGTTGCACAGCCACGCGTGACTGCCGTGCCGCCCTTGCAGATGGTTGCGACGCGCGTGGTATTCGCGGCGCAGTGACGCGAGCCCTTGACACCATTGTCGGCCACGGCCATCGTCGAGTTCGATGGTGATGGCATCGTGGCCCAGGAACGTCTTGCAAGCCGCGCGCGCCACGGCTTCGACCGGGCGTGGGCGAAGGGCCTGCGCCGGGGAGACGCAGGCGGTGGCAGGCAGCGTCTGCCGGAAAGACACGAGACTCATGACAAGCGATTCCTGGGGTCGTGCGCGGCTGGGTCGGCGTGCCACATTTGGCTTCCGACCACCGTCAGCTTGTCATCTCAAACGTGCCGCTTCGTATTCGCGTTGTCACGCCCATACTGACTCGAATCCAGAATCGATAAATCGGCCCGTGCTGTTAAGCAAAGCCTCGGAATCGTCAGATCACGAGTTCAATAAGGAACGGACCCTTGCGCCGGTTCGCCGTCGCGAACAGGTCGGCAAAGGTCTCCATGTCGGCGGCCCTGGCCCCTTCCACCCCCATACCCGCGGCGATCGAGACCCAGTCGAGATCCGGATTGCCGATGTCGAGCATGTCGAGTGCGGTCTTGCCAGGGTTGGCGCCGACGCCGGCCAGTTCGCCCAGCAGGATGGCGTACTTGCGATTGGCCAGCACGACCACGGTGACATCCAGGCGCTCGCGCGCCATGGTCCATAGCGACTGCACCGTGTACATGCCCGAACCGTCGGCCTGCAGCGCGATCACGCGCCGGTCCGGCACCGCCACTGCCGCGCCGACAGCGAGCGGCAGTCCTTCGCCGATGGCGCCGCCGGTCAGCTGCAGCCAGTCGTGCGGCGCGGCATGCACGGTTCCCGGATAGAACGCGCGGCCAAAGCTGATGCTCTCCTCGATCACCACCGCATGCTCCGGCAGCAGCGCGGTCAGTGTTTGGGCGACCGCTTCCGACGTGACGGCGCCCTTGGCGGGCGTCACCGCGGCCTGCGCGACGGTCGGCGCGGGCGGCGCAGTGGCCGCGCCCACCGCATCGGCCAGCCGGGCCAGCGCATCGGCCAGATCCTGCTCGGGACGCGCCAGCACATGGATCTGTGCATCTTCAGGATACGGGCGCGCGGACTTGCCGGGATAGGCGAAAAAGGTGACCGGCGTCGGCGCGCCGATCAGGATCACATGCCGGATGCCGGCCAATCTGGCGCGCGCCGCATCGCCCACGTAAGGGATACGCTCGATCGCCAGCAGGCCGCGGCCGCGCGTTACCCTTGCGTTGGACATCGGCGTGATCAGGCGGGCGTCCGTCGCGGCGGCGATGCGATGTGCGTCCGCCAACGGGGTCTGCCGCAGCGCCGCCCCGGCCAGCACCAGCAGCGTGGGCTGGCCCGATCGCAGGATGCGCGCGGCGGCGTCGATCGCGTCGGGCGACACCCGCGGCGCCGGAATATCGGGCAAAGGTTCGGCAACGCGCCCGCCCGGCTCCCAGCACACATCGGAAGGCAGGATCAGCGTGGCCACCCCGCCGGGCGCGGTGCGCGCGGCCTGCACCGCGGCGGCGGCGTCCGCACCGACCTGGTCCGCGCGCTGCGCGGTGCGCGTCCACACCGATACCGGCCGCGCCCAGCCCTCGGTGTCCGCGGTCAGCGGCGCATCGAGCGGACGGTGGTAGGTGGCCTGGTCTCCGACAATATTGACCACCGGCGTATTGGCGCGCCGGGCATTGTGCAGGTTGGCCAGCCCGTTGGCGAGGCCAGGACCACAGTGCAGCAGCGTGGCGGCCGGCTTGTCGGCCATGCGCGCGTAGCCGTCCGCCGCGCCGGTCACCACGCCTTCGAACAGACCCAGCACGCAGCGCATGCCCGGAATCCGGTCCAGTGCCGCGACGAAGTGCATCTCGCTGGTGCCCGGATTGGCGAAGCAGGTATCGACGCCGCACGCGAGCAGCGTCTTGACCAGGCTCTCGGCGCCGTTGTCGGTGCCTTGATTATCGGCCGCGCCCTTGGCGGTGGACGCTCGTGTTGTCTCCATGTCTGGCATTCCTTGGTAGATCTAGCTGACTGATGAATCGGAATCGGGTTGGGGAGGCGCGCCGGGCTCGAGCAGGTCGAAGTCCAGGCAGACGTACTCGGTGGGAAATTCGATGCGCGCGTAGTACACGATGACGCCGTCGACGCAGGCATGACGGCGCAGTTCGGCCACCGGGGCGCCGACCGGCAGCGCGAGCGCCGCCGCGGAGTCCGCGCCGGCGGCCAGAATCGACAGCCGCTGCCGGGCGCTCGATACTTGCAGGTCGGGAAAGCGGTCCAGGACGGGAACCGAGGCGCTGCGGCGGAAGGCATCGGGGTCGCGCGCAAAGACGCTTTCCTCGATGTAGACCTCGCCCACGGCAAAGGGCCGGCCATCCACGCGATGCAGTCGCCGCAGGAAGTGGTATGCGGGTGCGCGGGCGGCCTCGCAGGGCATGCCCAGCGTGTCCGGCAACGGCACGCTGCCGCTTGCCTCGACCAGGGCCTCGGTGCCGAGCTGTTCGCCAACCGCCACCGCCTGGTCCCAGGTGACCGGAAGCCGCAACTGCCGGCGCTGTGGCGCCGTCCCCTTGACGAAGGTGCCGCGTCCCCGCTCCCGCGCCAGCAACCCTTCCCCGTCAAGTACCGACAGGGCCTGGTGCATGGTCATCCTGGCGACGCCGTACTCGCGACAGAGCGCCTCGAGCGAAGGCAGCCGGTCGCCCCGCCGCCAGGCGCCGCTTTCGATCTGGCGGCGAAAGATGGTGGCGAGCTGCAGATACACGGGCTGCCGGCTGCGGGACAGCAGATCCGTGGAGAACGGCGTCGATGCCGCGCCGGTGAGGGCGCTGGTGGGTGTGGTGGAGTCGGACATCGGAAGCGGCCAGCGGCAACGCAATGGCGGCCGGACGGCCGCGCACGCCTGTCACTGTATTGAAGGTCTAGCCAACTAGACCACTAGGGTTTACCTCAGCCCCGTGGC
>NZ_VLJN01000061.1 GCF_007829435.1 Cupriavidus gilardii J11
ACCGCGTCGAGCATGGAAGAGCTGACCGGCACGGTGCGGCAGAACGCGGACAACGCGCGGCAGGCCAGCGGGCTGGCGGCCAACGCGTCGGAAACGGCGGTCAAGGGCGGCGAAGTGGTGGGCCGCGTGGTGCAGACGATGGACGAGATCAACGGCGCGTCGAAGAAGATCGTCGACATCATCGGTGTGATCGAGGGCATCGCGTTCCAGACCAACATCCTGGCGCTGAACGCGGCGGTGGAAGCGGCGCGTGCCGGCGAGCAGGGCCGCGGCTTCGCGGTGGTGGCCGGCGAGGTGCGCAGCCTGGCGCAGCGCAGCGCGAATGCGGCCAAGGAAATCAAGGGCCTGATCGGCGACACGGTGGCGCGGGTGGACAACGGCTCGGCGCTGGTGGGCCAGGCCGGGCAGACCATGGGCGAGATCGTGCAGGCGGTCAAGCGCGTCACGGACATCATGGGCGAGATCAGCGCGGCGTCGGCCGAGCAGAGCTCGGGCATCGAGCAGGTGAACCAGGCCGTGGCGCAGATGGACGAGGTCACGCAGCAGAACGCGGCGCTGGTCGAGGAAGCGGCGGCCGCGGCCGGTTCGCTCGAGGACCAGGCGGCTCGCCTGCAGGCGTCGCTGGCGCGCTTCCGCCTGGCGCAGGTTGAGATGTTCGGCTCGCAGGCGGCGCTGCATGTGCCGCATGCCATGGCCGATGGCCCGGACGATCATGCTGACCACGGCGGCGACCACGGTGCCCCGGCCCGCGAGGAAGAGCGCGAGGCCCACGCACCAGTGGCCAAGCCCGCGCCGCGCCTGCCGGTCCGTCCGGCACCGCGGCCGGCCGCGGCCGCGGCCGGCGCGGACAACGGCGACTGGAGCGCGTTCTAACGCGCGGGACGTCGGCGAGATTGGCCGGGCCGCCACGGACGGGGCCCCGCGGCGGCGCGGCGGCCCCCGGGGCGCCCGGCCTGTAGTGCCTTGATGAAGACGGCAGACGATGACCCACGAAATCACCCTGTCCTTGCCACGCGAAGCCGCTGAGAAACTGCGCGGCGAGTTCGATCACTTCGTGCGGCTGTCGACCGGCCTGGACCGGCAATTTGTTCCTCCGACCTTCGAGGACTTCCTGCGTGCACGCGTGATGCACCAGGAAGGCCCGTTGACCGAGCGGGCCGTTACCCGTCTGCTAACCGGCGGCGAGTACGCGTGGGCCAAGCGCGTGTTCGAAAAGCAGTTGCCGCACGCGATGGCCAACCTGATGCGCGACGCGCCGCGCTTCGGCTTCGGCCTGGCAGTGCGGCCGGACTGGGCCGCGGCCGAACGCGTGCAGCAGGCGCGCAAATGGGCGGTGGAAATCCTTGACCAGGCGGGCGCCGACGCGGCGCTTGCCGATACGCTGGCCGAGCAGATCGCGGCCGCGGCCACCGATGTGCGTACGATCGAGGAGCAGATGCAGACGCCGGCATGGCGGGTCGCCGACAGCCTGCGGCGGCGCGTCTATGACCTGCTGTACCTGGTGCAGACGGAGAGAGCCACTTCCGCAGCGCTGGCGCGTCTTGGCGAGCTGCGCGCGATGATGGGGCTGGCGCTCGAATACGGCTCGGTGGACGCGGACGAGGCGGGCCGCGTGATGGCGCAGATCCAGCATGCGCGGCCGCAGCTGTTCCGGGACGACCCGGACGACGTGTTCGCGCGTCTCGCCGCGTGGCTGCGCCGGGTGTTCAAGCCGATGCTGGCACCGGCGTCAAGTGTGGAAACCGACAGGGCTGCACGTTCCGAATAAATCGCGGCCATTGCCGCTTTCTTCCTCCGGCCTGCCGGATGTGACCGCGCCTTGGCGCGGCACGTTTCTCGATGTCGGCAAAGTGATGCGTAACGCATTCAGTGCGTCTTGTATTGCTGTCCATACATCGATGACTTCGTCGTTACAACTTTGTAACAGCCGAATGCGCCGCGCGAGTTGTATGTTTCATGCGACATTGCGCGAATCCCTTCGTAAGTAGGGATTGGCATGGCTTTCAATTGTCGATATAAAACCGTCAGCTCACTTACACTTCGTAACATTTGTAACGACTTGCAAAGTTGACCTGTAAGTATGTGAGTGAGTCGGCGCATTTTTCGATGGTTGTTATACCTCTCGTCTACGCAATTGTAACGATCCGGTCGCCGGGGTTTCCGGTAAGCGCTGGACAAGCGAGCGAGGGGCTACTTGGTAGCGGGGATAAAATTGGAAAGCAGTGAAGTCTTGCAGGAGATCAGGGAGGTCAACCTTGCCTATCTGCTCCTGGCGCAACGACTGGTGCGCGAAAACCATCTGGAAGCCATGTTCCGCCTCGGTGTCAGCAAGGAAATTGCCGACATCCTGGCCAAGCTGACGCCCGCCCAGCTGGTCAAGCTGGCTGCGTCGAATATGGTCCTGTGCCGCTTCCGTTTCGATGACCACGCGTTGCTCTCCACGCTGACGCATACGGCCAAGAGCCATGACATGCAGCAGATCCATGCCGCGATCCTGCTGGCGCGTCAGCCCGTGGAGTCGATCAATTGAGCGCGCTCCCGCAAGCCATTGCCCCGGCCGGCTTCGCGGCAGCACCGGCGCCCGCGCGCAAGAGCGTATTGCAGGATGCGAACCAGACCCAGCTCGCGATCGAGCTGATCGGCCTGGGGGCGCGGCTGCAGGTGCTCGAAGCCGAAACCACGCTGTCGCGCGACCGCCTGATCCGGCTCTACAAGGAGTTGCGCGGCGTGTCGCCGCCCAAGGGCATGCTGCCCTTCTCCACCGACTGGTTCACCACCTGGCTGCCGAATATCCATTCGTCGCTGTTCTTCTCGGCCTATCAGTTCATGGTCGAGCAGGGCGAGGCCAGCGGGATACGTGCGGTGGTGGCCGCTTATCGCCTCTACCTCGAGCACGTCTCCCTGCTCGGCGGCGAAATTGTCTTAAGTTTTACCCGTGCCTGGACGTTAGTACGGTTCTTCGAGAGCAATATGCTGCAGCTTTCAACCTGCACATGTTGCGGAGGACAGTTCGTCACGCACGCCTACGAGCCGAACGCGAACTTCGTCTGCAGCCTGTGCCGGCCGCCGTCGCGGGCCGGAAAGGCCAAGAAGCTCTCGAAGGACGCCACGCCGGCGCAGCCCGACTGAAGACACGCGGGCTGCACGGCAGGGGATGCCCCCAAGGGTACCGTCGCCTGCGACGCGCCCCAAAGGGCGGGCTCGTGCGTGCCTGACGCGTGTTTTTCTGACGGGGAATCGATCGTGCTAGTTGTTCTTGGCTATGTCGTCGTGCTTGCGGCGGTGCTTGGCGGATACGCCATGACGGGCGGCCATATGGGCGCGCTATATCAACCGGCAGAACTGGTCATCATCGGCGGCGCGGCCGTCGGTGCATTCATCAGCGCCAACAGCGGCAAGGCCATCAAGGCCACCATGCGCGCGCTGCCGAAGCTGCTGCGCAGCAGCAAGTACGACAAGGCGCTGTACATGGAAGTGATGGCGCTGCTGTATGTGCTGCTGTCCAAGGCGCGCCGCGAGGGCATCCTGTTCCTCGAAAAGGAAATCGCCGATCCGGCCGCCAGCAGCGTGTTCAGCCAGTATCCGCGCATCCTGGCTGATCCGGCCATGATGGAATTCCTCACCGACTATCTGCGGATGATGGTGAACGGCAATATGAACGCGTTCGAGATCGAGGCCCTGATGGACCATGAGATCGAAACGTTCAAGCATGAGGCCGAGGTGCCGGCCCACGCGCTGTCTCGCGTCGGCGATGCGCTGCCCGCCTTCGGCATCGTGGCGGCGGTGATGGGCGTGGTACATGCGCTGGCCTCCGCCGACCTGCCGCCCGCCGTGCTGGGCGCCCTGATCGCCCACGCGATGGTCGGTACCTTCCTCGGCATTCTGCTGGCCTACGGCTTCATTTCGCCGCTGGCCTCGCGCATCGAGCATCAGGTTGCCGAAACCGTGAAGATGTACCAGTGCATCAAGGTGACGCTGCTCGCCTCGCTCAACGGCTATGCGCCGCTGGTGGCGGTCGAGTTCGGGCGCAAGGTCCTGTATTCGAGCGAGCGCCCGTCGTTCCTCGAACTCGATGACCACGTGCGCGAAGTCAAGAGCCTGACCTGACCGGTCGGCAACAGCAGAGTCATCCGCCATGAGCATGCACGACAATGCGCGGCCGATCGTGGTCCGCCGCGCGCACGCGAACAGCAGACCGCACGGCAACCATAGCTGGAAGATCGCCTACGCCGACTTCATGACGGCGATGATGGCGTTCTTCCTGGTGCTGTGGCTGCTGCGCGCGTCGACGCCGCAGGACCTGGTGCAGGTCGCCGAGTACTTCCGCACGCCGCTGAAGGTGGCGATCGCCGGCGGCGACAAGAGCAGCCTGTCGTCCAGCGTGATCCCCGGCGGTGGCCTCGATCCGGCGCGCAAGGATGCCGAAGTCTGGCGCGCGCGCGACGACGATCCGGATTCGATGCAGAAGCGCCGTGACCAGCTCGACGGCGAGCGGCTGCGCGCGCTCAAGCAGCGCCTCGAACAGCTGATCGAGAACAACCCGGTGCTGCGCCAGTTCCGGCCGCAACTGCTGCTGGACATCACCAGCGAGGGCCTGCGCATTCAGATCCTGGATTCGCAGAACCGGCCCATGTTCCGCATCGGCAGCGCCACGGTCGAGTCGTACATGCGCACCATCCTGCGCGAGATCGGACCCGTGCTGAACGAAATGCCGAACAAGGTCAGCCTGTCGGGCCACACCGATTCGGCCACGTACATGAACGGCGAGCGCACCTACAGCAACTGGGAGCTGTCGGCCGACCGTGCCAACGCCTCGCGCCGCGAGCTGATCGCGGGCGGCATGCAGGAGGGCAAGGTGCTGCGCGTGCTGGGGCTCGCCGCGACCATGCCGCTGGACAAGAGCGATTCGCTGGCGCCGGTCAACCGGCGCATCAGTATCGTCGTGCTGAACCAGAAGGCGCAGGCGCGCTTCGAGGCCGAGAATGCCAGCGCCGCGGATGTCGCGATGCGTGTCAAGGCGGGCGAGGCCGCACAGCAACTGCAGCAGGGCCTGGAGCCGGCGGGCGGCGCGTCGG
This sequence comes from Cupriavidus gilardii J11, assembly GCF_007829435.1. Classification (GTDB taxonomy): domain Bacteria; phylum Pseudomonadota; class Gammaproteobacteria; order Burkholderiales; family Burkholderiaceae; genus Cupriavidus; species Cupriavidus gilardii_D. The sequence goes on from NZ_VLJN01000061.1 coordinate 5,076, forward strand.
CCCCCGCCGCGGCACGGTAGATGAGAGGCATTCGAAGCGTTGCTTTCACCAGAATGAAACAACGCTAAATAAGACCGTCGTCGAAGTCGATAACAAGGCTGGCAACGGCGCAACGCATAGCAATCAGTGATTCAGGACGGTCATGTCTGTCGATATCGATATCACGCAGTTCTACCAGACGTTCTTCGAGGAAGCCGAGGAACTGCTCGTTGAAATGGAGCAGCTTCTGCTGGGCCTGGACATCGAGTCCCCGGACGCGGAGGAACTCAATGCGATTTTTCGCGCGGCCCATTCCATCAAGGGCGGCGCGGCCACGTTCGGCTTTACCGCGCTGACCGAGACGACCCACCTGCTCGAGAACCTGCTGGACCGCACCCGTCGGCGCGAGCTGGCGTTGACCCGGACCCACATCGACACCTTTCTGGAAACCAAGGACGTGTTGCAAGACCAGCTCAACGCCTACCGTAACGGTACGGAACCCGACCCGGAAACGATGAAGCGCATCTGCGCGGTGCTGCAACAGCTGGCGCAGGAAGCCGGTGGCGAGGCGG
>NZ_VLJN01000062.1 GCF_007829435.1 Cupriavidus gilardii J11
GAGCCGTGGCCATCCGTATGGCACCGTTGGCGCTGCGAGTACATGGACCCGCACCAGACGACGGCGGTCATCCCTGGTGTAGGACTTTTAGCCTCGCGAGGCCTGTAGCACCGGTGTTCGCCCGCTTCTGATATCACCAAGATCTCGTGTCCGAGCTGGGCCACCATGCTAGCGATCCGGTGGCCTGCGGCTCTGATGATCGTGTTGCCGGCGGTGTCCAGCAGGTGTTGGCCCGCGTGCTGAATGTCGGACACCAGTAGCGCGTTTCCGGTCCCTTTCGTTGCGCCGACGAAAACGTTGTCGGCGATCTGCATGCACCGCTTGCGAGTCAGCGTTCATCGCTGCGCGAGCCCACCACGGGGTCGCTGACGACGGTATTGGCCGCTCCGCTGAGCGCGCCGGCTTTCGCGGCATTGGCGTACTGCATCCGATTGAAAGATTGGTGCGGGATTCTGTCCGCGTACTCGGGTTCGTCCCCGCTCTTGCTAGAGCTGCCCTTCCCTTTTCGCTTGAGCGGCTCGCTGCGGATATCGGGTCGGTCGTCCGCGTGTATCCGTCCGTGAGCGAGTCGGCGGCGGCCTGGTGGTGCTGGCTCACCCCCGGCTCGTCGGCGTTGCGGGCCGCCTCCTTTCTCGCGGTTTCCCGAGCGCCCTCCACCTGGCCTTGCGGCACGAGATTTTCGACGTCGCGGTGCCGACGGTGGTTAAACGCCTTGGCCTTTTCTCGCCTGTGTTATAGCGCTTCGACTGGAGGTCCTTAGTCCCCTTGGGGGAACGGTCGAGGATATCGTCACCGGGTCGTTATGGCGGCCCACGTCCCGCTTTCTAAAGCTCGTTGAAGCTGGCGATGGCTTGCTGGGCGCCCTGCTCTGGGATTTTTGTCTTTTTTCAGGAGTCGCTCTACCTGACGGCTGCGCTGGCGCACCGCCCGCGTTCATAGGCTGCCGCATGCCAACGGGCAAGGTCGCGCGCACTTGCCCGCGTGCCAGGCTTCAGGGCCGCAGCGCGGTCGCTCTCGTGTCGGTCGTCGTGGCAGTGCGCTTTACCGCCGCCCCGCTGCGCGCAATAACGGCAAGTGGTGCGACAGGACGCCGTGAGGATGGCGGGTTAGGGGCGACGGAGAACGGTACGGTCCGATGTTGGGGCGTGACAACGCTTAGGGGCACGGTGTACAAGATCGGCCCCCGGCAACCGTTCGACAATCCGGCCGCGTCACGGGCAGGCTTGCGGACGTTGTGCGAGAAGCGGCCAAGTCGACCCGCCGCCGGAACCGTGGGAGGACCGCCGTATCGGGGAAGGCTCGAGGTCGCGCTGGCGCGCGCCGCCAGCGTGGGTTTCTGGCTTGTTGTGAAGCCGACGAGGTGACGTAAACTCCTTGCGGTTTACGTATACGCCCGCTATTCTACGGTCACCTTCGAATCGGCAGGAAACCGTCTAATCGATGGTTACCCTTCTCAAAGATAACGACTGTGGATAGCGAATGGCGACAAGCCTGTTGAAAGCGGCACTGCCGCGTCCGGACCAACTTGAAGATCAGAGTCTGACCATCGACGGGCTGGCGGGCATCGCTGCGCAGGCCAATGACGTCTTCGGTCAGATCCGGGATGCCATGCTGGAGCCGTATCCACGTAAGCACCCGCCCACTTTCACGACCAGCCAGATCGCGTCGCTGTGTGGCATCGACAAGGCGCGCTTTCATTATCTGGCCACCAAGGGCGGCTTGCCGCCGGGCGTGTCGCAAGGTAATGGCCGCAGTAAGGTCTTTACGCTTGAAGAAGCCATCACCTGGGTCAAGCACGCCAGCGGCCGGATGGCGCGCCCGGAAGGCGCCCGCGGGCGCATTGTGACCGTAGGCAACTTCAAGGGCGGCGTCGCCAAGACGACCACCGCGGTCTGTCTGGCACAAGCCCTGACGCTGCTTGGCCGACGCGTGCTGATCGTCGACTGCGACCCGCAAGGTACGACGACGCAGCTTTGCGGCTGGGCCCCGGACGCGGAGATCGACGAGGATCAGACGCTGTTGCCGCTGATCTACGGCGACAAGGACACGCTGGACTACGCCGTCCAGCCGACCTATTGGCATAACCTCGACCTGATTCCGGCCTCCTCTGCCCTGTTCGATGCCGAGTTTGAGATTCCGTCGAAGGTGCTGCAGCACAGCGGCTTTGAGTTCTGGGACATTCTGCGCAAAGGCATTGTGCCACTGGCGGACCAGTATGACGCGATTGTGATCGATACGCCTCCTGCATTGAGTTATATCACGATCAACGCGTTGATCGCTTCGGACGGCATCCTGATGCCCTGCCCTCCCGATGGGCTCGACTTCGCCAGTTCGACGCAGTTCTGGCACCTGTTCTCGGACATTGCCAAGAAGCTGCCCGGCGTACTGCAGACCAAACACTTCGACTTCATCAATATCGTGCTGACCAAGGTCAAATCCGATCCGGTGTCCCGGGTCGTGCGCGAGTGGATGGTGAAGGCGTATGGCAGCCGGGTGCTTGGCATCGAGATCCCGGAGTCGTCGGTGCCCAAGGGCGCGTCGGCGCAGTTGGCCACGGTCTATGACTTGTCCAAGCCCGATGGCAGCGTGGAGGCTTATCAACGTT
>NZ_VLJN01000063.1 GCF_007829435.1 Cupriavidus gilardii J11
GTTTCCGACGCGTTGGCCGCCAGCCCGCTGGCCTGCCGCGCGTTGTCCGCGTTCTGCCGCACCGTGCCGGTCAGCTCTTCCATGCTCGACGCGGTTTCCTCCAGCGACGCCGCCTGCTGCTCGGTACGCTGGGACAGGTCGTTGTTGCCGGCCGCGATCTCACGCGAAGCCGAGGCAATCGATTCGGCGGCGGACTTGAAGTCCTGCACCATCGACGACAGTTGCTGCTGCATCTGCTTCATGGCGAACAGCAGGCTGCCGCGATCGCCGGCGCGCAGCTTGATCTCGGTCGAGAAGTCGCCGTCGGCGATGCGCGCCGCGATATCCGCGGCGTAGCCGGGCTCGCCGCCAAGCTGGCGCGACAGCGAGCGGGCCAGGAACACGCCCAGCAGCACCGACACCACCATGCCGCCCAGCACCAGCACCATCATCATCAGGCGCGAGCTGTGGTAGACGGCCTCGGCCTCTTCCATATTGGCCTTCGCGCCCGCATCGCGGCGTTTGACCATATTGAACATCGCATCTTCAATGGCACGGCCGTCCTTGAGCAGCGCGCCGCTTTCCTCGAAGACGGAGCTTTCGAACTGGGAGGTATCCAGCGGCTGGCGCGACACCAGTTCGACGAACTTCAGCATGCGGTCCCGGTACGCCGGCAGCATCTGGTCGAACTGCTTCAGCAACGCCTTGCCTTCGTCGGTCTGGAACGATTCGCGCGCGGTCTTCATGCGCTCGTCGACGGCCGCGAAGGACTTCTCGATCAGCGCCTTCTCGGTTGCCCGCTCGCCCATGGTAGAGGCCGACAGCAGCGCGATCTGCGCACGGCTGGCGTACAGCAGGTTGATGTTGCCATCCTGCACCGCCTTCAGTGCCAGCAGGTCGCGGTTGTAGATGCGGCTGGTCCAGTCGCTCATCCGTGCCATGTTGACCACGCCCAGCAGGCCCATGGCCAGGCCGATCAGCGATACGATCAGGAAGCCGACCACCAGCTTGGTCGCGACCCGCAGTTGCTTGAACCATTGCATAAGAACTACCTCTTCTCCTGGATGACCATCCGGGACCGGCCATCGCTTGCCTGCGGGCCGGCCTGCTATATATCGTGAACCTCAGGCGCGCGCGAGCCGCGGCGTGTCGTTCGCCGCCACCGACCGCGGGCGTGCCGGCCGCACCTCGGCCGTCATGCTGATGCGGAACGTGGCCACCGCCTCGCGCAGGCGAGCCGCCTGGTCCTCGAGCGAACCGGCCGCG
>NZ_VLJN01000066.1 GCF_007829435.1 Cupriavidus gilardii J11
CGCACCATCGAGATCGAACGCAAGCGCCTGCCGTCTCGATGGCCGCCGGCGACATCGCGGTGCTGCGCGTGCCGGAGTTCGGCGCGACGACGGTCGGCGCGGTGGCGGGGCAGCTCGCGGACCAGTGGCAGCGGCGGCCTTTCAAGGGGCTGGTCATCGATCTGCGGCACAATGCCGGCGGGGCGCTCGAGTCGTCGGTCGGCGTGGCGTCGCTCTTCCTGCCGGAGAATGCGATGGTAGTGGAGACGGAAGGGCGCCTGGCCAGCGTCAATAACGTGTATCTGGCCGATGCCAGGCGATATGCGGGCAACGGCGCGCCACCCGCGGAACTGCCGCCGGAAATGCGCACGCTGCCGATGGTGGTGATGATCGATGGCGGCACCGCGTCGGGCGCCGAGATCGTCGCGGCGGCCCTGCGCGACAACAGGCGCGCGCGTCTGGTCGGGCAGAGGTCGTTCGGGCGCGCCACCATCCAGAGCGTGCAGCCGGTGGGACGCCAGTTCTACGTCAAGTTCACCGCCGCACGCTGGTTTCCGCCGTCGCGAGGTACGGTCGACAAGGTGGGCCTTGCGCCCGACGTGGCCACGCGCGATGGCGATACCGAGGGCGGAATGAACGCTGCCCTCGCCGAGGTGCGGCGCATGATGCGGTAGGGCGCGGGGATCGTGGCGCTCGCCGCCGGGACAACCAAAATCCAATGGGAGTGACTCCGATGACTGCAATGCCGTTCGATGCTGCAATGCCCGCCGCGCGGCTGGTGTCGTCGTGGCACACGGGGCAGAGGCTCGTCGCGCTGCCGGAGGCCGAACGCCCGGCCTCGCTCGCGCAGGCCTATGCGGTCCAGGCGGCAATGGTGGACAGCCTTGGCGACGGCGTCGCGGGCTGGAAGATCGCCGGTGCGTCGCCGCGCGGGCTGCGCGGGGAGGGACCATTACCGGTGGTGGGTCGCGTGATTGCGTCGCGCGTGCTGCCGTCGGACAGCGGCCTGACGCTGCCGCCCGATACCACGATGACGCTCGAAGCCGAGGTGGCGGTGCGGTTTGCCAGGAGCGTATCGCCGTCGCGCGAGGCGCTCGATGTGGGATCGATGATCGAAGCCGCGCACGTCGCCATCGAGGTGGTGTGCAGCCGCTTCTTCGACCGCAAGGCCGTGGGGCAGCCGAGCTTCGTCGCCGACAATGCGGGCTTTCATGCGCTGGCGGTGGGCGAGCGTATTCCTTTTGACGCGGAATCGATGTTTGACGAGGACGCGGGGCTGTGGCGCGATGGCGAACGCGTCGGCGCGTCGCTCAATGGCGATGCGCGGACGCGCCCGTTTCAGTCGCTGGGCTTCCTGTGGCGCGAGCTGGCGCGACAGGGATTGGCGATCGAGGCAGGGGCGATCGTTACCACGGGGACCTTGTGCGTGCCGGTGGATACTGCGGTGAAGGGGCGGTACGAGGCGCGGGTTGGCGGGGCGAGGGTGGGGGTGGTGTTGGGGTAATGGGGCTGCGGTGATGTTGTGACTGCCCTCTCCCCCAACAACCTACCCCAACTCCACCACCCGCACCGCAAATTCCCTCGCCGCTTCCAGGTCCGGCGTCACGCCCAGCCCGGGCGCCTGCCCCAACCGCACATACCCGTCCTCGACCCGCAGCCCCGGCTGCGCCAGCAAATCCCGCAGCGGATTCGGATTGGCGTCGACCTCCACATAGCCGGGACCGCCCGCCGCGGCCTTCAGGTGCATCGACGCCGCGAGCCCGATGCCCGCGCCCAGCCAGTGGGGGCAGTACCAGCGTCCCGCGGCGGTGGCGCGCCGCGCCACTTCGATGCATCCGGTGACGCCGCCCCATTTGCCGACATCGGGCTGGATCACCGACATGCCGGGCACGGCGATGAAGTCGTCGTACCGCGCCATATCCGACACGTTTTCGCCGCCAGCGAGCCGCAATGGCAGCGCCTGCGCCAGCGCCTGCCATTGCGACGGCGGCGCGCTGGCGCGCAGCGGCTCTTCCAGCCACGTCAGGCCGAAGTCGAGCAGGTGCCCGCCGGCCTCGCGGGCCTCCTCGAAGCTCCACGCCTGGTTGGCGTCGACCATCAGCGTCGCCTCGTCACCGAGCGTTTCACGCATGCGGCGCAGGTTGGCCACGTCGCGTTCGATGCCGAAGCCGACCTTGAGCTTGAACGCGCGATAGCCCTCGCGCGCCTTGGCCGCGGCCAATACCTCCGGTTCCGTGGGATTGATGCCGGACGCATAGACCTGCACCGCATCGCCGCCACCGTCGCCGCCGAGGTATTGCCACAGCGGCTTGCCGGCGCGCCGCGCGAACAGGTCCCACAGCGCCGTGTCGATGCCGGCCATCAGCTGATGCAGCGGGCCGGCCTCGCCGGTCTGCAGCATCAGCACCTGCAGGCGGGCATGCATGTCGGGCCACGCCTGCCCGGGATGCGACCATGACTTGCCGACGACCAGCGGCCGTCCATAGGCCAGCGCCAGCCGCGCGCGATGCTCGGCGCCCACGGTCGGAAAGTTGCACCAGATCTCGCCCCAGCCCTCGGCGCCATCGCGATCGCGCACCCGTACCAGTACCGCGGGACGGTCATGCATGATGCCGAACGAGGTCTGCACCGGTGGCACCGCCGGCGCGCGGAAGACGAAGGCGTCGAGACTGTCGATCCGCACCGGCTGATCCGCCACGCCGATGTCCGTGGTGTGGGCGCGCGGCATCATGCGATCCCCGCCATGCACACGTACTTGATCTCGAGATAGTCCTCGATGCCGTACTTGGACCCTTCGCGCCCCATGCCGGATTGCTTGACGCCGCCGAACGGCGCCATCTCGTTGGCGATCAGCCCGCTATTGACTCCGACGATGCCGGCCTCGATCGCCTCGGACACGCGCCATACGCGGCCCAGGTCCCGGGCATAGAAGTACGCGGCGAGCCCGAACTCGGTGGCGTTGGCCATCGCGATGACCTCCTGCTCGGTCTCGAAGCGGAACAGCGGCGCCAGCGGGCCGAAGGTTTCCTCGGTGGCCACCTTCATGCTCTGCTTGGCGTTCGCCAGCACGGTGGGCTCGAAGTACTGTCCACCCAGCGCATGGCGCCGGCCACCGGTCAACACTTCGGCGCCCTGGTCCAGCGCATCGCGGATGTGTTCCTCGACCTTCTCCACCGCCTGCATGTCGATCAGCGGGCCTTGCGTCACGCCGTCCTCGGTGCCGCGGCCCACGCGCAGCGCCTTCACGCGCTCGGTCAGCTTGCGCGCGAAGGCGTCATAGACCCCGGCCTGCACATAGATGCGGTTCGCGCAGACGCAGGTCTGGCCCGCATTGCGGAACTTCGAGATCATCGCGCCCTCGACCGCGGCGTCCACGTCGGCGTCATCGAAGACGATGAAGGGCGCATTGCCGCCCAGTTCCATCGACATCTTCTTGACGCCGTCGGCGCCCTCGCGTAGCAGCCAGCGGCCGACCTCGGTCGAGCCGGTAAACGTGATCTTGGCCACCAGCGGATTGCGGCTGAATTCCTCGCCGATGCCGCGTGCGTCGCCGGTGACCACCGAGAACACCCCCGGCGGCACGCCGGCGCGCTGGGCCAGTTCGGCAAGCGCGAGCGCGGACAGCGGCGTCTTCGAAGCCGGCTTCAGCACCATGGTGCAGCCGGCGGCCAGTGCCGGCCCTGCCTTGCGCGTGATCATGCCGTTGGGGAAGTTCCACGGCGTGATGGCGGCGCAGACCCCCACCGGCTGCTTCATCACGACCACGCGGCTGTCGCCGTTGGCGGCCGGCATCAGGTCGCCGTAGACGCGCTTGGCCTCTTCCGCGAACCACTCCAGATACGCGGCATTGGCGAGGATCTCGCCCTTTGCCTCCGCCAGCGGCTTGCCTTGTTCGGCCGTCAGGATCCGGGCCAGGTCATCGGCATGCGCCAACACCAGTTCGTACCAGCGACGCAGCACGGCGGCACGGTCCTTGGCGGTACGCGCGCGCCACGCCGGCAGCGCCCGGTGCGCGGCTTCGATGGCCTGCCGCACCTCGGCTACCGCCAGGCGCGGCACGTCGGCAACGTGTCTCCCATCGGCGGGGTCGTGCACGGCGATGGTCCGGCCATCGGTTGCCGAAACCCATTCGCCTGCGATGAGGCATTGCGTTTTCAGCAGGGAGGTATCGTGAAGCTGCATCAAGGTCTCCAGGGAAAGAGGGGCGGAACAGGGTAGAGGAAAAAGAGGGCCCGATGTCAGGCAGGCGAAACCCGGCTGCTGTCGCGCACGACCAGCTCGCAAGGCAGCAGCTCCCGGCACGGCGCGGACTCCGGGGACGCTTGCGCTGCCAGCATGCGCAGCACGGTGCGGGCAGCCATCTGGCCGATCTCGTAGCGGGCCGGGCGCAGCGTGGTCAGCGCGGGCTTCAGGTGGACCGAGATGGGCGCATCGCCGAAACCGGCCAGCGCGCAGTCGTCCGGCAAACGCATGCCGCAGTCCGGCGCGTGCAGGATCGCGCCGGCGGCCATGTTGTCGTTGGCGAAGATGACAGCTTGTGGCCGCGCCTCGCGCGGGCTGGCCGCGAGGGCGGCGATGGTGCGCGCGCCCGCTTCGAAATCGTCGTCGACGTCGGCGGTCTGGACATCGGGCACGAGGCCGGCGGCTGTCATTGCTATCGCGTAGCCATGCGCGCGCTGTCCCGCGCGGAAATCCTCCCCCACGCGCGGCAGCAGGAAGCGCACGCGCCGCGCGCCCTGTTCCAGGAAGTGGCGCGCCAGCTCGGCGCCGGTCTGCGCGTGCGGAAAGCCGACCTGATGGAAGGGCCGGTCCTCGACGAAGCCCCAGGCCTCGACCACGGGAATATCGAGCGCGCGCAGCATCGCCTCGGCGGCCGGCGTATGGTCGTCGCGGGTCAGGATCAGCGCACGCGGATGCCAGCCGACGAAGGTGCGGATCGCGTTCTCCTCGAGGTCGCGGGAGTACTGCGCGTTGGCCAGCAGCAATTGCAGCCCCGACGCCTGCAGTTCGTCGGTCATGCCCTTGACCAGATCGGCGAAGGTCGCGCTGGCGATGTTCTGCATCACCGCGCAGACCACGCGGCCGCGTCCCGATGCCAGTCCGCCGGCGACCTGGCTTGGCACGTAGCCGATCCGCTCGATGATTTCGCGCAGCCGCTCGCGCACCGCGGCGGACACCTTGTCCGGGCTGTTGAAGTAACGGGACACCGTAATGGACGACACGCCGGCCAGCGCGGCGACATCGTGGATGGTGTGCGAGCCGGCTTTGCGGCGCGACGCACGCTGAGGTTTGGGCGCATTCATGGTTTGTACGGATGGCGTGGACATCGCCATCGACTTTAGACTGCGCCAATGGTAGCGGTAACAGCCACCGGTAACATCGGTGGTTTCACCTAGACCGAGACAGCCAACCCGACTCCAACGCCCACGGACATGAGCCGACCGATTCTCCTCGTCGTGACCCCTTTTTCGCCGGAAGCACTGGCCCCGCTGCACGCGCATTACGAGGTCGTCGACTGGCGCGCCTTGCCGTCCCAGCCGGCTTTCTGCCGGGAACATGGAGGCCGGGTGCGGGCTATGATCACCAACGGCATGGTCGGCGTGCCGCCCGCGTGCCGGGACACGATGGCCAATCTGGGCGTGATCGCCTGCAACGGCGTCGGCTATGACGCCATCGACGTCGAATGGGCCAGTGCCCGCGGCATCCGGGTGACCAACACCCCGGACATCCTGTCCGGCGACGTGGCCGATCTCGCGCTGGCCCTGGCGCTGGCGGCGTTTCGCTCTCTGCCGGCGGCCGACCGCTTCGTGCGCGAAGGGCACTGGCGCGCCGGTCCCTTTCCATTGGCGCGGCGCTTCTGGGGCAGCCGCGTCGGCATCGTGGGCCTCGGACGCATCGGCCGGCTGATCGCACGGCGCGCCGCGGCGTTCGATACCGGGATCGGCTACACCGGGCGCCGTCAACAGCATGACGTTCCTTACGCCTACTACGACTCACCGCGCGCGCTGGCACAGTGGGCCGATGTGCTGATCGTTGCCACGCCGGGCGGCGAGGGCACCCGCCATCTGGTTGGGCGCGACGAACTGCACGCACTGGGCGCCGACGGCGTGCTGGTCAATGTGGCGCGCGGCTCGGTGGTTGACGAACGGGCGCTGATCGAGGCGCTGCATACCGGCGCACTGGGCGCCGCCGGCCTCGATGTATTCGAGGACGAGCCGCGTGTGCCGCACGCCCTGATCGAATCGCCTCGCGTCGTGTTGACACCGCATATCGCCAGCGCGACGGTGCAGACCCGCCGCGCGATGGCCGAGCTGGTGGCGGAAAACCTGGTGCGCCACGCACAGGGCCTGCCATTGGCGACGCCAGTCAACTGAACAACGCAATCGACGCAGGCACCCCAAGCCGTCAATCGAACGGCCTAACGACAATACCAAGGAGACATCGACATGAATCGTCGGCAATTGCTTCACGGCTGCGTAACCACCGCGGCGTTCCTCACCGCGCTCGCATCGCCGCTGCACGCCGCCGCGCAACCCGGTACGGCGGCCTATCCCGCGAAGGCCATCACGCTGGTGGTGCCCTATCCGCCTGGCGGTGTGGCGGACCAGTTCGCCCGCGCACTGGGCAACGCGCTCGGCGAGCGGCTGGGCCAGCCGTTGGTGATCGACAACCGGCCCGGCGCCAACGGCAATATTGGCTCGGCCTTCGTGGCCAAGCAGCCCGCGGACGGCTATACGCTGCTGCTCGGCTCCACCAGCACGCTGGCGATCAATCCGCACCTGTACGCCAGCATGGGGTATGACCCCGTCAAAGACCTGCAGCCGATCACGCTGACCCACCAGATGCCGAACGTGCTGCTGGTGGGCGCGCAGACGCCCTACAAGACCGTGGCCGACGTGGTGGCGGCCGCCAAGGCGCAGCCGGGCCGCATCGACTATGGCTCGGCCGGAAACGGCAACACCATGCATCTGGCCGGCGTGCTGTTCGAGCAGCGCAGCGGCACGCGGCTGGTGCACGTGCCGTACAAGGGCGGTCCGCCCGCGCTGATGGACGTGCTGTCCGGCCAGATCCCGATGATGTTCAACAACCTGCCGGCCGTGGTGACGTACAAAAACACCAACAAGGTGCGCGTGCTGGCCGTGGCCGATACCAAGCGCTCGCCCGTGCTGCCCGACGTGCCCACGTTCGCCGAGGCCGGCGTGCCCGGCATGGTGTCGAACGTGTGGAACGGCATCCTGGTGCGGCGTGGTACCCCGCCTGCCATCGTCGAGCGGCTCAACAAGGAGATGGTGGCCGTGCTGCAATCGCCGGGCTTCCGCAAGCCGCTGGAACAGCAGGGTTACGAGGTGCTGTCGTCCACGCCGGCGCAGTTCGAGGCGCTGCTGAAGCAGGACCTCGCGGCGATGGGCAAGCTGGTCAAGGAGGCCGGCGTGAAGCTGGATTGACCGCCCAAGGCCGGGACGAAATACCGCCCGCGTACATCGAGCGCGCCCTGAGGCCGCGCCCGACGCATAGATAAATAGAGGATGAGAGGAACCGCCGTGCCCCGCACCATCGATCAGTTACGCAGCCAGCGCTGGTTCGCCAGCAACGATATCCGCGGCTTTGCGCATCGCCAGCGCATGCAGCAGCAAGGGCTGGCGCGCGAGGAATTCATGGGCCGACCCATCATCGGCATCCTGAACACATGGAGCGATCTGTCGCCGTGCCATTCGCATCTGCGCGAGCGGGCGCAGGCCATCAAGCGTGGCGTGCTGCAGGCCGGCGGCTATCCGCTGGAACTGCCGGCGATGAGCCTGGGCGAGGTCATGGTCAAGCCCACCACCATGCTTTATCGGAACTTCCTCGCGATGGAAGCCGAGGAGCTGATGCGCAGCCTGCCGCTCGATGGCGTGGTGCTGCTCGGCGGCTGCGACAAGACCACGCCGGGGCTGGTGATGGGCGCGCTGTCGATGGACATTCCCGCGCTGTTCTGCCCGGCCGGGCCGATGCTCAACGACCGCTACCAGAACCAGAGCGTGGGCGCCGGCACCCATACCAAGAAGTACTGGGAGCAGTACACCGTCGGCGCCATCGGCGAAGAGGAGTGGATTTCGCTGGAAGCGCGGATGACGCGCGCGGCCGGCACCTGCAACACGATGGGCACGGCCAGCACGATGACGTCCATCGTCGAGGCGATGGGGCTGGCGCTGCCGGGCTCCACCAGCATTCCAGCCACGGACGCCGGCCACTCGCGCATGGCGTGGGCCTGTGGCAAGCGCATCGTCGAGATGGTGTGGGACGATCTGCGTCCGTCGGCCATCGTCACGCGCCAGTCGTTCCTGAACGGCGTGGCGGCGTGGATGGCGTTGGGCGGCTCCACCAACGCGGCGGTGCATCTGCCCGCGATGGCCGGCCGGGCCGGCGTGGAACTGGGCCTGGATGACTTCGATGCGATGGCGCGTCGGGTGCCGGTGCTGGTCAATCTCTTCCCGTCGGGCAACCGGCTGATGGAGGACTTCTACTATGCCGGCGGCCTGCCCGCATTGCTGAACCGCATCGCCGGCCATCTGTCGCTGGACGCCATGACGTGCACGGGCGCCACGCTGGGCGAGAACATCGCGGGCCACGAGAGCCGCGACGACGACGTGATCCGGCCGCTGGACCGTCCCGTCATCGAGGCGCCGGGCGACTGTCCCGAGGCCGGCATGGCGCTGGCCGTGCTGCGCGGCAACCTGTGTCCCGACGGCGCGGTGATCAAGCCGTCCGCCGCTTCGCCGGCGCTGCTGCGGCATACCGGCCCCGCGCTGGTATTCGACTCCAACGCCGAGATGCTGGCGGCCGTGAATGACCCCGACCTCGATATCGACGAGAACACCGTGCTGGTGCTGCGCAATGGCGGTCCAGTGGGCGGGCCCGGCATGCCGGAATGGGGCAACCTGCCGATTCCGAAGACGCTGCTCAAACGCGGTGTGCGCGACATGGTGCGCCTTTCGGACTCGCGGATGAGTGGCACCCACTATGGCACCTGCGTGCTGCATATCTCGCCGGAATCGGCCGTCGGCGGGCCGCTGGCGCTGGTGCGCAGCGGCGACCTGATCCAGCTCGATATCACCGCGCGCCGGCTGGACCTGCTGGTGTCCGACGAGGAGCTGGCGGCGCGGCGCGCAGAGTGGAAGCCGCCCGCGCCGGTCTATCAGCGCGGGTACACGCGCATCTACCAGAGCGAAGTCACGCAGGCGCACCTGGGCTGCGACTTCCAGGTGTTGACGGGCACCGCGCCGACGCCGGAGCCGTCCATCTATTGATTGCCATTGTCCGCGTTGATTACCTGAACCGAACCTCTCTCACTGCTACCCATGCCCGCACCTAAAGACCTTCTGGCCAACCCTTTTCGCCAACGCCTGAATCAGCCCGGCGTTCCCCTCGGCACCTGGCTGATGTCCGGGTCCACCAGCACCGCCGAAGCGATGGGCCGCGCCGGCTTCGAATGGCTGGTGGTCGATCTGGAACACGTGCCGCTCGACGAACGCGACATCCTGTGCACGCTGCAGGCCATCGCCGGCACCGACGCCTGCCCGGTGACGCGGCTGGCCGCCAACGATCCGGTGCTGTTCAAGCGCGCGCTGGACCTCGGCGCGCAAACGGTGATGGTGCCGTTCGTCGACAGCGCCGACGCCGCGCGTCGCGCCGTGTCGTATGCCAAGTACCCGCCGCAGGGCATCCGGGGCTTCGCCGCGGTGCATCGCSCCAGCGGCTACRGCACCGCGCCCGAGTACGGCAAGCGCGCCAACGACTCGGTCTACACCATCATCCAGCTCGAAACGCCGCAGGCGGTGGCCGCGCTCGAAGAGATCGCGGCGGTGCCCGGCGTCGACGCCCTGTTCCTGGGCCCGGGCGACCTGTCGGCCAACATGGGCCATATTGGCAATCTGGCCCATCCCGACGTGCAGGGCGTCATCGCGGACGTGGCCCGGCGCTGCAAGGCCATCGGCAAGCCGTGTGGCATCGTCGGTCCGACGCCGGAAATGGTGTCGCAGTTCGTGGCACAGGGCTATGCCTTCGTCGCGGTGGCCTCCGACATGGGGATGATGATGCGGCAGGCCAATGCCTTTATCCAGGCGATCCGGCCGGCCCTCGCCAAGGGTTACGACGGCGGCGTCTACTGATTTGCCGCGAGGGCCCGGGTGTGCGCCGTGTGGCGGCGCCCCGGGCCGATACGCCATCGACACGGGGCCATGCGAAGCCCCATTGCCACAACATCGAGAGGAGACAAGAGCATGGCGACTGATCGCCCAACCCATGCATCGCTTCGCGTATTCGCGTGCGCCACGATTTCCGCTGTCGCGGCCGTGCTGGCCGGGCCGGCCGCCGCGCAGGACCCGTATCCCAGCAAGCCGGTGACGCTGGTGGTGCCGTTCGGTCCGGGCGGCACATCGGATATCATGGCGCGCATTCTTGAACGACGGCTGACCGACACGCTGGGCGCTTCCATCGTGGTGGACAACAAGGCCGGCGCTGGCGGTGCCATCGGCATGTCGCAACTGATGCGCGCGAAGCCGGACGGGCACACGATCGGCCTGTCGGTGATCGGGCCCGAGGTGCTGCAGCCGGCCATCCGCAAGACGGGCTATACGTACAAGGACTTCGATCATATCTGCGGGACGTACGCCGTGCCGCTGATGATGATGGTCCCCAAGGACTCGCCGTTCAAGACCATGGCCGACGTGGTCGACTACGCGAAGCGCAATCCGGACAAGCTGACGTACGGCTCGTCGGGACCCGGCACGCTGCTGCATCTGTCGATGGAGATGCTGCTGGCCAAGGCCGGCGCGAAGGGGCTGCACGTGCCCTACAAGAGTTCGGGCGAGATGGTCACCGGCCTGCTGGGCAAGCAGATCATGCTGTTCGCCGAAACGCCCACCGTATCGAAGCAGTACGGTCTGCGCCCGCTGGCCGTGTTTGCCGAGCGGCGGCTTGCCGGCTATCCGGATGTGCCGACCGCGGCCGAGGCAGGCTGGCCGGTGCAGGCAACGATCTGGGGCGGCCTGATCGCGCCCAAGGGTCTGCCCGCGCCGGTCCTGCAGAAGCTGGAGTCGGCGTGCCAGAAGGCGCTGGCCAGCGACGCGTACCGCGCCGATGCGCAGAGGTTGGACACGCCGCCGGAATACAAGAGCGCGAAGGAGTTCGCGGCCTTCGCGCAGCGGCAGGCGGAGATCTACGGCAAGTTGATTGCCGATCTGGATCTGGCGGATAAGTAGTGAGCGTCGGTGTGCCGGTGCGCGCGCTTCGAAAAAAGCGCGATGGCCGGCAAGAAGCCGGATCCCCGCGTTCGCGGGGACGACAGGTTGTTTCAGGGTTTGGCGGCCGCGTCTGGGCCGCCGTTTTTACTATAGGCAGCAGTGGATCTTTCTTCGTTGAGCCCGTTGACGGAGGTCGTCGGTTCGCCCACGACCTCCTTGCTCTTTCTGTTGTGCGTGGCGGTGGCCACCTATGTGCAGACACTGACCGGCTTCGCCTTCGGGCTGGTGCTGCTCAGCCTGGTGGCCACCTTCGATCTGGCTTCCGTGGTGGATGCCGCCAACACGGCCACCGTGCTGACGCTCGCCAACGCCGTCGCGTTCTTCCGCGCGGAACGGCAGCCGCCGCCATGGAAGATGATGCGGCCGGCCCTGATCGCCAGCCTGTTTACCGTCCTGATCGGTGTGCTGCTGCTGCGCTGGATCAGCAACAACTCCGCCGACTGGCTGAAGACGGCGCTCGGCATCGCGATCGTCGTGTGCGCGATCGCGCTGGTCGCGCGCAAGAGCCAGTCGGAGCGGGTAGGGCGGCCGAGCGGGTTTGCGATGGCTGGCGCATTGTCCGGCTTGATGGGCGGGCTGTTTGGCACATCGGGTCCGCCCATCGTCTATCACCTGTACCGGCAGCCGCTGTCGGCCGATGTCGTGCGGCGCGCGCTGCTGGTGATGTTCGCCAGTAATGCCGGGGTCCGGCTGGTGCTGGTCGCGGTATCGATCGGCATGTCGCCGCGGGCGCTGCTGCTCAGCGTGCTATCGGTGCCGGTGGTGCACGTCGCCACGCGGCTGACGCTGAAGGCACCGTCGCCGATTTCGCCGTCAGCGATGCGGCTGGTGGTGGCGGGGTTGCTGGTGATGACCGGGGTGGCGATGGTGGTGGTCTGATTCAAATCCCCTCTCCCGCGTGCGGGAGAGGGGCGGGGGAGAGGGCAGTATCAGCCCACCACCAACCCACCACCAACCCAATCAATAAATCGGCGGCTCCGCCGTAGGCGCATTCCCCGCCAGGCTCGCGAAATCGCACCCTTCGTTCGCCTGCGTCACCTCCTGCTGGAAGATGCGACCGTAACCGCGCGCATAAGGCGCCTCCGGCGGCTGCCACTCGGCGCGGCGGGCTGCCAGTTCCTCGTCCGATACCAGCATGTCGAGCCGGCGCGTGCCGAGGTCAAGCCGCACGATGTCGCCGGTGCGCAGCAGCGCGAGCGGGCCGCCGACGGCCGACTCCGGCGCGACGTGCAGCACGCAGGTGCCGTAATGGGTGCCGCTCATGCGGCCGTCCGAAATGCGCAGCATGTCGCGCACACCCTCGCGCAGCAGCTTCTTCGGGATCGGCAGGTTGCCCCACTCGGGCATGCCGGGGCCGCCGATCGGCCCCGCATTGCGCAGCACCAGCACGGTGGAAGCGTCGACGTCGAGATCCGGGTCGTCCATCGCCGCGAACATCTCCGCGTTGGAGTCAAACACCAGCGCGCGACCCTCATGGCGCAACAGGTGCGGGCTGGCCGCCGACGGCTTGATCACGGCGCCGTCGGGGCACAGGTTGCCGCGCAGCACCGCCAGGGCGAGACCGGCTTCGGGGCATTCCGGCGTACCCGTCTTCAGCGGACGGTCCAGGTCGAGCACGGTGCCGTCGTCCTCGGTCGGCCATGTGGCGATGTTCTCGCCAAGCGTGCGCCCGGTGACCGTGAGCGCTTCCAGGTCGAGCAGCGGCGCGATCTTCTTCAGCACCGCGGGCAGCCCGCCGGCATAGTGGAAATCCTCCATCAGCCGCTCGCCGGACGGATACAGGTTGGCGATCACCGGTACCGCCGCGGCCACCGCGTCGATCTCGTCAAGCGTGAGCGACACGCCGGCGCGCCCCGCCATCGCCGGCAGGTGCACGGCGGCGTTGGTGGAACCGCCCAGCGCGGCGTAGGTGGCCACCGCATTGAGGAACGCGGTCTTGGTCGCGATCTTCGATGGACGCAGGTCTTCCCACACCATCCCGACGATGCGTTGGCCGCATTGCCATGCCATGCGGCTATGGCCCGCGTCGACCGCCGGGATGCTCATGGCGCCCGGCAGCGAGAAACCCAGCGCCTCGACGATGGCCGTCATGGTGCTGGCGGTGCCCATCGTGTTGCAGGTGCCGACCGAGCGCGTCATGCGCGCTTCCATCGCGATCCACTCGTCCTTCGCGATATTGCCGATGCTGTATTCGGCGAAGTACTTCTTGGTGTGGGTGCCCGCGCCGACGGCGGCACCACGGTAGCGGTCGTTCAGCATCGGTCCCGCTGGCACGAAGATCACCGGCAGGTCCATCGAGAACGCACCCATCATCAGGCCGGGCGGTGTCTTGTCGCAGCCGCCGAGCAGCACGGCGCCGTCGAGCGGCAGGCTGCGCAGCAGTTCCTCGGTTTCGATCGACAGCAGGTTGCGATACAGCATCGTGGTCGGCTTGACCATCACCTCGCCCAGGCTCAGCGCCGGCAGCTCCAGAGGATAGCCGCCGGCCTGCAACACGCCGCGCTTGACCGACTCCGCACGCTCGCGCAGATGGGCATGGCACGGCGACAGCTCGCTCCAGGTGTTGATGATGCCGATCACCGGCCGGCCCATGAAGGCCTCGCGCGCGAGTCCCTGCTGCTGCATGCGCTGGCGGTGCGCGAAGCCCCGGATGTCGTCGCTGGCGAACCAGCGATGGCTGCGCAGGTCCTCGGGTCGGCGCGGCCGGTCGCCCGCGGGCTTGTCTGCGGGTTGGTCTGCATGGGCCATGCTGCAACACTCCTTGTATCTGGCCGGGTTGTCGGGGTCAGTATGCGGCAACGGCGTTGCCGGGGCCGCGTCCGAAGCGTGTGGCGAGGTCGTCGGCGCTCTTGCGCAACAGCACCTGGTCGGTACCCACCGCGACGAACAGGGCGCCCAGGTCCAGGCACTCCCGCGCGCGCTTCTCGTCCAGCATCAGGATGCCGGGCGCCTTGCCGCAGGCGCGGATGCGCCGGATCGCGTCGTCGATGGCGGCGCGCACGCGCGGATGGTGCAGGTCGCCTGCCACGCCCATGCTGGCGGACAGGTCGGCCGGACCGATGAAGATGCCGTCGACGCCGTCCACCGCCGCGATTTCCTCCAGGCGCTCCAGCGCTTCCTCCGTTTCCAGCTGTACCAGCACGCACAGTTCGCTTTCCGCGTCGCGCACGTAGTTGGTGTCGCGCCCAAAGCGCGACGCGCGCATGGTGCCGCCCATGCCGCGCACGCCGCCCGGCGGGTAGCGTGTGGCGGCGACCGCGGCGGCCGCTTCCTCAGGCGTCTGCACGAAGGGGAACAGCAGCGATTGCGCGCCGATGTCGAGATAGCGCTTGATCAGCACGGTGTCGTTCCACGCCGGTCGCACCACGGCGGAGGTGATGCCGTTGCGCTCGGCGTCCACGGCCTGCAGTTGCTGCTGCATCAGCACGGGGTCGCTGGCGGTGTGCTCGGTATCGAGCATCAGCCAGTCGAAGCCGGAGCCGGCAAGCAGTTCCGAGACATACGGGAAGGGCAGCGTGGACCAGAGTCCGATCTGCGCGCGCTGCTCGCGCAGCGCGTGCTTGAAATGATTGCGTGACGGCACGAGTGCTCCGGAATCAGTAGTTGTAGGTTTAATCAATGTTGACGTTGGCGGACTTGATCAGCGCGCCCATCGCGTTGTAGTCGGTCTTGATGCGCTCGGCGAATTCGGCCGGCGTGGACGACAGCACCTCGGTTCCCTGCGCCTCGTGCATCGCGCGGAACGACTGGCTTTTCAGGATCTCGACCATCTCCTTGCTCAACCGGTCGACGATGGGCTGCGGGGTGCCGGCACGCACGAGCATGCCGCTCCAGGGCACCTGCACGACGCCCGGGGCGCCGGCTTCCTTCATGGTCGGCACATTGGGCAGCAGGGGGGCGCGCTTGTTGTCGGCCACCGCCAGGATGCGCACCTTGCCCGACTTCTCGTAGGCAAGCACGGCATTCAGGTTGTGGAACATCATCGGAATCTGCCCGCCCAGCACGTCGGTCAGCGCGGCGGGGCCGCCCTTGTACGGCACGTGCGTCAGCGTGGTGCCGGTCTTCTGCTGGAACAGCACGCCGGTCAGGTGCATGGTGTTGCCATTGCCCGCCGAGCCGAAGTTCAGCGCGCCGGGCGCGGCCTTGGCCGCGGCGACCACATCCGCGATGGTGCGGTACGGCGAAGCGGCATTGACCACCAGCACGTTGGGCGTCTGGTTGGTCAGCGTGATTGGCTGGAAGTCCTTGAACGTGTCGAACCCTGGCGACCTGTACAGGTGCGGATTCACCGCGAGCGTGCTCACCGATCCGAAGAAGATCGTGTAGCCGTCCGCAGCTTGCTTGGTGACATAGGCGGCGGCGATGTTGCCGTTGGCGCCGGCGCGGTTCTCGATCACCACGGGCTGGCCCAGCCGCTGGGACAGCGCCTGCGCGAAGGGGCGGGCAAAGGCATCGGCGGCGCCGCCTGGCGGCTGCGGCACGACCATGACGATCGGACGCTCGGGCCACGCCGCATGGGCAATGGAGGTGGCGGCCAGAAACGGCAGCAGGACGGCCGCTTTACGGAAGGAAGGCATGGGTTGTCTCCTCGGAAGACGCGATGTGAAGCTCGCTTGGTAGTGGATGTTACCGGTTTCATCCGAGCGTGGAGGCGCGGATGGAACCGGTAACATGAGCGGAGTGTATAATCGCGGGCGTTGTAGCGTCAACTTGTGGGTGGGGGGTGAGGGCAGTACCCGCCCAGCGACAAAGCGAATCCACAGGAATACCCACAACGCAAAACCGAAACCCATCCCATGCCCACCGACCCCGGCTCCGCGACTCCCTCCAAGCCCGCCGCCCGGCGCCATCGCGCCCCCCGGCCGCGCTCGGGCACCTACACCGTCCACGATGTCGCCGCGCTCGCCGGCGT
Organism: Cupriavidus gilardii J11; assembly: GCF_007829435.1. Classification (GTDB taxonomy): domain Bacteria; phylum Pseudomonadota; class Gammaproteobacteria; order Burkholderiales; family Burkholderiaceae; genus Cupriavidus; species Cupriavidus gilardii_D. Next base: position 16,174 of record NZ_VLJN01000066.1, read on the forward strand.
GTCGTCGGTCACCGTGTCGCGATACTTCAACGAGCCGCACCGCGTATCCGAGGCGCTGCGGGAGAAGCTGGCGCGCGTGATCGAGCAGACCGGCTACGTGCCGAACCAGGTCGCGCGCATCCTGGCTACCAACCAGGGCGGCGTGGTCGGCGCCGTGATGCAGAACGTCACCAGCCCGACCTTCGCCGACATGGTGCGCGGCATGATGGACGTGGCGGAGCGCAACGGTCTGCAACTGCTGCTGGCCAACAGCAATTTTTCGCGCGAGTCGGAGGCCCGCGCGCTGCGCACCTTCGCGGGCTGGCGCCCGCGCGCGCTGATCGTTACGCGCAGCGACCACGCGCCGGAAGCCGATGCGCTGCTTTCAACGCTGAAAATCCCCATCGTGGAAGCATGGGAAGTGCATGCCGGCCGCCCCTTCCATCAAGTGGGCTTCTCGCAGCTGCTGGTGGGCAGGATGCTGGCCGCCCACTTCATCGCGCAGGGCGCCACGCGCATCCGCTTCGTGCTGAACGGCTTGACCGAGGACGGCCGTGCGATCCGGCGCAGCGAGGGTTATGCGAAGGCGATGCGCGATGCCGGCCTCGCCACGGATATCTGGCGCGCCAGCGCCACCGACGATGTGGAGGCGGGCCGGGAAGCAATGGCGGCCATCGCCGCGTTGCCGCCAGAAGAGCGGCCGCGGGCGGTGATCTTCGCCAACGACAATATGGCGATCACGGCCATCCTGCGCGCGCCCGCGCACAGGCTGTCCATTCCCGGCGATCTTGCCATCGCCGGTTTCGGCGACACGCCGCTGGGCGGCGTCACCACGCCGTCGTTGACGACCGTGCGACCCGACTCCTATGCCATCGGCAGCCGCGCGCTGGAAATCGTGGTGGCCTCGCTGCGTGACGGCGCGACGCAGACCGTGCCGCAGGTTCAGGAGCTGGACTGCATGCTGGTGGTGAGGGACAGCAGCCGCGTGGCGCGGTAGGGCAATCGGTGGAGCTGGAGGGCGGCCATACCATCTCCATGCCCCACTAGCTGGTCCATCCACCTTCCCCCAATCCTTGACGCCCGGCAACCTACTAAGTAGTATGTTCTCAAAAAAATGAGGGCAACCAACGCCCCACCAAGGAGACAACTACATGCGGGTACTCATCACCGGAGCGGCCGGCTTCATCGGTACCGCGCTGCAACGCGCGCTGACGCGCAACGGATGCCTGACCGACGCCAGCGGCACGCCACAGCCAATTCGTGAACTGATACTCGCCGATCAGGCCACCGTACGTCCGAGTGAGCTGACGTCCGTGGCAGCATCGTCCCCGCCGCAATGCCAGATCGCCTTGCTGCAAGGCGATCTGGCCGATCCCGCCTTTGTCAGGCAACTTGCCGCGCTCGAACCCGATAGCGTCTTTCACCTTGCCGCCAGCCTGACCCTGCAGACCGAGGCCGACGAAGCGGCCGCATACCGGGTCAACGTCGAGGCATTGCGAAGCTTCATCACCGCATGTCGCAAGCCGCCGCGCCTGGTGCTGGCAAGCTCGATCGCCGTGTTCGGCGGTCGGCTTCCGCCGACGGTCGGGGACGATCTGCGCGCGGAACCGGACACGACCTACGGCACGCACAAGGCGATGTCCGAACTGCTGCTCGCCGACTATAGCCGCCGCGGCGCCGTTGACGGCAGGGCGTTGCGACTGCCGATCGTGCTGATCCGCGATGGCGCCCCGTCGCCGACCGTGTCGGACCGCATTGCCGCGATCGTGCGAGAACCGCTGGGCGGCCGCGAGGTGACATGCGGGCTGGCGCCCGACACGCATATGCCGGTCGCCTCCGCGCAGGCCGTGGCCGATGCGCTGATCGCCATCCATGACGTGGCAGCGGACCGCCTGCCGCACGCCCGCGCGCTGAACCTGCCGTCGCTGACGGTCAGCGTTGCCGACATGGTTGACGCGCTGCGACGCGTGGCTGGCGACGACGTGGCGAACCTCGTCCGTTTCACGGAAGAGGTCGCGTTGCAACGCGTTGTCGACGGTTGGCCCAAGGCATTTACGTCATCGGATGCCATTGCGCTGGGCCTGCGCGCGGATGCATCCTTCGACGACATCATCGCTTCGTATCTGCGCAATCGGGGGCGGGCATGACCGCGGCGCTTCGCGAAGACCGGTCCTCGGCAATGGCGGGAGCGGCGGGAACAGCGACGGACAGTGGTGAAACGGTCGATGTCGCGAGCTTGCCCGTCTGCATCGTCGGTGCCGGCTCTTCGGGCGTAACCTGCGCCAAGGCCCTGAAGGAGAAGGGCATCGCCTTCGATTGCTTCGAGATCGGCTCGGACATCGGCGGCATGTGGCGCTACGAGAACGACAACGGCATGTCGTCGGCCTATCGCAGCCTGCATATCGATACGAGCCGGATGAACCTTGGCTATGCCGATTTCCCGATTCCGGACCGCTATCCGGATTTCCTGTCGCACTACGAGGTGCTGGAATATCTGGAAGCCTATGCCGACCGGTTTGGTATCCGGTCCCATATCCGCTTCAACACCCGCGTCGACAAGGTGGAGCCGCTGGGCGACGGCAGCTGGTGCGTTTCGCTTGCCGACGGCACGCAACGTCGTTATCGCGCGGTGATCGTGGCCAATGGCCATCTGTGGGACCCGCGCCTGCCGCAGTTCGACGGCGAGTTTGGCGGTGAACAGCTGCATTCGCACTACTACCGCAGCGCAGAGCCTTACCAGGGCAAGAACGTGCTGGTCGTCGGCATCGGCAACTCCGCCGTCGATATCGCGGTCGATGTCTGCAAGTCGGCGAAGCGGACCTTCCTGTCGACGCGACGCAGCGCGTGGATCATGCCCAAATACATCATGGGGCATCCCACCGATCGCTGGTCCGCGTTCTTCTCGCGGCGGCTGCATCTGCCGACACGCGCGACCCGGACGCTGGTGCGCTGGCTCGCCTATCTCGTCACAGGCGACCAGTCGCGCGTCGGCATTCCCAAACCCGCGCACTCGATCTGGCGGGAGCACGCCACGCTGAGCCAGGAGCTGATTCCGTATTGCGGCCATGGCTGGATCCGCATCAAGCCGAATATCCGCCGGCTGGAGCACGATCACGTCGCGTTCGAGGACGGTACGCGCGAGCCGGTCGACGTGATCATCCACGCCACCGGCTACAAGAGCAGCTTCCCGTTCCTGGACCGCGGCGTGTTCGCCGTCGACGATGGCAAGGTCGACCTCTATCGCCGCATCGTGCCACCGGCACGGCCGGGGCTGTTCATGGCCGGCCTCGTCCAGCCGATCGGGCCCACCATCCCGTTGGTGGAGATCCAGGGCAAATGGATCGCCGCCGTGCTGGCCAACGATATCGCGCTGCCCGACCCGCAACGCATGCACGCGGAAATCCGCGCCCATCACGACTATGTGTCCCGGCGCTTCGTCGGTTCCGCGCGCTATACGCTCGAAGTGGACTTCCGCAAGTACGCCAGGCAGATGTTCAACGATATCCGGCGCGGCGTGGGCGGGACATGAATCGATGCCCGTCGTTGGCGGGCCCGGCAGGGGATGCGGTACGATTGCGCGGATTTCATCCGACGGCCGTCCGCGTGTCGGCACCTGATGTTCCCTTCGATCCGATCCTTCACCGATGACCCCGAGCAAGCACGAGATTCTGGTCCAGGCCGCCCAATGCTTCATGGAGCAGGGGTTTCACGCCACCAGCATCGATGATGTCGCCCGAAGGCTGGGCTCGACCAAGGGGCGGGTCTACCACCACTATGCATCGAAGATCGATCTGTTCTTCGACGTGCACCGCGAGGGCATGCGGCTGCTGTTCGCGGCGGTCGAACCGGCGTGCGGCACCAAGGGCGATGGCATCACCGTGCTGGCCGCCATGTTGCGTGCCCACGCGCTGGCCGTGCTGGAGCACCATACGTTTGAGAGCGTCGTCGTCCAAGGCGTCCAGATGCACCGGTTCGGCGCCACCACGCCGGCGCAGCGCAAGGTGCTGGACGAGCTGATCGCCAGCCGTGACCGCTTCGAGCAACTGTTCAAGGACCAGGCCAAGGCCGCGCAACTGGACGGTTCGCTGGCAGCGGATCTCGACATCTCCATCGCGGTCAAGACCCTGCTGGGCGGCATCCACTGGTCGCTGATCTGGTATCGGCCCGATGCCGATGCCAACGAGCAGGCGCGCGAGCGGCTGGCGGACCAGATGGTTAGGACACTGATCGACGGGGCACGCGCCCGCGCCGGGACGGCGCCGCGCAAACCGGCCGCCGCCCGTGCCGCGAGGGTGCGGCAATAGGGGCCCGGCATCCACCAATCCTGTCGCATCGGCCCGCAGCCGATATGGTTCCGGCTACGGCAGGAACGCCGGGGATAGCAGCCGCAGGCCGATCGTGAAGAACCGCTGCGCCGCGCCGCCGCCGAATGCATTGCCATAGGTGGTGTCGATCTGCACCCGGTCCTTGATGACCCAGAAGCGCAGGCCCGCCTGGAAGGAAGGATGGCCCTTGTTTTCGCCGAACGTTTCCCCAACCAGGTAAACGCGCGGATGAAGCAGGGTTTCGCTGCCCACGCCCCATGTCACGCGGTCCTGCCGCGCTTCGGTGTCGCGCCTGGCGCCGGCATTCACATGCAAGACAAAGCGGTCATCGGCGAATGACAGCGACACCGGGACGTTGACATACACATTGCCGGCCACGCGCTTCGATTCGGCGTTCGGATGATGCACGAGGCCGGCCGCCAGTGCGATCCCGTAACCGTTGCTTTGCAGCGGCTTCAACAGCGTCTTGCCCTGGAACTGGACGTTGCTGGCATCGAAGCGTCCATCGGCCCGCTGCATCGATCCGCCCAGTGTCAATTCGAGATTGCCGGTGGGATTGCAGCCGGGCAAGGCCCAGTACTCATTGCCGCCGGACTGGACCTGCATCCATGACTCCAGCTGGCACGACTTCGCATCGACGAGCCTTGCATCGTCCGTGATGAGCGGACGCGCCGCCATGGCAGGTTGGGAGATCGCCAGCACGATGGCGCCGAGTGTCCAGCGGATGGTTTTCATGAGGGCTTCCTTGAATCGCGGCATCTTAATATCTCCGCGGCATATGACAAGCGTTGCCCGCATCCGCGCTAACGCGCGGCACGGACTGCTTCCCGTCGTTCCGTGCCGCCGCCGTAGGTGAGCCGATGACGTGCCCGTCAAGCCCGTCGACACAATTCTGTCCGGCTATCGCACAACGGATATGCCCGATGCCGTGATTCAGGCTGCTGCCTCGCGCATAATTGCCTGCCGAGCAAAACAATGGCTCGGTAAAACCAGAAGTGGAGACAAGAAGTGAGCATCAAGAAATATGTGCCTGGCGCCGTACGGTTGGCGTCCATCCTCGTTGCAAGCCTGTCCCTGGCACAAGCATCGATAGCGGCCGAAGCGTGGCCCGCCAAGCCGATCAAGGTCATCGTCCCCTACACCCCCGGCGGCTCGACCGACACCGTATCGCGTGTCGTGTTCGAGAAGGTGTCCCAAAGCCTCGGCCAGCCCATCATCATCGAGAACAAGCCCGGCGCCAACAGCACGCTGGGCGTGGGCGTCGCCGCACGCTCCGCGCCGGACGGCTATACCTTCGTGTCCGTCCTCGCCGCCTACAGCGCGAACATGTCGCTGTACTCGAAGCTGAGCTACAAGCCGACCGACCTCGTCCCGGTCGCCCAGATGGCGGAGCTGCCGCTGTTCCTGTTCGCCAGCAAGAAGCTGCCGGTCAAGAACGTCGCTGAACTGGTCGCCTACGGCAAGAAGAACCCGGACGCGCTCACCTTCGGGTCCAGCGGCGTCGGCAGCTCGGCCCACCTGACCGGCGAGCGGCTGGCGATGGAATCCAAGCTCAGGATGACCCACGTGCCGTACAACGGCAGCGCGCCGATCCTGCCGGCGCTGGTATCGGGCGAGGTATCGATCGCGTTCGATCCGCTGCTCGTGCCGATGCCGCATGTCAAAGCCGGCAAGATCAACGCGCTGGCGGTCGCCTCGGCAAAACGCTGGCCCGGCGAGCCCAATATTCCAACGATGGAGGAATCCGGCTTCCCCGGCTTTGTCATGAGCTCCTGGACCGGATTGCTGGCACCGGCCGGCACGCCGCAGCCCATCGTCGATCGCATGGCAAAGGCGATTGCCGCGGCGACCAACAGCCCCGACGTCGCAAAGAAGCTGACGGACCTTGGTTTTGTGCCGGTAGCGGGGACGTCGGAGGAATTCCGCAAGTTGATTGAGCGGGATACGGCGCGGTATGCGGAGATTGTTAAGGCGGGGAAGATTACGTTGGATTGAGGGGTGTGCTGACTGGGAGGGCGACCGCTGGGGCGGTCGCCTTTTGTTTTTTAACGCCCCTTCCCGTGCCAGTACCGGACGTCCGGGATTTCAGATTCGATCCGTTCCATGCCTGACCTTTCGAACTATACGGGCAACCCGCCAAATCAGTTTGCCATGAGCGTCATCCGCGCCCTGGAAGCGGATGGTTTCGCGATCGGTGCCACATCGCAGGGCCCGACAAGGGAACAGCGTAAAACATTGCGTATTACCTGGCGCGGCATCTATATCGGGCTGATGAGCGAAAACCTGTGGGGTCGAAAACAGCCATATGCCTGCTTGTACCGGTTTGCGAAGGACAGCGGACCTCTCTCGGTCGCCAGGGCCCCTGCAGGATTCGATAAACACGCTTTCGCCAGCCAACATGATTGTGACCCGGACCAGCTGTACGTCTATAGCGACTCCAGCGGTTCATATCTTTGGGTCAAGGACGAACGGACGAGTCTGCTTCTCATGCGTGACTGGGCGAGGAGAATCGATGAGGTGTTCTTCCCGTCGACGGGCAACCGGGATACGGAACAAATCCAGGATGACGTGCGCTTCATCCTGCAGGACACGTCGAAATCTGAAACCGATCGCATGGCCGAAGTGGCTGTCCGACTTGGACAAGGAAAGTTTCGCGCCGACTTGGAGCGCGAGTTCGGAAACGCGTGCGCCGCCACGCGGCTGACTATCCTTCCCGCGCTGCGAGCCTCTCATATCGTGCCTTGGAGGCGCTCCAATGGCGCGCAAAGGCTCGACCCGAAGAACGGGCTGTTGTTGTCCGCCAACCTGGACGCGCTATTCGATCGTTATCTGATTACCTTCCGGCCCGATGGCAAAGTGCAGGTGTCCGACTGCATAACGGAACGTGACCTGGAAAGGCTCGGCCCCATTCCCGACCTTCACATCCAGCCCTGCGAAAGGCGTGCAGCCTACCTGAGGCTGCACAACGTTGAGTTTGAACGGCTTGAACGGGAGCGCCTGCGGTACTTGCGGGCGTCGGTTGGATAGTTCCAGTCTTCAATGCGCCAGTGGCAAGGCGCGCTAGTGAACGTCTCTTGACGGTCCCGTCAAATCTCCGGCTCTTGGTAGAACCTCGGGGACAGGAAGGGATTGATAACCGTCAGCCGGTCATATATGACCTGACCGTGTTGCATGTCGTCGGTGTAGAGCACCTCACATTCCTCGACGAGCGCGGATGCAACGATGCACGCATCGTAGAATTGAAAGCCGTAATGCTCAGCGATGCTCCGCGCCTCCTTGTGGATGTCCAGCGTGAGCGGCACGACCTCGCAGAATTCCTCCACATCGCTCATCAAGGCGTTGATCTCGGACCATTCAAGCCCCATTTCCCGCCGCAGCACGAGCGTGACTTCATCCATGACCTGTGTGCTGATCACGGGTTGGGGATCGGTCAACAGAATCGACTCTGCTGGCGCATAAGGACGCGATTTGCCAATGCGAGACTGATGTCAGCGGCTCCCGAAGGATAGGGTGCTTCCGGAAGACCCCGCGCACACAAACTGGGGTGCCGGTGTTTGAGAGCGGCCAGAACCAGCCACTCGACAAGGACGCCTAGATTACACACAATCCATCGCTAGCTCCCTAGAAGGCCAATCGTGCAATGTCAAAGCTCTTGAGCAGTACTGCCGTAGTCATATTGTTGGCTGCAGTTTTTCTTATCGCTGGATTGGTATACGAGGCGTCGTACTTTTCAGCTTTGGGGCTATCGGCGCTTTCTACCCTCGGCGTTAGACATTACATTTACTCGGGCTTCATGGTCACAGTCGTGCCGGCAATTATGTTGGTGGGCTTCGCGCTCTTGAAGAAGTTTTTCTCGAAGCATGTGGACCGTAATGATTCGGCGGCGTTTGTACAGGCCGCGAAAGACATCGGATTCGCCCAAAGTTTGTCGATGGCCCGATTCGTTCTCCTGTTGTGCGTGGCTGTATGGATCTTCGCCATCTTCGAAGACCGACTCTTTGAGAGCCCGTACGCCTGGAGCGTGGTCCCATGGCTAAGCCTCTTTGTGCTGGAGGTTTTCTTCTTTGCAGTGTACACGAGTCCGCCCCATTCTCGACCCGCCATCACATTTGCCTTCGCCGTGGCCATTTGTTTCTGCATTTCTGTGTGGGCTATTGGCTCCGCGCGCCTCAACAAGGACACGAGGTCCGTGCCTAGTCAGTACATTCGAGATGATGCCATTGTTCGTATTGCGCGCACGGGGGGGGGTTATGACGCTGAGGCAAAGCCATTGAAGCTTCCACTACCGCTCTTGGAGAAGCTTGCGCGGGCCATATTTGACGATCCAAAATGATGAGCACTGCAGTCGCCCGGCGCAGGTACGTGCAGCGGAAGATATTCGCGCCTGAAACAGATGCACACAAAGGGATGATCCGGTAAGGCCAAATTAGCCATCTAAAATTGGATATCGACGGTCTCCAGGGCCTTCAGTCCGTTCTCGGCCAGGAGCGGCCAGTCGACGTCCGCGCCGTTATGGGGACAATGCAAGTACAGGTTGTATCAGGCACCCAATTCCTATAGGCATTCAAATGAGCCGCGACGCCTCTCTAATCGGACTGTACAAAAAAATAGTCCTCGGCCTTGCTTTCGCATTGATGGTGATGCAGAACTGCTTTGCGCTTACCATCGACGAGTTGACGCGCGGTCTTGATCAAGCGCTTGCCGGCAATGCGTCTTCACGACTTGCGGTTTACGTGACCGGATACATTCATGGAAGCGCTGAATATGGACGTACGCTTGGACTAGTTTGCCCTGAATCAGGAAAGCACTCCGCGCATGACGAACTACGCGCAGTTCGCAGGTACATTGACACTTATCCAGAGGAACGGCCAGACGGTGTACAACTGTTGATAAACCGTGCGCTTATGCAACCGGATTGTCGTAACTGAATGCCGGTGTAAAACGTCGCGTGGATCGTTCACGGAGATTTGAGCGACGGCTTCGGATCTGTCAGAGACAACCGTCCATAACCGGCCATGATGCGACATAGGGTGAGCCGATCCGGCTGACCGCTACCGACGTTGTCGGCAACTCACCGAATCGCGAGCGAATTGACGCATGTTTTAGTATTTGCAAATAGACATAACAAGCGGATCTTCATATGCAAGCCAGCGTCATCCGTGATCACTCGCTTTTCCAAGCTGAGCGACTAGGCTACTCTCGTACGCCGCCGCTTCCCCTGATCGATTGCGACTTATTGCAGCCCCGGCCTCAACAAGACGTAGAAAAGCGAGCCCTCGCGCTGAGCGTAGTCGTTGCTATCTCATACGGGCTTGATAGTGCATCCGGCAGATCCTGGCTGGAAAGAGAAGGACTGTATGGAGCGCTGTCCGCTGCCGAAGAGTCCTTTGTCGAGGATGCAGGCTCTGTGGGCGGATCGCCCTTTCAAGCGCAAGTCGAGGGACTGGGGATCTTTGCCTGGGCGCTAGGCCATGCGCCGACGCTTCAATTCGACCAAGCGCTTCCCTCCAATTTGGTCACGATCTATCCCGACCTCCGCAACGAGGAGTCATCTCTCCGGTTCATCACTGGTTGCCACTTACGGTCCAGGAACGAATTGGTCTCGATGCTTGACCTGGCGTATTGCCTCCATTGGTGCACCGTAGACGCCCCTGCAAGATCGCCGAAGATTCAGTTGCACGTGGTCACTGAACGTCGCCGGGCTCTTGAGTGGATGCTCTCGAAGGACGATTGGGAGACTATCTCTCTGGACACGTGAGAAAGGACTCTCGTACGACGTCGAGAGTCCCAAGTTGAGCGCTATTCCGTCTTTCAACTTGGCGAATCGATTGACCGCTAAGGGTCGGAAGTTCCTCTGCCGCCGACGAACCCTGAGACCGGCCATGAGCGGTCGCTTTGCTGTTGTGCCGATGTCGGACACTCGTAGGGTGGCACGGTGTGCCCACGCGGCGTATGATCCAGCACCGTTTGGGAAGCCTTGTGGTCTGGCCGCCTTCCATCAGGCTCATAGATGAGGTCGAATGCAGTCGTTACTAAAATTATGAAGGAATACGATGGCCATTGAATCTCCACTATTCCAAAGCTCAATGGAGCTTTTTGGGCACGCCATAACTCACTTCAACGGCACGAGCGAACTCGACCGAAAGCTGGTAATCCTTCATCTATCAAACTCTGTCGAACTTCTGCTGAAGGACATGCTCCTTGACAGTGGCGAGTCGATCTACAAGAACCCGAAGGAAACGATCACGATCCACGGGTGCATCGAACTCCTCGGAACAAAGAAGATCGCGGTTCCGTATCTGAACAAGCTAGAACTGCTTATCGATGAGCGCAACGCCCTCCAACATCGATTTGGCTCACCGAACGAACTGACGGCAATCTTCTACATGAACGACTGTCTCCACCATTGAAGAGCTCGAAGAATTCTTGGCAACATTGGATATCGAAGAGACGAGGCAAAAGGTAGCACTTGCACGAAAGCGACGTGAGGCTGAACGACCAAAATATGAAAGCAGTCGCGTGTTGCTGCCCGCTGATCAATGGATGCACGAGACGCTCAAGACCTTTCTGATGTCCGAGCCCACACTAAGCGGCAAGAGGTTCATGATCGAAGTAAAAGACGCAATTGTCTCGATATCACATCTGCCGCAGGAGCTTCCCGGTTCGGCTCGTGTGTGCCGATACACGTTCACGTTGAACGAGAAGGGCGACAACATCGCAGGCGAAGCAGAGCGCATTAAGGCGGAGATTCTCACAGACTGTCTTGTTCCAGGGGAAACGCCTGAACCTGAGTTGAAGTCCCAAATCGAGCCCGCAGCGTAATCTACCACCCCCATCGCGCGACAGTTTGGCTGCAGGCTTCGCACTCCACGCCGCTCAAACGTTCAAACGTCCTCCCTCAGTGCGACTGACCGCTAAGGGTCGGAAGCCGTCATTCAAGAAACCTCAGCAAATGACCATCCCGGGTCTCAGCACAAGGAAGAACTTTCACACACCATCGCAAAGGGAGACAAAGCTCTAAGGTCTTGTGGCAATCCTCTGAGGGCGGGGATGGCGAAAGTCTCTGTAGGCCGTTGGTCTGTAATTAGCGTACCTCTTCGATGCGATTGCAAACGACAGCAGAGTTGAGAATCGGCCGCTGGCCACGGTCGGAAGTTGTTGACTGACGACCTAAACATTTCGGCTCGGCGTGCCGTCAATGGGTGACGATCAATCTCCATAGTTACGCGCGATGACTCAGAATAATGGAAACCGCAATACCGGCGTGGCAAGAGGCCGGGAACCTCACAACTTTTTGGCGGGCATTTCGCTCCTGATTGCCTTCGCCTCCGCAGGCTTCGCATGGTGGGCGGCCCACGAAGCTCGAGAGGCTCGCGTCGATGGCATTCGCACTAGAGTCAAATCCCAGGCTCTCGCAGACTTGTTGGATGCGCGCACGGCCTTTGCGCAATTCAATTGCTATCTGGCTGTTCGCGGAAAGTTGGACAGTGTCAGTGCCGACAAGGAGGCGATGGAGGCAAAGTTTCGTGAGCTTGAGCCAAGGATTCGCCAATGGCTGAGCGAAATCTCCAGTTATGACGAAGCATCCCTGTTGGCGTTCGAAAAGGCCTCGCAAGGCCATGAGGCCCCGCCGACTCAACAATTAAAGGAGGTCTTGCTGAAGGCTCGGGCGACGTGGTCAAAAGAGGACATCGAGCGCGCCGACGCGGCCTGCAAGATTTGAAGCCCCGGCCGTCCAGTGGATGCGGCACGAAAGCGTCGCCAAACCATCTTCCGTGCCTGGCGTCGGCCGCAACGGCAGGGGTCGCGCGCGAAAGTCGGTTTGGCAGCGACTTCATCGATTCGAACAATCGCTGAGCGCCACATGTCCGATACGCTCGACATGCCTACTGAGCCGAAGACCCCCCGACATCCCCCGCCACCCGCGGCACACCCGCCGTGTCCTCCTCCATGAAGAACTGGCCCCGGAGCTTCGCCACTGCCCCCCGAGTGCTCTCATCGACGGCACGCATGAGGTTTTCATAGTCCGGCGCCTGATCCCATTCGCCGTTCGCAGCTGTATAGCTCTCCACCTGTTCATACCATTCGAGTCGATTGCTGGAGAGGTCAATCATTTGACCCGTCAGCGCGACATAGCCCTGTGGTGCGCCCAATGGCAGAAAGCCGTAGTAGCTACGGATCGTGCCCAGCGAGCGGGCCGTGACCAGCAGCAACTTGTCGGCGTTGTACTTCTTTGCCAACGGGCGATAGTCGCGCAGCGCTATGCCTTCGCCCGAACCTTCCGTGAACTTGGCATATCTTCGGTTACGAGCGGCTCGTTGATCATGACGACCTTGATCTGTCGCGATTCGAGGCCCTTGCGGAACGATTCCGGCAGGCCGCTTACCGTGGTGAAGTCCTGGGTCCGCAGCCGATCGACAATGGCCTTGGCGTTGGCACGGTTGATCGCGATGTCCAGCAGCCCCTGGCTCCCGAGCATGATCTGGTCCGGCTCCGGCATTTTCTCGATGGCAATAGCAACTGCGCGATCCTTGTTGTCAAAAAGCGCGGGGGTAGCCGGGATCGGCTTTTGGACGGTGGCGCAGCCGGCCAGAATGCTGGCGCCAAGCACTAGCGCGACTAGGTAACTGCGACCCATGACTTTCTCTCCAGTTTTTTGTGGATTAGCAGGGGTCAAATAACGTCAAGCGGGAGTGCAATGGACACCCCGCGAAGGAGGGGTGGGGCTCCGTTGCCAGAAGCGATGGCGAGGTCGGTGCATTTTCCTTGCCTGCTGTCGGCTAGCTGCTATGTTGAATCCATTTGGTATCGATGGTCAGGCTCGCCCATGAACCGTCATTGGCTGATGTGTCGAACCGCCGACCTTCGCCGTCTTGCGGTGAGTCGCCAAAAAATGATGCGGCCCGACAAAGGTGAGGACACATGCACAACTACGTCGTCAGGGTCCGAGGCAAAACATACGCGTGGGGTTCCAGCGACATCCACATCGACTTGGAGTACCCCCTGCTTCTTGTTATCAACAACGACGCACTGGGCGACCCGGTCGAACTGCGCTCCGAGAACGTCGCCGGTGGCGTGACAGCGCTGGGAACCCTTCAACCCGGCGAATGCTGGACGCTTCCGCTCCGGGGCCTTCGCGGCGTATCCGCAATCTGTTCCACCGATACCTCGCTGGCGTGCTCCATCCTCGTTCCGCACCTGGGATCGCAGGATTAAGGGAAGCAGAACCGGGGCGGGCCACCTTCACCCAGGAGGCAAAACATGGCAACGGGAAAAGCAATAAACCTCCGCGTCCGTCCCATCCAATCCGTCGATCTGTGCTTTCCGATCGATGGCGTGATTGGCCACCAGCCGGCCAATCTGGTGGGGCAGATGGTGCAGGGTCTGGACCTCGGACAGTCCCTGTTCCCCTTGCTTGACCAGACGGACCCGCAGGATTCCGGTCGGCTCATATACAACTCGAATGCCATCTACAACGGCGTGGCGAACTTCGTCCTTTCCTCCCTTCGCAATGAGCCGCAAGCGGTGGACGTGGACACCGCCGTCAGCATGCGATGGAACTCGTATCTGTCGACGTACTCGCCGGACGCGATAGCGAAGATGCGGGAGATATTCTGGGACGATCCCAATGATGCAACGGCGCCCCAGTGGATACTGCTGACCGAACTCGAGGAGGAGTCGAAGCGCCTCAACAACCTTTTGGCCGACGCATACAAGCAAGCGGGGCTCGAAGACAAGGTCATCAGACTTCAGAAAAGCACCAACGACAACAAGGCGACGCAGTATACGGGGGCACAGCATGTCCAGTTCGAGGGAATCAGCGACCAGACCATGGATCTCATTGATTTCCGTTTGCCCTCGATAGAAAACACCGTACGCTATCTTCGCGCGCGAGTGGGATTGCGCAAGGAATATCTGAACGCGTGGCGACAGGGCGAGATGTACCGGACGGACCGGGGACTGTACAACGAACTCCACGTCATCGACCAGCAGATCAAGAAGCTGCAGGTCAAGTATCTCGACACCTTCCTTATCGCGCCGTTCAATGGTCTTGTCACCGGGGTTTTCCGCAGCGTCGGTGACTATGTGAGGGCTGGCCAGCCAGTCATTCGCGTGGAAAACGACGAGAGGGTGTATCTGGTTGGAACCATAAAATACCGAGGTCCGCTGCGCGTCGGGAGCGCCATCACGGTGACCACGACGCTCTTCGATTCTCCTGGTACCCAACCTGCGATAACAGACGGCACGCTGGTGGCGGTTCGCGGACATGACGCCGTAGATGAGCAATGGGATGTACTGATCGAGTGCTCCAACCGGACCGCGGACGGCGACCCGATTCTCCCGCTGAACTACAACTTCGATTTCAAGGGCACCTCCGTCGAGGTCTGAGCATCATGGACGAAGTGGTGATCCGCGGCGAGAAGGACAGGGACAGGGGGAACGCTGGCGGTTTTTTCCTGGGGTGGGCCGCCGCCCAATCCTTTCTGAAGGACGCCGGACCCCTTGGCCAGTACCTGGGAGTGGTGTTCGGCATTCCCGGTCCGGGCGGCGGCTCAAACTTTTCCTGGTTGGATCCGGATAGCCAGGGCAAAGACGGTCGACCGCAAACAACGGGAAGGGGAGGTTCGCCGGGGCATTCCGGCAATGAGAGCAGCCGGACGCTCGATCGCCTCGATCCCGGAGATCCATATTCCGCCCGCTCGCCAACGACGCCTGTCGAGGAAGTCTACGTCTTTGGCAGTCCACCGGATCGGCGGGGCGACCAGTTCTGGTGGCTTACACCGACGAACCCCGTTTCGGGGCAGGAGATTCAGCTGGATGTCGGACGCCCCCCATCCAAACCGCCGACTCCAGTCAAGCCGCCCACAGCGCCAACTCGCGGCGCCAGGCAGGTCACGCAACCGGAACCATCGGCAGAGAATGACGAAGACATTCCCACGGTCTACGTGTCTGGCCAACGTCCCGAGCGCGACGGTCATAACGTGTACGCGCCTGGCGTACGCCCATACCGCACCAGCCGTGACTTTTCTCCGTTCAATTCCGACGTCGCTCCACCCGCCGACTTACTGGATTGGAACTGGGATGCGCAACGACCCGAACGCCGTGCTCCCGTCCGCGAGGAACGGGCCGCCTTCACCGAAACCGAATGGGTATTTCCGACAACGCGACACTCGCCGATCCCGATGATCACGGAGATGGATACGGGAAGCTCCGCATTGAACTTCGTCATGAATAAATTGCTTCTCCCATGGCGGAACCTGCTTGCAGCCATCGAAAACACGCCTTTCGAGATGGCAGGCGCGCTTGACGACGCCATGAGGAAGAGTCCCTTCAGCGCGGAGTGGGAAGCTTCCCAATCCATGACGCCTCTGTTTCCCGCGATGGGGCTGACAATGGAGACAACCGGCACCTTGACCTATTTGCGGGGCCTGCTTTCCAGCATCGGCCGCGAGCTTGCCGACACGAGCCGGATGTTCGCGATCGGATTTGTCACGACGGGCGGAATAGGGGGATTTGCGCCAGGCGGCACGGTCAAGACGATGGTCAGCGTTGATCCTCCCGGATTCCGCCGTTCAGGCAATGCCTACAAGCGCATCCTCGGTGTCGAGAGAACCCTTGTCGAGCTGTTGGAGGAGGACCCCAACTATGTATCGCTAGGCCGGGAGATGGAGTTTGAGGTGCGAAGGCTGGACGATCCTTTCATGGAACCGGTGCGGGTCAGATTCGATGAGCTGTTTGTCACGCCTGATGGTCGTCTGTTGAATGCGGAGTCCAAGTTTGGTCAGTACGCGGGCCTCACCCGCAACGAGGCGAAGGCGGGATATTCGCAAGAAGTCGCGCTGATCGCGGTTCCCTCGGATGCGACGGCACTGCGAGCTGGCCTTGCGCCTGGGCAGCCGGTACTCATTTTTACGCGGGTGTTTCGATGGATGTGGGGGCTTTGATGTGGTCCGGCCCAAGTCGCCCTGCACAGGTCCGGCTCGCAGCATGCGTCTCGACTTAGCCGCGCAGTGCAGGACAAGCCATCTGGGCGGTGATGGACGATGTGTGTAGCGCTGACGCACGCAATCCGTTTGCAATACACTGCCTACATCAAGATCGCATTCATTCCTCAAACCGGAGTGGACGAGGCACTGCGCGATGAACTGGAACAGGCGCGTTCCTTTCGGAAATTCCGGCTACGTTCTTTTCTATGAAATTCAGCCGGCCGAAAGCAGGGTCGTCATTCTCGCGGTACGCCGTCAACTGGAGGACGACTTCCATTGACCGGTGTCGCGGGGACCGATTGGCGTCGCGACAGTAGCGGCCGCTATCAGCGTGCGCTTAAAGCCTGAACGGACGCCTGCCCTAATACCGCTGCGCCCGTCAGGACTGCACCGTCATAGCGCGCTTCCTGAACCGCCTCGCGACCGCACGTCGACATCGTTGAAAGAGGGACCGGAGGACATGACAGTCAAGCGAATGGACAACGTCCTGATCGTAGTTGACGCTCTCGAAGCGGTGAAGGCGTTCTTTGTCGACCTGGGCCTCAAACCCGAGGGCCAAACAACGGTGGAAGGGCCTGCGGTCAGCGGCCTGATAGGGCTTGGGGACGTTCGATCGGCCGGCGCCGCTCCGAGCGACGGTCAGCTGGTTTCGTCATTTCTTCTTGCCTTGATCGTAATGCCACTTGATGGCGAAGAACATGCCCGTGCCGAGCACGAGAACTTTAAACACGATAAAGACTATAGGGAACCAATCCATCATGGCTCTCGCTCTGTGCTGTGGATATGCACGCATTCTGCACCCAATACGCTCTCAAGGCAAAGCCTGCCCATGACCCTCGTTCGTCAGCGGTTGGCAAGCCAGTCCCCATTGGCCTGGCGATACATACGCCCATTTCGGCTAGCATGACGTCCGTAACCCGACGCCAGCCGCAAGGAACCTTCATCTTGTCCGAAGCCCCTCCCTCCAGCCGCTCCGGTGAGTTTCCCATTTTCGAAACCTCCGATTTCGCCGGCGAGGGCTCGTTCTATTTCGACCTCGTGCGTTTGGAAGACCGCGACGATATCCCGCGCGGTTTCCTGCACCGCCACAACTATTACCACCTGCTCTGGATGACACGGGCGCGCGGCACCCACATGCTCGATTTCACGCATTTCGATGTGCGCGATCATTCGGTGTTTTTCCTGTCGCCGGGTCAGGTCCATGCGTGGACGTCCTCGGTCAAGCCGCACGGTTTCGTGCTGAATTTCAGCACCGATTTCTTTGCGCGGATGTTCCCCCGGGCAGACGATGTTGCCAAATTCCCGTTCTTCCATACGACGCGCGGCAATAGCGTCCTCTATCTCACTGAGGATCAGCACGACGATATGCTGCCATTGCTCCTCGAGATGGAACGGGAAGGGCGCGATCGCCAGTCGGGCTTTCGGGACGTCGTGCAGTCGTGTCTGCTGATCCTGCTCACGCGTTTGCGGCGTCTATGCCCGGACAGCGAGCGCGCCGGGGGCGTCGGTCCGCAACAGGCGCTCACGCGCCGTTTCACGATGCTGGTGGAGACGCATTACTTGCGCTTTGCCACGATCGGCCAATACGCCGACGCACTGTGTGTAAGCGAACGTCAGCTCAACGATGCGGTGAAGCGCACCGTGGGGCGGACGGCCAGTCAGGTGGTGCAGGAGCGCGTGTTGCTCGAAGCCAAGCGCTGGCTGAGCAATACGGAGATGGGCATCGGCGAGATTGCATTTCGGCTGAATATCGAGGACCCGGCCTACTTCGCGCGGTTCTTCAAGAAGCAGACCGGCATGACGCCCGGCGATTTCCGCAGGAAGCATTGCCGCCCGCTCGAATGATGCTGGCAAATGGCGCAGGCAGGTCGCGCAAAAAAGTCCAATCCAACGTCTGATCCGTCCTAACGCAGCCGTCAGCGGCTGCGTAAAGTTGCTTTTCATGGTGCACCACAAGACACCAGCAGAACCAGAAAAAAAAAGGCACAGGAGACAGACATGCACAAAGCAATCGCGCGGTTGCGGGGCCTTGCCGCCGCTACCGCGTTGGCCCTCACTACGCTTAATGCGATGGCGGAATATCCGGATCGTCCGTTGCGCATCATCGTGCCGTTCGCGGCGGGCGGTGCCACCGACGTGATCGCGCGCACCGTGGCGCAGGCAATGTCGGCCCGGCTTGGCCAGTCGATCGTGGTGGAAAACAAGGCGGGCGGCAACGGCAATATTGGCGCGGTGTCGGCCGCGCGTTCGGATCCCGACGGCTACACGCTATTGATGGCGACGTCCAGCCACGCCATCAACGCATCGCTCTACCAGAAGCTCGGCTACAGCCTCACGCGCGATTTCGTGGGCCTGTCCAACCTCGCGTCGGTGCCTTTGCTGCTGGTCGTGAATCCATCGGTGCCGGTCAATTCGGCGAGCGAACTCGCTGCGTACGCGAAGGCCAACGCCGGGCGCGTGAACTACGCGTCCGGGGGCACCGGTACCGCGTCCCACCTTGCCGGCGAGCAGTTCAGCACGCTGGCCGGCACGAAAATGACGCACGTGCCTTACAAGGGTGGCGCGCAGGCGCTCAACGACGTGATGGGCGGTCAGGTGCAGATCATGTTCGCCAACCTGCCGGAAGTCCTCGCGCAGGTGCAGGCCGGCAAGCTCAAGGCACTGGCGGTCACCGGCAGCAAGCGCCACGCCGCTCTGCCCGACGTGCCGGCGTTCTCGGAAACGCCATTCCCCGGCATGACCGCGCGCTCGTGGTTCGGGCTTTTCGCACCGGCCGGCACGCCGCCCGCCGTGGTGGAGAAGCTGTCGCAGGCCATCGTCCAGAGCGTTGGCGACCCCGCGGTCAAGGAACGGCTGAAAGGGCTCGGTGCCGACCCCGTCGGCGATGACCAGCCCGCGTTTCAGAAGTACGTGAGCCAGGAGGTCGCGCGCTGGGCACTGCTTGTCAAGCAGTCTGGCGCCACCGCCGAGTGACTCCACGCAATCGTCACCAATCGAGGAAACCCATGCTGTTTGACGTTCGCACCTACACCTGCCGACCCGGCACCATCAAGAAACACCTTGCCCTGTATGCCGAGCATGGCTTCGCGATCCAGAGCCGGCACCTCGGCAAGCCGCTGGCCTACATGCAGACCGAGACCGGGGATGTCAACAGCTATATGCACATCTGGGTCTATGACAGCGCGGCCGATCGCGAGGCAAAGCGCCAGGCGCTGCAGAACGACCCCGCCTGGCGCGACTATCTGAAGCTGAGCGCCGAGGCGGGGTACCTGATCAGCCAGGAGAACCGGCTGATGACACCGGTGTCGTTCTTCAAGCCATAAGCGAGTCTGCGCCTTGGCCCGGCGCGCGATCAGCGTCGGGCTCGCCTCCCTCTACATTGACGCCTGCCGCCTTCGCAGCGGCGCATGCCTGCCCATCAAGTCCGCCACCCACTCGATAAACACCCGCAACTTCGGGCTGACATGCCGGTTCGGCGGAAAGGCAATATGGATCGGCATCGTCGGCAGGCTCCAGTCATCGAACAGCGGCACGAGTTCCCCCCCGCTGCAGTGCCCCCTTGGCCATGTACTTCGGCAGCCAGAGTATCCCCAGGCCAGCCAGGCCCGCTGCGAGGTAGGCATTGCCATCATCGACCGCAAGCGCGTAGCTGCCGCGGACCTCGACCGTTTCCCCATCGCGTTGCAGCGTGTAGGGAACCGTCTTGCCGGTGCGCGTCCAGTGAAAGCCGACGATCCGGTGGTGGGTGCCATCGAGCTCCCGTGGATGCGAAGGGCGGCCGGCACGCTTCAGGTACGCGGGCGAAGCGCAAACGAGTAGCGGCAAGTCTGCCACGCGCCAGGCGCTCTATGAAAAGAACCGCTATTGGCCGGCGATCCGGTCCAATGGCCTGCTGTTCGTGTCCGGACAGGTGGGCAGCCGCCCGGATGGCTCTCCCGAGCCCGAGTTGCGCCCGCAGGTTCGCCTCGCATTCGACAACCTGAACGCGATCCTGCGCGAAGCCGGATGCACGTTCGACGATGTAATCGACGTGACCGTCTTCATGGTCGACCCGCAGGCGAATTTCGAGGCGATATGGGAAATCGTGCCCGAGTATTGGGGCGATGCGCCGCACCCTACGCTGACGGCGGTGGGCGTGACGTGGTTGTATGGCTTCCAGTTCGAGATCAAGGTGGTGGCAAAGCTGCCGGAATAGGGCGGGTGGATCGACCCTTGGGCAGTGAGTCGTCCACGGTTCGAAAGCCAGGACGGCGACGGGCGCTGCCCTCTTCGGGCCATCCATGATGCGTAGGGCCTCCTCAAAGAACCGGCGCCGGTTGCCCAGACGCGTCAGGTAATCCGTCTGGGATTCCCGCAGCAGCTGGCCGTTGGCTTCCTCGCGGACCAGCTTCAGCAGGGCCATGGATCGCAGGAGGTAAACCACCGGCGGAGCAAGGAATCAAAAAAATTGAATGAATGATTGCATGCTGGTCATGCGTCGGGCGCCATGTCTTCCCTATAGTTGAGTCACTGCCGCAGCGCGAAGCGCGGCAAACATAGCGAAACAACATCAACGAATTTGGAGAAATATCATGACCGCTCGCCAAGCCACCCGCTTCCTTTCCGCCCTTGCTGTTGCCCTGGCCGCCGCCGGCGCCGTGCAGGCCGCCCCGGTCACCGGATCGCCTGACGCCTATGACTACAGCTTCCGCGCCGCGCCGTCCGCGTTCACCGATGGTGCCCGGGGCCGCGATGCCTTCACCGATGGCGCGCGCAGCGGCAAGTTCGATGTCTTTACGGAAGGCGCCCGCACGCTGGCGGGTCTGGATCGCGTGGGCGTCTCCGCAACGCCGGGCCGCGCCTACGATGTTTATACCGACGGCGCCCGCGGCCGCGATGTCTTTACCGATGGCGCGCGCGGCGGCAGTGTGGACGTCTTCACCGAAGGCGCTCGTTCGGTCGCGTGACGGCGCAGGGCGGGGGAGAGGGAAGTCACAGTCAATTCAGCCCCGATCAACCCACCCGCCGCCGTGCCGGGGGTCACGCCCCCCGCCGCCGCGCCATCCGCTGGCCGATTGCCCGCAGCGTGGATTCGGGTAGCCGCGCCGCAAACGGAAAGACCTCACGCTCCTCGCGCGCGGCGTGCTCGACATAGTGCGATGCGAACTGCGCCAACGCGTCCGGCGCTGGCGATGCGTCCCCTTGCTGGACGGCTTCGAGCCACGGACGCGCGCGGGCCCACAGCGCATCCAGCCGGCCGTGATCCTCCGCCAACGCACGGGTGGCAGCGGTCAAGCCATCGTCGCCCAGCGCGAGCAGGGCGGGGAACAGGTCCTGCTCTTCATCGGCATGGTGCAGCGGCGCCGCGAGGGTGAAATAGCGCAGGATGCCGGCCGCGGCGGCACGCGCCTGTTCATCGGCGCCGTGCAGCGCGGTGTGGCGGGCGAGCCGGTCGCACAACGAGGCAAAGCGCCGGATCTTGTCATGGCAAGCAGTGAGCATTTCGACCGGCGAGTCGAAGGTGGGGATGGCGGGGCTGTCGGGAAGCATGGCGCGGTCATTATCCCTCGTTCAATGACAGCCTGCGGCGTGGCAGCGCCATTTTTGCGCCGTGCCGGCAATCTTTACCACGTCCGTACCCATGGGCACCTGCGCCGGACCACGCATGAACCCGTGGCGCAAGCCTTGCTTTGGCATGGAAGCCAGGCCGATGGCGCAGAACAAGCTCAGCCCCGGTGTTCTCCGCCGGGTGCGGCCGCGTCGGCTTCTTCATCGCTTTCCCTACGCTACAGGAGACGACACCATGTCCGATGGTAAGCTCGGCATTGCCGGAACGACCGTCATCGCATTTGCGGTCGCAGGTCTGGCGCTGGCCACCTCGCTATGGCTGGCTTATCTCGCGGCCCCGCCCAAGGGCCGTGCGCTCATTCGCGACGCACTCGATCACGATTCGGATGGTGGCAGCCCGCCGGCCTGAAAGGCGCTTGCGCTCGCGCGGGGTAGTAGCTGATTGGGAAAGGCGTTGGCTGTAGCATGCCACCGGTTTTCTCCCCTCTCCCGCCTGCGGGAGCGGGGCGGGGGAGAGGGCAGGTGACATTGCAAACCACCATGGCCCATCGCCCCTCACCCTAGCCCCCCTCACCCGCGGGGAGAACGGATATGTGGCCCGTCAAGGCGGCGCCGCAAGCGCCGCGCCCCTACGAGCAAGGCGCCGTTGTCGCCAACTGCGACCGCACCGGCCCGATGGACGCCGAATCGTCCGCGCCCACGGTGTTGTCCGTGAACTGGCACCCATAGTTCGGATTGGCCACGGTCGCCGGGTCCAGGACCTCGTCGCCGGCCGGCTTCACGCCGTTCTGCTCCCAGTTGACCATATCGTCGAACGCGCGCGTCTGCTCCGCGATGGTGAAATCGCAATGGCTGATGCCGCGAATCGCCCGCTGTACCAGCCACTGCGCGGTGCCATTGGCATCGGCCCGGCGCTTGTATATCTGCTCCATGCTGAACGGCACGTACATGTCGCCCAGCGTATGCAGCGTGACGACCGGGACGCCGATACGAGCGTTGGCCTTCGGCACCCACCGCAAGCCGTCGCGCCGCAAGCGGTTTGCCTCCGCGCTACCCTGGATGCGATAGATCGATGCGTTGAATGCCTGCTCGCTTGGCGACAGGGCCAGATCGTTGTCGAGCTGGAACGTGATGCCGGTGGTATTGACGACGTTCTGCGAAAGGATGCCGTTGACACTGCCGTCGGTGCCGAAGGTCCCCCACACCGTGGTCTGGATCGGCGTGGCGAAGCTGATGTCGAAGAGCGGACGCGGACCGCCCGTCAGATGCTTCACCACTTCCTTCAGTTTGTCGCCCTGCGGCGTGGTCGCGGTGGGGAAGGTGGTGAACAGGGCGTCGCGCACCGCTGGCATCAGGGCCGCCCAGTTGTCGACCGGCCATTTGGTGGCGGGGAAGCCGGCCAATTGCTGGGCGGCCGTCTGGTAAGCGCCGAAGTAGTTGTAGAGCTCGGTGTCGCCCAGCACGCCGCACATGGGTAGCGCGGCGTGGTATCGGACCTTGTGGTTCGCCGTGGCGAAGGTCTCTTCGTCGACTGCCGCCGCCGCGATATGCCCGCCCATCGAATGGCCGACGATGTAGATGCGCGAAGGCGCGTCCAGCGGCCGGCCATTGTCGCGGGCGATCTGCGTGAAGGCCAGCGCGAGCGCGTTGGTGTCCTCGATGCCCGCACGCACGTCGTAGTAGTTCTTCGAGTAGCTGGAGGCGGCCCACGCATAGCCGCCCTGCAAAAGATGGCGGCGGATGCTCGGATTGGTCACGCCAAGCGCCGCGCCCGTGCCGGCATAGCCATGCGCGTACATCACCAGCTTGCCATTCCAGTTCTTCGGCACTTCCACACGATAGCCTGCCGCCCCCAGCGTCCCCCACCAGCGGTCGGCGTCGGGCGCACCCGTCAGTGCATTGAAAGGCAGGGCCGCGGGGTCCATGGCGAAGGTGCGGTCATCCTGCAGGCGGCGCTCCTCGGGTTGCGGCGTGGGCGGCTGGTTGGCTTCGGGAGGGTCGTCGTCGCCACCACAGCCGGCCAGCATTCCGGCGGCAAGGAGCAGGAGGACGGTTCCTCGGATCTGCGGTCGCAGCATGATGGTGTCTCCTTTCTTTCTTGTGGGAATAAGCCATCACGCGCGTCGGTGCGGAGCGTGAGGCGTCTTTAACTTTAGGCACAGTCGTGCGAAAAGTTAAATAAAGGTTGCAGGTCCCTCCCGAAGGCCGATGCGCGCCGGCGCCAAGCCGTTCCACATGCTTGCTTTTCGGTCGATCGGTCCCGCGCGCACAGGGTTAACACGGGCATTCACGGCGCGCCGTTTCGCTACAATCTGTCCATAATGTAGTTGTATTGTTCACTATATGGACAAAAGATGCCGCTCGATACCGCCGACAGCAACCCGCTGACTCCCTACCAGTTCCCCAACCCGCGCGAAGCCCTGCCGGAGATCGTCGTGCCGAACGCCATTCCGACGGACGAGCGCCTATGGGTGCCGCAGGCCGAGAATGTGTGGTTCCGCCCGCTGTGCCTGAACGCCAGTCAGGGGTACTGGATGAACCTGCTGCGGGTGCGCAAGTCCGGCGTGCTCAGCCGGCATCGCCATCCGCAGGCCGTCCACGGTTTCGTGCTGAAGGGCCGCTGGCGCTACCTGGAGCACGACTGGGAGGCGACCGAGGGAAGCTATGTGTTCGAGCCTCCCGGTGAAACGCACACGCTGTATGTGCCGCCCGATGTCGAGGAGATGATCACGTACTTCCAGGTGAACGGGATCATGTACTACACCGACCCGTGGGGTAAGGGCATGGGTTACGAGGACGTCTTCACGAAGATCGACATGTGCCGCAAGCACTTTACCGAGGTCGGCCTCGGCGAGGACTTCGTCAACCAGTTCATCCGCTGATCATGGCCGCGCCAGTGCAGTTCGATTTCGGCGGCATGGTCGCGGTGGYCMCCGGCGGCGCGGCCGGCATCGGCTCCGCCGTGGTGCAGTTGCTGCGCAATCACGGCGCCGTTGTTTCGGTGTGGGACCTGTCGGCGCCGCCGGACGCCGATGCCGGCGAGCATCACCGCGTCGACGTGCGCGATGGCGCCTCGCTGGCGCGGGCAACGCAGGCCGTGGTTGTCCGGCACGGCCGCATCGATTGCCTGGTACACAGCGCCGGCTATGCGGGACGCACCGCGAATCTGGACGACTATGACCCCGACGAGTGGCGCCGCATCGTCGACATCAACCTGATCGGCACCTACGAGGTGTGCCGCGCCGTCGTGCCGGTGATGCGGGCTGCGGGTTTTGGGCGGATTGTCAATATTGCCTCGCTCGCCGGCAAGGAAGGGACACCGAACGCCTCGGCCTACAGCGCCGCCAAGGCCGGCGTGCTGGCCCTGACCAAATCCCTGGGCAAGGAGCTGGCGACAAGCGGCATCCTGGTCAATGCCATCGCGCCGGCGGCGGTGCGCACGCGCCTGCTGGAGCAGATGTCGCCGGAACACGTGCAGATCATGATCGACAAGAGCCCGATGCGTCGGCTTGGCGAACCGGAGGAAGTCGCGCAGATGGCGGCCTGGCTTTGCTCGGCGTCGTGCAGCTTCAACACGGGCGCGGTGTTCGATCTTTCCGGCGGGCGCGCCACCTACTGATGGCGGCGCCGCGCGATCAGTCGTCATACCGCAGCAGTCATACAGCAGCAGTCATACACAAAGAGGAGACATCATGAACCGACGCCAATGCCATCGGGCGCTCGCTCTATCCCTGCTGGCCGCGCTTGCCGCGCCGCTGGCCGCTCCCGCCTGGGCGCAGGGCGATTATCCCAACAAGTCGATCGAACTGGTGGTGCCGTTCGCCGCGGGCGGAGGCACCGATGCGCTGGCGCGGGCCTTCGCGGAAGCGGCGCGCAAGCATTTGACGCAAACGATGGTGGTGATCAACAAGCCGGGCGCATCGAGCGGCATCGGCCTGACGGACGTGGCCAACAGCAAGCCGGATGGCTACAAGATCGGTCTTGTGACGGCGGACATGGACATCATTCCGCATATGGGACTGACCAAGACCACTTACGAAAGATTCACGCCCATTGCGCGGTTGAACGCGGACCCATCGGCCATCACCGTTCGTGCCGATTCCCCGCACGCCAACATCGAGGCATTCCTCGACGCCGCACGCAAGAACCCCGGCGTGGTGCAGGTGGGCAACGCCGGCAATGGCTCGATCTGGCATCTGGCCGCCGCGGCGCTGGAGGACAAGACCGGCGTCAAGTTCAACCATATCCCGTTCAACGGCGGCAATCCCGCCGTGCTGGCGCTGCTCGGCGGCCATGTCGATGCGGTGGCGGTCAGCCCGGCCGAGGTCGCGCCCTATGTCGCCGCCGGCAAGCTGAAGATGCTGGCGGTCATGGCGGACCGTCGCGTGAAGGGCTTCGAATCCGTGCCGACGCTGAAGGAGCGGCAGATCGATCTGTCGATCGGCACATGGCGCGGCATCGTCGCGCCGAAGGGCACGCCGCCCGATGTGTTGGCCCGGCTGCGCGACGCGGCCGCCAAGGCCGCCGCCGAGCCAGCACTGAAGGAAATGATGGAGAAGCAGAACCTGGGCTACGCCTACGCCGGCCCGGATGAATTCGCCAGGACCATGGCAAACGATTTCGCCATGTTCAAGACGCTGGTGGCCAAGCTCGGCCTGCAAAAGTAAGGACACGACGGGAGAAACGGGCGGCCCGACCGCCCCTGTAACGATGACATTCCAAAAAGAACTGTTTGCCGGCAAGACGGCGCTGGTCACGGGCGCCACCCAGGGCATCGGTGCCGCGATCGCGAACCGGCTGCATGCGCTGGGCGCAAGCGTGACGGCGACGGGCGTGGACCGCGGCGATGGCAGCCTCGATGAAGGCGTACGCGTCGTCATATCGGACGCCAGCAAGGAGGGCGATGTGACGCAACTGTTCTCCGCCTTGCCGTCGCTCGATATCCTGGTCAACTGCGCCGGCATTATCCGGCGCGGCGCCGAACACGAGCCCGAGGTTTTCGAGCAGGTGGTGGCGGTGAACCTGACGGGCACCATGCGAACCTGTACCGCGGCGCGGCCGCTGCTGGCGAGGTCCGGCGGCGTGATCGTCAATACCGCATCGATGCTCAGCTTCTTCGGGGGCGGTCTGGTCCCGGGCTATGCCGCCAGCAAGGGCGGGGTGGCGCAGTTGACCAAGTCGCTGGCGATCGCCTATGCCACCGATGGCATCCGCGTCAATGCGATCGCGCCAGGATGGATCGCCACCGCGCTGACGCAGGCGCTGCAGAACGATCCGGCGCGGTCGGCGCCGATCCTGCAGCGAACGCCGATGGGCCGCTGGGGCAAGCCGCAAGACGTCGCCGATGCCGTCGCGTTCCTCGCTTCACCGGCCGCGGGGTTTATCACCGGCGCCATCGTGCCGGTCGATGGCGGCTATCTGGTGAGTTGATTCTCGGGGGACCGCCGCCCGGCGGCCCGCTTCAGGGTTCGCGTACCGAATCGAACGCGGGCGTCTCCGCGATGCGTCGTTCGATGGTCCGGCACGCCTCCAGCAGCGGGCGGATGTAGGCCGCCTGCTTGTCCTGCTTCTGCCGGAAACGCAGGGTGCTGATGCTGACCGCGGCCAGCGGCTCTCCGCGCGGGTCGCGGATGGCGCCGCCGAAGCAATAGATGCCGGCTTCATTCTCCTCCTCGTCCACCGACCAGCCCTGACGCGCAAATGTCTCGATCTGCCGGCGCAGCACGTCCAGGTCCTGCACGGTGTGTTCCGTATACCGGGGCAGGTCCAGCCGCGGCAGCAGGCGCTCGCGCGATTCGGCGGGAAGGGCGGCCAGATACGCCTTGCCCACCGCCGTGGAATGCATCGAGACCGCGGTGCCGATGCGCGACGCCATCCGCACCGCGCTGATGCTTTCCAGCTTCTCGATATAGACCATCGTGTTGCCGTTCGGCACGGCCAGATGCACCGTCTCGCCGGTGAGGTCGCGCAATTCCTTCAGCGCTTCGATGGCCGCGAGGCGCAGATCGGAGCGCGCCCAGCTGCGGCTGGCCAGCTGCATCAGACGAGGGCCGAGAGACAGCGTGCCGTTGCGTGGGTTCTCCCGCAGCATGCCTTCGGCAACCAGCGCGGCCACGATGCGATAGACGGTGGTGCGCGGATAGCCGCTACGCTTGGCGAGATCGCCGATGGTTGTCGGTTCGTCCAGATCGGCGACGAGTTGAAGCACGGCCATGAACTTCGAAAAGGCGGCGGTGCCGGCAACGGGCGGGGCAGCGAACTCGCCGGTAGGGGCGCGGGAAGCCATGAATGTCAGGTTCGGGAACGGACGCGCGAGGCGAATGCCCGCCATTTTAGGCCAAGGCGGGGCCTGGAACGTCATTGACCGACCACACATCCCCTCTCCCGCTCGCGGGAGAGGGGTAGGAGAGAGGGGAGTACGCCCGATGTCGCTTACCGAAGCACGATCCCCGCCGTCGCGATCACCGCCGAATACCTCGGAAGATCCTGTGCCAGCGTGGCATCGAGCTGTTGCGGCGTGGAACCGGCCACCACATAGCCGGCATCCTCCAGCTGCCGCCGCACGGCCGGCGTATCGAGTACCGTGGCGACGTCGCGGCTGATCTTCTCGACTGTCGCGTCAGGCGTTGCCGCTGGCGCCAGCAGCCCCTGCCAGCTTTCGACGGAGAATCCCGCGACACCGGACTCGGCCATGGTAGGCACGGCTGGCAGGGCCTTCGAACGGTAGGGCGTGGTGACAGCAAGTGCCGTCAGCTTGCCCGCGCGAACGTACTCCGTCACGGCGGCAAGGGTGATCAGCGTGGCGTCGATGTGCCCGCCGAGCAGGTCGACGACGGCGGGGCCGCCGCCGCCATAGGGCACGTAGTTGACGCGAATTCCCAGTTCGCGTCCAAGCATTTCGTGCGCCACGTGCGCGATGCCGCCGTTGCCCGGCAAGCCGAGCGCAAGTTCTCCCGGATGCTTCCTGGCCCATTGCACGTACTCGCGGAAGGTCTTCACCCCAAGGTCCGGACGAACGACGAGGACCTGCGGGTTGACCACCGCCTTGCTCACACCGCGAAAGGCGCGGCTCGCATCGTAGGGCAGGTGTTTGTACAGAACCGCGTTCAGCGTGACGCCCTCGCCGGTGAGCAGCAACGTGCAGCCATCCGCCTTTGCCTTGGCCACCTGGGCGGCGCCAAGCGTGCCGCTGGCGCCCACGATGTTTTCCACGACGACCGGCTGGCCCCACTTCTCGCTTAGTCTCGGTGCGAGCGTGCGTGCCAGCTTGTCGGCACTGCCTCCGGCCGCGATAGGGACGACGATACGCACTGTCCTTGACGGGCAGACGCCGTGCTCTCCCGCCGAGCCTCCGACGTTCGCGGACGCCGGCAAGCACGCGACCATGGTGAGGATCGCAAGCGCGGTCAGGATTGGAAACGCAAGGGCACGGGACAGCAGGTGTGAAGACATGGTGGCAGGCGTGACGCTGATAAAAGCGGCGCCGCCGCGGCAAGGCCACGGGCCGATCGTGCGGCAGCGCCCGGTTGAAGGAACGCCACCAGTCTAGGGAGCGCGTGCCACGCGGAGAACGAAGCATTTCGCGCATCAATATGAGGACCGCCGACGGTCCGGTTGCCGTCGCCAATGCACGCGTGCGTAGCGGGAGGAGTGCCGTCTTTGCACCGACCCAGGCAGTGTCGGGGCCGTCCGGAAGGCGCCGACTGCCCTGACTAGGGATAACCCGTCCTGCCCCTCCATCCGGGCGCAGCGCGTTGCATACTCTTGCGGCACGGCCGCGCCGTAGCAGCCGGCGACAGCCTGCCCGTCGTACCGACACCGTCGCTTGGACAACATAAAAGGAGACACCATGCAACGACGCCACATCCTGCGCCTCGCGGGCGCAGCGTGCATTACCGGCATGGCAGGCATGCCTGCCAGCCGTGCGCTTGCAGCCGCGGACTTTCCCAACCGTCCCATCCGGCTGATCGTGCCGTACGGCGCGGGCGGCGTCACCGATCAGATCGGCCGCGCGCTGGCGGACGCGGCTGGGCGGGATCTCGGCCAATCGATCATCGTGGAAAACAAGCCCGGGGTCAGCGGCACGTTGGGCGCGACGCAAATGGCCACCAGCGAGCCGGACGGCTATACGCTGACGATGGCGCCGGTGGTGATCTTCCGTCTGCCGCATGTGCAGAAGATGCGCTACGACCCGCTGAAGGACCTGACCTACATCTCGATGATCGCCGACTACAACTTTGCCGTGGCGGTCCGCACCGATGCGAAATGGAAAACCATGCAGGAACTGGTGGCCGAAGCCAAGTCGTCGAGCCATGGCATTACCTATGGGACCACCGGCATCTACGGCAGCCAGCACCTGACGATCTCCGAACTGGCGCGCATCACGCAGTCGAACTGGACTCATGTTCCTTATAAGGGCGACGCGGAGGCCATCACTTCGCTGCTGGGTGGGCAGTGCGATGTGGCCATGCTGACCAATACGCTGCTGCCTTATGTGAAGAACGGCCAATTGCGCGTGCTGGCGGTGCTCTCGGAGAAGCGGGCGCCCGATTTCCCCGACGCGCCGACGTTGAAGGAGATCGGCTATCCGGTGTGGTCCAATTCGCCGTTCGGCATCGTCGGGCCCGCCGGCATGAAACCCGAGGTCGTCAAGCGACTCGATACGGCGTTCCGCAACGCCCTGAAGGACCCGAAGCTGCTGGCGGTGACGCAGCAGTACGGCATGTCGACCAACTACATGGGTCCCGATCAGTACACCGCGTATGCGCAGAAGGCATTCAAGAGCGAAGGAGAGATCATCGCGCGGCTTGCGGAGGCGATGAAGAAGCAATAGCCATCCGTCTACGCCCCTCTCCCGCAAATCCGGAGAGGGGCCGGGGGAGAGGGCAGTGGCATGGATGGGCGCTATGGATGGAACACCGCCAGGCCATCCCACTCCGTTATACTCATCCCGGGTGCCCACCCCCACGGGGTGGCAGGATTTGCGTCGGTCGGGCCGCCACGCGGCTTTCGCGCGACCGATGCATGCACCACCTCTTACCCAGGACCACTCGCCTGGTCGACTCCCACCTCCCCAGCACTGCCATCCCGTGCTCCCGGACAGGCCACCCGGCTCCGGGAGCGCCGCGCCCGCTCGCCGGCCGGGCAGTGCGCGTCCGTCCTTATCCATTCCGCAAAAGGGGCCGTATGGCAATCGTACAGAGAAGACTATCCAACACCTTCAAACGCTTCTTCGAGTCCGAAAAGGCAGGCGGCATCCTGCTGATCGTCTGCACGATCATTTCGCTGATCCTGGCGAACTCGCAGATCGGCGATCAATACCTTCACATCTGGCATGCCAAGGTCGGCGGCCTGAGTGTCGAGCATTGGATCAATGACGGGCTGATGGCGGTCTTCTTCCTGCTGATCGGGCTCGAGCTGGAGCGCGAGTTGTACAACGGCGAGCTGTCGAGCTTCAGGAATGCGCTTCTGCCGATCGTCGCCGCGGCCGGCGGCATCGCCGTGCCGGCGCTGATTCATTTCACGCTCAATGCCGGTACGCCGACGCAGGCGGGCATCGGCATCCCGATGGCAACGGACATCGCCTTTGCGCTGGGCGCGCTGGCGCTGCTGGGCGACCGCGTACCCGCATCGTTGAAGATCTTCCTGACGGCGCTCGCCGTGATGGACGATCTGGGCGCGATCATCGTGATCGCGCTCTTCTACACGGCCGAACTGGCCTTCGTCTATCTGCTTGGCGCCCTTGCCGTATTCGGTGTGCTGCTCTTCATGAACCGCGTGCTGCGCGTGATGTCGCTGATCCCGTATCTGCTGGGCGGCGCAGTGATGTGGGCGCTGATGTTGAAGTCTGGCGTGCATGCCACCATCGCGGGCGTACTGCTGGCCTTCGCGATTCCGTTCTCGGCACGACAGGACGACCAGGAATCGCCGTCGCACCGGCTTGAGCACCTATTGCATCGACCGGTCGCGTTTGTGATCCTGCCGATCTTCGCACTGGCCAATACCGGTATCGTGATCGGCGGAGACTGGGCCCAGGAGCTCGCATCGCTGAACAGCGTCGGCATCCTGGCCGGGCTCGTGATCGGCAAGCCGCTGGGCATCACGATCCTCAGCTTGCTGGCGGTGGCCATCGGCATCTGCAAGCTGCCGCTCGACCTGCGCTGGCGCCATGTGTTCGGCGCCGGGCTGCTTGGCGGCATCGGCTTCACGATGTCGATCTTCATTACCAACCTGGCGTTTCCCGGCGAACCGGGCGTCGTCAATGGCTCGAAGATGGCGATCCTGCTGGCTTCGTTGACGGCAGGCGTGCTGGGCTTCGTCTGGCTGAAGTGGTTCGGCAAGCCGGTGGCCGGCGACACCGATATGGATACCATGGACTTCGAGGTCACCGGCCCCCGGTCGTCCGAGAGCCACGGATCGCGGTGACGGCAATCGGCGCCCGAATGGCGGTGCGTTAGCCGCCGGTCTGGCGCCGCCCGGCCCCGGGCTGTGTCGCGGCAAATCGATCTGTCGCGGCAACAAGCTGATCCAGGATGCCGGGCTCGGTCCACGCGTGCCCGGCGCCTTCGATCAGCCGGAAATCCGCCCTCGGCCACGCCTGGTGCAGCGCGTACGCATAACGCACCGGGCACGGCATGTCGTAGCGGCCGTGCACGATGACACCGGGGATGTCGGCGATCCTGTGCGCGTCGCGCAGCAACTGCCCTTCGTCGAGCCAGCAGCGATGCGTGAAGTAGTGGTTCTCCAGTCGGGCGAACGCCAACGCGAAATGGGGGTCGTCGTGCTTGCTGCGATTGCTGTCATCCGGCAGCAGCGTGATGGTCTCGCCTTCCCACAGGCTCCACGCGCGCGCCGCTTCGAGTTGCTTGTCCTTGTCGGGGCCAGTCAGCAGCTTATGGTAGGCGGCAATCATGTTGCCACGCTCTGCCTCGGGGACGGGCGCCTGGAAGCGTGACCACTTGTCGGGGAACATCTCGGATACGCCATATTGGTAGTACCAGTCGAGTTCGGCCTTCGACACCGTATAGATGCCGCGCAGCACCAGCTCGCTGACGCGCTCGGGGTGTTTCTGCGCATAGGCGAGCGCCAGCGTCGAGCCCCAGGAGCCGCCAAACACAAGCCATCGCTCGACGCCGGCCAATGCGCGCAGGCGCTCGATATCGTCCACGAGGTGCCACGTCGTGTTGGCTTCCAGTCCGGCATGAGGGGTCGAGCGTCCGCAGCCGCGCTGGTCGAACAGCATCACGTCATACCGCGTCGGGTCGAACAGGCGTCGATGGTCCGGGGAGATGCCGCCGCCCGGCCCGCCATGGAGAAACACGGCGGGCTTGCCACCGGGCGTGCCGACCCGCTCGTAGTAGATGACATGGCCATTGCCGACATCCAGCGTGCCGGCGTCATAGGGCTCGATTTCGGCGTAGAGGGTGCGCAGCGCAGACACGGGCGGGCTCCGGGATGGCGATACCGGAGTGTACGCCCAGGACCTGCGACTCGGACTCCTGCGCCAGTGCGCAAGCGCCGTGGCGGTCTGGCCGACGACATGCATCAGCGCGATGGCCGCCGATAGCACGCGCGCCTGCGCGTCGGGCGTTGCCCGGGCTGTGGAAGAGAGGCGGGCGTCTCCCATACCGCCTGCGATCCGTCGGACATCGTCGCATTGGCGCAGCCGCATGACTGGCCATAACCCGGATGTGTGATCGAGGCGCTGTAACGAAACGGTCATCGTAACTTCCTACCATCCCGTCTGCGCTCTGATGAGCGGTCCCCACCGATGCCCGGCTCCCGCCGGGCATCGTCGTTTGCAGCGTCGAACTTTCAGATTGCTTTCAACAATATGAAGCCAACACCGAACCCCTCCCGTCGCACCCTTCTGAAATTCCTTGCCACCTCGCCCATGCTGCCTCTGGGCTCGGCGTCCGCCGCGCTGCTGGCCGGCTGCGGCGGCGATGACGACGCGCCCGCCGTCCCCGACACGCCCGTGGCGACATTCACCACCGCCGAGTTCATCGGCATGAGCGCGCCGACGCTGGCCGCGCCGGCGGCGATGGCTACCACCACGGTCGGCTCCTCGCTGAAGGTGTCGTTCAGCGATGGCAGCAGCCAGACATACACCCTTGCCTATCAGCCCTTCTTTATCACCGGCGATAGCGTGCCGGACGGCAACGGCGGCACGGTGGTGGCCGGCGGCTATTTCGACATCAACAACCAGCCCATCGTCGACAACTCGGTGCCGGGCAGCGAGCGCCAGTTCTTCTCCGACTGCGTCGATGGCAGCTCGCTGCTGACGCTTGCCAATGCCAGCGTGCCGGGCGTGACGGGCAAGCCCGTGTTTGCCGTGGTGCAATTCGAATACACCACGCGCGATCAGGCGGGCGCGTCGACCTACGGCATGCTGCCGTCGCCGATCGCGATCCTGACGCTGGACCAGGACCCCGGCACGGGCAAGCTGACGCTGGTCAAGTACCACAACGTCGATACCTCGCCGGCGCGCGGGCTGTGGATCACCTGCGGCGCCAGCCTGTCCCCGTGGAACACCCATCTGTCCAGCGAAGAGTACGAGCCGGACGCGTTCACCATCGCGACGAACACGCAGTTCCAGCGTTTCAGCACCTACACCTTCGGTGATCCCAACGCGGCATCGCCCTATGACTACGGTCATCTGCCGGAAGTCACCGTGAACCCGGATGGCACCGGTTCGATCGTCAAGCACTATTGCCTGGGCCGCATCTCGCACGAGCTGGTTTGCGTCGCACCCGACGAACGTACCGTGCTGATGGGTGACGACGCCACTAATGGGGGCGCCTTCCTCTTCATCGCCGACCGTGCGCGCGACCTGTCCTCCGGTACGCTGTATGTCGGCAAGTGGACGCAGACCTCGGGCACCGGCCCGGGCTCGGCCACGCTGAGCTGGATTCCGCTGGGCCACGCGACCAGCGACGAAATCCGCGCACTGGTGCGCGGCGGCATCACCGCCACCGATATCTTCGACGTGAAGACCACCGATCCGGGCGACGCCAGCTATACGCGCATTCCGTTCAATGGCGGCTTCCAGTGGGTCAAGCTGATGCCCGGCATGGAAAAGGCGGCGGCCTTCCTGGAGACGCACCGTTATGCGGCGCTCAAGGGCGGCAGCCTGGGCTTCACCAAGTGGGAGGGCACGACCATCAATACGCGGGATAAGGTCGCCTATATCGCCATGTCGCGCATCGAATCGTCGATGCTCAACGGTTCGGGCGATGTCGACGTCGAAGGCCCGTATTCCGGTGCGGTCTACGCGCAGAATCTGCGTGGCGGCCAGGTCGATACCACGGGTGCGCCGATCGACAGCGAATGGGTGCCGGTCGACATGGCCGCCGTTCCCGAACTGATCGCCGAGGACCTCGGCGGCGGCAAGCTGGCCCAGCAGGATGCGCTTGGCAACTTCGCCAACCCGGACAAGATCGCCACGCCGGACAACCTGAAGTTCTCGGAGAAGCTGCGCACGCTCTTCATCGGCGAGGACAGCAACACGCACGTCAACAACTTCCTGTGGGCGTACAACGTCGACACGAAGAAGCTGTCGCGCGTGTTGTCGGCCCCGGCGGGCGCGGAGTCGACCGGTCTGCATGCGGTGGACGAGATCAATGGCTGGACCTACGTGATGAGCTCGTTCCAGCATCCGGGCGACTGGGAATCGCCGCTGCACGATATCGTCAAGCCGACCCTGGATCCGCTGGTCCGCGCCAACTACAAGGACCGGTTCGGCGCGGCGGTCGGGTATATCACCGGGGATGCCACCTCGGTGAAGCTCGCCAAGGGTTGATCGGGCGGTAACTTGCTGGTATTTCTCCCCTTTGCCGCTTTGCGGGAGAGGGGAGCAAGCCGGCGGCATGTCAAAGGCCATCGCCTTTCATCGACCGACCACATATCCCCTCTCCCGCGTGCGGGAGAGGGGCAGGGGAGAGGGCGGTCATGTTGGCAAGCGCTGTGACGTCCCTCACCCCCGGCCCGCTCTCCCGCCTTGCGGGAGACGGCACAAATGGACTGCCAAAGGAGGGCAACAGGCGATGGATCTCGAATTGCAGGGTAAGAGAGTACTGGTAACGGGCGGCAGCCGCGGCATTGGTCTGGCCTGCGCGGCGGGTTTTCTGCGCGAAGGGGCGCGCGTTGCGATTGTTTCCCGCAGCGAGGCCAACCTGGAGGCCGCGCGCGCGGCGCTGCAACCGTTCGGCTCCGATCTGGCCACGGTGGCAGCGGACCTGCGCGATGCGGATGATGCCGCGCGTGCGGTACAGGACGCCGTCGCGGCGCTCGGTGCAATCGATATTCTGGTCAACTCCGCCGGCGCCGCGCGGCGCACGCCGCCCGCCGAGTTGACGCCGCAGGCCTGGCGCGATGCCATGGATGCCAAGTATTTCAGCTACATCAACGTCATCGATCCCGTCATCAAGCGGATGGCGCAGCAGGGCGGCGGCGCGATCGTCAACGTCATCGGCATGGGCGGCAAGGTGGCCAGCCCGACCCATCTGCCCGGCGGCGCCGCCAACGCGGCACTGATGCTGGCGACCGCAGGACTGGCCAACGCCTATGGCGGGCAAGGCGTGCGCGTCAATGCGGTCAACCCCGGCGGCACGCATACCGAGCGGCTGCAGCAGGGACTGGAGGCGGAAGCCAGGCTCAGCGGCCTGACGATCGAGCAGATGATGGCGAAGGCCAATGCGCGCGTGCCGCTCGGACGGCT
The DNA here is from genome assembly GCF_007829435.1 of Cupriavidus gilardii J11. Taxonomy (GTDB): domain Bacteria; phylum Pseudomonadota; class Gammaproteobacteria; order Burkholderiales; family Burkholderiaceae; genus Cupriavidus; species Cupriavidus gilardii_D. The sequence goes on from NZ_VLJN01000066.1 coordinate 52,731, forward strand.
GGCGGCACCGGAGGAGATCGCCGACGCCGTGCTGTTTCTCGCCTCCGCGCGGGCCAGCTACATCTGCGGCGCGGTTGTGTCGATGGACGGTGCCGCCACGCCCATCGTCGTCTGACGCCGCCTTATCTGCATAGGCAGTGTCTCACAACAGGTCGCGCGGATCGCGATCAGGCCGCTGCGCAAGGCTTGCCCGTATCCGCGTTGCCGCGGCGATAGGGCGCGCTATCGCGCGCCGGCCCGCACCTTTTCCAGCGCGCGGGCCAAGCGCCGTATTCCTTCGTCGATATCCGGCAACGACGGCGTGGCGAACGACAGCCGCAGGTCGGACGATGGCTGGCCGGTAGCGGTATGGAAGGCGCCTCCCGGTACGAACAGAACGTTGTGTTCGATGGCCTCGCGCAGCAGCGTGGCCGAGTCGATACCGGACGGCAGCGACGTCCAGATGAACATGCCCCCGCCCGGGCGCACGTATTGCACTCGCCCGGCCAGCTCGCGATCGAGCGCGTTCATCATGGCATCGCGTTTGTCGCGATACACCTGGACGATGCGGGCGATCTGTCCGGTCAGGTGACCGCCATCGAGATAGGCGGCCATGGCCCGCTGGATCCAGGGCGGCGTGCACAGATCCGAAGCCTGCTTGGCGAGCACGGCGCGCCGGACCACCTCGGATGCGCCGCCAGCCAGCCGATGCGCAAGCCGGGCGCGACCGTCTTGGACACGCTGCCAAGGTAGACCATGCCACTGGTTTTCTCCCCTCTCCCGCAAGGCGGGAGAGGGGCGGGGGAGAGGGCAGTGGCATTCCAACCTCAGCGGTCGATTGCCCCTCACCCTGACCCTCTCCCCGGCGGGGAGAGGGATACATGGCGGGTCAACGAATGGCGCAGCGCGTCAGTCGATCAGCCTGCCGTGCTCGTCAAAGAATGGATACGCCGGGCCATGGTCGCCGATGGCCGCGGCGTGGGTGACCAGGCCATGGGCCGGATGCCACCAGTGCAGCAAGTAACCCGGGGGCTCCATGCGGAAGCGCGACGGCGCCTGTGGGTCGAGGTCCAGCGCCACCTGATGCGCCGGGCCCGGCGCCGTGATGGCGATCGTGCCGCCGAAGCGTCGCGTGATATGCCGATGCAGATGGCCGCACAGTACCCGCTCGACCTGCGGATGGCGCTGAACCACCGCCTCCAGCAGCCCGGCGTTCTCCAGGCCCTGCCGATCCATATGACCGATGCCGGTGTGGAAAGGCGGGTGGTGCAGCATCAGCAGGGTGGGACGTTCCGGCGCGACGGCCAGCGCGGCTTCCAGCCACGGCAAGGCGTTCGGGTCCACGCGTCCGCCGCTATGGCGCGGAATGGTGCAGTCGAAGGCGATCAACGTCAGCGGCCCCGCCTCGGTGCGGTAGTGGACGGGGGCTTCACCATCGCCCGCGTCGAACAGATAGGCATGATCGGCGAACACGCGCCGCAGCGCGCCGCGGCTGTCGTGGTTGCCCGGCATCAGCCGCACCGGTATCGGCAGCGCTTCGAGAATCCCCCGCAGGAAGCGGTATTCGTCCTCGCTGCCGAAGTCGACCAGATCCCCGGTCACCACGGCAATGTCGGGACGCTGCGGCAATGCCAGCAGCGTGTCGATGCAACGGCGCAGCGCGTCGGCGGTATCGACACGGCGGTAGGACAGTTTTCCGCCCGCCTTGATATGCAGGTCGGTGATGTGGGCGACGAGGTAGGGCGTGGTCCGGGCAGCGGTCGGCATCATGCGGCGCTCCCCTCCCGCACGCATGGCAGGCTGGAGGCATTGGGCACTGCCGGAACCGTCAGCAGATGGCTGGTATCGATACGCAGCCCAACGCGGTCGCCAGCGGCCCAGCGGTCGCGCCGGGCGGTATCGAGCACGATCGGCGCCGGTGCGCCCACGTCAACCAGCAGGCGAGTGGCATGGCCCAGGAACAAGGCGGTGATGACGCTGCCGCTGACATGGACGTCGAACGCATTGGGCGCGTCGGCCAGCGACACGTCCTCGGGCCGGAACATCAGCTCGGCGTGCCGCACGTCGATGTGTTGCGGCTCGCGCGGCAACGCGCCGCCAGGCACGCGCCACACCTCACGGTCGGCCGCCGCCGGCAGCCGGTTCATGGTGCCGATGAAGTCGGCGACGAAGGCGTTGGCCGGTTGCCGGTAGATATCCTGCGGCGTGCCGCTTTGCGCGATGCGTCCCTTGTCCATCACGATGATGCGATCGCCCAGCGCCATCGCTTCGGCCTGGTCGTGCGTGACATAGACCGTGGTGATGCGCAGGCCGCGCAGCAGCCGGTTGATATCGGCGCGCAGCGCGTCGCGCAGCTTGGCATCGAGCGCGGTCAGCGGCTCGTCCAGCAGCAGCACGCGCGGCTGCACCGCAATCGCGCGCGCCAGTGCCACGCGCTGGCGCTGGCCGCCGGACAGCTGGTCCACGCGCCGGTTGGCCAGGGCACCCAACTGCATCATGGCCAGCATGTCGTCCACACGGCGTTGGCGGATTCGCGCATCGACGCGGCGCACGCGCAGGCCATAGCCGATGTTCCCGGCCACCGTCATATTGGGGAACAGCGCATAGTTCTGGAACACCATGCCGACGCCGCGCTGCTCGATCGGCAGATGCGTGACCGGCGTACCGCCGAACAGCACCTGGCCCCCGTCATCGGGAAATTCGAGGCCGGCGATCATGCGCAGCGTGGTGGTCTTGCCGCAGCCCGACGGGCCGAGCAGTACAACGGTTTCCCCGGCGCCGATGTCCAGGTCCAGCGGTTCGAGCGCGCGCGTGCCGTCGGGGAAGGTCTTGCCGCAGCGGCGCAGCGCGATGGAGGTGGGCTCATGCATGGCGAGGGGCCTCGGTGTGTGGCTGGGCCGACGACTTGGCGTCGGCGTCGACGGGTGTGCTGGGCAAGGAGGTGAACGGCCCGGCGAGCGGCACCGGCGTGTCCTGCACCGGATGCCGTTGTGCGCGGGCTCCCAGTGCGGACACCAGCTGCATCACCACCAGCAGCGGAATGATCATCAGGAAGAACACGATGGTGTAGGCCGAGCCGATCTCCAGGCGCATCGACGCATAGCTGTCGGCCAGTCCCACCGGCAGCGTCTGCGTGGTCGGCGTATGCAGCATCCACGTGAGGTTGAACTCGCCCACCGACAGCGTGACCACCATCAGCGCGCCGGCCAGGATGCCCTGGCGGCAATTGGGCAGCACCACGGTGAAAAAGCGCTGCATGCGCGTGGCCCCCAGGCTGGCGGCCGCGTCTTCCAGCGTGCGGATATCGATGGCCGACATGATGGCCAGCACCGAACGCACCATGAAAGGCAGGGTAAACAGCACATGGCCGATGAGGATGAAGATCCAGCTGGTGCGCAGCCAGGGCAGGCTGCCATACAGCAGAATCAGGCCGAGCGCGGTGGCGAGCCCCGGAATCGCCACCGGCAGCATCAGCAGCTCCTCGATGACCCGCGTCACGCGGCTGCGGCGCAGCGCCATGTAGTAGGCGGCCGGAACGCCGAGCACAAGCGTGCAGGCCAGGCACGCCAGCGCGATCCACAGCGACAGGAAGATGGTGTTGCGGTACAGGCTCCACACTTCCTCGACCCAGCGCGTGGTAAGCCCGCTCTGCAGGCCGACAAAGATATTGTTGGTCAGACCGGCCAGCACCGACAGCGCCACCGGCACGGTCATGAACGCGCAGACGGCCAGCGTCAGCGCCAGTTGCGCCCAGTACGCGGAGCCACGACGGACAGTCTTCATGCTTGCGCTCCTAGGCGGTAGCGGCAACCGCGTTGCCGGACAGATGACGGGCCACCGCCAGCAGCGCCCACGTCACGGCACCGAGCAGTATGGAAAGCGCGGCCGCCATGCCGAAGTTGGCGTAGTTGGTGAACTCGTTGTAGATGGTCAGCGGCAGCACGTCCAGCTGCGTCGCCAGCGTGAAGGCCGTCCCGAACGCGCCCATGCTGGTGGCAAAGCAGATCGCGCCGCTGGAGATCATGGCCGGCATCAGCGCGGGCAGCATGACGTCACGCACCACGCGCCAGCGGCCGGCACCGAGCGAGCGCGCCGCCTCCTCCAGCGACGCGTCGAGCTTTTCCACCGCGGCCATCACGGTCAGGATCACGCGCGGAATGGAAAAGTACAGATAGCCGACGAACAGCCCCGTCATGCCATAGGCAAAGGTCCAGCGCTCGCCGCCGAGCAGGTCGCCGATCGACGCCAGCAAGCCGTTGCGGCCGCCGAGCATGATCACCATGAAGCCGATCACCACGCCCGGAAAGGCCAGCGGAAAGGTCAGCATGGCCACCAGTACCGGCTTGCCCGGCACGGGATGGCGCTGCAGGAAGGTGCCGGCCACGCCGGCGATCGCCAGCGTGGCCAGCGTCACCGAGGCCGACAGCAGTACCGTCGACAGCAGGCTGTGCAGATAGCGCGGGCTGGACAGCACGGTCCAGTAGACGCCCGCGCCGTCGTCGCCCGCCACGCTGACCGCCAGCAGCTTGGCCATCGGCAGGCAGAAGAAGGCCAGGAAGACGATCAACGCCGGCAGCGCGAACACGATCAGCGTGCGGGAGGTTGGGGCAGTGGTGCGACGGCTCATGGTGGTGGCATCTCCATCGGGAAGCGGCGGATGGACAGTCCGGGACGAGCTGTGCGTCCCGGCGCGGCCGCATCACGCTTCCCTCAACGCATCCTTCGACACATTCTTCAGCGAACTTCCTTCAGGTACTGGTCGCTGAAGGCTTTCTGCACTTCGGCCATCTTGCCGTAGTCGATGGTCTTCGCCCGTGCATAGTCGGAGGCGGGCAGGAAGCGGGCCTCGACCTCCTTGGACACCGCCTTGGCCCGTACCGGACGCAGATAGGCATTGGCCCACAGTGCCTGGCCGGCATCGGACAGCACGAAGTCCAGCACCTTGCGGGCTTCGGCCGGGTGCGGCGCCTTGTTGACCATGCTCATGACGTAGGGCACCACCAGCGAGCCTTCCTTGGGAATCACGAAGGCGACATTGGCGCGATCCTTGTAACGGGCGCGATAGGCGTTGAAGTCGTAGTCGAGCAGGATGGGGATTTCACCGGACAGCACGCGCGCATACGCGGTCTGCTTGGGCACGATCGGCTGGTTCTTCTGCAGGTCCTTGAAGAACTTCAGCGCCGGGCCGAAGTTGTCCAGCGAGCCGCCCAGCGCCTGGTTGATGGCCACCGCGCCCACATAGCCGACGAAGGCGCTGGCCGGGTCCAGATAGCCCACCATGCCCTTGTACTCGGGCTTCTGCAGATCAGCCCACGACTGCGGCACGGGTTTGCCGCGCAGCGCGTCAACATTGACCATCAAGCCAAGCGTGCCCGAATGGATGGCGAACCAGTGGCCCTGCGGGTCCTTCAGGCCATCGGGAATGTCATTCCAGTTCGCCGGCTTGTAGGCCGCCGTCACCCCTTCCTTCTGCGCCTGGATGCCGAAGGTCACGCCGTAATACACCACGTCCGCCACGGGATTGGCTTTCTCCGCGACGATCTGGGCCAGTGACTGGCCCGAGTTCTTGTTGTCGTGCGGTACCGTGACGCCCGTCTTCTCCTTGATCGCACGGATCTGCCCGGCCCAGTCGGCCCATTCCGGCGGGCAGTTGTAGCAGATCGCGGTCTGCGCGGCCGCGGCGTGGCTGAACACGACCGCGCCAACCGTGGGCAGCAGCCAGCGCAAGTGGCGCAGCCAGGACGAAGTCGATTGCATGGTGAACTCCTTGTTGAGATACGACGGTGGTGGAAGACAGACGTAAGCCGAAGCGGAAGGGGCTAAGCCGGCGGCGCGACGGTGGCGCCCGCGCGAACGACATGCGGCAGCAGCGTCGCTCGTGGCACGCCACGACCCGGCGATCCGCCGCTGCCGCCGGCCTTCAGCCGTTCCAGCAGGCGTGCGAGCGCGCGCGCGCCGATCTCGTTGTTTGGCTGCACGACGGTGGACAGCGGCGGCTCCAGCAGCCCGCCAAGCTCGATGCCGTCGTAGCCCAGCACCGAGATATCCCCCGGCACCGACAGGCCCAGGCGCTTCAGGATGGAAATCACGCCGATCGCCAGCATGTCGTTGGTGCAGAACAGCGCCGTGGGCGCGCGCGGCGCGGCAATTAACCGCCGAATGCGCTCCACATCAGCGGGCGTCTGGGTCGGCGTATGGGCGGGCAACGACAGCGGGGGCAACGATTCAAGGCCATGCGCGCGCATCGCGTCCTGATAACCCGCGTGGCGCTGCCGCGCGCGATCCGACGCGACGAACGCGCCCGACACCACGGCGATGCGACGATGACCGGCCGCGATCAGCGTCTCCACGCCGGCCCGCGCGCTGACGCGGTTGTCCACCGACACGGAATGGCGCTTGCCGCGGCTCGGCGCCTGGTTATAGGCCAGTACGTAGGGCACGCCTTCGGCATCCAGCTGGTCCAGCACGGCGCTGCGGGCGGCGTCCGCAACCGTCAGCACCATGCCATCGACCCGATGGCGCAGCAGATACTCGATGCGCTCGCGTTCGCGCTCGGGCTCGTAGCGGCTGGTTACCAGCATCAGTGAATAGCCTTGCGCCAGGGCCGCTTCCTCGATGCCACGCCAGCATTCGGCGAACACGGCGTTTTCCAGCGTCGGCAGCATGACCCCGACGATGCGGGTGCGCTGCGCCCGCAGCTTGGCGCCGAGCAGGTTCGGGCGAAACCCCAGTTCGCCGGCCGCGCGCAGCACGCGCTCGGCGGTGTCGCGGCGGACCAGCTCCGGGTTGCTGAAGACTCGCGAAGCCGTCGCCAGCGAGACGCTGGCGGCCTTGGCGACGCTCACCAGCGTCGCGCCATTGGATGGTGCGATTGCGGGGGACGACTGGACGGCTTTGCGAGTCATGAGGGCCGGTATCGGGAAACGCCGAAGGGAATTGAAAACGTTTTCATTCAAGCCGCAAAAAAACGGGTGTCAAGGACATCCCGTGGTGCGATGCGCTGCCGGTAAGCCGACGGCGCGACGGCAATCGGCGCGAGCGGCCGGATCGCTGGCGATTGTGCAGAGCGCAAATGACATGGAGATGACAGGCAGCGAGGGCGGGAGGATCGCCTACCTGCCATCGCACGATTCCACCGGTGGAGTTAGCGGGCGAGACGCGCCATATCCGGCCGAATCCCTGATATCGATGCGGCTCTCGTTATCAGGCCTGGCGCTCTGGTCGCCGGGACGTCATGTGTAGCGTGCCACCGTCTCCAGCAACCGATCGCACGCGGCATCGATGACCTTGCGCGGCGCGGTCGCGACGCCCAACAGCAGTCCCGCCCGTGCGCTGGCTGCATCCGCATACCACAGCGACAGCGGGGAAGGGCCGATGCCGAAGGCCAGCGTTTCCCTGGCGATCGATATATCGTCCGTGCCGTCGGGCAGCTTCAGCAGTACCGCGAGTCCGGTGGCTTCGACATCGGCCGGGAGGCGCGGGCGCAGGTACGCCAGCAGCGCGTCGCGTTGCGTCGCGTAAAGCCGCTTGGTGCGGCGCAGATGCCGCAGGTAGTGGCCGTCGCGCATGAACTCGGCCAGGGCGAGCTGCATCGCCGGCGCAGGGGCCGGCGCGAGGCACGCCGCCATCTCGGCGAAGCGGGACGCCACCGCCGGCGGGGCAACCACGAAGCCCAGCCGCAGCGCCGGACTGATGGTCTTGCTGAAGGAGCCGATGTGGATCACGCGGCCGGCGCGATCCAGCGAAGCGAGTGCGGGGGCCGCGCGGCCTTCAAGCTGCAGCTCGCTGAGGTAGTCGTCCTCGATCACCCAGACATTGTCGAGGGCGGCCCAGTCCAGCAGCTGCAGGCGCCGGGCCAGCGAAAGCGTGGCGCCAAGCGGAGCCTGCTGGCCGGGCGTCACCATGACCAGTGCGGCATCCCGCGCATGCCGGAGCCCATGCTCGACATCGATGCCATCGGTGTCGACCGGTACGGGCACAGGCTTCAGTCCGCCCAGTTCCAGCCCCCTTCGCGCATAGTGAAAGCCGGGATCCTCGGCCCAGGCCTTGCGGCCCTCCAGTCCCAGCACCCGCAACGCAAGCCCCAGGCCGCTGCTGAAGCCACCGGTGATGAAGACTTGCGAGGGCGAACAATGGATGCCGCGCGCGATGGCCAGATAGGCCGCGATCTCGCGGCGCAACGTCAGTTCCCCGCGCGGATCGGGATAGACCGCGGCAACCCGGTGTTCCGCGCGCGACGAGTATGCACGCGCCCTGGAGAACAGCTTGACCGGGATGTTCTCCTCCGCGGGAACGCCCATCTGGAAAATGCTGGGTCCGGCCATGAATTGCAGATACCGGTCTATAAAGGATTCGGGGTCCGGCGGATCATCGGCTTGCAGGGGCGTCGTGGGCCGCGCGGCGACCCGCGTGCCGTCCGCGCGGGAAGCCACCACAAGCTGGGCATCCGAGAGCTTTTCATAGGCAGCCTTGACCGTGCCGCGCGAGACGCCCAGCTGAGTCGCGAGGTCCTGCCACGAAGGCAGCCGTGCACCCGGCGCAAGCACCCCGTTCTCGATGGCAATCGCAATGCCCTTGCGAATCTGCTCCGCCAGCGGTGCCTTTGCGGATCGGTCCAGTGTTAGCGGCAGGGGTGTGGTCATGTACGTGGTACAACAATATTGTCGATTCTTGGTACTTTTACTTGTACCAGAGCCCGGCCAGAATGGGAACACCAATCTGGAGACCGCATGATGACTTCCCGCTTGCTTCTGGCTGCGGCCTGCGCCACGACCACTGCCGCCTTCGTGTGCGCCACGCCCGCCCTGGCCCACGGTGCCCGCGAAACCGTCACCCCAAACTTCGCCCAGCCCATTCCCAACATTCCCGGCAAATCGCTCGTCGCCGTCGTGGTCGACTACGCACCGGCGGCGGAATCGGTGGCGCACCGGCACGCGAAATCCGCCTTTATCTATGCCTATGTCGTGTCGGGGGCCGTCGAATCGCAGGTCAACAACGAACCCAAACGCGTTTACCGCGCTGGAGAAAGTTTCAGCGAGCCGCCGGGAGCGCTCCATGCGGTCAGCCGCAATGCGAGCGCCACCGAACCGGCGAAGCTGCTGGCAGTGTTCGTCGTCGATAGCAGCGACAAGGCGTTGACCACCCCCGCCCATTCATCCAAAGCCAAGGAGTAAATCGTGAGCAAACGACTCGACTACAACCAGATCGCGCCCGCGGGCGCGAAGGCCCTCGGTGGCGTCTACAGCTACGTGATGCAAAGCGGGCTGGCCGAGGATCTGGTATGCCTGGTCTACCTGCGTATATCCCAGATCAACAATTGCGCGTATTGCCTCGACATGCACACGCGCGATCTGCTCAAGATGGGCGTCAAGGTGGAAAAGCTGGCGCTGGTACAGGCCTGGGCCGAAGCCGGCGGCCTGTTCGACGAGCGCGAGCGTGCCGCGCTGGCATGGGCGGAAACCGTGACGCGCGTGGCCGAGACCGGCGTGCCGACTGAAGCCTACGAAGCCGCGCGCACTGTCTTCAATGAGCGGGAGCTGGTGGATCTGACGATCGCAATCAGCCTGATGAATGCGTATAACCGCATGGCGATCAGTTTCCGCAACACGCCGAAGGCGGCGCTGGCGCAGTAGGCCCCGCCCGACTTCGACCCCGTCCTTGACAAGTATCGAACCATGGCAGCCGACACTCCATCCGGCGTAAGGATTCCCGATAGCAGGATCGCGCGCGAGGCAACGCAGTTGATTCGCGATACCGAGAGCGATCTGCTTTTTCAGCATTCCACGCGCGTTTATCTCTGGGGCAGCCTGCTCGGGCTGCGCAAGAACCTGAAGTTCGACCCGGAGCTGCTCTACATCGCGGCGATGTTCCACGATATCGGCCTCACGGACCGCTTCCATCACAGTCAGCTTCGCTTCGAGGTCGATGGCGCCAATGCGGCCCGCGACTTCCTGCGCAGCCATGGCATCGGGGAGGCCGATATCGCCAAAGTATGGGCCGCCATCGCGCTGCATACCACGCCCGGCATTCCGGAACACATGGACGCCGAAATCGCGCTGATCCAGGCCGGGGCCGGCATGGATGTCGCCGGCCGGGGCTACGAGAACTTCCCCGAGCAAGAGCGCGACGCCGTGGTGGCCGCCTATCCTCGGGGGCACGACTTCAAGCACCGCATGATCGACGCGTTCTACGAGGGCATGAAGCACCGGCCCGACAGCACGTTTGGCACGTTCAACGATGATTTCCTGGCGTACAAGGATCCGGCTTTCCAGCGGGGGAATCTCTGCAGCATCATCCTCGCGTCGGCCTGGCGGGATTGACGGTCGAGGTTTCCCCTCTCCCGCGAGGCGGGCGAGGGGCCGGGGGAGAGGGAAGTCGCACCATCCACGCAAACCAGGCGCCAGATACCGCCGCCGATTCAATGCAGGGCGAGGGTACGCAAATGCGCCCTCGTTGACCGACGATGGCTCTAAACGTACGCCTGCGGCGCGACTCGCTGCGCGAGCCGTCGCGAAGCCATCTGGTACACCCGCCGCCCCGCGGGAACAACAAAGAACCCCAGAAGGAAGACCAGGCCGCCTACGGTGCTTGCCAGCTCACGGTCGTCTGTCGCGGCCTTCACAATGGCTCCGGTTCCTATGCCGACAGTCAAGGCGATCGCCGTGGTCGCAGCCATTTGCACCGGAAAGGAGTCACAAGACGGCATATTGCGCAAGGACTGCCGGCATGCGGTCCAGCGGTTGCGGATAGCGTCAGCCACGTGAAAGCGCGGTTCATGGAACGAGTAATCGAAGCCCTCGTTATTACTGCCGAATTCATGATCGCTGGCGGGCGTGGCGTTGCCCGTGCCAAGAAGGGGTACCCGGGTATCCATCGAGGAGGTCCTGAACGTTGTGGGTTTGAACAGCACGAGGGCGGAAGAGGGCGCTCGCAATGCGCCGACGCCATCGCATCGCCGTATCTGTGGTCGATGCAACAGTTGCCATCCGCCGGCGCAACGCATCGAGGCGAACAGAGACATCGGCGCCACGCAATGATTCAGCCATCCGCGATGTCGGATGCGCGTAGGTGTGCCGCTGCTGTAGGAAAGCGGTAATGGACCGGGACTCGGATGGAGGAGAAGGGGAGCGCCCCGTGGTCATGCATTGCGGGTCTTCGCCGGCAGGCGCTGACGCCCGCGGGCCGACCGGCTTGCCCCGGGGCGTCCGCTCAAAACCGATGCCGCATGCCGGCGACGTAGCTCATCCCATGCTGGGCGCCAGTCAGCTTGTCATACAGGGAAATGGCATACAGATCGGTGCGGCGCGACAGGGCGTATTCGTAGCCGATTGCGGCTGTGGTGCGGCGCGTATCCGTACCTGTCGCCACGTCGCGGCGCGTATGCACCGCCGATGCCAGGACCCTGCCGGCAAACACGGGCACCGATACGCCCAACTGGCCGGTTTCCGTGACGGTGTGGATGCCAGGCGTGCGGCTGCGTTGGGCGCTGGCATAGACGCGCAACAGCCTGAAGTCATAGCGCATGCCGGCCATGTAGGTCTTTTGCTCGGTGATTGCGGCCGTGAACCCGGGCCCGGTCTTGGTGTCCTGCGCGGAAACCACCGCGTAGAGCGGACCGCTGGCGTAGGTGACGGTGAGGTTGGTGTTGTGAATGCCGTTGGTCTGGGTCGACTCTCCGAAGGCATAGGCCACATCGGCCCGCAGACCGCCAAAGGTCGGCGAGATGTACTGCACCGCATTGTCCCAGACGCTATCGCCCACCACGGTGCGGTTGTAGGCAGGCAACCACGTATGCAGCATCAAGGGCGACAACGACAGCGAGGTGCCGAACGGATTGCTGTTGCCCGTGGCCAGGAATAGCGGATTGGTCTGCCGGCCCAGGCGCAACGAGCCTGCCTTGCTGCTGCTTAGCCCGACCCATGCGTTCTTGGAGAACAACGGGTCGGCCGTGGTACGTCCTGCCACGCCGGTATCCGCCTGGAAGAAGCTCTCCAGCACGAATTGCGCCTGCAGCCCGCCGCCCAGGTCCTCATGACCGCGGATCGCCCAGAACGACGTGTTCAGGCCACCACTGTTGAGAACCGCCACTCTTGCCGGGTCCCCGCTTTTTCGCATCGAGCCGCCGTAAACATCGACCAGGCCATAGAGGACAACGCCGGAACTTCCCGGACCGCTACCCGTGGTCTGTGCATGAGAAAACGCAGGCGCGAGCGTACCCGCCGCGAGCAGCGACGCTGCCGCGAAACAAACGACCTTTTCCATGATGTTGTTGTGTCCCGTTAGTCGGCACAGCGACGCGCACCGTCCGCGTGCCTGATGTTGTTATCTCTTGTCGGCCGGCACGTCGATACCGCGTTGGCGTGCCATAGAGGAAAGAAAGAAGGCGCGGACCCCGGCCCGCACCCGGCGCTAGTCCTTCGCGGCGCCTGAAATCTCGATCGCCTTACCCCACTTGGCGAGATCCCTGGTCAGCGTGGCCGCAAAGGCCTGCGGCGTGCTGCACAGTGGATCGACACCGATCGCGGTCAGCTTGCCGCGAAAGCCCGCGTCCGTGCATGCCGACTCCAGCGAGGTCGCCAACTTGTTGACGATCTCGGGCGGTGTGCCGGCCGGCGCCGCGATCGCATTCCATGTGCTTGTCTCAAAGCCGGGATATCCCTGCTCCGCAATGGTGGGCACACCGGGGAGCTGCTCGATGCGCCTGGTTCCCGAAACCGCGATCACCTTGATCTTGCTGCTGTCCCGATGCGGCAGGATCTCGGCAACGTTGCCGAAATACATCGCCACCTGACCACCCAGCAGGTCCGACATCGCGGGATTGCCGCCCTTGTACGGGATATGGTTCATGCTGATGCCGGCGCGTTGGGCAAACAGCGCGGTGGTCAGATGACTGACCGAACCCTTGCTGGCCGATGCATAGGCGACCTGACCCGGCTTGGCCTTGGCGTCTTTCACCACGTCCGCCAGCGAATTCCACTTGGTGTTCGATGCGACCGCTAACGCCATCGGATTCGTCGCGACGATCGAAACCGGCGTGAAGCTGCGCAGCGGGTCATAGCGCACCTTCTGCAGATGCGGCACGATGGCCATTTGCGGCAGCGTCGCGAGGAAGAGCGTGTAGCCGTCGTTGGCCGCACGCGCCACGTAGTCGGCGGCGATCGCGCCGTTGGCGCCCGGGCGGTTGTCCACGATGACCGTCGCGTGCAGCGTTTGCGTCAACCATTCCGCCGCAATGCGCGCGATGCTGTCGGTGTTTCCGCCCGCCGAGAATGGCACCACGATCGTAATGGCGCGATCGGGCCAGGCAGCCTGTGCGCTCGCGGCGGCCGTTGCAAGGAGGGCGAAGATCAGGGGTGTAGCTCGTCGTTTCATCATGCTGTTCTAGTGTTGGCAGTGGATTGAAGGTGAATCGAAGGCTAGACGGCCAGTGCCGTACCACTTTCGATATTAATAGATTGTCAGACATTCTGATAGTTTTACATGCAGCTTCTTGGATCAAGAAGCATGCCAGCCACACTGCACCGCCGGGGTGCGGGAAATGCGGGATTGACAACAAAACGGGCCATTGCAATGCCCTGCGGTCGGGCGACCGGCACGGAAACGGGGCGCAAGGGAAGGGTGGCGGGGCGGGCGGGTGAGTGAGCTGTAGGGGTTGCCCTCACCCCCGCCCCCTCTCCCGCAACGCGGGAGAGGGGGCGGGGGTGAGGGCAGTCATCCGCCAGTCGTGACAATGGGAAGGGAGAGGAGGAGCGTCCGACAGCCCGTTCCGGTGACGTGGAACCGGGCAGCCGAAGCGGTATCGGACGCTTGGGGGACCAGCTTGGGAAGCTGGAGCAGGGCAGAGGCGTCGGACGGGACGGCGTTATGCCGACTGTTGCCCCTGGTGAAAGACCTCGTGGGCTTCCTGCTGTGCGGCCTTCACGTGTGCGACCGCGGCAGCGCGCGCGCTTCGCGCATCTCGAGCCTCGATCGCATCGAAGATCGCGGCGAGTTCGCGATAGCTGTGCTTCGCGCGGCCCGGCATGGCCATGGTCTGGGCGCGCAGGAAGTTGATGCGTGCGAGCAGGCCACGAATCAAGCTGCCCAGCACGTCGTTGCGGCAGGCGGCGATCATCGCATCGTAGAACGCCGTGGTCGCCACTACGCGCTGCGCGGCGTCGCCTTGTTTGACAGCAAGCTCGAACCGGCGCAACGCTTCGCGCATGGCGACGATGTCTTCGTCATTGCCATGGCGAGCTGCCAGCGCGGCGATCTCGCCTTCGATCAACGCGCGTGCCTGATAGATCTGGCTGGCTTCCTCCCACTCGATGCGTGCCACCGACGGACCGCGATTGGGTGTGATCACCACCAGATGCTCCGCGGCCAGCGCGCGCAGCGCTTCGCGCAACGACGGCCGGCTTACGCCGAGCTGTTCGCACAGATTGGATTCCACCAGCCGCTCACCCGGCTTGAAGTGGCCCACCATGATGGCCTCGCGCAGTTTGCGCGCCGTCTCTTGCTGCACCGACACCGGTGCAATCTTCAGGTCCATATCGCTCTCGCTTATTCGCTCAGAATCTGTCGCGCACCATGGCGCACGAACACATCATAAACGCCGCGGAACCACGGTTCGCTGGCAATCCTTGCGCGCCATGGCGTTTCCCGTGCCCGCTTGCGCGCGTCCGAATCCAGCGCCGCGACGTCGGCCAGGTAATGCAGCGCCAGGCGCGTGTACCGGCCGGGCTCACCCGAGGCCACGTCGAAGCGGCGCACCATGCGCCAGTCCTCGCACTGCATCAGCAGGGGCACGTGGTCCTCGTCATACCAGGCATCGAAGTCGGCCTTGCGCTCCGCGGGTACGTCGAACCAGACCGCGTACAGCACCGGTGCATCGAGCTCGCCGGCGCCCAGGGAATGGCCCTTGCCATCGCCGGCTTCCCGCAACGAGATCTGGTTGCAGGTGTAGCGCGTGAAACCGTCGACGTTCGACAGCATCCAGCGCGTCTCGTCGCTCGGCTGCTCCTTCACCACGCGATATTCCTCCGTCGACAGCGCCGACGCGCTTTCCATCTCGTACACCGCCAGATAGCTGTCCTTGGCCGTCGACCTGTAGCGCTGCGCGCTCAGGAAGCCCGGGAGGCCCCGGCGATTGGGAATGTGCTCGGTGTCGTACCAGTGATGAAACCGCTGGGCCCATTCCGGAGCAGGCGTCATCTCCGAGAACAGGATGGTATCGCCCTGCAAAGGCGAACCGGGGCGTCCGTTTGACCGTGCATGCGTCATGGAAATCTCCTTCGTTTGCTTGACACAGATTGTATGACAATCTTATATTTTGCACATCGGTTTTCTTTCTTTCGTCGAAACAGACGCACGCCGATGGCCGCGAACGACACCGACGACAACTCAATGCACCAGTCAGGTGCAGCCCTCAGGAGTAAAAATTGAAATTCCAGATTCGCAAGTGGCTGTCCGTGGCCGAAGACCGTTTTGAGGAGGCCGGCCAATATCACGAGGCGGGCATGCGCAAAGTCGGTGTCGTCGCGATCCTGGCGAACCCTTTCCTGCCCGGTTACAAGGCGGATCTGCAACCGTGGATCGACGCCAGCGCCCTGCTTGGCGATCTCGTCGGGCAACGGCTGGTCCGCTTGATGGGCGACAAGCCGATCCAGGGCTACGGCAAGGCCGGTGTGGTTGGCGTCGACGGGGAGCAGGAACATGCCAATGCGCTGCTCACCACGACCTTCGCCAACCCGATCCGCAGTCATATCGGCGGTGGAAAGGCATGGATTCCGTCCGTCACCAAGGTGGCGGCCGTCGGCGCGACGGTCGATGTGCCGCTTGCCCACAAGGACGCGCTGTACGTTCGCTCGCACTACGATACGATGGGCATCCACCTGCCGGATGGCCCGATGCCTGACGAAGTCGCGCTGATCTTCGTCGCCAGCAGCGGCGCGCGCCTGAACGCACGCGTCGGCGGCCTTCGCCACGACGAGGTGGTCGGCGAAAACGGACTGATCTGACATCGGGAGTATTGCCTTGAAGACGGCTATCACAAACCTTGGGCGCATCGTCACAGGCGACTGGCGCGCGCCCTTTGCCTCCGGCGACACCATCGTCTGCGACAACGGACTGATCACGCATGTCGGCAATGCGCCGGCGCAGGTCGTGCAGGACTGCGATGTCGTGATCGACGCCGATGGCGCCACCGCGATCCCCGGCCTTATCGACTCGCAGATTCACAACACCTTCGGCGACTATACACCGCGCCAGAAGACAGTCGGCTTCCTCGAGAGTTATGTGCACGGTGGCACCACGACGTCGATCTCGGCATCGGAAGTGCACGTGCCCGGCCGGCCGAAGGACCCTGAAGGCGTCAAGGCGCTGGCGGTCGCGGCGATGAAATGCTTCGAGCATTACCGTCCGGGCGGCATGCGCGTCCACGCCGGTTCGATCATCATCGAGCCGGGCCTGACCGAGGCCGACTTCGCCGAAGTCGCGGCCAAGGGCGTCTGGCTGGCCAAGGCGGGCTTTGGCGCGGTGAAGTCGCCTTACGAGTACGCCGAGATGGTCGGCTATGCCAAAAAGCACGGCATGATCACGACGGTGCATACCGGCGGCGCCTCGATTCCAGGCTCGGCCGGCATCTGGGCCGACCACCTGATCGCGATGCAGCCCCACGTGTCGTTCCACGTGAACGGCGGGCCGGTCGCAATGCCGGACGAGGACTTCCCCCGGATCGTGCACGAGAGCGAGATCGCGCTGCAGGTGTGTACCGCCGGCAATCTGCGCACGCTGCTGATGCTGGGCGACATGGTGCGCGAGGCGGACAAGTTCGACCGCTTCCTGATCGCCACGGACACCCCGACGGGCAGCGGCATCATGCCGCTCGGCATGATGTACACCATCACCCATCTGGCGAGCCTCACCGACATGCCGGTGGAATGGGCGATCGCCGCGGCGACCGGCAATAACGCGCGCGTCTATGGCCTGAACAACGGCTTCCTGGAGGTCGGCAAGGACGCGGACATCGTCGTGCTCGACGGTTGCGTCGGTGGCACGAAGGCGGACGCGCTCGACTCTCTGCGCAACGGCGACATCGCCGCGGTGGCCGCCGKCATCACCGACGGCGAACCCCGCTTCGTTGGCAAGAGCCGCAACACACCGGCCCCGAACCGCCGCGTTCGGGTCGCACAATCGCGCGTGATGCAGGACTACGCCGCTGGAGGTCATTGATGTCCCGTCAACAACATATCCTCATCGCCGGCGCGGGGCCAGTCGGCGTGGTGGCCGCGCTCGCCGCCGTGCAAAAGGGTTTCAAGGTCACGCTGGTGGAGTCGGCGGCGCGCGTGGATGACAGCCCGCGCGCGGCGACCACGCACAGCTCGACGCTGGAGATGATCGACGCGATCGGCCTGATCGAGCCGTTCATCCAGCAGGGCCTCGTGGCACGCTATTTCGACTTCTGGGATCAGCCAAACAAGCGGCATGTCGCGCGCTTCGATCATGACCTGCTGCGTGACGAGACGGCATTCCCGTTCGTCGTGCAGACCGAACAGCACAAGCTGGTACGAATCGGTCTGGACAAGCTGAGGCAATACGCCGACGCCAACGTGTCGTTCAGCACGACGCTCGAAAGCATCGAGCAGAACGCGGACAACGTACGTGCCGTGGTGTCCCACGGCGGCGAGCGACAGGAAATCCAGGCCGATTACGTGATCGGCGCGGACGGCGGACGCAGCACGGTGCGCAAGCTTCTCGATATCGCGTTCGACGGCATGACGTGGCCGGAGCGCTTCGTGGTGATTACCGTGCTCGACGACTTCGAGAAGATGCTCGGTTGTTCGTACCGCAATTACCTGTCGGCGCCGCGGGACTGGGGCAACCTGTTCAAGGTGGCAGGCGACGATGGCAAGGGCCGCTGGCGCGTGGTATACCCCTCGCGCGCCGATGGCGACGATGCCGACGACCTGTCGGACGAGCAGGTGTTCGAACGACTGCAACGCATCCATCCGCTGCCGGGCGGCTACGACATCGTGCACAGGAATATCTACCGTGTGCACCAGCGCGTGGCAGCCACGTTCCGCAAGGGCCGCGTGTTCCTGGCAGGCGATTCCGCCCACGTCAACAACCCGATCGGCGGCCTTGGGCTGAATTCCGGCATTCACGATGCGATGGACCTGACCTCCATGCTCGCCGACGTCATGCGCGGCAGCGCGGATGCCAGCATCTTCGATCGCTACGACCGTCGCCGCCGCGCGCTGAACATCGAGTTCGTGCAGCAGCAGACCATCGCCAACAAGAAGCGCCTGGAAGAAACCGACGAGAGCGCCCGCCAGGCCTCGCTGGACGATCTGCGCGCCACCGTGGACGATCCGGTTCGGCACAAGCAATTCCTGATGCGCAGCTCCCTCCTCGACAGCGTCAGGAAATCCCGGCAGATTGCCTGACGGCCCGCCTCTTGCCGGGCGCGGCGCTCCCCCACGGCGCGCCCGGCCTCCGCAGCGAATTACCAGGAAATGATGATGAAGCTCAAGGATGAAAGTCTCGTCCGCGACCGCGCATGGGTCGGCGGTCAATGGCAGGCGGCCGACAGCGGTGGAACGATTGCTGTGACCAACCCCGCCACCGGCGCCGTGATCGGCACCGTGCCCCGGATGGGCGCCGACGAAACGCGCCGCGCCATCGAAACGGCCCGCATTGCACAGGTCGCGTGGCGTCGCCGTCCGGCACGCGAGCGCAGTGCCGTGCTGCTCGCCTGGCATGCGGCGATGATGGCCAATGCCGACGACCTCGCCCTGCTGATGACGATGGAGCAGGGCAAGCCACTGTCCGAGGCACGGGCGGAAGTCGGCTATGCCGCATCGTTTATCGAATGGTTCGCCGAGGAGGCCAAGCGCGTGGACGGCGACGTGCTGCAGTCACCGGCGACGGACAGGCGGCTGCTGGTCGTCAAGGAACCGGTGGGCGTCTGCGCGGCCATTACGCCATGGAATTTTCCGCTGGCGATGATCACGCGCAAGGCGGCGCCCGCACTGGCTGCCGGCTGTTCCATGATCATCAAGCCCGCCGAGCTTACACCGCTGTCGGCGCTGGCATTGGCGGCACTGGCCGAACGCGCCGGCGTACCGGCGGGCGTTCTGGACGTCATCACCGGCAACTCCCGTGCAATCGGCGGCGAGCTGACCGCTAATCCCATCGTGCGCAAATTGAGCTTCACAGGATCGACCGAGGTGGGCCGGGTGTTGATGCGGCAGTCCGCCGACACCATCAAGAAGCTGTCCCTGGAACTCGGTGGCAATGCACCGTTCATCGTGTTCGACGATGCCGACCTGGACGCGGCGGTGGAAGGCGCGATCGTCTCGAAGTTCCGCAACGCTGGACAGACCTGCGTCTGCGCCAACCGCCTATATGTCCACGACCGAGTCTACGATGCCTTCGCCGCCAGGCTCGTGGAGGCTGTTGCGAAGCTGAAGGTGGGGCTCGGCACCGAGGCGGGCGTGCTGCAGGGGCCGCTGATCAACGAGGACGCGGTCGACAAGATGCAGGCGCACATCGCGGACGCGCTAGGCAAGGGAGCGCGCCTGCTGGCCGGTGGCAGGCGCCATGCGCTGGGCGGCACCTTCTTCGAGCCGACCGTGCTCGCGGACGTCACGCAAGCCATGGACGTGGCGAAGGAAGAGACATTCGGGCCGCTGGCGCCGCTGTTCCGCTTCTCGACCGACGACGAGGTGGTTGCCATGGCGAACGACACGGAATTCGGGCTCGCCTCGTACTTCTTCAGCCGCGATATCGGCCGGATCTGGCGCGTCGCGGAGGCGCTGGAATACGGCATGGTGGGCATCAACACCGGTCTTATCTCGAACGAGGTGGCCCCGTTCGGCGGCATCAAGCAATCTGGCCTCGGTCGCGAGGGCTCCCGCCATGGCATCGATGACTACCTGGAGCTGAAGTACCTCTGCATGGGTGGAATCGACCGATAGCGGGTGCCGGGCCTGAAGTCATTAAGCGGGAACGGCTATTTCAGCGATACCCCCGGCGGCATGGGTTGCCGCCGTATCTCATCGAGCAGGACCTCGAGCAGCCGCTGCGCGCTCGGCGACAGCGACCGCAAGGGCCGCGTAATCACGCAGATCTCCCGCGATAACAAGGGTTCGTGCAGTTCCCTGAAGACGAGGTCGGGGTACTCGTGCTCCCTGTTCGCCAGCGCGGGCACTACCGAGTACTGCTTGCCCATGTTCAGCATGGCGAACAGGGAACTGGTGCTTTCCACTTCATCGTGCCGGCCGCCGAGCACGGGCCAGTTGCCGGCATGGCTGCGCAGGAAGTGGCCGATGCCGGTGTCGGCGCTGAAGCCGATGTAGTGCTCGGGCGTCAGGTCAGCCCAGCACACGGCTCGCCGCAGTCTTGCCAGCGGCAGATCACGGTGGCAGACCACGCCGTAGGAGTCCGCGACCAACGGCGTGTAGTCCAGCCCTTCGTGGCCCTGGTATTTGCTGTCGATGGCGAAATCCACTTCCCCTTCGAGCACCAGCCGCTCGGCTTGCCGGGCGGCCGGGTTACGCAGGGAAATGGTGATGCCGGGATAGCTGTCGCGGAACGCGTGAATGGCGCGCACCAGGAAGCGATTGATGATGGAGGCGGCGGCCACGATCCGGATATGGCCGCGGTTGCCTTGTGACAGCGCCATCAGGTCGTAGATCGCGCTGTCGAAGCCGTTGACCGCTTTCTCCGCTTCGGCGCGGAAACGTTCTGCGTGGTCGGTCAGGGCCACCCGACGCGTGGTGCGGTCGAACATCTTCAGGTCTACCGCTTCTTCCAGTTGCTGGATCGTGGCGGTGAGCGCCGACTGCGTCATGCAAAGGCGTAGTGCCGCGGCGGTGAAGGAGCCGGTGTCGGCGACGGCGAGGAAGCAGCGCAGCTGCTTGAGGGTGACGTTGTGGCGCATGGCGAGGCGGCCGTGACGGCGGTGCGGCCAATTTTTATGAATTTCATAATAATCGGACGGATAAATTCATTTGTCCAGATTAATCGGGTGTCCATAGAATCTGCCTTCAACCACGGCGCCGTACTGCGTGGCCATTGACGCAAACAGCCACTTTTCCCCACAGGAACCCGAAGATGAAGAGCTTGAGCCGACTTAGCGCAGTACTGCTTGCTGTCCTGCCATGCCTGTCGCATGCGGCCGACGCGCCCGCCGCGGACGATGGCTATCCCAACAAGGCGGTGCGCATCGTGGTGCCGTTCGCCCCCGGCGGGTCAACCGACGTGGTGGCGCGCATTCTTGCCGAGAAACTGGCCCAGCAGTTCAAGCAGCCTTTCCTGGTCGACAACCGGGCCGGCGCAAGCGGCAATATCGGAGCGGACCTGGTGGCCAAGGCTCCGGCCGACGGCTACACGCTGCTGATGGGCACGACCGGCGTGCTGTCGATCAACGAACATCTGTATAGCCGCATGAGCTACAACGCGGCGAAGGACTTCGTGCCGGTCAGCTATGTCAACCGGAACGCGAACATCCTCGTGGTATCGCCCAGCCTTCCGGTGACCACCGTGCCGGAGCTGGTGGCGCTGGCGCGCAGCAAGCCTAACGCGCTGAGCTTTGCCTCGTCCGGAGCCGGCAGCTCCACGCACCTGTCCGGCGAGCTGTTCAAGGCCATGGCCGGTGTGGACATCCTGCATGTGCCCTACAAGGGCAGCTCTGCCGCGCTGACCGATCTGCTGGGCGGCCAGGTGACGATGCTGTTCGACAACGCGCCGTCCTCCATCGGTTTCGTACAGCAGGGCAAGCTGCGCGCGCTCGCGGTGACCAGCCGTCAGCGCCTGCCGGGGCTCCCCAACGTGCCGACCGTCGACGAGGCCGGCGTGAAGGGCTATGAGTCGCTGTCATGGAGCGGCATCGTGGCGCCCGCTGCAACACCGCCCGCGATCGTCCTCAAGCTCAATCGCGCGATCGACCGCATCCTGGCCAGCGAAGACGTCAAGGAAAGGCTGTCGCAGCTTGGCGTGGAGCCCGCTGGCGGCCCGCCGGAAGCGTTCGTGCGGCTGATCGCTTCGGAACGGGAGAAGTGGGGCAAGGTCGTCAAGAGCGCCAACCTCAAGTCGAACTGATCCGGTGCCGGCATGAATGAGATGGATATGCGGGGCGCCGGCAGGACGATGGCCGAGAAGCTGCTCTCCCGCGCCGCCGGCCGTTATCTGCGTGCCGGCGACCTGGCGATCTGCGAGCCGGATGCCACCATGGGAACGGACGGCTCGATCCCCATGGCGCTGGACTACCTGCGGCAAATGCAGCCGGAAGGTGACCCACTTCCCGGCCCGGCCCGGCCGGGGTCGGTGGTCTTTGCGCTGGACCACTACGGCGCCACGTCGGGCGCCCGCGCGCTGGCCTTGCAGGACATCGCGCGGAACTATGCGCTGGCGCACGGCGTGGGCCTGTTCGAGGTAGGGGAGGGCATCGGCCACCAGCTGATGCTGGAGCGCGGGCATGCGCTGCCTGGACACCTGGTGGTGGGGGCAGACTCCCATGCCGTCAGCTACGGCGCGCTCAACGCGTTCGGGACCGGCATCGGCTCGTCGGACCTGGCCGGCGTCCTGCAGTGCAATCAGCTCTGGCTCAAGGTGCCGGGCGCATTGCGTATCCGTCTGCACGGAGTCTTGCCGGACTACGCGTCCGCCAAGGATCTGGCACTGGCCATGGCCCGCCGCATCGGCGCCGGCGGCGCCAACTATCTCGCGCTGGAGTTCGACGGGCCGGGCCTCGCGGCGCTCGATATGGACGATCGCATCGTGCTGGCCAATATGTCGGCGGAGATGGGGGCCAAGGCCGGCCTGTTCCCGTTCGACCAGCGCACCGGCGCCTACCTCGCCGGGCGTACCGTGCAGGACTACACGCCGGTGGCGGCCGATGAGGATGCCATCTATGTCGATACGCTGGACTTCGACCTCTGCGCCATCACGCCGCAGGTCGCGCTGCCGCATCGCGTGGATGACGTTCAAGACCTGGCGCAGGCGCCTGCCACGCGGATCGACATGGTGTACCTGGGCACCTGCACCGGGGGCAGAGGCAAGGACTACCGCGAGGCGCTGGACGTACTGCGCGCGGGCGGCGGCGTGGCGCCCGGTGTAAGGCTGGTTGTGACGCCGGCATCCGAAGCCGTGCGCGCCGAACTGGAGAACGACGGCCTGCTGGCGGAGTTCGAGGCGTTTGGCGCGGAGATCCAGCCCCCCGGCTGCGGCGCCTGCTGCGGTACCTGCGGCAGCATTCCCACCGATGGCATGCGCGTGATCTCGACCGCCAATCGAAACTTCAAGGGCCGCATGGGCAATCGAACCGCGGAAATTTTCCTGGCGTCGCCGCGCGCGTGCGCCAGCGCCGCCGTCACCGGTCATCTGGTCGATCCTCGCGAGGTGAAGCCATGACGCGGAAGCAGGCCCGATCCCCTGACGGAGCCGATGCATCGACCCGCGCCGCGTCCGTCATCCACGGCCGCGCCCGCCTGCTTGGCGACGACATCAACACCGATTACCTGATCGCCTCCAGCCGCAAGAAGGACAGCCTGGATCCGCAGATATTGCGGCGTTACCTGCTGGAAGACGTCGATCCGGACTTCGCCGCCAGCGTGGCCGATGGGGACATCCTCGTTGCCGGGGACAACTTCGGCTGCGGCTCCGCGATGGAGGTCGCCGTCACGGTGGTGCTGGCCGCGGGCATCCGCGTAGTGGTGGCGCGCAGCTTCTCGCGTACCTACTGGCGCAACGCCGTCAACAATGGCCTGCTTCTGATCACCGCGGACACTGCGGGCATTGCGGAAGGCGACCGGCTGACGCTGCGGCTGGACGGCGCCGGCGCGGAACTGCTGGTGGGACCCGATGCCGACGTGCCCGTTCGCCGCATTGCCTGCGAGTCCGTGCCGGACTTCGTACTGACCATGCGCGCCGCTGGCGGGCTGGTTCCTTACCTGCGCCAGCATCGCAAGCTTTCCTGACCATGGCGCGTCGTCGTGTTTTGCCGGTTACCCGGCTACGCGCCTACCCGCTTACCCGCTTACCAAGGACACCGTCCAACCATGACCCTCATCGCAGCCCGCCTCAATCGCATCAAGCCGTCGCCCAGCTCGATGGCAGGACAACGCGCGCGTGAACTGCGTGCCAGCGGCCGGGACATCATTGGCCTGACCTCCGGCGAGCCGGATTTCGATACGCCGCCGAACGTCTGCGACGCCGCCACGCGCGCCATGTCGGCGTCCAAGACCAAATACACCGATGTGGGCGGCACGCCCGAGCTCAAGGCCGCCATTGCCGACAAGTTCCGCCGCGACAATGGCCTGGACTACGCGGCAAGCGAGATCATCGTCGGCACCGGCGGCAAGCAGATCATCTTCAACGCACTGATGTGCACGGTCGACGTGGGTGACGAGGTCATCGTCCCGACACCGTATTGGGTGTCCTACCCGGACATCGTGCTGCTGGCCGACGGCAAGCCGGTGTTCGTCGACTGCCCGCCGGAGAATGGCTTCAAGCTGCGACCGGCCGATCTGGAGCGCGCCATCACGCCGCGCACGCGCTGGCTGGTACTGAACGCGCCCAACAACCCGAGCGGCGCGGCCTACTCCCGTGCCGAGCTGAAGGCGCTGGCCGATGTGTTGCTGCGGCACCCGCACGTATGGGTGATGACCGACGACATCTACGAGCACATCCTCTACGACGGGCGCGAGTTCTGCACCATCGCGCAGGTGGAGCCAGCCCTGAAGGCACGCACGCTGACCATCAACGGCGTATCGAAGGCGTACGCGATGACGGGTTGGCGCATCGGCTACGGCGGCGCTCCCGCGGAGCTGGTCAAGGCCATGGTCAAGCTGCAGTCGCAAAGCACCTCCAATCCGTCGTCCATCAGCCAGGCCGCCGCGCTGGAAGCGTTGAGCGGCCCGCAGGACTACATCGCCGAGCGCACGCGCATCTTCCAGGCGCGGCGCGACATGGTGGTGGCGGAACTCAACCGCATCCCCGGCATCCGGTGCCATTCCCCGGAGGGCGCCTTCTATGTGTATCCTTCGTGCGCCGGCGCGATCGGCAAGACGACACCGGACGGCAAGCGGATCGAGACCGATGCCGACTTCGTCCTCTACCTGCTCGAGGCGCAGAACCTCGCCGTGCTGCAGGGCGGGGCGTACGGGGTGTCGCCGTTCTTCCGCATTTCCTTTGCCACTTCGGATGCGCAGTTGAAGGAAGGCTTGCGGCGGTTGCGTTTGGCGTGCGAGGCACTACGCTAGCCACCTCACCGCCGGTCCCCATAAAGTCGGCGCTTCCCATCCATCGACAGCAATGCCATGACGAACGAATCCCAGAACCTCCAATGGCCTCCGGGCTACCGCATTAATCCGCGCGTCCCGGGGCCGGCCGCCGATATCGTCGCGGCCTTCCGCGAGATGCCTGTGGCGGCCATCGGCGATGCCATGAGCCGGAACGTCGGCGCGATCGGCCTGCGCCAGTACCACGCACGGCTCGACACCGTGCTGTGTGGCACGGCGGTAACGGTGCGCGTGCGGCCGGGCGACAACCTGATGATCCACAAGGCCCTGATGATGGTCGAAGCGGGCGACGTACTGGTGGTCGATGGCGGCGGCGAACTGGCGCAGGCACTGGTTGGCGGCCTGATGCGCACCACCTGCATCGCCCGCAAGCTCGCCGGCCTGGTGATCGATGGCGCGGTGCGAGACGTATGCGAATGGGCGGAGGAAGGCATGCCGATCTTTGCGCGGGGGCATACGCACCGCGGCCCGAGCAAGGACGGCCCCGGCGAGATCAACGTGCCCATCTGCTGCGCCGGACTGGTGGTGATGCCGGGCGACCTGATTGTGGGCGATGCCGATGGCGTGATCGCGGTACCGGCCGTGGAAGCGGCCGATGTGTTGCGCAAGACCCGGGCACATCTCGAGAAGGAGGCGAAGATCCGCGAGGGCAATCGCACGGGGACCACGGATCAGGAGCGGTTTGATGCGGTGCTGAGGGCGAAGGGCTTGCCGGTGTGAGGCAGGGTGGCAAGCGCCTGGCCGGGGGCGGACTGGCCGCCGCGATGTAGACGGACGAGGGAGAAGGGACGCTACGCCCGCTCCCCAACCTGCCCCACACCGGCATGCGTCGCTGCGGGCGCACGCTGCCACCGCACGGTCGCCAGTAGCGCCGCCACCACGATGAGCCCTCCGCCGACCCAGCCGGACAGCGAGATCCGCTCGCCCAGCCACAGCCACGCGAACAGCGCCCCAAAGGCCGGCTCGCTGCCCATCAGCAGCGCGACGCGGGTCGGACTGCTGCGCTTGATCGCATAGTTCTGCGCAAAGAACGCGAACAGCGTGCAGGCCCCCACCAGGTACAGCAGGCCGATCCAGAAGGCACTGTGCGTTTCGATGTCCGGCAGCGGCGGCAGGGGCCAGGTAGCCCCGCCAGCGGCCCATGCCACTGCCACGCTGCCGACCGATACGACGCCGGACTGCAGCGCGGTGATCGCCAGCGCGGCGGGCGGCTGCCGGCCCATGCTGTGCTTCATCACGCAGACATAGATGGCGCGCAGCAGCGCCGCCAGCAGGATCAGCGTGTCGCCAGGATGAAAGGACATCGCCCATTCGCCGTTTGCGGCGAGTATCCATGCGCCACACAGAGACAACAGCACTGCGCTCCATTCAAGGCGGGCCGGCCGGCGCGACAGCAGCAGCCATTCGACCAACGGCGTCAGTACCACGCACAGGCTGATCAGGAACGCCGCATTGGCGGCGCGCGTCATCCAGAGCCCGAACGTCTCGCACAGAAAGATGCCGAGCAGCAGCACGCCCGCTCCCAGTACACGCGCCAGCGATGCGGCCGGAATACCCCGCGCGGAGACGAGGGCAGGCGACAGAAGCAGGAAGGTCAAGCCGAAGCGCAGTGCGAGCAGACCTAGCACCGGGTAATGTTCCAGCGCCTGCTTGCCCACGCCATAGCTGGTTCCCCATACGACGGCGACACCGAGCAGCATCAGGTCGGACAACATCAGCAGGCGGGCTTGGTGAGCGGTCATGGTCAAGGCGGACGGGCGGAAAGGAGGAGTGACACAGCATTGTCCGGTATTGCGTCCGCGGCGATAATCAGTCTGCCTTGCAAATCTTTGATGTCACAAAATCATCAATCCGGCACACCCCATGCACCAGAGCACCCTGATCGCCTTGCTGCCCGACCTCGCGGTCTTCGCCCGTGTGGTGGAGGCCGGCAACTTCTCGCTGGCGGCGCGCCAGCTCGGCAGCACGCCGTCGACCGTCAGTCGGCAGATCAAACGACTGGAGGAAGCCCTGGTGACGCGACTGCTGGAACGCTCGACCCGCAAGGTCCGCGTCACCGAAGCGGGGGAGCAGGTTGCGCGGTTCTGCCGTGACATGATGGGTGCCGCAGCCGGCGCGGTCGATGCCGCCGGCCAGCTCGGCGAACGCCCCCAGGGACGCGTCACACTGAGCGCGCCGGTGGCCTACGCCAAGACCATGATTCACCCTCTGATCCCGTCGTTTCTGCGTCAGTACGAGCACGTGGACGTGCAGCTGCGCTATACCGACCAGTCCGTCGATCCGCTGGCCGATGAGGTGGATCTGGTGATCCGGCTGACCGACGACCCGCCACCCGGCCTCGCGGGCCGCCGCCTTGGCGCGGTGCGTTGGGTGTTGTGCGCGTCGCCGCGCTATCTGGCCAAGGCCGGCTTGCCCGCCCATCCGCGCGAGCTGGCGGCCCACGAGTGCCTGTTTCTCGGCGAAGTCGCCGACGACAATCGTTGGCGCTTTCGCCGTGGCGGCGAAACGCCGACCGTGACGGTGCGCGGACGCTATATCGCCAACCATGTTGGCGCACGACTCGAGGGCGCGCTCGGCCACCTCGGCATCGCGGCACTGCCGGATTTCGCCGCGCGGGCCGCGCTGCAGTCCCGCAAGCTGGTACAGGTCCTACCGGACTGGGATTTCCGCGCGCGTGCCTACCAGGGCGCGGTGTGGCTGCTGTACCCGCCCAAACGCGTGCTGCCGCCGAAGGTCCGCGTATTGATCGATCATCTGGCAAGGCATTTGGGTGAGCAAGACGAAGGCCGGCCCGCGCCGGCCGCGGCCCCGCGGCGCAGGGCCGGTACTCGGCCGGCATCGCGGTGACGATTGTGTCGCCGGATCAAACAGGCTGCACGGCAGCGGAGTACCAACGGCTATCCCCTTCGGGGCCGTACCGGTCCTTGTTTCACACCACGGCATCCGGCACGGCAGCGATATCGAACAGGCTTCCGCGGAATTCATGGCTTCCGATATGTCCGACCTCAAACCACGGAGCGCCAAAGACCTTGCCGCCGAGGTCGCGCCATCGCTTGCAGAACATGATGTCCTCGGACAACATGTCGCCGTGTTCGTCCCGCCCCAGATCGAAGAACACATGCATCCGTTCATCGCCTGAACGGTCGGGGGCGCGCATGGTGGCGTCGGGGTACTTCATCGCCATGCACTCAAGGACATGGCGCTTGATCAACATGATGCCCGTGCCGATCCGTTCCACCTCTACCGGCGTCTGGACGCTGAAGCGATTCCCCGCACCGGCAAGCTGGAACGTGCCGTAGGAGCCCGATACCCTGGCCAGATCTCGCGGGTCCATGTCCGGACGATGCCTCGCGGCCGACGCCACGTTGGCCCAGTTGATTTCCTTGCGCGGACACATCGCGGCAATCACGTCGAGATCGGCTTGCAACATCTTCAGCACGTCGGCGCTGCGGAACACCATGTCGGCGTCGATGAAGAGCAGGTGGGTACAGCGCGTGCGTTTCAGGAACCAGTCAGCCAGCAGGTTCCGTGCAATCGTGATCAGGCTGGAACTCTTGGTCCAGGCGTACTCGAAGCCGATCCCTTGCTGATGACACGCCGCCTGAAGCTGCAATAGCGAATGAGTGTACGAGCCGTAGCACTGGTCGTTGTAGATGGGCGACGCCACCAGCACGCTGGTGGGCGGTCCGTCCGATGCGCGAGAGTCCATTGATGCTGGAATGCTGTTTCGTCAGGGCGTCACAATACAGGAATTTGCGCCCGACGTCGGCGATAGAACCGCGCCTGTATTGACCATATAGCCTGCCGGACACCTGAAGACGACCCGGCCGAAATCGTGGCCGATCTTGAATCCGTATCGCGGGCTACCGATCGAAAGCTGCTCGGCGAACTCGTGGAAATCCCGCTGTATTGAGGCCAGCATCGTCGGGCGCTCCTCGTCCCGAGGTGTGCCCGCGTACCCCGTGCCGGTGTAACACCCAAAGCTGTTGGGGTGAGTGCCCGAGATGTTGTACGAGGAATAGCACAGGAGAAATTGCGCCCGGGACGGCTTGGTCACCAGCGCGTACGACTCGCCGATATCGACATAGTGGCCCGGATTTGCCGGGTCGGGCGACATCGATCCACTGCCGAGGGCCCACGCGGTACCAGCGTCGAGAAAACCCAATGCATCGGGGGCAGTATTCAAATCGATCTCTGCGGGGTCGATGTCGGTCGGTGCCGAGGCCAGGCGGTAGTACATCGCCAATTCCGGTTCCACAATGGGAACCGCGACGCAGTCGCCATCACCCGATGTCGGAGAATGCGTTATCGCGGTATTGACGACGTAGTTCAGCGGGCACTTATAGATGACTTTTCCGCCATCATGGCCATCCTTGATGCCGTACCTTGGATCTGTTTTAGCCAGCTTTGCAGCGAAGGCACTGAAGTCCTGCTTCATGGCAGCCAGAATCGTCGGTCGCTCAGCGGCCGTCGGTGTGCCGAGATAATTGGTGCCCGTGTAGCAGCCGAAACTGTTTGGATGCGTACCAGATACGTTATACGAGGAATAGCACAGCATAAACGAGGCACCGGAAGCCTTGGACACGACTGCGTGCGATTCCCCGACGTTTACAGTCACGTCCGGGCTACCCGGCTCTGTCGCCGTGGAGCCACTGCCAAGAGCCCAACCCGTTTCGGAGTCCAGAAAGCCAAGCTCGACGGGGCTGCGGGTCAGATCGATCTCCGACGGCGGCACGTTGATGGGATACGATGCGACCCTGTAGTACATGGCCAGTTCTGGCGCCGAGGTAGGCAGTGCCTGGGTACTTGCATTTGCCGCGATGCGAAGCGCTTGCGGGCTGATCGTCGATGTCGGCGTTGTGCCGCCATCTCCGCCGCAACCCGCCACAGCGGAAACCATCATTGCGCTCAACAGCAACGGAAATTTCCCGTTCATTACTGACCCCCGTCGGAAATAGACGATACCCGGTTATGGAATTTTTTGGGAATTCTACTTTGTACCGTCGTTTAATCGGTTCGAAGCTTTTTGCATCTGGCTTAACGGAAATCTAATGCATGTTCCTTCTGAACTGTGCGCTGAAGCGACGTATAGCTGCCAACCTGGAATACCTGCTGCATTTCGCCCAGGCACGAGCGACACCTCGTCGCGGGCTGGATAGCCTTCACACGGGAACGGGGTGATGCGGCGCTCAATCGCGGCCGGCATGCTAATCTGGTGACCGGCACAGTCGGCGCGACGCCGGTGACGCGAGCTTCCACGCGTGCCGTGAACGAACGTCGCAAGGAACGCGATGGACCAATTCGACCTGTTCGGGGCAGGCCCGGTCGAAGCCTCGATCCCAGGCCTGATCTACCAGCCCGAATTTCTGGACGCCGCTGAAGAAGCGTCCATCATCGACATCATCCGGTCGCTGCCATTACAGGCAGCGGAATATAAGGGCTACGTCGCCCGACGCCGGGTAATGAGCTTTGGCGGAAGCTACGACTTCGACAGCAATGCGTTGCTGCCAGCTCAGCCGCTGGATGCGCGACTGCTACCGCTGCGCCGGCGTGTGGCGGAATGGGCCGGCTTGCCGCCCGAGCTCCTGGCCCATGCCCTGGTGGCGGAGTACTCGCCGGGCACCCGGCTGGGCTGGCACCGCGACGTGCCAGATTTCGAACGCATCTTCGGCGTATCGCTCGGGGGCGTCGCGCGACTGCGCTTTCGTCCCTATCCCTACGACCCGTCGCTACGACGACATGTTGTGACCCTGGACGTGCAGCCGCGGTCGATCTATCGCATCGAGCGCGATGCCAGATGGCAATGGCAGCACAGCGTCGAGCCTACCCGCGAATTGCGGTGGTCGATTACGTTTCGGGAACGGCGGGGCCAGGCGCCTGGCCCGGCACGATAGCGGTCTTCATCGCAGGTTCGGTCGATTCAGCGAAGAACCCGCTCAATCTATCGAAACTATCCATTTCTCCCGCCGCAATCCGCTTCCTACACTTCGCGCCAACGCCCCGCGAGTGGGCGGTCCACCGGAGCAGGAGCGAGATATGGAGACGAGACAGGCTGGCCGCGCCACGGTCGCGCGCGCCATCGGCGTGGCGTTCGCCGCGCTGGCATTGGTGGCCGGATGCGGCGGCGATGACGACAACGGCCCGCCGTCGGCCGGTGGCGGCGGAGGAGGGGGCGGTGGTGGCAGCCCCACGGCGACGCCCGGGATAACGCTGACGATCAGTGGCCGCGAGGATTTTCCGGGCACCTTCGGCAGCGTCGGCGGATATGAGCGGCTGACCGGGACGGTGGCGGGCGAGGTCGATCCCAAGGACCCGCGCAATGCCGTGATCCAGGACCTCGATCTTGCCCCCGTCAACGAACGCGGCCTGGTCGAGTACAAGACCGAGTTCGTGATGCTCAAGCCGAAGGACATGAGCAAGGCCGGTGGCGTGCTGCGCTACGATGCGCCGAACCGCGGCAATATCCTGACCATGCCCAATCCGGCGCAGGTGCCGGGTGACGCGGTCTATTTCGAGCGCGGCTATGTGTTCCTGTATGCGGCGTGGCAGGGTGACGTACCCAAGAGCTCGCCGGCGCGGCTGACGCTGACGGTGCCGGTCGCGCGGAACAAGGACGGCAGCGCGATCACTGGCCCTTATGTGACCGAGTTGATCCCGTCATCGCCGACTTCGACGATGGCGTTGCCCGGCGGCGTCTTCAACGGCTCGATGATCCCGTACGAGCCGGCCAGCCTCGACAACACGCAGCCCGGCTATACGCTGACGCGGCGCGTGAACGAAACCGACCCGCGCGTGGCGATCCCGCCCTCGC
Source organism: Cupriavidus gilardii J11 (assembly GCF_007829435.1). Lineage (GTDB taxonomy): Bacteria > Pseudomonadota > Gammaproteobacteria > Burkholderiales > Burkholderiaceae > Cupriavidus > Cupriavidus gilardii_D. The sequence continues at coordinate 84,804 of NZ_VLJN01000066.1, forward strand.
AGTGGAAATTCGCCGACTGTGGCGCCACCGGAGCGCCGTTCCCCGGGCGGCCGGACGGCACCAAGGTTTGCCTCGATGGCGGCTTCGTGCCCGGCTACCTGTATGAACTGAGCTATGTCGCCAAGGACCCGAAGGTCATGGGCGTGGGGCTCGCGGCGCTGCGCGATACCGTGACGTTCTTCCGCAGGCAGGCGGCCGACCGCGCGGGAACGCCGAATCCGATTGCCGGTGCGATCCGCTATGCGATCGGGCAGGGCACCTCGCAATCCGGCAATGCGATGAAGACCTTTCTGCATCTGGGCTTCAATGCATCGCTGGCGGGCGGCAAGGTGTTCGACGGCATCTTTGCCCACGTGGCGGCGCGGCAGACCAATATCAACACGCGCTTCGCGGTGCCCGGTGGCGGCGGCGGACTGCGCACCGACCACCGCGCCTTCGGCCAGACCGCGCCGCGCGGGCTGGCAGCGGATTACCACGATGACGTATCGGGCCGCACAGGCGGGGTGATGAAGCGCTGCAACGAAACGCAGACGTGCCCGCGCTTTTTCCTGGGCCTGTCCGGCACCGAGTTCTGGCAATTGCAGGGATCGCCGGTGCTGACCGATGCGTATGGTTTCCGCGATCTGGCACAGCCTGACAACGCGCGTATCTACTACTACGCCAGCACGCAGCACGGCGGCAAGTCGGCGCAGATCAACTACAACCCTGCCGCGTCGGTCTATCCGGCTGGTTCGATGATCGACTTCGCCGATACCTTCCGCGCGCTGTTCGTCGCGCTGGAGGACTGGGTGGTGCGCGATGTCGCGCCGCCGGACAGCCGGGTGCCGCGGCTTGCGGACGGCACGCTGGTGCGGCCGGATCAGCTCAACGTGCCGGTGATGCGCGGCGTCAACTGGGACGGTGCCGGCGGACCCGTACTGATTCCCGACTTCCACTATCTGGCGCGCTACAACGGCTTCCCGCTGCTCGACTTCGGTCCGCAGTACCGTCATGAAGACGAATCCGGCATCGCCACGCAGCTGCCGCCTGCCTATCTCGGACGCGACTACGCCATCCTGGTGCCGCAGCTCGATCCGCAGACCGGGCTGGCGCGGGTCGGCATCCAGGCACTCGACGCACAGGTGCCGATCGGCACCAGCCTTGAGTTCAACTATGTCGCCACGCCGGGCATCGTCGATCTGGTGAACCTGACGGGCAGCTACATCCCGTTCCACCGCACCGAGGCGGCGCGCGTTGCCGCCGGGGATCAACGGCCCTCGCTGGAATCGTTGTATGGCACGCAAGCCGTCTATCTCGACAAGCTGCGCCAGGCGGCGGACTCGCTGGTCGCACAGCGTTTCCTGCTGCGCGCGGACGCCGACAGGGCGATCGCCCGCGCGCAGGCCAACCCGATTCTGCCCTAAGATGCAGGAGTGCGATCATGAGACACGACCAGAATCCTGTCGACCCGATCCGGTCGCTTACTGTAGGGCTGCGTGCGCTGGCCGCAGCGGCGACCGCCGCGCTGACGTTGGTCGCCTGTGGCGGTGACGATGACGACGGCGCTGCCCCTGCGCCGCCCGTCACGCAGCAGCCGCAATCGTGTGAAGCGATTGCAAGGGCCGCGCTGGACGGCGCAGAGGTGACCGGCACCGCGTCGGTGCCTGCGGGCAGCTTCACGCCGGTGGCCGGCACCACGGTCGAGGTGTCCCCGTTCTGCCGCGTGCAGGCGGTGGCGCGGCCAACCAGCGACTCCGAGATCCACTTCGAGGTGTGGATTCCGCCCGCCGAGCGGTGGAACGGCAAGCTGATGGTAGCCGGCAATGGCGGCTACAGCCCGGCACTGGGCTATCGCGCCATGGCAATGGGGCTGGCACGCGGTTACGCCACCATCAGCGGCGACACCGGGCACCAGAGCAGCAATCCCAACGACATGTTGTTCGGCGTCGGCCATCCCGAGAAGATCATCGATTGGGGAACGCGCTCCATCCATGCCATCACGGTGCCCGGCAAGCGGCTGGTCAGCGCGATGCATGCGCGTCCCATCGATCGATCCTACTTCTATGGCTGTTCCACCGGCGGCCATCAGGGCTACGCCGAGGCGCAACGCTATCCCGACGACTTCGACGGCATCATCGCCGGGGCGCCGGGCAACAACCGCGTGCGGCTGAACGTCGGCTTCATGTGGCAGTTCCTGGCCAATCATCGGCCCAATGACAATACCACGCCGATCATTCCGGCCAGCAAGCTGCCGATGGTCACCCAGGCGGCCGTTGCCGCCTGCGATGCCGACGACGGCGTGACGGATGGGCTGGTCGACGATCCCCGGCAGTGCCGCTTCGACCCGGCGGTGCTGCAGTGCTCCGGCGCCGATGGTCCCGATTGCCTGACGGCCGAACAGGTGTCAGCCCTGAACAGGATGTACGCCGGGCCCCGCAATCCGCGCACCGGTGAGCAGATCTATCCCGGTTGGCCCAAGACCAGCGAGGCGCTGTTCAGCAACGGCGCCACGCCGGTGGGCTGGAATACCTACTGGGGCACGACCGAACCCACCCGCGCGGACTTCTGGCGCTACTGGGTGTTCGACAATCCGCAGTGGAACTGGTGGACGTTCGATTTTGACCGGGACCTGGCCTACGCGGATGCCAAGGTAGGCACGATGGTGGACCAGAGAAGCACCGATCTGTCGGCCTTCCGGAAGCGCGGCGGCAAGCTGCTGGTCTACAACGGCTGGCAGGACCCGGTGGTCAATCCGGTCGATACCATCGCCTACTTCGATCAGGTCAGGGCGGCACAAGGTTCGCAGGCCGAAATGGACGCCTTCTTCCGCCTGTACCTGGTGCCCGGCATGGGACATTGCTCAGGCGGGCCGGGGACAACGCGCTTCGGCAATGGTGACATGCCGGCCCCCGTCGTCGATGCCGAGCACGACATCCTCGAAGCGCTGGACGCCTGGGTCACGCAAGGGCGCGCACCGGACCGCATCATCGCCGCGACAGTCAGCAATGGCGCGGTGACCCGCACCCGGCCGCTGTGTCCGTATCCGCAGCGTGCGGTGTATCAGGGCAGCGGCAGTCCCGATGAGGCCGGCAGTTTCGTCTGCCGCTGACGACAGAGGGAGGATGGGCCGGTCCTGCGGGGCCGGCCGACTTCGACACGCGGGCAATACAGCCGGTCTACCATATGGGTCCTGTCACAACCTCGTCGTACCCATGACCACGCTGATCGACTTCCGTACCGACCCGACCCCCACCCACGACAATCCGCGCCCGGACAGACTGGTTCGCGGCAATCCCGATCGCACCACCTGGACCCACTACAGCGCGACGCGGGGCGATTTCGATTGCGGTATCTGGGCGTGCGAACCGGGCGCATGGCGGATCGCCTTCCCGGCCGGCAAGGAGGAGTTTTTCCATGTCATCAGCGGTCGCCTTCGCATTACCGATGCCGCCGGAGATCAGCGCGAATTCGGGCCAGGCGACGCCTGCGTGATTCCCGCCGGTTTCGAAGGCGTATTTGAAGTCATCGAGTCCGTGCGCAAGTACTTCGTGGTCCTGGATCGGACCGCAGCAAAAGCGGGCTGAGTCCCAACTCTGCCAGGCATCGCGAAGTGACGCTAGAATTTCCAGTCATGCAACCGCATCACCCCGGGCGTATAGTCGCGGCCTCGGCCGACGCGGCGGGTAACGCGCGGGCATCGCATCAGAACCACAACGATGGAGACAACGATGAGACTGGCGGGCAAAGTGGCAGTGGTAACCGGTGGCGGTTCCGGGTTCGGCGAAGGCATCGCGATGCTGTTCGCGCGTGAAGGCGCGAGCGTGGTGGTCGCCGATGTCGACGAGGCGAGGGCCGGCAGCGTCGCGCGAACGATCGCGCAGGCGGGCGGCCAGGCTCGCGCGGTACGGGCCGATGTGTCGCGGGGCAGCGATGTCGAGGCGATGCGAGAGACCGCGCTGGCGGCATTCGGCGATATCGGTATCGTCGTCAATAACGCTGGTACCACGCATCGCAACAAGCCCGTCCTGGACATTACCGAAGACGAATTCGACCGCGTGCACGCGGTCAACGTCAAAAGCGTGTATTGGACCGCCCGCCATTTCATTCCGCATTTTCGCCAGCGTGGCGGCGGGGTCTTCGTCAATATCGCCTCGACCGCCGCGATACGGCCGCGTCCCGGATTGGTCTGGTACAACGCAAGCAAGGGCGCCGTGGTGACCGCCAGCAAGGCGATGGCCGCCGAACTCGGGCCCGACAATATCCGCGTCAATTGCGTCAATCCTGTGATCGGCGCCACCGGGCTGCTTGAACAGTTCATGGGAAAGCCCGATACGCCGGAGAATCGCGCGGCCTTTCTGGCAACGATTCCAATGGGACGGATGTCGACACCGGCCGATGTCGCGGCGGCCTGCCTTTATTTGGCCTCGGACGAGGCGGCCTTTGTCACCGGCACCTGCATTGAGGTCGATGGCGGCCGCTGCGTCTGACGGTCGGCCAATGACACGCGGCCACCCGCGTCGCCGCGCTTACGCATAAAAAACCCATCAGGAGACAGCCATGAGTTCCAGGGATGCTGCATTTGAAGATGCGATCTACCGAAAAGTCAGTTGGCGCATCGTTCCCTTCCTGCTGCTGTGCTATGTGGTTGCGTATCTGGACCGGGTCAATGTCGGCTTTGCCAAGCTGCAGATGCTCAACGACCTGAAATTCAGCGAAACGGTCTATGGCCTCGGCGCGGGCGTCTTCTTTATCGGCTACTTCCTGTTCGAGATTCCGAGCAACGTGATCCTGCACAAGGTCGGCGCGAGAGTGTGGATCGCGCGGATCATGATCACGTGGGGATTGATCTCGGCGGCGATGATGTTCGTCACCACCCCGACGATGTTCTACGTGCTGCGTTTCCTGCTGGGCGTGGCGGAGGCAGGGTTCTTCCCCGGCATCATCCTGTATCTGACCTACTGGTATCCCGCCGATCGCCGCGGCCGCACGACGACGTGGTTCATGACCGCTGTCGCGCTGTCGGGCGTGATCGGTGGTCCGCTGTCGGGCTGGATCATGGAGTCCTTCCATGGTCACAACGGCTGGGCCGGGTGGCAATGGATGTTCCTGCTCGAAGGGATTCCGTCGGTGCTGGTCGGTCTGTGGGTGCTGGCCTTCCTCGACGATCGCATCGGCCATGCCAAGTGGCTGACCGCCGAGGCAAAGGCGGTGCTGGAGCGCAATGTCGCGGCCGAATCGGTGCACAAGGAGGATCTGCCGATACGGCGCGTGCTGTCGAGCCCGCGCGTTTGGATGATGAGCGCGATCTACTTCAGCTTCGTGATGGGACTGTACGGCATCAGCTTCTGGCTGCCGACCATCATCCGGCAAACCGGCGTCAAGAGCGCGCTGGACATTGGCCTGCTGACAGCAATTCCGTATGGCTTCGCCGTGCTCGGCATGGTGCTGGTCGCACGCAGCGCCGACCGCACCGGCGAGCGGCGCTGGCATATCGCCATTCCCGCGCTGGCCGGCGCGGTCGGGCTGGTGCTGTCGGTGCTGTGGTACGACCGTACCCTGCTCGCCATGGTCGGACTGACGCTCGCGACGATCGGCATCATGACCACGCTGCCGCTGTTCTGGAGCCTGCCGACGGCATTCCTGGCCGGCACCGGCGCCGCCGCCGGCATCGCCATGATCAATTCGCTTGGCAATCTTGCCGGCTTTATCAGCCCCTATGCCGTGGGGTGGCTGAAGGACCTGACACAGAGCACCAACGCGGGCATGTATCTGTTGGCAGGGTGCCTGGTCGCTGGCGCCGTGCTGACGCTGCTGGTGCCGGCTCGGCTGGTGTCGTCTCAGCGGCGAGCAGGGCCGCAGGGCGGGGCGCTCGGCACGGCGCGGTAATTGCCGCTGCGCCACCATCCGCCACCTCGTCCCCTCTTTAGTCGCGCAGATACTGGTAAGGGGGGGGATACCACGACGCGTATTGCGGTGCCTCAGCAGGATACGCGGATCATTCCGCAAGCGGAAGACGGTGCCGCCAACGGCACAGCGCGTGCTCGCCGCGATGCCGCCCACTCAAACGGGAACGGCGCTTGTAGAATGCTGAGAGCTTCATTGCCCCGGGTTGCATCGACAGATGCGGCACGATATCAGGCACGACATCAAGCAATCCGAGAAATCACCCCCGCGAGTATGAAAGCCAGGACTGGCAAGCCAAGCATCAAGGACGTCGCCACGCTCGCGGGCGTTTCGGTCGGAAGCGTTTCGCGCGTCATCAACAAGTTCGACAACGTCGGCCCCGAGCTACGCGAGCGCGTCGAGCGCGCGATGCGTGAACTCGACTACCGGCTCGACCATGCGGCGCAGACACTGCGTTCCCGCAATTCCCGCACTGTAGGCTGCATGTTTACGGATGTGGCGAATCCCCTGTATGCAAAGCTCTATCGGATCTTCGAGGCCAAGCTGCGCAGGGCGGGTTATATGGTGCTGTTGGCAAACAGCCTGAACGATCCGCAATGGGAACTGGAAATTCTGTCGATGTTCCAGAGCCGTCGTATGGAGGGCGTGATCATCGCCCCAGGGAACGAGCGCGATGTCGCCGTGCTCGAGGCGGTGGAACACCTCGGAATTCCCGCGGTGATTCTCGACCGCGACATGGATGTACGGCAGGACCAGCTGCTCTTCGATCATTCGCGGGGCATGAAGGATGCCATCATGCATCTCGCAGACCTTGGTCATCATGACATCGCGCTCGTGGTTGCCGACACCCAGACTCGGCCCATGCGGCGCCGTATCGAGGGCTTCAAGGCTGGACTCAGGGCCAAAGGCCTCAAGGCCCGTCCTGAACTGCTGGTTCGTCTGCCCAGTTCCGTGAGTCCGGCGTTCGATGCCGTCGTCCGATTGCTGGAACAACCGGCACGTCCCACGGCACTGGTGACACTGGGTACCATCGTACTCGCCGACGTGGTTAATGCCATTTCCGCGTGCGGCCTGCGTATTCCCGGCGACATTTCCCTTGTCAGCCTGGGCGAGCCGGATTTCGCGCGCAGTCATCGCCCGTCGATCAGCAGCGTGGCGGTGGATCTGGAATTGGTGGCCGAGACCGGCATCGAGATGCTGCTTGCGCGCATGCGCAACCGGTCGCCATCGCCTTCGCGCCGGACCGTGGTTCCCACGCAGTTCGTGTTACGCGAGTCGTGCGGACCCTTGCCGGCGCAGGCTTCTGCAACAAGGCGGCGCGACAAGGATCGTGGGCAGTAAGGCGGGAACAGGGAAAACCCCGATCCATTCGGACATTGATCCGGCAACGCGTCCATACCTATACTGGTGACGAACCGTACTCGCATCGAGTCGCTGCCTGCCAGGGATTCGATTTTTTTTGACCTCGTCGATGAATCGATTCACCGAATGGAGATTCTGCGTTCGACCGAGGCATAAGCCGCCACCTCTTCAACCTACCGATACAAGGAAAGCCATGGCGCGCATTCCCTATTTCGATCTGTCGCAAGCACCAGAGTCCTATCTTCAACTGATCGGCTCCCGCCCGCCGCTGAACCTTTACCGGATGTTGCCGCACGCGGGCAAGGCGGCCGAAGGCTTTCTCGCGCTCGGTGGTGCGATCCTGCGCGAGAACAAGCTGGATTCAAAGTTGCGGGAGATCGCGATCCTGCGCGTGGGCATTCTGAGCGGGGCGAGCTACGAGGTGCACCAGCACAAGCGGGTGGCGCGTCGCGTGGGCCTGGCCGAAGAGAAGATCGCCGCGCTCGAAAAGGGCGCGGACACCTCGGCGCTCGACGAGACCGAGAAGATGGTGCTGGCCTACACGGATCAGGTCCTGTTGCACGTGAAAGCACCCGCCGCAATGTTCGAGGCGTTGTGCGAGCGCCTGACCCCCGGCGTCGTGGCGGAGTTGACCCTCGTGATTGGCTTCTACATGCTGGTGAGCCGCTTTCTGGAGAACTTCGAGGTCGATATCGAGCCGCCGGGCACGATCGTTTGAGAGCAACAGCCGTAGTCCATTCCCTCCTTTCAACAAGACAGAACGAAGTCATGAACCTTGCTCCCAGAGAAGCCGACCCCGGAATACAGATGCATGACGAGACGCTGGGACGAGCGCCCGGCCGCGGCCGACTCCAGGGCCGCCGTGTGCTCGTCATCGGCGCAGGCCAGCGCGAGATTCCCGAGGACGATCCGCCGGTCGGGAATGGCCGTGCGATTTCGCTGCTGTTTGCACGGGAGGGCGCGAGTCTGGCCTGTGTGGACATGTCGAAGGCCGCGGTGGAGCAAACCTGCGCGCAAGTCCATCGCGAAGGCGGCAAGGCCTTTGCCGAGGTTGCCGATGTGCGCGACGCCGAGGCCATCGCGCCATTGGTGCGGCACTGCGCCGAGCGCCTGGGCGGGCTGGACGGTCTCGTGCTGAACGTGGGCATCTCGAAAGCGCTCGCGCTGGCCAACCAGACGGCCGCCAGCTGGGACGAGGAGTACGCGGTCAATGTGCGCAGCCACATGCTGTTCAGCCAGGCGGCGCTCGAGGTGATGGCGCCGGGATCATCGATCGTGCTGATGTCCTCGCTGGCCGCGGTGCGAAACACCGGACGCAATCCGGCCTACGAATCGTCGAAGGCCGCGCAGGTGGCGCTGGCGCGCGCGATAGCCGTGGCGGGCGAGCCCAAGGGCATCCGCTGCAATGCCGTCCTGCCGGGCCTGATGGATACGCCCATGGGCCGCGATGCGTCGCGCCGCCGGCCGAACCGGGCGGCGGCCGTCCCCTTCGGTCGCCAGGGCACCGGCTGGGAAGTGGCGTACAGCTGCCTGTTCCTGATCTCGCACGAATCGAGCTACGTCAATGCCCATGCACTGATGGTGGACGGCGGGCTCGGCGTCGGTGTGGCGCGCGTCTGAACGCTCGTCTCCTCTTCCTTCCTTCGCTGGCCATGCCTGCGCACCAGCCTCACCCAACCGCTCGATGCCGAACATGAATACCAACCCCACCACATCGTTCTCCACATCGCATTCTGAACCGGCCAGCAGCAGTCTCGAAGGTCGTGTCGCCATCGTCACGGGCGCCGGCTCGCGTACCGCCGACATTGGCAATGGACGCGCCGCGGCCATTCTGCTCGCGCGCCGTGGGGCCCGCGTGTTGCTTCTCGATATGCAGCTGGACGCCGCGCGCGAGACCGAGCGCATGATCGCCGCGGAGGGCGGCGCGGCGCTTGCCGCGGCATGCGACGTGTCGGATCCCGAACAGTGTCGCCAGGCGGTGGCCACTGCCGTCGAGACCTGGGGGCGCGTGGACATCCTCGTAAACAACGTCGGCATTGGCGGTCCTGCCGGCAACGCGGTCGATGTTGACATCGACGAGTGGGACCTTGCGCTCCGCGTCAATGTCACCTCGATGATGCTGATGGCCAAGTACGCCATCCCAGAGATGCGCAAGATCGGCCGCGGCGCCATCGTCAACATTGCCTCGGTGGCCGGCCTGATCGGCGGTACGCCTGCGCTGCTCTATCCGACCTCCAAAGGCGCGGTGGTCAATATGACCCGCGCCATGGCCGCGCATCACGGTGCCGAGGGCATCCGGGTCAACTGCGTCGCGCCCGGCATGGTCTATACGCCGATGGTGGCGGGGCGCATGACGCCCGAGGTGCGCGAACAACGCCGCAAGCGCTCGCTGCTGCAAACCGAAGGCTCGGGTTGGGACGTGGGTCACGCCGTGGCGTACCTCGCCAGCGATGAGGCCCGCTGGGTCACTGGCGTGATCTTCCCGGTCGATGCGGGCGCCACGGCCGGAATCGCGCCCTCGCCGGGCCTCAGGCCCGATGCGAAACCTCAAACGAAAGCCGCCTGAACCAGAGTGGGAGACACCATCATGCCCCGTATTCCGCTGTTGCCCGAGCACCCCGAGGACCCTGCCGCCAAAGCCCTGTTCGACCGGGTGCGCGCGGCGCGCGGGACCGGCTTCAAGATGCCGCATCTCTACCGGGTACTTGGCACCGCCCCGGAGATGTTCCGCGGCTGGCTTGATTTCGCCTGGCCACTGCGCCTGAACGCGAGGACGTCGCGCCGGCTGCGCGAACTGCTGATCCTGCGCGGTGCGCAGGTCGCCGGCACAGCGTACGAGTGGGCACACCACCTGCCGATGGCCATCGAGGCCGGGGTGAGCGATGCACAGATCGATGCGTTGGCGAATTGGCGCGACTCCGCGCTGTTCGATCCGCGCGAGCGTGCCGTGCTGCAACTGGCCGAGGAGGTGACGCGCGGACCGTCAGCCTCCGAAGCCACCGTGGCGCAGCTCAAGGACTGCGGCTTCGACGATGCCGCCGTTGTCGAGCTGGTGTTGACCGCGAGCTTTTACGTCTGCGTGAGCCGCTTCCTGCAGACGATGAACATCGAACTGGAGCCCGGCTACGAGGCGCACCTTGCGCGCATGTGAGCAAGGTTACGGACGCCAGTTTGGCGGATCGTCGACAACCCTGATGGGCGGATACGGAGGAGAGCAAAGCAAATGCATGGGACTTTCATCGCGACTCGTCGATACATATGCGTCCTGGCGTTCAGCGCCGCCGCGAGCGCCGTGCTCCTGGGGAGCGCCGGGGCTCGGGCACAGGAAGCGGGATTTCCCGATCGCCCCCTCAAGATCATCCTGATGTTTCCCGCCGGCAATGGCCTGGATACCAGCACACGCAATTTTGCCGATGCGCTGTCAAAGGACCTGAAGCAGCCAGTGGTCGTGGAAAACCGCCCCGGCGCCAATGGCACCATTGCGTTCTCGGCGGCCAGGATGGCACCGGCTGATGGCTATACCTTGCTGGTCGGCAGTTCCTCTGGAATGACCATCCCGATCGCTTTCGGCAGGTCGCTGCCGTACGATCCGTTCAAGGACTTCAAGATCGTGGGAGGCATGCTGCGCGCGCAAGCCATCTTGACCGTCCCGGCGGATTCGAGGATCACCTCCATGCGCGATCTGGTCGAGGTAGCCAAGGCCAGGCCCGACCCCATCACCATTGGCACTTACTCGGATGGCTACTACCTGACCTCGCAGCGGCTCGCCAAGATGGCCGGAATCCGACTGCAGAATGTCCCTTACAAGGGATATCCCACGGTGCTGCCCGATCTGGTGGCCGGACGTATCGACATGGCGTATGGCGATGCCACGGCGACACAGGAGCTGATCAAGACTGGAAAGATTCGGCCGGTGGCAGTGACCGGTACGTCAAGGCATGTCAACTATCCCGATGTGCCGACGGTGGCCGAGAGCGGCTTTCCTGATTTCTCTTACTACAGCTGGGACGTGTTCCTGGTGCGCAGCGAAACACCGGCCCCGATCACCGAGAAGCTAAAAGCGGCCGTGCGTCGCGTGCTGAATGGCCGCGACTACCCCGCTTCGCTTCGGGCGAACGGCTCGGAACCCATGCTCGACGACCTGCCGGCGATCCAGCGAATGATCGCCGAGGAGGTGACACTGTACAAATCGTTGATCGCGAGCTTGCCAAAGCGGGAGTAAGCGCCACGCTGTGTCTGCGCTCGCGGCCATCTCGGAACAAACAACCGCCGGCCCTCCGGGCCGGCGGAATGTCATCGCGCAGTGTCGCGGTTTTCCGGGGCACTGTCCCCGCATCACTGCGGCGGCGCCCCCTCCTTGAAGGCCGCCCTGATCTGCTCGCGCAATTGCGGCGAATCCTGATGCTGGTGGACCGTCACCGCGTGCTGCACAGCGGCCTCCAGCAATTCGTCCTCGCTGTCGGCGCTGATGGCTACGGTGCACTTGATGTCGCTGGGAATCTCCCGGCAATCGATGTATTTGCGTCCCATTGCTGCCTCCTGACGCTGTCTGTCCGGGATGGCGGAGAAGCCCTCCGCCGGACGCCTGCCGGGGACCGCGGTCGGCCCCGGCAGGGTCAATCCAGTATAGAAGCTGCAATGTCACTGGTGGCCTCGATGTGTAGCACCGCGTTCCGACCGGACGGCTCGAAACGGTGGCCCTTATCCGCTGAGAACATGACTTCCCGCCAATTCCTTCGGCTATGGCCTCTGGATCACTAGCATGGGCAGCACTAAACGCTTTCGGCGGAGACCTTTGCCGCCCTTGAGCGCGCGCTGCTGCTGCCTCGCGTGCTGTTCCTGCGCTTCGCGTGCCTGTTCCCCTCCGGCTCCTGCCTCGCCTTGATGAACTCGACAAAGGCCTTCAGCGGCGCCGGCATCAGGCGCCGCCCCGGGTAATAGAGGAAAGGCCCGGAGAAATGCGGCCACCACCCCTGCAGTACCGGTTCCAGCGCGCCCGTGTCGAAATGCGGGCGCAACCAATCCTCGAACAGGTAAACGATGCCGGTGCCGGCCAGCGCTGCGTCGACGGCCAGATCCACCGCCCCGCCAATTCGCACCACCAGCGGCCCGCTTGGGTCCACGCGCAGCACCTCGCCTCGACGCAGGAATTCCCACGGCGGCATCGAGCCGCTGGGAAAGCGCCCGCGCAGGCAGGCATGGCGCATCAGATCGCGCGGATGTTGCGGACGTCCGTGACGCTCCAGGTAATCTGGCGACGCGGCGGCGGCAAAGCGCTGCAGCCGTGGCCCGATCGGCACGGCGATCATGTCCTGCTCTAAACGTTCTTCATACCGGATGCCCGCATCGCAACCGGCCGCCAGCACATCGACAAAGCTCTCCTCGGCGACCACGTCCAGCCGAATATCCGGGTAGGCGGCAAGAAAGGGCGGGACGATAGAAGGCAATACCAGCCGGGCGGCACTGACCGGCACATTAAGCCGAAGCGTGCCCGCCGGCTTGCCGCGAAAGTCGTTCACGGCATCGAGCGCGGATTCCATTTCGGTGAGCGCCGGCGCCAGCCGCGTGAGCAGGCTCGCGCCGGCTTCTGTCGGCGCCACGCTGCGCGTGGTGCGGTTCAGCAGCCGCACCCCCAATTGTCCTTCGAGCCGGCGCACGGCCTCGCTCAAGCCGGACGCACTCGTACCGACAACGCGGGCGGCATCGCGGAAACCACCGGCACGGGCCACCGCGACAAAGGCGTGCAGATCGTTCAGGTCCGGCTTCATCGTCGGCATTGCTTATTTCCTCTATTGTACGAAATCATGCACAGCCTGTTCCGATTGTACGGGATTATCAAAAGCGGAATGAGCCGCTATCTTCGCTGTCAGCACCCATAGACAAGGAACGCACCATGACAGCAGTCCATCGATCCGGCACCTTCCAGCTTGGCCATCGCAGCGTCCGGCGCATCGGCTATGGCGCCATGCAATTGGCTGGACCCGGCGTATTCGGTCCGCCGAAAGACCCGGAAGCCGCCATTGCCGTATTGCGTGAGGTCGTTGCCAACGGTGTCAATCACATCGACACCAGCGATTTTTACGGCCCTCACATCACGAATCGACTGATCCGCGAGGCGCTGGCCCCGTATCCCGACGATCTCGTCATCGTCACCAAGATCGGCGCACGGCGTGGGGAAGATGGCGCCTGGCTACCGGCATTCTCGCCGAAGGAATTGACCCAGGCGGTCCACGACAATCTGCGCAATCTCGGCCTCGACGCGCTCGACGTGGTAAACCTGCGCGCCATGTTCGACACGCATCATCCCGCCGAAGGCTCCATCGAAGCGCCGCTCACCGCATTGGCCGAACTGCAACGTCAAGGGCTGGTGCGCCATATTGGCCTGAGCAATGTCACGGCGGCGCAGGTCGCGGAAGGGCGCAAGATCTGCGAGATCGTTTGCGTGCAAAACCATTACAACGTAGCGCATCGGGCCGACGACGGCTTGATCGATATGCTGGCCGAGGCTGGGATCGCCTATGTCCCGTTCTTCCCGCTCGGTGGATTCAGTCCGCTGCAGTCGTCAACGTTGTCGGATGTCGCGCAAGCCGTCGGCGCCACGCCGATGCAAGTCGCACTGGCGTGGCTGCTGAGGCGCTCCCCGAATATGCTGTTGATTCCGGGGACGTCATCGGTCGCGCATCTGCACGAGAATCTGGCGGCCGCGGAACTGGTGTTGCCCGATGACCTGATGGCCACGCTCGACAGGGTCGCGGTGCCCGCAGCGCAGTGATGCGCGGCGCTGGCCGGAGGCTTCCTTCGTCACCGGTAGCTTCCCTGATGTCACCGGGGGTAAATAGCTTCGTACGATCGGAAAGTGGCAATCGACGGTGGGCTTACCGCTTTATTGATGAGTGGAGGGTAGCTCCCCCCGACACTCGAATTTTGGCTACAGCCCATGAATACCGAAGAACTATTGTTGGCGTATCAGTGGGATATGAAGTTCATCTCTATGGACGATATGCCGCGTCGACACATAGATCTGCATGCTGCGGGCAAGATGCTCGCGGCGGCCTCGCCATCGTCATTGCAACTATGGATCCGCGTCTCCTCAAAGAGGGATATCCGCAGCGCTTCATACGCCGACATCTTCGCGAACGGCGTCACCTCGATGCCGACGGTCGTGCGAAAACGGTCCAACATTTCGGACCGAAGCGCCAGCGCGACATGGTTCTTGTGTTTGCGCGAGGGATACCGGAAGCCCAACACGCCGGGAAAGTCGTCCAGTACGTCGAACAGGCGTAGTGCCAACCACTGACACCACGCATGGACGCCGTGGATCCGGTCTAGATACCTGGCTTGCTCAGGATCGTGCCGACAGCGCATGAGCGACCGAGCGTGCCGATAGTGCGCCGGTGAATGGCCGCCAGTCCGACGACGAGCGCGGGCGTGGCGGACCGATCCACCGCTCACGCGGCGGGGGCTGACGCATGAGGCGCGATAGGCGACAGCGTCCTCAGTGGTCAGCGAAGACAACGGCCGCTGGCACCGACGATGGCCCACAGGATCAGCCATTCCGCTTCCTTCCGGTAAGTACGACGCGTAGCGGGCGACTCGTGGGGCGCGTGGATCGGCGCGAAGGCGGTGCTTTCCCCTTGACGGGGGGAGGCCCGCAACTTACCATACCAAACTGGTACGACCAATCAAGCAGGACCAGACGCATGCCCCTGATCGTCGCCACCGACCATATCCACCCGGATGCCGCAGTCCGGTTGCAGCAGGCCGGGCAATTCAAGGTACGTCCGTGGCACCGCGCCGACAGCTATGCCAACGCCCTGGCCGATGCCGATGTCATCGTGGTGCGCAATCCGTTGCCGCCGGCGCTCTTCGCGAAGGCGTCCCGGCTGCGGGCCGTGATCCGGCACGGCGCGGGGCTGGACATGATTCCGGTGGCGGAAGCGTCGGCTGCCGGCGTGCTGGTCGCCAACGTCCCGGCGGTCAATGCCACCGCCGTGGCCGAATATGTGCTGGGCCAGATGCTGTCGCTGGCGCGCCGGCTGCCCGAAATGGAGGCGGGTCTGCGGCAAGCGTCCTGGGAAGCCGGGCGCGCGCCGGCGCCCCAGGGCCTGCAGCTGTCCGGCAGCACCGTTGGCATCGTGGGCATGGGGGCGATCGGCCAGCGTGTCGCCGCGATCTGCAAACAGGGCTTCGGCATGCGCGTGCTTGGCGTTCATCCGTCCCGCACCGGCACGCACGAGCCCAACGCCGAATATGTGTCGCTGGAGCAGGCCCTGGCCGAGTCGGACTTCCTCGTGCTCGCCTGCCCGCTGAATGCGTCCACCCATCATCTGATCGGCGAGCGCGAACTCGGGCAGATGAAGCGGCAGGCGTTTCTTATCAATGTGGCGCGTGGCGCAGTGGTGGACACCGCCGCGCTGGTCGCGGCGCTTCGGTCCTCGCGCATTGCCGGCGCCGCGCTCGATGTCCACGAGACCACGCCGCTGCCGCGCGATGCCGCGCTGTTCGACGGCGACAACACCCGGCTGACGCCGCATGTCGCCGGCATTTCCGCGCAAAGCCTGCGCGCGATGAGCATGGGCGCGGCGGAACAAGTGGATGACGTGCTGGCCGGGCGTTTTCCGCCGCACTGGGTCAACCGCGACGCCGAAGCGGCCATTCGCCAACGATGGGCGGCCTTGCCGCCGATCTGAGCCGGTTCGCCGCGTACGGTACGACAACACACCCATCGTTCCCATCAAGACACCACCGAGGAGCCATTACCGCATGTCCAGAATTACCTCCGTCAAAGCCATCCCGCTGTCGTTCCGCTTGCCCGAAGGCAAGACGGTCACGCTGGGCATTGGCAGCACCATCAAGCGCGATACCATCATCGTGCGCATCGAAACCGAAAGCGGCGTGGTCGGCTATGGCGAAGCGCATCCCGGCCGCAGTCCCGGCGCGGTGACGAGCCTGATCACCTACACGCTGGCGCCGCTGGTCGTCGGCATGGACGCCTTCGATACCAACGGGGTCTGGAGCCGCGTACACAAGATGCAGCTAGCCAGCCACGGCATGGGCGCCGGCGCCTCGCTGGCGTTGTCCGGCATCGATATGGCGCTGTGGGACGCACGGGGCAAGCTGTGCAAGCAGCCGCTGTACAAACTGCTGGGCGGTGCCAGCAAGCCGATTCCCGCGTATGCCGGCGGCATCGCACTGGGCTACCAGCCGCCGCAGTCGCTGGCGGAAGAGGCGATGCAATACATCCGCGCCGGCTACCGCGCCATCAAGCTTCGCCTGGGCGATGGCGTGGCCAACGATACCGCGCGGCTCACCCATGTGCGGTCGGTGGTCGGCGATGACATCGACATCCTGACCGACGTCAACGCCTCGTATTCTCTCGATGAGGTCCGCCGCCTGATGCCCGTGCTCGAAGACGTGCGCGTCGGCTGGCTGGAGGAGCCGTTCGCGTGCGACAACTTCGGTGCATACCGCGCCGCCGCCGCCTTCAGCACGCGCGTGCCGCTGGCCGCCGGCGAAAACCATTACACCCGCTATGAGTTCGCCCAGCTGCTGGAAGAGCGCGCGGTGCAGGTGTTCCAGCCCGACCTGTCGAAGACGGGCGGCGTTACCGAGGCGATGCGCATTGCCGCGCTGGTGTCCGCCTGGGGCTACAAGGTGCATCCGCACAGCTCGGCCACTGGCATCAACCATGCCGCCTGTGTCCACATGCTGGCTGCGGTGGACAACCCCGGCTATTTCGAGGCTTGCGTGTCGCACTACAACCCGTTCCGCGACATGTTCGGGCCGGGTTTCCAGACCGATGCCAGCGGCTGCGTCAAGCCGCTGGAGAAGCCAGGCCTGGGGCTGGACATCGATGAGGCGGTGTTCGACGAGTTCGCCTTCATCGACGGCCCCGGCTACGTCGTGAAGTTCTGATCCAAAAAATTGATGGAGGAGACTGCAGTCATGAAATTGTTCCGTATCGCTGCCGCCGTTGCCATGGCGGGTACTACCCTGTTCAGCGCGGCCACGCAGGCGGCCGACGCCTTCCCGTCGCGCCCGATCACGCTGATCGTGCCGTGGAACGCGGGCGGCTCCGTGGACCTGACCGCGCGCAAGCTGTCCGAGATCCTGGGCAAGTCGGGCGTGACGGTGGTGGTCGAGAATGTGCCTGGCGCTTCCAGCACGATCGGCCTGACCAAGGTCGCCAACGCCGCGCCGGACGGGTATACGGTGGGCCTGGCCACGTCCTCGCTGATGGGGGTGGTGGCGCAGAACATGACCAAGCTGCGGGTCGACCAGTTCACCGCGCTGAACCAGACCACGGTCGAACAGTTGATCCTGGTCGTGCCCAAGTCCAGCCCCGTCAACACCATCGAGGACTTCGTGGCCTTGATGAGGAAGAAGCCGGGTGGGGTGTCGATCGGCACGCCGGGCAACAACAACGTCAACCACACCTTTGGCGCGATGCTGGCGCGCGCCAACAAGGTCGAGTTCGTCAACGTGCCCTATACCGGCGGCGCCAAGGTGCTGACCGATCTGGCGGGCAACCAGATCGACGCGGGCGTGCTGAAGCCGTCGGAGACGCTGAGCCAGATCAACGGTGGGCTGATCAAGCCGGTCGGCGTGTTCTCGCACGAGCGCGTGGCGATCATGCCCAATGTGCCGACCTTCGCCGAGAAGAAGATCGACGTGTTCCCCTTCGGCGCGCTGGAGCAGATGTCCTATCTGGTCGGCCCCAGGAACCTGCCCGCCGAACGCGCGCGGCAATTGCAGGAGCTGTTTGCCAAGGCCATCGCCAGCGATGCCTACCAGGCCTTCACCCGCGAGTTCGGCATGAAGGTGTCGGACGTTCGTGGCGACGAGTTGCAAAAACAGGTCGTGGCGATTCAAAATACCTTCAATACCGTTGCGCCGAAGATCTTCACCAAGCAGCCGTGAAGCCGTAGGCGCAATCCGCTCGCCCGTTCCGCTCGCGCGGGCGGGCGATTTTTCCATTGCACCCCCCATGCCGACCGAGAACGCAGAGAACGCCGAGAAGACCGAGAAGACCGAGAAGTTCGAGAAACAGGAGCTCACGACGCGCACCCTTGCCGATGTCCTGGCGTTCATCCAGAAGCGCAACTACGATCCGGGGGAGCGGCTGCCTTCGGAACGCGAGCTGTCCGAGCGCTTCGGGGTGGGACGTGGGGTGGTGCGGGAAGCGCTGTCGGTGCTGGAGAACCTGCGCTACCTGACGCGCAAGCCGAATTCGGGCGTCTTCCTCACGCCCACGCCGGAGCGCACCAGCCTGGAAACGCTGAGCCTGTTCTCGGAACTGGGCATCAGCCTGACCACCGACAAGCTGCGCGAGGCACTGGAGGTCCGCCGCATCGTGGAAGTGCAGGCGGTGCAGCTGGCCTGCATGCGCCGCACCGATGCCGACCTGGAGGCCTTGCAGTCCATCGTCGATCGCTTCGACGCCGCCATCGCCGGGTCCGGGGAGCCCACTTCGGACCTGGACTACGAATTCCATATGGCCATCTTCAATGCCGCGCACAACACGGTGCTGACGCAGATGGTCCATCCGTTTTACCTGATGTCGGCCCATCGCCGCGCAACCTTCTTTTCCGACAAGACGCGCAGCCGGACCTCCAACCGCCAGCACCGGGAATTGCTCGAATGCCTGCGGCGGCGGGACGACGCGAGCGCCCAACGCATCATGGGGGAGCATATTGGCCGGGTGGAGGCGGCATTGCAGACGGGAGGATGATGCGGGGGGCTTCTCGTCCCCTACCTCTGGCCCCGAGGAAGCGGAGGCACCGTGGCGAGCTGCGACAGCGTGCCCTTCAGGATCAGGCTGCCGGCCCACACCACGTCCGTCTTCACCCAGCTGCGCGACACCAGGGCCAGGCCCAATAGTCAGTAGGCCTGCCACGCCATGCCGTCGCCGGCCATCACCATCGAGGGCCGGATACGGGCTAGCGCCCGTGCATGCCGGCGGCGAACGAACAGGCTGACCCCATGGCCAATCAGCACCAGGCTGGCGACCGCGCGAATTTTCCCGTCGCCACGCGACCAGCACGGCCAGCGCATGGCCGCGCCTCGGGTAGCCGAGCCTCGCAAACAGGGCCTCGTCGCGCCGCGCCATCAGTCCGCTCTGGACCTAGACCACCGGACAGGAAAACCGATCTACCTGTCGCTCGTGGAATTGGCTCGTCTGAATCTCGACCAGCGAAAGTTCGAGCAGTCGACGGAGTACTTCGCGCGCGCTAGACAAGCCAGCCACACGCAGGCGATCACGCAAAGCGACGCGCGCAGCGTGGTGGGCGCCAGCAATGGTAACGTCGTCATCACAGGGGGCAAGGATGCCGCCATCATCGGCAGTGATCTGGTCGCTGGGCGAACAGCCGGCAGCCCGGATACCGCCGCCGGCAACCTCGATATCCAGTCGCAGAACGTGACCATCGCCGAAGGCGTGGATCACATTCTGCAGGAATCCAGTGCCAGCAGCCGGTCTAGCGGCCTCACGGTGGCCTTGGTGGGGACGCCGTATGACACGGCCCGGAATCTGAAGGCCGCCAAGGAGAACTCCAGCGGTGTGTCGCGCACCATGCAGACCGTGCGGGAACTCGGCGCATCGGCTCTGACTGTGCCGCAGATCGCCGTATCCATCGGAAGCAACAAGAGCAACAGCCAATCGTCCACCGCCGCCACGGTCAGCAGCGGCAGTAGCCTGACCGACCTGGCCAGCAGCAAGCAGAACGCCAGTGTGGTGACCGGCAACACCGTCGCCGTGACCGCCCGAACTGGCGACATCACCATCGCGGGCAGCGGGATCGCGGCCGAGGGCGATGCCGCGCTATCGGCCGCCAAGGGCAAGATCGATATTCTCTCGGGCCAGGACACCCGCTCACAGCGCTCGGACGGCTCCAGCGGGCAGATTGGCGACCTGGGCGGCAGCAGCTACGCGGGCACGGTCGGCGTGCGCAGCGAATCGCACCATATCGACACCGGGCAGGCCACGCAAAACACCATCCGCACCGCGGCATAGTCTCAGCCGCCCTGGTCGAAGACAGGCTCATTCGTCGCGAGCAAGCGTGAGAGCGTCCCAGAGCGTGGGACGAATCATGAAATCGGCCGGGCGGCGCCGAGGGTCGGGGTTGCCCGCCCGCCGCGTGAGGCGAACAATGAACACGTGTTCATTCGGACCCATATAACGGAGGCTACCCATGTACATCAGCGAGCAACTGCTTAATCCTGACGAGCGCCGCTTGCGGCTGTCCACACAGCTTGGCGTGGAAAGCGTGGTGCTGGACAACCGGGGCACCGAGCTGGTTTCGGCGGCGGGTGGCGTGTCAGCCTGGGACGCCGGCAAGTTGGCCGCGTATCGCAAATGGGTGGAAGGTTTCGGGCTGCGGCTCGATGTGTTCGCGCTCGATGTCGGATCGATCCTGCTCGATTCCCTGGTCGATCTCGATAGCGCCCGACGACAGCGCGACGTGCTGGCGCAGAATATCCAGAAGGCCGCGGACGCGGGCATCAGCTGCCTCAAGTACAACGTCCAGATGGTCGGCATTACACGCACCGGTCTCAAGCCCGGACGCGGTGGCGCACAGAATTCCGGCTTTGTCTACGCCGAGTATTCGCCCGAGCACGATCGCAAGCATTCGTACTGGGGCGTGGGCTATCCCACCAAGCAGGAAGAGGGCGGCACCCAAAGCGCGATGCTTTGCGGCCAGAAGATGGCGCGCGATGTGCCGCCCGTAACCGAGCAGGCCGGCTGGGACGCCATCGAATTCCTCGTCGAAGGGTTGGTTCCCGCAGCGGACCGCGCTGGTGTACGACTGGCCTGTCACCCGCACGATCCCGCCTATCCGCTTGGCGGACTGAACGGCATCGAGCACGTGGTAGGCTCGGCCGATGGCATCCGGCGCTTCCTGGCCCTCAGTGATAGCCCGAACCACGGCCTGAACTTCTGCCAGGGCACGGTGGCGGAGATGTTCTCCGAGCCCGGCAAGGCGATGATCCCGATCATTGAGGAATTCGCGGCGACGGGACGCATCTTCATGGTGCACTTCCGCAATATTCGCGGTGGCTATCTCGACTTCCAGGAGGTCTTTCCCGACGAGGGCGATGTAGACATGTTCGCTGCGATCAAGGCGTACCAGCGTGGCGGCTACCGCGGACCCTTGTGCCCCGACCATGTGCCCGTGTCCGACCTGGACGAGAATCGGGAACGCTTCATGTCCTTCGCGCTCGGCTATACGCGTGGCCTGCTTCAGGCAGCGGGAGTGTGGTCGACACCGACCGTGGCGCGATCCTGAGTCGGACGGTGGCGGCAACGCGCCATCAACTGCTTTCGCGCGCGACGACGCTAAAGCCAAGATCGGCGACGCGGGGTAGCACGCTGGCGCCGCCCACAAGGCGGGCCAGCAGCATGCGGCCTGCCTGCCTGCCCATCTCGCGCGCCTGCACACGCACACTGGACAAGGCCGGCTGGCTTGCCGAGGCGATGGCCAGATCGGAGAAGCCAACCACGGCCATGCGACGCGGCACGGCCCATCCCTGCTGCCGACAGGCAAGAAGCGCCCCCACGCCGAGCGTGTCGTTGCTGCAGTACACGGCCTGCAGCGATGACGCGCGGGCCACGAGTGCGCGCATCATCCGCACACCGTCCTCGATCGAGGAGGGCGGCGCGACCACTTCCGCCTCGATGCCCGGCAATCCCAGCCGTGCCGCTTCCCGTCGAAACCCTGCCAGCCGCTTCCCGGCGCGGCGCTCGTTTGCGCCAAGAAAACCCAGGTGCCTATAGCCGCGCTGCGCCAGATGGCGCGCGACTGCCGCGCCTGCGTCTTCGTTCGAGAAGCCGGCCACCATGTCGATGGGGTCATCGGTCAGGTCCCAGGTTTCCACCACCGGCCTGCCGAAGGCACGCAGCTTGCGCCGAACCGCCGCGCCATGCTCGACGCCCGTGAGCACAAGCCCATCGACCTGCCGCCCGATGAAGGTATCCACCAATGCTTCCTCGGCGGCTTCCCCGTAGCGCGATTGGCCCAGCAGCAACTGGTAGCCGCCCGCTTCCAGGATCTCCCCCAAACCGTCCAGGGTGTCGGCGAACCAGGCATTCGACAACGTCGGCACGATGGCGCCCACGATACGGGAGCGCCGCGTGGCCAGGCTTCCGGCATTGAGATTCGGCACGTAGCCCAACTGCTCGATGGCGGCGTGCACTCGCGCCAATGTCGGCGGCGAGACCAGTTCCGGATGGCTGATGGCACGCGATACCGTGACACGCGAGACGCCTGCCACGCGGGCGACGTCGATCATTTTGCTGCTGTTGCCGGATCGCGATGAATCAATGGACATCGATAAGGGGGAGTCAGGGCGCCGAAATGTGCGCCGGGCTGGTCCAAGAAGAGCCGGCCTGCGGGCACGCTTCATTCCGTCCCAAGCGGTGGGACATGCGGTACGCCGTGCGGTGGGGCGGCTTGTATTGTCAGTGAGCTTCTCGAAGAATGGAAGCCAGTCATGAAACACGGACAGCGCGAACAGCGCGACACGCTTTCGACATCCGGCCTGCCCATCCGATGGAGCAGGCCTTCCATAATCAAGGAGACAAATGATGCACCGCCGAAGCCTTCTCGCGGCGTGCACGGCTGCGGCCGTCGCCACGCTTTGCACACCTTTTGCCGTACTGGCGCAGGGGCCGGAAAACTGGCCGTCGCGGCCCGTGCGCCTGATCGTGCCATTCCCCGCAGGTGGGACCAGCGACCTCATGGGACGGCTGATCGCCGAACAACTGAGCAAAGCCCTGAAGCAACCGTTCATCGTCGAGAACAAGGGTGGCGCGGGCGGCGTGATCGGTACCGACCAGGCGGCCAAGGCGCCCGCGGACGGCTACACGCTGCTGCTGTCCGGCATTGGCAGCAACGCCATTGCCCACGGCATGTCTCCCAAGCCGAACTACGATTCGTCGAAGGATTTCGTCCATATCTCGCAGCTCGAATCCGGGCCCAACGTGCTGGTGGTCAATCCGTCGTTCCCGGCGAAGACGTTCACGGAATTCGTGGCCTATGTGAAGGCGAATCCCGGCAAGGTCAACTACGGCGTGACCAACGCCTCGTCGGGACACCTGGCGATGGAATTGCTGCGCCAGACCGCGAAGCTGGACATGGTGGGCATTCCGTATCGAGGCGGTGCGCCGGCACTGACCGATGTGCTGGCCGGACAGATTCCGACCATGTTCGTCAACCAGGATGCCGTGCTGCCCTACGTCAAGGCAGGCAAGCTGCGCGCGCTCGCCGTGACGAGCGAGCAGCGCAATCCGCTGTTCCCGGATGTCCCCACCGTGGCGGAGTCCGGCTTCCCGGGCTTCTCGGCGGTATCGTGGGTCGGCCTGTCTGCGCCGAAGGGAACGCCACAGCCGATCATCGACAAGCTGGAAGCCACGATGATGGCGGCATTCAAGCAACCCGCGGTGCGCCAGAAGCTGGAATCGAACGGCTTTATCGTCGTGGCGTCGAATTCCAAGGACTACACCGCTTTCGTTACGACCGAGACGGAACGCTGGGCCAAGGTGATCCAGAGCGCCGGCATCAAGCCCGAATGAGCAACCTCAAGTCCCCCGACGCCCGCACCATGACGACCTCGGACCGTATTGCATCCATTGACCTCTCGCTTGTCATCCTTCCGCTGGCCGCGCCGGTCAGCGACGCGAAGGTCCTGACGGGCCGCCAGAGGCCGCTCACCGAGATTGCGTTTGTCTTTGCCGAGATTCTGACGGCAGACGGCCACTCAGGCACCGGCTTTGGCTACTCCAAGCGCGCGGGCGGGCTCGGCATGTTCGCGCATGCCCGGGAGCTGGCCGGTGAACTGATCGGCGAGGACCCCAACGATATCGGTCGCCTGTTCAACAAGCTGTTGTGGGCCGGCGCGTCAATGGGGCGAAGCGGTATGACAACGCAGGCCATTGCCCCATTCGACGTCGCGCTGTGGGATCTCAAGGCGCGCCGAGCCGGCTTGCCGCTGGCCAAGCTGCTGGGCGCGCACCGGGACTCGGTGCCGTGCTACAACACCTCGGGCGGCTACCTGTCGATGCCGCTCGACCAGGTCCTGACGAATATCGACAAGTCGCGGGAGAACGGCATCGGCGGCATCAAGATCAAGGTCGGCCAGCCGGATACCGCTGAAGACCTGCGGCGCGTGAAGGCCGTGCGCGAACATCTTGGCGATGCGTTTCCCTTCATGGTCGACGCGAACCAGCAGTGGGACCGTGCCACGGCGCAACGGATGGGGCGCACCCTGGAGCCGTACAACCTGGTGTGGATCGAAGAACCGCTCGATGCGTACGATACCGAGGGCCATGCCGCGCTCGCCGCATCGCTGGACACCCCGGTGGCGACCGGCGAGATGCTGACCAGCTTCGCCGAACACGCGCAGCTCGTCATGGCTGGCGCTTGCGACTTCGTGCAGCCAGATGCGCCGCGTGTGGGCGGTATCACGCCATTCCTGCAGATCATGCAGCTAGCCGACTTCAAGGGGCTGCGGCTGGCCCCGCATTTTGCGATGGAGATCCATGTGCACCTGGCGGCCGCCTATCCGCGCGAACCATGGCTGGAACWTTTSGRGTGGCTGGAGCCGATGTTCAACGAGCGGCTGGAGCTGCGCGACGGCCGCATGGTGGTTCCGGATCGACCGGGCCTTGGCTTTAGCCTGAGCCAGCAGGCGCGGCGCTGGACTCGGGAAACCGCCAGCTTCGGCAAGCGGCCTTGATAGGGAAGAAGCGTCTGGAAACCAGACGCCCCATTTTCTTCGGCAGGCCGCGTGCTGGCGCGCCCGGCCTGTCGGCGCGGGCCTGGCTACAGCGTGTAGTCCACCGCGGCCCACTCGAAGTACGGCTTCAGGTCCGCAACCAGCGCCTGGTGCAGCGGGTGGAACAGATAGTCGTCCAGCGCCGCCGCATCGGCAACCTCCGATTCCAGGACGTAATCCCAGCAGATAGGACGATCCATCTCGTTGCGGGCAACACGCCAGGACTTAATGGCGGGGATGTCGGCCCCGAGTGCATCCATGCGGGCGACGAGCGCCGCCTCCCCGGCAGGGTCTTGGGCGACGTCGGCCTTGCGGCGGAACAGCACGATATGTCTCAGCATGGCACGCCCCTGCGTTCGACCAGCCAGGCCGGCGCGTCCTGCAATGCAACTGGACGCAGGAAGCGGTCGAGCGCGGCGTAGCCAACCGAGGTGGTGGCCGGTGCGGTAGATGCCGGGAACGGGCCCCCGTGCTGCTGCGCCGCCGTTACGGCTACGCCTGTGGGAACGCCGTCAAACAGCACGCGTCCCGCCACCTGCGAAGCGGTGCGGACCAGTTCCAGCGTGGCGGGGTCCGGTGCATTGGCGCTGGCGTCGACGCCCCAGAGCGTCACGGTTAGCGAGCCGCCTACCGCGCGCAGCACGTCGATGGCCTGCAATGGGGCCCCGGTGCGCACCACCAGCGCAGCCGCGCCGAACACTTCCTCATGGAGGCTCGCGTCTGCCACGAAGGTGGCCGCATCGACTTCGGCCAGGCAGGGGCGCGGCGTGTCATCGGCTTGTGCCACGTCGGCCAGCAGGGTGCGGACGCCGGGCGTCCCGCGCCAGCGCGCGATGCCGGTGTCGAACGCGCGTCGGATTCCGGCGGTCAGCATGGCATGCGGACTGAGGCCCGCAAGCTGGGTGGTCAGTGCCTGGACAAAGGCATCACCGGCGGCGTCCTTCTGCACGACGATCACGCCGGGGCTCGTGCAGAATTGCCCGCTGCCCTGGCAGATGGACCCCGCCAACGTCTGCGCAAGCTCGGTCGCATCGCCGGTTAAGGCCTGCGGCAGGACGATCACCGGGTTGATCGAGCCGAGTTCACCGAAGAAGGGAATCGGTCGTGGGCGCTCTGCCGCAACCTTGGCCAGCGCCGTGCCCCCCGCAAAAGAACCGGTAAAGGCGACGGCCGCGATGGCGTCGGCCTGCACGAGCTGCACGCCTGTGGCGACGCCCGCGCCTTCGACGAATCCGATCAGCCCTGCTGGCAATTGCTGCCTAGCCAATACCTGCCGCGCCAGCGCCACCGTCTGGCGGGACAGTGCCGGATGGGCCGGATGGCCCTTGACCACCACCGGGCAGCCGGCGGCCAGTGCGGATGCCGTGTCGCCACCGAGCACCGAGAACGCAAACGGAAAATTGCTTGCCGCGAACATGGCCACGGGGCCAAGCGGTACCCGCACGCGCGTCAGGCGAGGGCGGCCGGCCGGCGGCCCGCCCGCCACGGGCGGATCGTCCTGCACCGCGAACGGGGCGCCTTGCTCGGCCGCATCGGCAAAGCCACGGAGCTGGAACGCCGTGCGGTCCAGTTCGCCGTTCAGACGCGCCATCCCCAGGGCGGTTTCGCGGTCGGCCAAGGGAACCAGGCGCTCACGGTTCGCCTCGAGGGCATCGGCCAGGCCGCGCAGCAGCCGCGCCCGGGCGGTGCCGGTGCTCGCTGCCCAGGCGACCGCGGCGTCCGCCGCCGCGTTCACGGCAGCGGCGATCTGGTCGGGCGTCGAGGCCGCCCACGGTTCGCCCGAGGGCAAGCCGGTACGGGCATCGATCGATTGCAAAGTCGGGAGATCGGTCACGCGCTTACTCGCTCTTCAGGTGATAGCCGCGCGCGGCATAGTCGAAGTCGACCAGTTCATTGATGGTGGCGGTCTTGTCCGCCGGCGATGCGTAGTAAGCCCGGATCTCCTTGATCTTCCCGGTAATGGGATCGAAGTCGTACCATTCCGCCCCGCGCAGCGCCGTGCCGCTCTTGTTCTTCCAGTGCGTCCACTCGATCATTGCCTCGGGCTTGTCATGGCTGATCAGGATGCGCTCGATGGTCCATTGCGAGCCCAGCGTGTCGACGCACCATATCCACTTCCTGGCGATGGTGTCGGCCGAGCGCCAAGGCACCTCTGGCAAGCCGGCCGGGAAGTAATGCACGGCATCGGGCGTGAAGCAGTCCACCAGCCCCTGGTAGTCGGCGGCATTGCAGGCGGCGAAGTAGCGGCGAATCAGCGCGTCGTAGTAGTCGGGAGTGAAAGTAGCCATGGTGCTGTGGGAGGTTATCGGTTGTTGGCGGCGGAGAGCGGGGGGACCGGCGCGACGGGTGCGACAGGCGCGATCGGCGGACGTCCAGCCGCAACCCATTCGCGGTGCTGCGCACGCGTGGCTTCGCTGGGCGGATACAGGCCCCACAGCGGCTCGCCGGCCTGCACGCGCAGGGCCAGGTACGCCTCAATATCGTCGCGGCGCTCGCACAGGTCGGCCATCTCTTCTGCCAGATGGGCAGGGACGACCGTGATGTTGTCGCCGTCGCCATGGATCACGTCGCCGGGATAGATCGCTACGCCGGCGCAGCCGATCGGCACCTGAAGGTCTGCCACGTGGTGATAGGCAAGCCGCGTGGTCGCTGTGACACCCGTGCTCCAGATGGGAAAGTCCATCTGCGACAGCTCCGTGCCGTCGCGGAAGGTGCCGTCCGTGATCACCGCACGCGCGCCACGGATCATCATCCGCGTGATGAGCATATTGCCCATCGACGCGGCGCGGCCGTCGCGGTTGCTGTCGATCACCAGCACATGGCCGGGCTCGATCTGCTCGACGCCCACCCACTGCAGGTTGTCGGCGGACGGTTCGGTGGTCAGGTTGCCGTAGACGTCGATGTCTTCCCTCGCCGGAATGAAGCGCATCGTGTAGGCGCGGCCCGCGAACGGCTTGATCTTCTTGTTCAGCGGCTTCAGGCCGTGCAGCACGGGTTGGCGGAAGCCCTTGATGTAGAGCTGCGTCGTGAGCGATCCGCTCGTCACCTTGGCCAGGCGGTCCAGCACCGAGTCTGGAACATAGGGGGCTGGCGCGCGTTGCGGAATGGTGGTGAGCGGAGGTGGGTTGACGACGTGCATGCTGGTCTCGCTGATGGGTGTGTTTGGAAGTGTTCCGGTTCGTCCCATATCGTGGGACTATCGCAGCCCGTGCGGATCGAAAGCCCTCCGCCGCTGCCTTGCAGGCATCCTAGTCAGCTTTCGGCGGTTTTAGAATGGCCGCACGCGGGCGCCGACAGCAAATCGACGTCCAATTTCCAGATGCTGAGACAAACCGCTATGTCCGCGAATCCCGGTGACGGCACAGGCGCGATCGAGAAGGCCATCGACGTCCTGGAGGCCGTTGGAGCCTCCCCCGATGGCCTGAGCCAGACCCAACTCACCGACCAACTGTCGCTGCCTCGCACGACGATCTACCGGCTGCTGGCCACGCTGGTGGCGCGCGGCATGCTGCGCCGCGATCCCGCGCGCAAGGTCTATCGGCTCGGCTTTCGCTGCTTCGAGATGGCGCGGCAGGCGTATACGATGCCTGACCTGGTGGCCGCCGCCGCCAACGAGATGCGCGGCCTGCGCGACCTGACCGGCGAGACGTGCTACCTGGCGACGCTGGACGGACTGGAAGTGATTTCGCTGGAACGCTGCGATGGTGCGCACAGCGAGCGCTCGGCCGCCACGCTTGGTCAGCGAAAACCCTTGCATTGCACCAGCCAGGGCAAGGCAATCCTGTCGGCGATGAATGGTGCCGCCCGTGATGCCATCGTGCGCGACCTGACGCTCAAGCCCTTGACGCCGTTGACCATCACCGACCGGCGCCGGCTCAACGCGGAACTGAACATCACCGCCGCGCGCGGCTATGCCATTGACGACGAGGAAATCGTGCTCGGTGTGCGATGCGTCGGCGCGCCAATCGTGGACTCCCAGGGCGCGGTCCGTGGAGCGATCAGCGTGGCGGGGCCCGCCTACCGGCTCACGCGCGAGCGGCTGGAACTGCTGGGCCCCGAGATCGCCGAGGCGGCGCGTCGTGTGGGCGCCGAACTGGGTGCGCTCAAGCCCATCGCGCCGAGCGGTGAAGTCAGGGCAGTGCCGGGCCCCTGGGCGTTCCAGGGCGCCTTTCCGTTCTGGCAGGCGGGCGCCAGCCGCTTGCTGTGGGCCGACCTGCTCGCGCCCACCGTGCGCTGCCTCGACGTGGGTCCGGATGGTGCGATGGAACATCGCGTGCTGGCGCGCCTCGAAGCGCCGATTCGGTCCATGCAGCCCATCGGCGATGACCTGCTGGTGATACACGACAACGGGGTCGAGCTGGTGGGCGGGGACGGGAACGTGCGGCCGACGGATTCATGGAAGGGAGCCGCGCCTGTCCTGCTGGCGCTGTGCGCGGCCCGTGACGGCACGTTGTGGGCGGCCGTGCCGGCACCCGCTGGTGGTTGCCAGGTCGGCGCTTGGCGCCCGGGCGAGGCCTGGCAGCCGCGATGGACAATCGCCGAGCCCGTACAGGCGCTGCATTGGTCTGCTGCCGGCAGCCAACTGTATGCCACCACGCCGGAGTCCGGCTCGATCCTCGTCATGGATGCCGAGGGCGGGGCGGTGCGCCGGCTGGCCACCGTGCCAAAGGGCGCCGGCAGGCCGCATGGGCTGGCCATCGACCCGGGCGGTGGCGTGTGGACAGCGCTGTGCGACGGCTGGAGCGTCATGCGGTTCCTGGCCGATGGCACACTGGACCGTGTGGTGGGCATGCCAGTGCCCTGTCCGTCCGATGTCTGCGTGGGCGGGCCGCAGGGCGACCGGCTCTTCATCACGTCGTCCCGGCAGCAGGTGCCGCTGGACGTGCTTGGCAAGGCGGCGCTGTCAGGGTGCCTGTTCGAGCTCCGTCTGTAGCAGCTGTATCGTGGATAGGTAATCGCCATCACGAAATTTCCACATGCTGGAACCGCCGGGCCGGCCCGTGCGACAAGGGCATGTCCGAAGATTCCGCTACCGTGAAGCGGTCTATAGCATGTGAGGCATATCGCGGAAACGCTCGCCGAACCGTTGTCGGACGCTGATCCGGAGTAATTCATTCGCAAGACACAGTCCGGGCCGAGGAACGGCCCGGGCGAATCGGAGACCCCAATCCATGTCCAGTGCTGCAGATTCATCGGCGCTCCAGTTTCACGGATACGTACGCGCCGACGGCCGCGTGGGCACCCGCAACTATCTCGGCGTGCTCATCGTCGGCAATTGCGCCGCAACCGCCGCCCGCAAGGTGGCCGACCATTTCCATGCGGAACGGCTTGCTGCCTTCCCGAATGTCGACGGCGTGGTGCCGTTCCTCCACGAACTCGGCTGCGGAATGGAAAAGAGCGGCGAGCCGATGGATCTGCTGCGGCGGACGCTGGGCGGCAGCATCCGCAACCCCAACCTGGCCGGCGCGGTGGTGCTTGCGTTGGGTTGCGACCGCAACAACATCTATGCCTTCCTCGAGCAGGAAGAACTGATGGAGGGTCCGATGTTGCACACGGTGGTGTTGCAGGAGGTGGGCGGCACTGCCAACGCGATCGACGCGGGCGTAAGGGCAATCGAAGCAATGCTGCCGGCCGCCAATGCATTCCAGCGGCAGACCGTGCCGGCCTCGCGACTGACGGTGGGCTTGCAGGGCAGTGCACAAGACCCGGGGCAGGATGGCGCGGCCTCGCGCATACAGGCTGCGATTGGTGCGGCGGCCGACCAGCTCATCGCGGCCGGCGGCACGGTGATCGTCTCCAACACTGCGGCCACCGGCCCGGCACTGGCGCCACGGGCCAGGACCGATGCGCTGAAGCAGGAAGTCGAACAGACCATCCTCTGGTGGCGCGACTACACGGCAGGGCGCGATACCGCCACGCGTACGGACGCCCCGGCTGGCGTGCCGGCCTGGTGCGGCAGCAGCGCGCTCGACGGGGCCCTGCGGTACGCCGAACCGCTGCCGCAACACCAGCGCGGCCTGGTGCTGATGGACTCGCCCAGCCATGAAGCTGTCTGCGCAAGCGGCCAGATGGCGTCCGGGGCGACCCTGCTGTGCGTGGCACGACCCGAAGCCACCGGGTTCGGTGCCGCCGCAGTGCCGACGGTGAACGTCGCGACCAGCGCGGCGCAGTTCGCGCAATACGCGGATGATCTCGATGTCGACGGCTCGCAACTGGTATCCGAAGCGGCAAACGCACAGCAGGCCGGCCTGCGGCTGCTGCAGCAGTGGCTGGCGTACGCGTCGGGCCAGGAAACGCAGAGCGAATACTTCGGCACCGGTGAGTCCAAGTTCATGCCGTGGTCGATCGGTGTCTTCGCATAGGAAAGCTCATGAACAAAGTGACTGTAGAACCAAAGCCCCTGCGCATTCCGCCTGCGACGAAGCCTTCCGCGGATGCGCTGCGCAACCCGTTTATCCGGCTCGACCCGAACGACAATGTCATCGTGGCGCGGGTCGACGTCGAAGCCGGTACGCTGGTAATGGACCAGGACAGCGGCGCAACGCTGCGCATCCTTCAGAAGGTGCCGGCCGGACACAAGGTCACGACCCGCGCCATCAGGCAGGGCGAGCCGATCCTCAAGTACAACACCGTGATCGGCTTCGCACGCGAAGATCTTCCGGCGGGTACCTGGGCGCACAGCCACAACATCGTCTTCGACGACGTGGTGAAGGACTATCGCCATGGCCTGGATTACGTGCCCACACGCGTCCTCCCGCCAGAGCAGCGCGCCCGTTTCATGGGCATCGTGCGGCCGGACGGCCGTGTCGCCACACGCAACGTCGTGGGCATCTTTGCCGTCAGCCACCGCGCTGGCGCGGTGGTGCGCAAGATTGCGTCGGCCTTTCATATGGACGCGATCGCGCAGTACAAAAATGTGGACGCCGTTGCAGGCTTTGCGCACGACCAGGGCGCGGGCATGGAATTGAGCGGCGAGCCGATGGCGATGCTGCGCCGTACGCTCGGCGGTACGATCCGCAACGCCAACACTGCCGCGGCATTGGTCGTTGCCTATGGCGAGGAAGAGAACGAATTGCAGGCGTTTCTGCAGGATCAGCGGCTGGAGCCCGGCCCGGCACTGCGCACGCTGGTCATCCGTGAAGCCGGTGGCAGCCGCAAGGCCGTCGATGCCGGCATAGCCATCGTTCGCGATCTGCTACCGGAGGCCGATCGCGTGCAACGGGAACCGGTATCGGCCGAACATATCACGGTCGGCATGCAATGTGGCGGCTCCGACGGGTTCTCTGGCTTGTCAGCCAACCCGGCACTGGGGCGTGCCATGGAACTGCTGATCGAAAACGGCGGTACTGCCATCCTCTCCGAAACCTCGGAGATCTTTGGCGTCGAGCACACCCTGACGGCAAGAGCGCGTACGCCCGAGGTCGGAAAGAAGCTGGTGGCGCGCATCGACTGGTGGCTTCGCTACAACGCCGGCCGCGATACGCAGATCAATGGTCAGGTAAGCCCGGGCAACAACGCGGGCGGACTGGCCAACGTCCTGGAAAAGTCGCTGGGCGGAGCGAAGAAGGGCGGCAATGCGCCCCTGATGGAAGTGTACGAGTACGCCGAGCCGGTGACCCAGCATGGCCTGGTCTTCATGGATACGCCTGGCTATGATCCGGTTTCCGCAACGGGCCAGATCGCCGGCGGCGCGAACCTGATTTGCTTCACCACCGGAAGGGGCTCCTGTTTCGGCTCCCTGCCGGCACCAACCATCAAACTGGCCAGCAATACGCCCATGTACACCCGGATGGCAGCGGACATGGACATCAACTGCGGGCCGATCATCGATGGCGAAGCCACGCTAGACGAGATGGGGCGCGAGATTTTCGAGCGCATCCTGCAATATGCCTCGGGCACCAAGACCAAGAGCGAGGCGCTGGGTGTGGGTGCGCTCGAGTTTGTCCCTTGGCCGGTTGGCGTCACCGTTTGATGCATCAGCGCCGGCAACGCCCTGTTCGCGTCGACGGCCCGCGCGCGGAGTGAAACCGCAGCCCAATCTGCAGGCCCTGAGGATGCAGGCAGATCGGTCTCCGCGAGCCCCGGGGGGCGAAGTTGCTCATCATGATGCTCCCGAGCGTCATGCCCGCCCGCAAGGCGAACCGGAGCGCCTGCGCTGGCGCAAGGGTCGGGGCTCGCCGGCGGCACGGCGGCATGGGAGGCCGCCGGCTATGAACTCTTTACCGGCACCAATATTCCCGGCAAGGCCGTTGGCGAGATCGTCTAGCACAAGCGCGGCACGCCGTGGACCAGTGCGGACGCGCTGCAGCAGCGTCTGGGAGCCGGATGACCTTCAGTCGGTGATATCCCGCATGCTGATCGTCACAACGTCCTGATTCGTCATCGCAGCCTCTGATGGCTCCAGCCGAAGAGGCACCTTGACACCACAACTCGGACATTTCTATTTATCCAGAAGGTGACATTTCTATTCATGCTCAACAGCCTCGTTGCCGATAATCTTTCTTATGTTAAATATTTGAGCTGTCAGCGGCCCTTTAGCAGCACCCCCTCGTTCCACCCACCACGAGGCAGACATTCTTCCCCCCGGTGAAATTCACCTTTACTCAAGGCACCGCTGCGCCAAAGCGGCTCTTGCGCCATCATGTCCATTTCGATAGGTGCATCGATCCGTTCCCGCCAATAAGGAGCCCGCTATGACCAACGAGCCTGAAGTCCGTCAGCCCATTCCGCCATTCACGCGCGAAACCGCCATCGCGAAGGTCCGTCTCGCCGAGGATGGCTGGAACTCGCGCGATCCGCAGAAGGTATCGCTTGCCTATACGATCGACAGCGCATGGCGGAACCGCGCCGAGTTCATCAACGGCCGGCAGCAGATCGTCGAGTTCCTGACCCGCAAGTGGAACAAGGAGCTGGACTATCGGTTGATCAAGGAGCTGTGGGCGTTCGAAGGCAATCGCATCGCGGTGCGCTATGCCTACGAGTGGCACGACGATTCGGGCAACTGGTTCCGTTCGTATGGCAATGAGAACTGGGAGTTCGACGAGAACGGGCTGATGCGGCGGCGGTTTGCCTGCATTAACGATCTGCCCATCAAGGAATCGGAGCGCAAGTTCCATTGGCCGATGGGGCGTCGTCCCGACGACCATCCGGGCTTGTCCGACCTGGGGCTGTAGTCGGTTGCCGTTCCCCATAACGGGCTGAGGCGGTTGCGGCCTTTGGCGGCGCCATCTTCTGTCGGACCGAGTGGGCAGAAAGATTTATTGACCTGTCAGGCCGGCATGAGCGAGGGTCGATAGATTATTCAATGCATTCTTCATGGTTCGTAGAATGCCGCCACGAAGTTTCCAATAGTAATAGATCGCAAAGGGTCCACGGAATCTTGCCTGGAACTTGATCCTGTACGGTTCCGTGTTGCCAATGATGGTGTGAGTGAATTGAAGCCTGGTCCAGTAAGGGAGGATATATTCGTGCACCCGGCTTTCTATTACCTCCCGCTCCCACCTGGACCATTCAGCAACATTGACAAGCGTTTCCCAAATCCATTGTCTCGAGGCGTTGATAATGGTTTCATCGGTCAAACTCTTCATCATAGCCTTCTCCATTTCCTGATTTCTATCAGAACGTCGATGGCCCCGCTCGGCACCGCTGCCTGCCCTCCCGCATCGATGCCGGTCTTTCGAACAACCAGAATGTTCCCGGGCGCTGCCGCCAAACAAGGCAAAGTTGAACCGCGGATGCCACCCAGGACGGAGAGGGATGATTGGCCCGTGCGCCCTCACCTCTCCCCAATACCACTCGGCTGCTTGCCGAGAGCCAAGTCCGCATGCCAAGCACGCCGCGCAGCGAGTTGGGCGGTATCGGGGAAGTCCGGAATCATCCGTCGCTGTCGCATCGGTGCGCGGGCTGGCACCGGATGCAGGAATGGGTCGGCCAAGCGCGATTTCATGCGCACCAGTTTAGCCCGGCCAACGTGCTATTAAGATAAGAAAACCGATCTTCATAACGATGGATGCAAGCACACCGCTTCAATGCGGCCGCGCTAAAGCCGGCCGACATGAGCGGTGAGTCCTCTGTCGGTCCGAATGCCCCTCCAGTCAGTAGAGAGAGTTGTGCAGGGTGGCGCAGTCTCTACCGCGCTGCCGTCCCGAAGAGGGGGCAGTGCCGTCGGTCTCGATAGTGGTCGTCCTTTCTATGACAGGCCCCACAACTAAACCGCCTAAAGTTGCAAGGCCGCGGCCGACGCCACTTCGACGAAAAGGCCATTGCGCCGTCTCCCGTTTATCGCTATAGAGTCAAGCTTGTTCGATCACTTCAGAACTAGGACACCACCATGAGCATTCGCGTCGGAATTGTCGGGATCAGCGGTTTTGGCGGCGGCGAGGCGATGCGCCTGATCGCAAGCCACCCGTCTTTCGAGCTGGTCTACGCCGCGGGCGAGGGTAGCGCCGGAAGCCGGTTGGTGGACCGCTTCCCCGGCGTGCCGGCCAAGCTGGCGGAGCGGGTGATCGAGAAGTGGGACCCTGTGACCCTGCCGAAGCTCGACGTGCTGTTCGCCTCCCTGCCCACGGGCGCCTCGGCGGAGGCGCTGGCGCGCGTCCCCAAGGACGTGAAGATTGTCGACATCGGCGGCGACCACCGCTACGTCGAGGGTTGGGCGTACGGCCTGGCCGACGTCTGGCCATCCCAGATCGAGGGTCACGACCGCGTTGCCAACCCCGGCTGCTTCCCCGCGGCGACGCTGAATGCGCTGGCGCCGCTGCTGGTCAACGGGCTGATCGAGCCCGGCAACATTGTGATCGACGCCAAGACGGGCATCTCGGGTGCCGGCCGGGGCGGCGCCGACAGCAGGTTTGGCTACGCCGAGAGCAACGAGAACTCGATGTCCTACGGCCTGCTCAAGCACGTCCACATGCCTGAGATCGCCAAGACGGTCGAGCGGCTGAGTGGGGGCAGCGCGGCGGGGCTGGTGTTCACGCCCCACCTGGTGCCGATGACTCGCGGCGTACTCGTGACCGTTTACTGCCGCGGCCGCGCCACCACGGACCAGTGCCTGGACGCGGCCCGGCGCTTCTATGCCGGGCGTGCGTTCGTTCGCGTGACCGACAAGCCGCCGCAGACCAAATGGGCTACCGGCTCGAACCTCGCGTTCGTCAGTTATGCGGCCGATCCAGAGCGCAACCTGGTGATCGCGATGGGCGTGGTCGACAATCTCGGCAAGGGAGCGGCCGGCCAGGCGGTCCAGAATGCGAACCTGATCTGCGGCCTGCCAGAAACTGCAGGGTTGGACGGGGCACCCGTCTGGCCGTGACATGCCTGCAGTCCACCGTCAGGCAGGACCGCGGCAGCGCGGTACCGGTGCGACAAAGGCGGTGCCGTCAAGCCC
Source organism: Cupriavidus gilardii J11 (assembly GCF_007829435.1). GTDB lineage: Bacteria > Pseudomonadota > Gammaproteobacteria > Burkholderiales > Burkholderiaceae > Cupriavidus > Cupriavidus gilardii_D. Next base: position 121,204 of record NZ_VLJN01000066.1, read on the forward strand.
CGTAACGGTCAGCGCGCGGCCGCGTCGGTTTGCGGGTATTCGAGCTGCATGGCGACAAACTTCGCGGTGCTTGAGCCGTAGCGCATGGCAATCGCCCGCAGTGTCCGATCCAGCGCCCTCGCCGGCGGCGTGTCGTCAATCGCCGCGAGGAGCGGCCCGCCGCCCCACCGCGCGCGGATCTCCTCGGGCAGCAGGCGAACCCCATTGCGCGTCGCGATGGGGGCGCCTGTGGGGGCAAAGCTGACCACTTCGGAGCGGTAGGTGCGCGACCAGGCGTCGGCGACCAGGGCCAGCGAAACTTCGTCGACGCCCGCCTCCAATGCGATGCCGAACCGCTCCCGATTCCAGAAGGCCAGCTTGTTGCCGATCGCCGTCATCGCGAATGGCCGCGTGAAGGTGAAGGCGTGGCTCTCGTGACGTGAGTCCCAATGCGCCACGCCGATGTCCTCGGCCATCGTCCGCGCCTTGTCACGTCCGGCAATGGCTTCGATCAGCGTGAGCGCCAGCGGCATCGACGCGCTGACGCCGGTAGTCGTCGCCACGCGGCCATCGACGACGATCCGCCGGTCGGGGACGTAGCGTATGGACGGATGCTTCTCGCGCAGGTCCGTCAGATAGTACCAATGCGTCGTGGCTCGCTTGCCGTCCAGCAATCCGGCGGCGGCGACGACCTTCGCGCCGGCGCAGATGCCGATGACGATCGCGCCCTTGGCGGCCTGGCTTCTCAGCCATTGCATCACCGCCGGATCGTCATCGCGGCGCATCGCGGGGACCAGCACATAGTCGGCGCCCTGCGGAAACCGGGTGTCGAACTGCGCAGTGGTGGCATGGGGCGTGACCCTCAGCGCCGGGTACAGCTTGACCGGCCCGGCACCGGTTGCCAGCAAGGTAACGTCCGCGACGTTGGCGCGCCGCAGGATGCCGTAGGGCATCAGATAGTCGGTGGTCTCGGTCGCGTCATTGAGGCCGACGATCGCGATGAGGGGCCGCGGCCGCTTGGGCGGCTTCAGCGCGGCGACCGTGGCGTCCCACTCGCCCTTGGCGATCGGCGCCGGCGCCGATGGGGCGGGCGCCGGCGGCAACGACAGGATCCACGCCGCGCCCGCCAGCAATGCGAGCGCGGCAAGCCCCAGACCGATCCAAGCCGCGAGACGCCGATTCATTGTGCCTGCCCCAGCCATGACCCTCTTGCCCCCCAGATTAGGCGCACTAGACTTTGGCTGAAATGACATAAATCGGGCAAAAGCTGCCATGCCTCGCGCCATCGCCATCGTTGTCCATCCGGGCTTCCAACTGCTCGATACGGCCGGGCCCACGGCGGCCTTCGAAATTGCCACGCGCATGCGCCCCGGCAGTTACACGGTCGCGCTGCTGGCGCCGGGCGGCGGCCAGATCGAAAGCTCCGCGGGCGTCAGGCTGTCCGCCCGCCCGTTGCGCGATGGCCAGTTCGATACCGTGATCGTGTCTGGCGGGGAGATCGTGCGGTCGGAGGCCGCGGCCCGGCAAATCGTCGCTTGGCTGCGGCGCATCCGTGCGCGGCGCATCGCCAGCGTGTGCTCCGGCGCCTATCTGCTGGCCGAGGCCGGCCTGCTCGACGGCCGCCGCGCCACCACGCACTGGGGCAGCTCCGACGACTTCGCGCGCCGCTATCCGAGGGTGACGCTGGACGCGGAGCGCATCTTTATCGAGGACGGCGGCATCTGGACCTCCGCCGGCATTTCCGCGGGGATCGACCTGGCCCTCGCGCTCATCGAGAACGACCTGGGTTACGACATCGCGCGTCGGACCGCGCAGCACCTGGTGGTTCACCATCGCCGCCCGGGCGGGCAATCGCAGTTTGCGGCGCTGGTGGAGCTTGGCGGTCGTACGGGCCGTTTTGTCGAATTGATCGACTGGATGCGCGGGCATCTGGCCGAGCGGCTGACCGTTGAGCGTCTGGCCGAACGCGCTGCCATGAGTCCGCGACACTTTGCGCGGGCCTTTGTCGCCGAGACCGGCACCACGCCGGCGAAGGCGGTGGAACGTCTGCGGCTCGAGGCAGCGCGTGCCGCGCTTGAAACCAGCCGCGCGCCGCTGGACCATATCGCGCGAAGCACCGGCTTTGGGGATGCGGGGCGCATGCGCCGGGCGTTCCTGCGCCGATTGGCGCAGCCGCCGCAGGCCATCCGACGCGCCGCCGTGTCTGCATAGACGGCGTCATTTCAACGGGCCTTGGGCCGTGGCGAATCGCCTCTTGCGCGAGGCCATCGGGCCCTACTCGCAGGCCTTGCGTGAGGGGAGCGTGTTGTACCTCGCGGGCCAGAACCCCATCGACCCCAAGTCGGGCCGGTTGATGAAGGACGCCCATCGAGGTACACACCCGCCTCGTCCTCCACAACCTGAAGGCCGTGCTGGCGGCCGATGGCATGATGATGGCCAATATCGTGTCCACCACGGTCTATATGAAGGACCCACGACGACACCCCCGTAACGGCCCACCGCTCCCACCGGACCCTCCATCGCCGTCTACCATGGTCTGGCAGGCCGAAGAAGCGTCGGGCGTACCGCCTCGCGCGGCCTGCGAGGAGATCCGCCATGACCACACCCAGCACCGACAAGCTGTTCACCGGCCCGATTCCGGAGTTGTACGAGCGATACCTGGTGCCGATGATCTTCCAGCCCTATGCCGGCGATATGGCCGCACGCGTGGCGGAACGACGACCTTCGCGCGTGCTGGAGATCGCGGCGGGCACCGGCGTCGTCACGCGGGCGATGGCCAGGGTCTTGCCGGAGGAAGCCGAACTGACCATCACCGACCTGAATGCGCCGATGCTGGCGCGCGCCGAGGCCGCCGGCGTCAGCGGCCGGGTGGTGCAATGGCGCCAGGCCGATGCGATGCAATTGCCCTTCGACGATGAGAGCTTCGATCTGGTGGTGTGCCAGTTTGGCGTGATGTTTTTCCCGGACAAGCCCAGGGCCTTCGCCGAGGCCCGTCGGGTATTGCAGCCCGGCGGCACGCTGTTGTTCAACGTCTGGGACCGCATCGAGGAAAACGAATTCGCCAACGCGGTATCGCGCGCGCTGGCCGAGTGTTTTCCGGAGTCGCCTCCTGACTTCATGGCGCGCACCCCACATGGCTATCATCGGCGCGATGTCATCGAGCGCGATCTGAGCGTGGGCGGGTTCGCCACGCCACCCAGCTTCGATACCGTGGGCAAGCGCAGCCGGGCCGAATCGGCGCAGGCGCCGGCGGTGGGCTTCTGTCAGGCCACGCCGATGCGCGCGGAACTTGAAGCACGCGGTGCCGATGCGCTGCAGCGCGCCACCGACTATTGCGAGGCCGCGCTGCGCGACAAGTTTGGCGATGGCCCGATCGAGGGCAGGATCTCGGCGCATGTGATTGCGGTCAGCGCCTGAGCGAAGGTATCGCCCCGCTCATGCCGTCGCCGCCTGGGTCAACGGAGGCAGGTTGTCGGCTGCCGGTTCCGGCTGGGGCAATGCTGGCAAGGTGAGGCCGATGCAGACCGCGCCGCGCGACTGGCGCGCAAACACCGTTCCGCCGTGCATCGTGGCAATGGCCTTGACGATCGCCAGACCCAGCCCGTGATTCTCCCTGCTATGGGCGCGCGCGCTGTCAACTCGGTAAAAGCGGTCGAACAGCCGGTCCATCTGCGCGCTCGACAGCGCATCGGCTTCATTGCGCACCGCGATCGTCACAACGCCGGGATCGTCGCCGATTTCCACCCTCACCGGCCGGCCATGCCGGCCGTGCTGTAGCGCATTGCCCAGCAGATTGGTGATCGCGCGCTGCAGCAGCGGCGCGTTGACGCGGGCGCGGGCGTCGCCGATGACTTCCAGTGTCGCACCCGCGTCTTCGAACAGCATGTCGAGAAAGTCCGCGCTGCGCCGCACCTCATGTGCGACCGAGACATCGACCAGGTCGCGCGCCAGTGCGCCCCGGTCGGACTGGGCGAGAAACAGCATGTCGACGACGATGCGGCTGAGCCGCTCGAGGTCTTCCAGGTTCGATTGCAGGATGTCTTCCAGTTCGCGGGCGCTGCGCGACCGCGACAGCGCCACCTGGGTCTGGCCGATCACGTTGCCAAGCGGGGTGCGCAACTCGTGCGCGACATCGGCATTGAAGGCCGACAGTTGCACGTAGGCGCGTTCGAGCTTGTCCAGCGCGCCATTGAAGGCGAGCACGAGGCCACTGAGCTCGGCCGGCAGGTCGGTGTCGGGCAAGCGCTCCAGCTTGCGCGGGTTGAGCTCGCCGGCATGGCGCGACAGTGCCTCGATGGGCGCCAGGCCGGCCTTGGCGATACGCCAGCCGAGCAGCGCGACGGCCAGCACCCCCAGCACCGAGCAGGCTATCAGCGTGACACCCAGCACGCGGCTGGTCTTATAGAACGGCGCCTGATCGACGGCGACCACGAGCGCCAATGCCGGGCGTTCACCGAGCGCGGGGATGATCCGCTTGAGCATCAGGAAGCTGCGGTCGTCGAATTGCACGGTCCAGACGTCCCTGGCGCGCGGGGTCGCCACGGCGTCGTGCGGAAACGGCCGGCCGAAGCGGAAGCGGGGATCCGGCGTGTCGGCGAAGTAGCGCAGGCTGTCGTCCTCCGGCGTCATGCCGGCCAGCACGGCACCGAAGCGCTCCCACAGCGGCTGCGAGCCGTATTGCGCCGCCTTGGGACCGATCAGGTCGAAGCGGGCCTGCAACTCCTCCATCTGCCGCTTCTCAAGCTCGACGCATTGGACGGAATACATCACGAAGCCCGTAACCGAGAACACAAGCGCCGCCGCAAGGGCGAACATCGCCGCCAGCCGCGTAGCGATCGAGCGGCGGCTCACGCGGGCTCCTCGGCACGGCATTCGAGCACGTATCCCATGCCGCGGATGGTGTGCAGCAGCTTCGGTTCGCCCGGCCAATCCAGCTTGGCCCGCAGACGCTTGATCGCGACCTCCACCACATTGGTATTGCAGTCGAAGGTGATGTCCCAAACCAGTTCGGTAATCGCGGTTTTCGAGACGATCTGCGACTGGCGCCGGGCCAGTACCGACAGCAGCGTGAATTCGCGCGCGCTCAGATCGAGCCGGCGCGTTCCGCGCATCGCACGCCGCGACAGCAGGTCGATGCGCAGATCGCCGACCGTCAGCTGCGACGGCTCGGCTTGCCGGCCGCGGCGGGTCAGCACATTGAGGCGGGCCAGCAGCTCGAGGAAGGAGAACGGCTTGGCCAGATAATCGTCGGCACCCGCGTCGAAGGCATTGAGCCTGTCGTCGAGATCGTCGCGCGCGGTCAGCATGATCACCGGCGTCTGCTGCTCGCGCCGCAGCGACTTGAGCATCGATACGCCGTCCAGGCCGGGCAGCATTACATCGAGCACGATCGCATCGTAGGGCTCGGTGCAGGCCATGTGCAGGCCATCGACGCCGCTGGTGGCGGTGTCGACCACATAGCCGTTCTCCGACAGTCCGCGGCGCAGATAGTCGACGGTCTTGATCTCGTCCTCTACCAACAACAGTTTCATGTGTCCCGCCCTCCGTGTCCGGGGAGTGTCTGGCGGCGGTTGAGCCCAGGCAAAGGCCCGTAACGGCGCGGTGCCGCCATTTCCGGCAACTATAGGTGAAAGCGGGCGGCCGAACCTGTCAGTGTTGTCAGGTTGCCGGCGGCGCTGCGGCCCGACTCCGGTCTCGCCACCGCCGGCATGTGCGGCGGCACAGGCGCAGCGCACACCGCGCCTTTTGATCCTGACGCAATTGTCAGGCTGGCGTCACCGCGGCGTCCGGGCCGATTCGTAGACTGCAAACCGTGCTTGGCCAAGCCGTCTCCCCTCGTCAAGGTTCGACCGAATCACCCCCGATACAAATAGAAGGAGTGTTGCCATGACTCGAAAAACCGATGTTCACCGCCTGTCCGGCGCCGCACCCCGCCCGCGTCCACCGCTTTCTGCTCAGCGGGTACGGGTATTGCGGCAGCGCTGGCAAGGACGCCGCCGCGCGATGCTGGCTGCACTGTTGCCGACGCTGGCGATGATGATCGGCGCCACCGTTTCGCTGTCGGCCAAGGCCGCGCCGCGCACAGTCGATCCGTATACCGATGGCGCCCGCGCCACGGCGGCGGGATTCGATGTGTTCACCGAAGGCGCCAGTCGCGTTGGCCCGCGCGACAGCTTCACGCAGGGCGGCCATGGCCCGGACCATCGCGACCGCTTCACCGACGGCGCGCATGCGCAGGAGTCGCCGGCGGACCACAGCGCCTGAAGCGAAGACGGCCCTTCCCCCGGGCCTTCCCCTGCCGCTATCAACGGGGACGGGCGATGCCCCCGACGAGGCGGCCACTGATTTCCGTCGCCGCCTCGCGCAGGCACTGCATGAAGCGGTGCACCACCTCATCGGCGCCGCCCTGGCGCCAGACCGCGCCGACCGGGCCAAACGGCTCTGCGTCGGCGACGGGCAGAGCCCGCACCAGACCCAGCGAGTCCAGATGCCGCGCCATGGCGGCGGAACATACGCCGATATGATCGGTTTGTCGGACCATCGCTTCGATGGTCAGCACCGAACCGGTCTCCACGCGCGGCTGCAAGCCGGCGGCGCCGCGCTCCAGCAGCACGGTATCGAGCCGCGTGCGCATCAGCGTCTCGCGCGGCGGCATCACCCACGGATAGCCCAGCAGATCGGACCATTTGGGCGACGGCACGTGGGCCAGCGGATGATGCCGCCCCACCACGATGCCGATGGCATCCTCGAACAGAAGCTCGTTGGCCAGATGCGGGCCATAGGCGCGCGCGTCCATGGAACCGACGATCAGGTCGAAATCGCGGCGCTCAAGCCGTTCCAGCAGCGTATTGAACACGCCCTCCGTGACCTGGATCGAGACGTTGGGCTCGTGCTGCTGGAAGGCAATGATGGCGCGCGGAATCAGATGCGCGACGCCGGCAAAGACGCTGCCGATATGCAGGCGCGCCACTGCGCCCCGCGCGATGGAGCCCAGTTCCTCGTGAGCCCGGGAGATTTCTCCGAGCACCCGCACCGCAAGCTTGCGCACCGCTTCGCCCGCCGGCGTCAATTGCAGTCGCCGGCCTCGCACGACGAGCCGCGCGCCGGTCTGCGATTCCATCTCGCCCAGCCAGTGCGACACGGCGGACTGGGTCATGTGCAGCCGATCGGCGGCGGCCGACAGCGTGCCCGCGTCGATGAGGATCAGGAAGGATTCGAGGTGTCGCATGCGCAGCCGGCGTGCCCAGGCCACACTGTCTATTGCCGTAGTCATGAGCAAATACTAATGGAAGTATCGTAACAATTCACTGGTTTCGATGACGGGACGGCGAAATAATGCGGAGAAACCTGCGGGGCCAACCCAATTTAGTCAATGTTCCCGATCTACTGGATTCTCTCTGCTTCCCGACCTATGAACAAATTTTCAGCCCTCAAGAAGGTGGCCGCCGTTGGTGCCACCGCCCTCGTCTCGATCAACGTGGCCTGGGCCTGCGCCGAACCGGGGACTGCCGGCCGTCCGATCCGGCTCGTGGTGTCGCAGCAGGCCGGCGGCAGCACCGATACCATCGCGCGCATGTGGGCCGAGCAGGCAAGCAAGGAGTTGGGCACCACGGTGCTGGTGGAGAACAAGCCGGGCGCCGGCGGCATCATTGCAGCCAAGAGCGTGCTGGCCCAACCGGCGGACGGCTGCACGCTGTTCCTCGCTGGCGTGTCACAGATGGTGCTGAACAAGTTCGCCTACGCGCCGCTTTCCTACTCGCCCGAGAAGGACTTCACGCCGGTAGCGACGCTGACCAATGTGCCCTTCGTATTGGTAGCGAATCCGCAGACAGGCTTCCGCACCTTGGACAACCTCGTCGCGGCCGCACGCGCCAGGCCCGGCGCGATCAATTTCGCGTCGTCGGGCCTGGGCAACTCGACCCATCTGGTTGGCGAGATGCTGTTCAAGCAGCGCAACCTCAAGGTGACCCACGTGCCGTACAAGGGCGAACCGGACGGCGTGGTGGCCACCGTGTCGGGCCAGACCCAGATCATGGCGCCGGTGCTGAGCACGGCGCTGCCGCAGATCCAGGCCGGCAAGCTGGTGCCGCTGGTGGTCTTCGCCGCCAAGCGCGTGCCCGACCTGCCCGACGTGCCGGCCGCGCCGGAAATCGGCCTGACCGGCTTCGAGGATATCGGCTGGTCCGGCATTGCGGCCAAGGCCGGCACGCCGCCCGCATCGATCCAGGCCCTGCATGCCGCCACGCAGAAGTTCCTGGCCAACCCGGCCGTCATCGAGAAGATGCGTTCCATGCAGATCACGCCCATGCCCGGCCCCAGCAACCGGCTGATGGAGTTGACGGTCAACGACACCGTCAAGTGGAAGAGCGCGATCGGCGATATGGACCTGCGCGCCCGCTAAACCGCCACCGCGCTCCGACACATGGCAGGAACTTCAATGAAAAAAGGCATGGTAGTGTGCCCTCAGCCCGAAGCGGCCGAGGCAGGCATCGAAATTCTGCGCGCGGGCGGCAATGCGGCCGATGCCGCGGTGGCCTGCGCCTTCGCGCAGACGGTGGTCGATCCGCTGATGTGCGGCATCGCCGGGTTTGGAACCGCGGCAGTCTATATGCCGTCGCGCCAGGCCCATGAGTACATCGACTTCCACGCCACCGCACCGGCGCGCGCCACCGCCGACATGTGGGCCGACAAGCTGGAAGGCGAAGCGCGCGATGGCTTCGGCTTCTTTATCCGCGACCGGCTCAACGATATCGGTTACCAGTCCATCGCCACGCCGGGCACCTTGCGCGGCCTGGAAGCGATTCACCGCGACTACGGCCGGTTGCCATGGCAAGAGGTGATCGCGCCGGCGATCCGTTGGGCCCGCGACGGCTACTTCGTGCGTCCGGGCATGTATTCGTTCTGGATCGACGAGGCGACCATGGGGCGCGCCAGCAATCGCGAACGACTGGCCTTCAGCGAGGATGGCCGGCGGCTGTATTGCCGCGAGGACGGTTCACCGAAGACCATCGGTACGCCGCTGCGCAATCCCGACTTCGCCGACACGCTGGAGCAGATCGCACGCGAAGGCGCCGATGCCTTCTATCTGCACGACATCGCCGACCGCATCGCTCGGGACATGGAAGCGCATGGTGCCCTGCTGGGCCGCGAAGATCTCGCCGGCTACAAGGTCGAGCGCAGCGCGCCCTTGAGCGGCACCTATCGCGACCGCCGCATTACCACCAACCGCCCCCCCGGGGGCGGCGTGATGCTGATCGAGATGCTCAACATCCTCGAACAGTTCGACCTCGCGGCGATCGGCCACAACGAACCGGAATACCTGCGCGTGGTGTGCGAGGCGATGAAGCACGCGACCCGCGACAAGGATATGCATGTGGGCGACCCGGCCTTCGTCGACGTTCCGCTGCAGAGGCTGATGGACAAGGGCTACGCGCGGGAGGCCGCGGAGCGGATCCGCGCCGGAGAGAAGGTCGACATTACGCGCGTCAATCCGGGACACGCGGTGCCCAGGGACACCACCCACCTCTCGGTGGTGGACGGCGACGGCAACTGCGTATCGCTGACGCATTCGCTGGCGATGCCGTCCGGTGTGATCACGCCGGGGCTCGGCTTCCTGTACAACGGGTGCATGGGCGTGTTCGATCCGCGTCCGGGCCGCGCCGGCAGCATTGCCCCGGGCAAGCGGCGGTTTACCTCGTCATGCCCCACCATCGTGTTTCGCGGCGACGATCCGGAGATCGTGCTTGGCGCGCCAGGGGGCACGCAGATCGCGATGGGGGTACTGCAGGCCATCCTCAACGTGGTGGATTTCGGCATGACGATGCAGGAAGCGGTATCCGCGCCGCGTTTTTCGTCGACCAGCAACGCGATCGACGTGTGCAACCGCATTCCCCGCTATCTCACCCGGCAGCTGGAAGCACAGGGCTATGAGGTGGTCCGCAACCCGTACAACTACACGATTGCCTGGGTGCATGCGATCCGGATGGCCGACGGCCGGCTGCAAGGCGGCGCCGATCCAGGCCGTGATGGTGTCGCGCTGGAAACGGTAGTGGCCTGACGGACGCGTGATCGTCCTCGACCTTTGGCGTGGCAACTCCTACTGTCGATCAACGGTCCGGCAAGAAACCGCGCGGTCTTCGAGGAGGGCCTTGCCCCGGTGATCGCTCCCGAGGGCGGGCTGGTGGACGGACGCGGTTGACTGTCAGCGGGTGGCTGCGCCGGCAGCCAGTTGCTTTTCCAGAGCGGCCCGCGCCCGCCGCGCCGAATCGGCGTCGACCCGGTCGGCCAGCACCTGCGTCAGCTGGCGCAGCTGCGCGGCGGTGAGGCCGACATTCATGCTGATGCGCATATGCGCCTGCCATATGCGCCTGCAATTGGGACTCGATGGCTTGCTGGCTGGCGGTAAGGGTTTCGGATTCCGCGGCGGCAGCGGTGTGGGGGGTCTTCATGCCCTGCGACTCCTGCGCGTTGGTGGCACAGGCACTGACCGCGGCGGCCAGGCCAAGGGTGACAACCATTGCCAGGCCTCGTGGCTTTGCCATTGTGTGGCTGGCATCAGCGGGCGTTGTATTGCTCATCGCTGACTTTCTCCATCCATGTGACATTGTTGCCGGCCACCGTGCCGGTCACGGCCAGATGGGTCATTGCCGTAGTCGGCGAGGCACCATGCCAGTGCTTGACTCCAGGCGGGCACCAGACCACATCGCCTGGGCGGATTTCCTGGACCGGCTTGCCCCATTCCTGCGTGAGCCCCACGCCTGCGGTCACCACCAGCCGCTGTCCCGCGGGATGGGTGTGCCAGGCCGATCGCGCTCCGGGCTCGAATGTCACCAGGCCGCCTGAAGCGTTGATGTGCTTGTCGGCCGGCCACACCGGATCGACCCGCACCCGCCCGGTAAAGTAGTCGGCAGGGCCGGCCACCGAAGGCTGTGCGCCGGCGCGCGTGATCTGTTGCGCGGTTGCCTTGGGACTGGCCTGCGGGTCGGCCGTAGCCATGGTGGCCGGCAGGGCCAGGGCGGATAGCAGGATCGCTGGATGCGGAGCGTTGATTTCCACGGACTGTTCCTTTTTATGGAGCTGGCCCGGACGCCCGGCGCACTGCCGAAATCCATTGCACCGCCCTCACCTGTCTTCGCGGTTGCACCGCGTTACCGCGCAATCCCTCGTCGGTTTGCAGCGACGTCGAGCAATGTACGGTGAAACGGGCACTGTCGAGAAGATGGAGAAATCCGGATGAACTAATGCACGTAATTCACTAATGACGGAACCACGGCGCGGAGCCAGTCCGCTACGCCGACGCCGTCGACACGGCGAGATCGGTGTGCGCGGGCAAAGAAAAGCCAGCGGCCGGATTGTCGGCGGCCACGGCGCGGATCAGCGGCGCGGCGGTTGCGATCACGCCGCCGAAGATGGTGGCGAACGCGACGTCCGCCGCGTCGCGGCCCGTGCCGATGCGTACGAAACCCATCGGAATGCCGGTCGCCGACGGATCGAAGATGTACCACCTGTTGCCCACGAGGACCTCCACGTAGGCGTGGAAGTCGGGCGGTCCAAGCGTGCGGTCCGCACCGAAGTCGGTGCCGGTCGTGAAACGCGCCGGGATGTTGACCGCCCGGCATAGCGCGATCATCAGGTGTGAGAAATCCCGGCATACCCCCGCCTGCTCCACCAACGTGTCGACCGCGGACGTGCGCGGGTTCGACGTATTGGACACGTAGGTGATCTGCCGCTGCACCCATTCCTTGATCGCCTGGACCCGCCGGTAGCCCTGTGGCAGGTTGCCAAACTCCTTCATCGCCAGGCGCAGCAGCTTGTCCGACTCGCAATACCGGCTGGGATAGATGTACTGCAACGCGTCCAGCGGCAGCCGTGCGATCGGTATTTCCGCCAACTCGTCCGGATCGGCGTGGTGGTGTTGCACGTCGACGGTGGCCCGATAGGCGACCTTCAGCTCGCCGGGGAGAGCCCGCAATCGCAGGTAGCGGTTGCCGGTAAGCGCGTCGGTCTCGATCTGCGCGGCGATGGACTGATTCAGCGACAGCTGCTCCGCCGCCACGCTCTGGCATGAGGTGTGCGCAGGCTGGATGTTGAGGATGAAATCGGCGCCCGGCGCATCGATGCGGTACGCCAGATCGATCTCCAGCGCAATGCGCACCCTGGGCAAGGGGCGGGCCGTTGTCATTCCGCTCCCTCCCCCGCCCGTGCCGGAGCCCGCAAGCGAGACACGGCGCAATGGATGAAGTGCAGCTTCGCCACGGCGGCCTGGGGCAGCACGAACGGATAGAAGTCATGCTGCCCCATTGCCCGCGACATCTCGTTCATGACGCCGGTGATTCTTATCCAGCGGTGCAGCATGTCCAGGAATGCGTCACCGTCCGGATCGGTGGGCAGCCACAGGTCGTCCCTGCTGAACGGTGCCGATACGCTATCCATCTGTGCCGGTTCGATGCCGAAGCTGATCGCGGTATCGAGGGTATCGCGCAGGTGAAGATAGTGCGCCCACGTTTCGGCCCAGTCCTCGAACGGGTGGACGCTGGCATAGGCGCTGACGAAGCGCTGCGCCCAGTCCGAGGGTGGACCGTTCTCGTAGTTGGCTTTCAGCGCGGCGGCATAGTCGGCGCGCTCGTCTCCAAACACCGAACGGCATGCGTCCTGCCACTCGGTACCCTGGATCAGCCGCCACCAGTAGTAGTGCCCCACCTCGTGACGGAAATGTCCAAGCAAGGTCCGGTAAGGCTCGCCCATCTTCATGCGGGTGCGCTCGCGCACCGCGTCGTCGGCTTCCTCCAGGTTGATGGTGATGATGCCGTTCGCATGGCCGGTGAGCACGCGCGGCTGCCCCGGCAGGTTGCGAAGGAAGTCGTACGCCAGGCCGCGTTCCGGGTCCTCCGATACCTTGGACTGCACCGGCAGGCCAAGTCCGATGAGCTGGGACACCAGCCTGCGCTTGGCTCGTTCCAGGGCCAGCCACAGCGGATGGTTGCGGGTGTCGGAAAGGTCGGGAATGGTGCGGTTGAGGCGGCAGGCCTTGCACAGGTCGTTGCGCGACGCGCCCGGCTCGGGCTCGATCAGCCAGTTGCACGCGGCCGGGGACGTGAAGTTCGCGCAGCGCCGATAAATCACGCCCGGGGGCGCCCCTTCGCCGACGATGCGCCATGTATCCGGTTCTTCCGCCGGCTGCATCGAAAACACGCGGCGCAGCGACGGTGCATAGCCCAGCGGCGCGTCGCATGAGAGGCACTGGTTGTTCCGGAAGAATATCCGCATGCCGCACACGCACTCGTAGGCACGGGGCGTCGCCGCGTCTTCCGGCGGCTGCGCGGGGTGGAGGAGCAATTCGGACACGATGCCTCGCGGAGGATGGGGCGTGCACGCACCGGGCGTGCGCGTTATCCCATGGTGGACTCAATGGCGGCATCCGGATGTCCGACGATGCCCTACATGGTGAACGGGCGATCTGGCACGTCAACGCCGTCGCTGACCGCCGCGTTATCGGACTGTCGGCCCCGCATTTGTTATCGAAGCGGGATGGATCGCAGGGCCGTAGCCACTGTGTTTCCACGCGACATGCAGACGCCGACGCCGTCGGCCGTTTCCTCCAGCAGTTCTTTCCTTCGCCCAAGGAGAAGATGTCATGCGTTTCCCAACCACCGGCAAACTAGCGGTTCTTGCCACGTCCCTGTTGTTCCTGGTTTCCGGCGTGGCGCTGGCTCAAGGCACCACCTCGGCTACGCCCGCCACGCCGGCGACCCCGGCAACGCCTGCGGCGCCCGCCGCCGCCAAGGACCATCCCGCCAAATCCAAGGCGAAGGCGAACCACAAGCGCTCGCACCAGGCTGCGCACAAGGCCAGGTCGCATCGCAAGGCCAAGTCCGCGGGCTGACGCGAGGCGGGAGAAGGACCGAACTGGCGTCGGCCGGCACAAGCCCGCCGATGCCAGCGTGCCGATCCGTGGCCCGATACCGCCGGTGAACCGGCCGCGCGAGTCTTGCGCCCCACGCCTTACGCCGCGCCTGCCCCACTGCGTTTGCGCCGCACCGCCCTCACCTTGCCGCTGTCGCCACCACCGCAGAAGAAGCGATCGCCGCCATCGGACTCCAGCCCCGATACGCCCATGCCGGCCGGCATCTCGATACGCTCGATGACTTCGCCCGTGCTGGGGTCGACGTGGCGCAGGTCGCTGGCATCGCCTTCCCAGGTGCCGTGCCACAGCTGCCCTTCAACCCACGTGACGCCGGTGACGAAGCGGTCGGACGTCAGCGTTCGCAGTACCTTGCCGGTCTGCGGGTCGATCTGATGGATCTTGCGCTCGCGATATTCGCCGACCCACAGTGAACCCTCTCCCCACGCCAATCCGGAGTTGTCGCTGTCCGTCGGCGCCGGGATGGTGCCGACGATCGCGCCGTTCTGCGGATCGATCTTGTTGATGCGATCGCCCGCGATCTGATACAGGTAGCGGCCGTCGAACGCGGTACCGGCATTGGCGGTGACGTCGATCGAATGAAACATCTTGCCGCTGGACGGGGCCATCCATCGCCGTCAGCCTGTAGCCCGTCGCGACCCAGACGTGCTGGCCGTCGTAAGAGACGCCATGGATGGCATCGACGCCCGGGAACGGGCCGTATTCCTGCAGGATTTCCGCACTCGCTGATGTCATGTCGCCTTCCTGATCGCTGGTTTGGTTTCGGCAGATTGCCGGGCCGGACGGAATCGCACCATCGGCCCGCGTCATGCCTGCATGCTAAGCCTGCGTCGACAGCACCGGGAGTAACAAGGTGGTCGCGATTTCCGGCACGGGCGTCATCCTCCGCCTGGAACCGCGCGCCGACTTTGAGGGGCTGGAGCTTCATATGGCGGACTGGCGGCCCTGGCAGCGGTATGTCCGCCGCRGCCAGGCGGAAGCGGCGTCCGGCGTGACCGTGCCTGAGACCATTCTTCCCCGGCATGTGGCCGAAGCCCTGGTGCAATTGCCGGGACTGATCGCCAGAACAAGTACCCGAACGCAGCCGACACTCGATCAGGCCCAGTCCTTGCGGATGCTGTGCCGGCTCCTTTACCGGGTTTGCAGGGGTGGGCGCATTGCGGCGCTGGAAGGCGAGCTGGCGCAGGCGCCAGCGCTTCCACTTGCCGCACTACCGCTGCCGGCACTCGATGCCTGATGCGTGAGCCGGCCAAAGACCTCGCCATCTCTTGCGAGGTCTTGTCAAAAGTGCCGTCGCGGTTCGCGGGCCTGCGCGTTGCCTTATCGGTCGCCCGGAAGGTCCACCCCCACACCGTGCTCGTAGACCATCTTGCCGCCCAGCCATCCGGACGCCGCCAGAAGCGCGATCGGTACGCGCACCAGATCGCAGACGAATGAGAATAGCCATAACCTGATGGGCACGGGAATCAGCATCGGGTGAAGCAGGTGCCTGTGGATGCTTGCTGGGGTTCGCATGGGTGTTCCTCGGTGACGGGGAATCGCTTGATGCGCCGACCATGCCGCGAGCCGAGGCGGCTCGCTGGCGGGTACGGCATCGAACGGGGCGTGGTCGGGGTTGATCGGGCTGGGTCTGTCGGGGGAGAGGGCCGTCACATCCAATCCCTACGGCGACAGCATTGAACGCGCCGGCTCGCGCGCCAGCGCTTCCTGCAGCTCCTTGGCGCCGGGCGTGCCCTGCTGGATCGCGCGCTCCAGGTTCTTCGCGTACTTGTCGTTCCGCTTGGGCGGCAGCAGCGGCTCGTTGGGATCGACTACCGCCTCGATCAGGGCGGCACCCGGGTGTTCGAAAGCCTGCTGCACCACCGCCGCGCATTGCGACGCGTCTTCGACGTGCCAGCTCCGGATGCCGCACGCTTGCCCGACCGCCGCGAAATCGATGGGCGTCAAATCGCATTCCATTTCCGGATTGCCGAGGAACATCATCTGTTCCCATTTGATCTGACCCAACGTGTTGTTCTTGATCACGACGATCTTGATGGGCAGCCGGTAACGCGTGATGGTGGCAAGTTCGCCCATCAGCATGCTCAAGCCGCCGTCGCCCACGAAGGCTACGATCTGCCGGTCGGGGTGGGCCAGCGCGGCGGCAACCGCATAGGGAATCGCGCAGCCCATCGACGCCAGCATGCCCGAGCCGGCATAGCGCTGGCCGCGCCTGGCAGTCACGTAGCGGGCCATCAGTCCGGTGTTGTGGCCGGAATCCCAAACCACGACGGCGTTCTCGTCCAGCCGGTCGCCGACTTCGCGGGCGATACGTCCCGGCGGCATGGGGCTTGCGTCGCGGTCGGCCGCCGAGCGCAGCAGATCGCGCCACGCCGCATACGATTGCCGGGCCCGCGTCAGGAAGCCACGGTCAGCCTTGCGCCGCAGCAGCCGGTTGAGCGCCGCCAGCGTCTGGCGGGCGTCGCCCACCAGTCCCACCTCCGCGGGAAAGCGCAGGCCGATGCGGGTGGCGTCACGGTCGATCTGCACGCCTCGCGCCCGCTCCGGCCGAGGGTAATACTCGATATAGGGAAAGGTCGAGCCGACGATCAGCAGCGTGTCGCATTGCTCCATCGCTTCGTGGCTGGCGCGGGTGCCAAGCAGTCCGATGCCACCGGTGGTCAACGGATCGTCATCGGCCACCAGCCCCTTGCCGCGCAGCGCCTTGACGATGGGCGCGGCCAGGAGGTTCGCCGTCTGCAGCAGTTCGTCCACCGCGCCCCCGGCCCCTTCGCCCGCGAGGATGGCCACGCGCGTGCCGGCATTGAGCACCTCGGCGGCACGCGCGATCTCGGCATCCGGCGCCCGCATCTCGCCCTGCGCCTGCACCAGCGAAGCATGATGCGGGATATTGCGGCTGGAGGGCTTGGCCTCGGACTCCGGTTCTTCCTGGACATCGACCGGGATCGCCAGATGACCGACACCCCGGTACGCGACGGCATGGCGGCACGCGAGGCTCACCGCGCTCTCGACATGGCGCGCGCTCATGATGCGCGCGGAATAGGCGGCCACGTCCATGAAGACCTTGGTGTGGTCGATGTCCTGCTGCGTGAAGCTGTCGGAGAGGTCGTGGAACGGCAGGCCGGTGATGGCGATCACTGGCGCGCGATCGAACTTGGCGTCGTACAGCCCGGTGAGCAGATGGGTGCCGCCCGGGCCAGTGGTGGCCAGGCAGCAGCCCAGCCTGCCGGTGAATTTGGCATACGCGGCCGCGGCAAAGGCGGCCGACTCTTCGTGTCGGACCTGAATGAACCGCATCGTCCCGGCACGGGTGCGGATCGCCTCCATGATGCCGTTGATACCGTCGCCCGGCATGCCGAAGACGGTATCGACCCCGAAGGCCGCCAGACTGTCGATCAGAATCTCTGCGCCGTTGCGTGACATGGTGTGGCTCCGGAAATACTGCGATTCCGGAGCAAGGGCTGTGCCGTGCGCCGTCCGGGCGCGACGTGCCTGGCAGCCGGGCCTTGCGGCGCGACAGCACGCGTTGCGTTGAAGGCCGTGGAAGTCCTGCCGTGTACCCGTGCAGTAAATGCTCACGGGACCAGCGCCCTGCCGGACGGACGGCAGCCGCCCGCGCTCAGTCCAGCGTGATGCCCTCGCGCTCGATCACGCCGCGCCATTCCTGCTCCTCCTTCTGGATCCGCTTCGCGAAGTTGGCCGGGTCAACCATCACCACCTCGCCCTGCTGGGCCAGGATCGCCTTCGCCTTGGGGTCCTCCAGCACCGCCTGCGTCAGCGAATGGAGTTTCTGGACGATCTGCGGCGGCGTGCCGGCGGGTGCCAGCATGCCCAGCCAGAACGTCACGTGAAAGGGCGCGACGCCAGCCTCCTCGAGCGACGGCACGTCGGGCAACTGGCTCATTCTCCTGGACGAAGTCACCGCTAGCGGTGTGAGCTTGCCGGCCTTGATCTGGGGTAACGCATTCCACGTATCGAGCGCGGTCTGCAGTTCGCCGCTGATGACCGCCATTTGTGCCTGGGCGGCCGACTTGTAGGGCACATGGGTCGTCCGGATCTTCGTGCGGTTGTTGAGCATGGCAAAGCCGAGGTGGGCGATATTGCCGGGTCCCGCGGACCCGTAGTTCACCTTGCCGGGATGCTGGCCGGCGTATCGCACGAGGTCGCCGACCGATCCCACGCCGTATTTCTGCGACCACTCGGGATTGGTCACCAGGATGAACGGCGCCTCGATGATCAGCGTGACGGGCGCGAAATCCGCGGCCTTGTAGCTGCTCTTCTTGTAAAGCTGGGGGTTGATCACGACGCTGCTCGAATTGGTGACCATCAGCGTGTAGCCGTCCGGCGCCGCGCGGGCCGCCTCGCCGGCTCCGATCAGGCCGTTGGCGCCGGCCTTGTTCTCCACGATGACGGGCTGCCCCAGCGATTTGCTCAGATGATCCGACACGATGCGCGCCACGGTGTCCGTGATCGACCCCGCCGGGAACGGAACGATCATCCTGACCGGCTTGCCGGGCCAGGAAGTGGTCTGGTGCTGGTTCTGGGCCTGCGCCAGTGCCGCGCCGGACGTCGCGCAACACAGCAGCGCCAGCGCGGAACTGGTGGCGCGGATGGCGCGCGACAGCGTGCGGCGGCGCGACGCCGATTGGGGGGTGTTCATGGGTGTCTCCTGTTTTGATGGATCGTGGGTGAAGGGCGGATGCGGCGACTCATGCAGCGACTCAGGCCGGGGGCCTCGTCCCCGGCCCCCTGGGCTGCGCCGTCCTGCCCGTGATTCCCATTCGCTCAAGTTGCGCGAGCCGCTCGGGCGGCAATCCGAGCAGCCGGGCCAGCACCTCATCCGTGTGCTCACCCAGCGTCGGGGCGACGCGGCGGATCGGCATGGGCTCGTCTCCGCAGCGGAACCAGGCGGTGGTGGCCTGGTAGCTGCCGCTGTATGGACGCTCCACCTGGCGCCAGAATCCCCGTGCCTGCAGATGACCGTCCTGCAGCAGCTGGGTCATGGTCCGGACCGGGCCTGCCGGCACCCCCGCCTGCTGCAACAGGCGCATCGCTTCATCGGGGCTTCGCCCAGCGGTCCAGGCGGCTATCGCGGTATCGATTCGGCCTTGCGCCGCATGGCGCCCCTGCGCCTGTCGCAGGGCGGGTTCCGCGGCGAGGTCGTTTCTGCCGATGGCGCGGCACAGCGCGAGCCAGTGTGCGTCGGTCACGGTCAGCACGATCCACGCGTCCTCGCCCTCGCAGCGAAAGCACCCGTGCGGAACATTGACCGGATGGCGGTTGCCCTGCCGCGGCGGAACCGATCCATGCAGCGACTGCGCCACGATGAAGGGCGCGGCCATCGGCAGCATGGCTTCGACCTGCGACAGGTTGACTCGCCGGCCCTCGCCCGTGGATTGCCGAACCCACAGCGCCAGCAACAGGGCAGCGCCGGCGTTCATGCCGCCCACGGGATCGCCGTAGGCATACGACGTCATCGCCGGGGGACCGTCCGGATGACCGGTATAGAGCGGCAGCCCGCTGGCCTGCTCCAGCGTGCCGCCGTAGGCGCGCACGTTGCTCCACGCATTGCCCAGGCCGAACGCCGGCATTGACACCATGACCAGCCGCGGATTGACCGCGCGCAGCGCGTCGTAGTCGAGCCCGAGCTTGGGCAGCACCTCGGCGGAGTAGTTCTCAATGACGGCGTCCGCGCCGGCCACCAGCTGCAGCAGTAGTTCCCTGCCCTCGGCGCGGGTCAGGTCCAGCGTGATGCCCAGCTTGTTGCGATTCATCAGGTTGAAGTTGGCGTTCTTCTCGTACAGCCTGTCGCGATAGAACGCCTCGGTGAAGTTGGCGCCCCGCCACCAGTCGGGGTAGCCAGTGCTTTCGACCTTGATCACTTCCGCCCCGAAGTCGGCGGCGGTACGCGACGCGAGCGGGCCGGCCCAGCCCATGGACAGATCGATCACACGGATGCCCTGCAGCGGCAGGTCGTCCGTCGATGCGCGGCGCAGCCGAAGGTCTGGCTGCCGGTCCAGGCCGGTGTTCCGATAAAAGTCATCGTGTTGGCCGCGGGCTGGCGCCGGTCCGCCGTGCAGGGGGCCGGCCTGGTCCAGGCGCAGCGGCACCACCGGTGCTTCGAACGACACGCTGTCCCCATCGACCGGGGCAGCGACGCGGACAAAAGCGTGGCGCTGCCGGTGCACCTGCTGTCCGAGCAGCGTCTCCATGTCGGGAACGATGACGGCCGGATGTCTGGCCGCGCCAAGGACTTCGAACCACTCGGGCGCGGTGCGGGTGCGGAATGCCGGAATCAGCAGCGCGTCGATTTCATCGGCGCGCGCCATGCGTTCCTGGCCATTGGCAAAGCGTGGGTCCGTGGCCAGTTCCGGCCGCCCGATGGCATCGCACAGCGCGGTCCACTGCGGCAGCGTATGCGTGAAGATGCCGATCCACCCCTGCGCCGTTTCGTAGATGCCGGCCGGGTGCGTGCCGCAGAAGCGGTTTACGCCCAGGCGCCGCAGCGGATGCCGCCCGTCCTGAACCATTCCCGCTTCCATCTCCACCACACCGAAGATGGCCTCGTGCACGCTGATGACATAGCGCCGGCTGCCGCGCGCCCTTCCGATCAACGCGGCGCTGGCGCAGGAGAACGCGGCCAGTCCGACGGCGATGCCGGTCTGCACGTCGTGCGGCATGTGGGGCGGCCCTTGCACGGGGCCACTGCCGTGCACGGCGCCCGCCATCGCCCGGCATACGGCTTCCGAGCCGGCATATTGGCTATAGGGGCCGCTCTCGCCGAACCATGTGAGCACCACCTCGATCGGCTCGTGCCTGTGGTCTGGTCGCGCATCTCCCGCGCCGTCCCAGACAGGACCGGCGGGCACCGCCGCGCCTTCCGTCAAGGCCCGGGCGTCGAGCACGACATCGCAGCCCAGCGCGAGCCTCGCGAGCCAGGCTCCATCGTCGGCGTTGGCCGAATCGGCGCTGACGTTGCGCTTGTTGGTGTTGAGCCATGCAAACAGCGCGCTTTCCGTATCGTCGATCAMCGGCGGSATCCGCCGCCACGGGTCGCCTTCCGGGCCTTCCACCTTGATGACTTCGGCGCCGAAGTCGGCAAACAGCTTGCCCGCATAGGCCAGCGCGGGCCCGGC
Organism: Cupriavidus gilardii J11; assembly: GCF_007829435.1. Classification (GTDB taxonomy): domain Bacteria; phylum Pseudomonadota; class Gammaproteobacteria; order Burkholderiales; family Burkholderiaceae; genus Cupriavidus; species Cupriavidus gilardii_D. The sequence goes on from NZ_VLJN01000066.1 coordinate 142,240, forward strand.
GCCGACTTCCAGCACGCGCAGCCCGCTGAGCGCGAGTTTCGCCGCATCCGTCGGTGGTGCGAATTCGGGACGCTTCATCTGGGTGCCCTCCTCTGTATGCATGGCGGTCACCAGGCGTCGACGAACGTCCGCCGCGCGCGGCGGCCCCTCTTCTGCGCCGACGCAATGCCCTGCACGATCCACTGCCGCGTCTGCGCGGGATCGATCACGGCGTCGATCTCCACGGCCGCCGCGGTGTTGATTGCATGGCCGCGCTCGTACGCCTGCGCCACCAACTGCTCGAATAACGCCTTGCGCTCCGGGCCGTCCGGCACGGCTTCCAGCTCCTTCCTGAAGCCCAGCCGCACGGCGCCTTCGAGCCCCATGGGACCGAACTCGCCGGTCGGCCACGAGATCGTGAAGTTCGCCGAGCGGAAGCCGCCGCCGGCCATGGCCATGGCGCCAAGGCCGTAACCCTTGCGCAGCGTGATGGCCAGCAGGGCCACGCGCAGCTTGGCGCCGGCCAGGAACATCCGCGACACATGTCGCACCTGCGCGCGGGCCTCGGTATCGGGGCCCACCATGAATCCCGGCGTGTCGATCAGCGAGACGATGGGCAGCCCGTGCGCGTCGCACAGTTGCATGAAGCGCGCCGCCTTGTCCGCGGCATCGGCGTCGATTGCGCCGCCGAGGTGGAAGGGATTGTTGGCCATGATGCCGACCGGTTGGCCTTCCACGCGCGCGAGCGCCGTGTGGATGCCGGCGCCAAAGCCCGCGCGCAGCATCAGCACCGTGCCGGTGTCCGCGATGCCTTCGATAGCCTTGCGCGTGTCGTACACCCGCAGCCGGTTCTCCGGCACCACGTGCCGCAGTTGCAGCGGATCCGGCGCGCGCCAGTCGGCCACGCTGCCCTGGAACATGGACAGATAGTGCTTCGCCACCCGCACGCCTTCGGCTTCGTTCTCCACCAGCACGTCGACCACGCCGTTGGCGAATTGCACCGACGCGGGGCCGACCTCCTCCGGGCGAAAGACACCGAGACCGCCGCCTTCGATCATCGCCGGCCCCGCCATGCCGATATTGGCGGAGCGGTCGGCGATGATGACGTCGCAGCAGCCCAGGAAGGCGGCATTGCCGGCAAAGCAGCGTCCGGAAACGATGCCGACCACCGGCACCTGCCCGCTCAGTTCCGCGAAAGCCGCGAACGAGGGCTGATACAGGCCCGACACCGACGGAATGTCCACGTCGCCCGGGCGCCCGCCGCCACCCTCCGCGAACAGCACCAGCGGCAGTTCGTCGCGCAGCGCCACCTCGACGATGCGGTCGGTCTTGATATGGTTGCGCTTGCCCTGCGTGCCGGCCAGTACCGTCGCGTCGTATGCCATCACCGCACTGCGCGCCCTGCCCTTGCCGACCAGCTCGCCGTTGATATTGCCGATGCCGGTGATCAGCCCGTCCGCCGGCGTGTTGGCGATCAGGTCCTCGCGCGAGCGGCGCGTGGCCTGCGCGGCCAGCGCGAGCGCACCATATTCGACGAAGGTGCCGTCGTCGCACAGGTCCGCGACATTCTCGCGCGCCGTCCTCTGCCCGCGCGCACGGCGCCTCGCCACTGCCTCGGGCCGCGCTTCGTCATACAGCCACGCATGGCGGTCCAGCACGCGCTGCAGGTCGGCCCGGATGGCGTGCGGATCGGCCTCGGGCGCGGCATTGACCGCCATGCCATCGGCATCGACCGGCTCCAGCACGATGAGCACCTGCCCTTCCGAGGCCAGCTCGCCCGCTTCAACGCGCAAGTCCACCACGCGACCGCCGGACTCGGCGGGGATGGCATGTTCCATTTTCATGGCGTCGAGCACGACGACGGTCTGCCCGGGCCGCACGAGGTCGTCCACCTGCACGGCAACCTCGACCACGCGACCGGTCAGAGGCGACCGGATGGCGGCGAGGCCGTTCTCCACCTGCTCCAGCGGCTCGTGTAGGCGCGGGGCCGGCGCCGGTCCGGTATCCGTGCCCGTCGCGCCTGCCTCATGGAGACGGTCCGCCTCGGCAAGCGCCTCGGCCGACGCCATCAGCTCCGGCAGGATGCCCTCGAAGTGCCGCGTGTGGACAGCCTGCGCCAGGAAATCGTCGCGCCCGGCCAGCGCGCGCAACAGGTAGAGGTTGGTCGGCAATCCCGCGATCCGGAATTCGGCGAGGCTGCGCCGCAGGCGCCGTACCGCCACGTCGAATCGAGGCGCCGTGCTGGTCACGATCAGCTTGGCCAGCAAGGCATCGAAGGCGGGCGGCGGCGCGTAGCCGGTGCAGGCGTGCGTGTCCACCCGCACGTCGGGACCCGTGGGCGGATCGAAGCGCTCCAGCCGACCGTGCGCGGGCCGGGCCAGGCCGTTCGCATCCGTCATCTCGGCGTTCACCCGTACCTGGATCGCAAAGCCCTTCGGTTGGGGTGGCGACGCGGGATCGAGGCCGAGATCGCCGAGGCTACGCCCGCGCGCAAGGCCGATCTGCAGCGCCACAAGGTCGACCCCGGTCACCTGTTCGGTCACCGTATGTTCGACCTGCAGACGGGGATTGGCTTCGATGAAGACGAAGTCCTTTTGCGCGCCGGTGCCGCTTTCCTCGACCAGGAATTCGAAGGTGCCCAGGCTCAGGTAGCCGACACGTCGGGCCAGCGCCAGCGCCGCGTCGACGATGCGGGCGCGCAGCGCTGGCCGCAGCACGGGACTGGGCGCGATCTCCACCAGCTTCTGGAAGCGGCGCTGCAGCGTGCAATCCCGCTCTCCCAGCGCGATGACGTTCACCCCGTCGCCGGCGATCTGCACTTCGATATGGCGCGCGCGGGACACCAGCCGCTCCGCGTAGACCGCGTCGATGCCGAAGGCAGCGCGGGCCTCCGACTGGCATCGCGCATAGGCTTGCTCCAGATCCTCGCGTCGCCGCACCACGCGCATGCCGCGGCCACCGCCTCCACCCACCGCCTTGATGACCACGCCGCCGCCGTCCTGCGCGTCGAAGAAGCGCGCGATGTCGTCCAGCGACGCGCCACCCGCCGTTGCCGGCATGACCGGCACATCGCACTCGGCCGCCAGCCGCAGCGCCCGGCCCTTGTCGCCGAACAGCGCGAGGTGCTCCACCTTCGGACCGATGAACGCGATGCCGGCATCGATGCAGGCCTGCGCAAAATCGGCGCGTTCGCTGAGAAAGCCATAGCCGGGATGGATGGCATCGCACCCGGACGCGCTCGCCGCGGCAAGGATGCCAGCCATATCGAGATAGGCCGACGGTCCGCTTTCATCGAGCGGCAGCGCCTCGTCGGCCAGCAGCCGATGGCGCGAGCCCGCGTCGTCCCGCGAATAGACCGCGACCGTCGCGATATCCAGGTCCCGCGCGGCCCGCAGCACCCGCAGGGCGATTTCCCCCCGGTTGGCGATCAACAGCTTGTTCAAGTCGGTCTCCTGATTCCTGATGGCCGTGGGGCCGGTTCTTTTGTGCCGTCGAGTGCCGGGGCAGCGCGGCGGACAGTGAATGGGTCGGCATGCGATCCGCTCAGGGCCGGATGCCGAAATGGCTGATGCCGGTTTGGCGCAGCGGCGCCGCCAGATTGGCGAATTCGCACAGCAGCGGGCGTGTGTCGCGCGGGTCGATGATGTCTTCGATGACAAAGGCCTCGGCGCTGCGAAACGGCGAGGTCAGGCTGCGCACCCGCCGTTCTATTTCGGCGCGCTTCTGCACCGGATCGTCCGCGCCTTCTATCTCCGCCTTGTACGCGACCTCCAGGCCGCCTTCTATGGGCAACGCGCCCCAGTTCGCCGATGGCCACGCATAGCGGAAATTGAACCGCCCCATGTGCTGATGCCCGGCCGCCGCCACGCCATAGGCGCGGCGCAGGATCACCGAGCACCATGGCACGGTGGCCTGATAGACCGCCGCCAGCGCGCGCACGCCGTAGCGCATGGTCCCCGCCGCCTCGGCAACCGGCCCGCTCTGGAAGCCGGCGATATCGACAAGGTTGACCACCGGCAGATGGAAGGCCTGCGCCAGGTCGACAAAGCGCGCGAATTTCTCGGCGGTGGCGCGATCCCAGGCGCCGCCATGGAAGCAGGGGTCGCCGGCAATGACCGCCACCGGCCAGCCGTCGAGCCTGGCCAGGCCGGTGGCGATGGCGCAGCCCCAGTGCCTGCCCATCTCGAAGAATGAACCGGCGTCCACCAGTGTCTCGACGATCGGGCGGATTTCGTAGGTCGCGCCGCTGTCGCGCGGAATGGCCGACAGCAGCCAGTCGTCGCGCCGCGATGGCGGGTCGACGGGCGCCTCGCGCGGCGGCAGCGCGAACACCGAGGCCGGCAGGTAGGACAGGAAGCGGCGGGCGCGCGCGAACGCCTCCTCTTCGCTGGCAGCCTCGTCATCGACCACGCCGTTACGCGTATGGATGTGGCTGCCTCCCAGCTCGTTGCTGGACATCGGCCGGCCCGCGTGCGCCACCACCGGCGGCCCCTCGTTGAAAAGCTGTGAGGTCTCCCTGACCATCACGGAATAGTGGCTGGCGGCGACACGGGCAGCACCCATGCCCGCCACCGAGCCGAGCGCCAGCGACACCACGGGCACCACGGACAGGTTCCCCACCACGTGCTGCCAGACCTTCATGGTGGGAATCAGCGTGTGCCCCTTGATCTCGATATTGCGGACCGAGCCTCCGCCACCGGTGCCGTCCACCAGCCGGATCATCGGCAGGCGCAGTTCGTGCGCCATCCGCTCGGCGTGGATCAGCTTGTCGCCTACCGCGCCATCGTTGGCGCCTCCGCGCACGGTGAAGTCGTCGCCCGCGAGCACGACGGGCCGGCCGTCGACTTTCGCCACGCCCATCACCAGATTCGACGGCACCAGGTCCACCAGCCGGCCGTCGCCGTCGTAGCGGCCACTGCCGCTCAGGCCGCCCAGTTCGCGGAACGAGCCCGGGTCGGCCATGCGCGCGATCCGCTCGCGGACGGTCAGCCGCCCGGCGGACTTGTGACGCGCCACCTTGTCTTCACCGCCCATGCGCGCGGCAAGGCGTCGCCGGTAGTCCAGTTCGTCGATCTCGGGCTGCCAGGTCACTGTGTCTCCATCGGTCGTCCTCTTGGCGGGACAGCGTCAGCAGTGCAGAAACCATGCCGACCACGGCGCACTTCGACGCCCGTTGATTTCATTGAGGATTTCCGGGGCGCCGTCTATCATGTCCGCCACAACGACAAAGGTGTGTCCGCGACGAGCACACCGAGGAGACACAGGATGTCCGCAGCGACGACACGGCGGGATGACGCAGTCATGAACGCGCTCGGCGCACTGGTGCGCGCACGCGACGGCCGCCGGCTGGCCACGCTGGGCCTCGGCGCCGATCCCGCCATCGCGACAGCCGCGGAATCGGCATGCGACCGCGCCACGGCCCAGGGCAAGGGACGAAAGCTGTTCCCGGTCGAAGCCGGCCCGCACCGCTACATCGGCCTGAGCCTGGAGGATGCGGAGCATCAGGTCATCCTGCTCCATGCCGCCGACGCGCATGCCGTGCTGCTCGACTTTCTCGGCACCGTGCCGTTCGCGGGCGCCATCCTCGAACACTTCCTGACCGATCCGTACCAGGCGGTCACCGTGGCCGACAAGGACGGCCGGGTCTGTTTCATCAGCCCGGTGCACGAGAAATTCCTGGGACTGAAGGCCGGCGAAGGCGTAGGACGCGAGGCGGCGGACGTCATACCGAATTCGCGGCTGCCGCAGGTGGCGGCCAGCGGCAAGGCGGAGATCGGGCAACTGCAGCAGATGAACGGCGTCACGCGCGTGGTCAACCGCATCCCGATCCGCCAGAACGGCAAGGTAGTCGCGGCCATCGGGCAGGTCATGTTCAAGGGGCCGGAAGCCATGGCGCGCATGCACCAGGAGCTGACCGAACTGCGCTCGCAGGTGGCCCGATACCAGCGCCAGCTCGACGGCCTGCGCGAGGCGCGGTCCCCCCATGGCCTGATCGGCGACAGCGCCCCGATGCAGCGCCTGCGCCGCGAGATCGAGACGGTGGGCCGGCTGGACGTGCCGGTGCTCATCCTCGGCGAGAGCGGCACCGGCAAGGAACTGGTCGCCCGTGCCATCCATGCGGCTGGG
>NZ_VLJN01000067.1:0-10062 GCF_007829435.1 Cupriavidus gilardii J11
CAGCAGCGCGGCGAACCAAGCCGCGTGCTGGGACGACACCGCTTCGTTGACCGGCCTGCCCAGATACTCGGCCAGCAGCGGCGGCGCCAGACACACCAGCGCATCGCCCTGCCGCTGCATCGTGCCGGCCCCGACCGCCTCGGCCACCACGGCCATCGCGTCAGCGCCGCTGGTCGGTGCAGGACGAGCGTCGAAGGTGGCCAGCCGCGACGTCACCGCATGGGCGAAATCGCCGCTGCGGCGGCTCTCGGCAGCCACAAGATCGGCATAGTCCATGCGGCTCCAGTCCGGCTCGGGCCCCTTGGCGCCGGCCAGCGCCGCGGCGGCGAGGTAGGTCTCCACCGGCTGGAAGCGCTCGGTGCCGATCAGGCCGCCACACAGCGCGCGCACCATGCCGATGCGCGCGGCAAGCGTCTGCCGCTGGATCACGCTGAGCTTTTCGCGCACCAGTTGATCGCGTTCGCGCCGCAGCGCCGCGATCTCCAGCGCCTGCTTCAGCTCCATCCGCAATGCGGTGATATCCCACGGTTTCTTGATATACCGGTGGATCTGCCCTTCGTTGACCGCCTCGACCGTCGCCTCGATCTCGGAATACGCAGTGGTCAGGATTCGGACGATATGCGGATAGCGTTCGCGCGCATAGCGCAGCAGCTCGTTGCCGTATTCGCCGGGCATGCGCTGGTCAGACACCAGCACGGCCAGCGTGTCGCCGTGCGCTTCGAGCAGCGCCTTGCCTTCCTCGACGGAACCGCCGGTCACCACCGGCGCCAGTCCACCGATCGCCCGCTGGAAGTACTTGACCGCGGTGGCTTCGTCATCGATGAACAGAATCGCCGGGGACGATACCTGGTTCTCGTTCGGTTCGTTCATTGACCGCTCCTATTGCTATGCACTCGATTTTTCGAATTGGGGAAGTCCAGCGTCACGGTGGTGCCGGCGCCCGGGATCGATTCGATCCGGATGCCGCCGCCGAACGACTGCATGACGCGGTTGCAGAAGATCATGCCCAGGCCGTTACCGCCGGCAGCGGCATGCGTGGTGACAGGATCGACCAGCAAGCGCTGCATCACGTCGGGCGGAATACCCGGACCGTTGTCGGTGATCGCGATCACCGGGTCGGGCTGCGCGATCACCCGGAAACGCAGCGATGGCGAGGCGACCCGTTCCAGCGCGCGCAGGCCATTGCTCAGCAGCGACGACAGCACCAGCGACACGCAGTTTGGCAAGGTCGGGACCAGGAAGTCGCCGTGCAGCTCCACCTCGATCCACTTGCGCTGATCGCCGGCGAACGGATAGGTGTCCAGCAGCGCCATGATCAGGCCGCTGGCCGTCACGTCGCGGTCGCGCCCTGACGTCAGCGGGCGCTCGCCATTGCCGCGCACCGACTGCAGGAACGACGAGATCACCGCGAGGCAATACTGCGCGTTGCTCTGCATCACCGCCGCGGCCTGTCCGATCTCCGCCTGCCGCTTGGGATCGAAGGTTTCGGTGGAGCGGCTTTCGACGCCCCGCGCGAAGTTGGCAATCGCCGCCAGCGGGGTATTCAGTTCATGCGCCAGAAAGGCCAGCGTCTCGTCGATCGCGGTCAGGCGCTGGTGCCGGGCCTGCCGCTCGCGATGCCGTTCGCGCGCCAGCGCCAGCACGTCGCGCACCGCCTGCAGGCCGAGCGGCTTTTCGAGGATGCGGAACACCTCGCCGCTATTGACGGTCTGCAGCAACATGTCCTTGTCGGCGTAGGCCGTCACCAGGATGCGCACGATCTGCGGGTATTCCGCCGCCACCTGCCGCAGCAGATCGGCGCCATTGCGCCCCGGCATGCGAAAGTCCGTCACCAGTACCGCGGTGCGTCCCTCGTCATTGCGCAGGATCTCGATGGCCTGGTCCGCGCCGTTGGCGGACAGCACCTCGAACTCCGGCCCGGCGGCGCGGGCGAAGTACTTGCAGGCCATCTCCTCGTCGTCGACATAGAGAACGGTCACCCGCGGCTGGCGGACGTCGTTCATCGCTGGCTGGCTTGGCACGGTCATTCCGCACGCGGCAGGTCGAAGTGGAAGGCCGCCCAGTGGCCGAGTTCGCTTTCGGCGAACAGCACGCCGCCGTGGCGCTCGATCACCGCGTAGCTGATCGACAGCCCGAGGCCCAGGCCCTGTCCGACTTCACGCGTGGTGAAGAACGGCTCGAACACGCGGGCCAGATTCTCGCTGGGGATGCCCGGTCCGTTGTCGCGCACCGTGACATGCAGCCGCCCCTCCTTCCACAGCGCGGTGGTATGGATGGCGGGCGACGGCGTGCCGGCCTTGCGCATCGCCAGCGCCGCATTCGAGAACAGATTGATCAGCACGCCGATGATGGCCGCTTCGTCGCCCAGCACCAGCGTGTCGGCCGGCAGCTCGCGCGTCGTGCGCACGCCGCGCAGCTCGTGCGCGGTGAGGCGGCTGGCCGAATCGAGCGCCTTCTCGAACAGGAACGGCTGCCCTTCCGCCTCGGCACCCGGCTTGCGATAGGCGAAGGTCTTCAGGTCCGACACGATATGCTGGATGCGCTGCATCCCCTGCCGCGCATCGACCAGGCATTCCTGCAGCGACGCATCGGCCTTGGCCGCCGGCTCCTCCAGCGCGACCTCGATCGCCATCAGGGAAAAGTTCACCGGGTTGTTGACCTCGTGCAGCAGGCCGGCGGCCAGCGTACCCACCGCGGCCATCTTCTCCTGCTGCAGCAGCTGGCCCTTGATCTTGGCCAGGCTCTCGTTGATCTGCGCCAGCTCCTCGTTCTTGCGCGCGACCTCTTCCTTGAGCCGGAACAGCTGAAAGCGCCCCTTCTCGTTGAAATAGGTGTACACGGCGCTCGCCGCCCCGGCGAACAGCACGAACAGCGAGTTGACCAGGAACGTGCCGACCGGCTCGATGCCCTCTGGATGCAGCAGGCACGCCAGCAGATAGCACAGGTACGACAGGCCGCCGAACACCACGTTCTGCCACAGGCCGAAGGGCAACGCGATGCCGGAGGCGAAGATCGCGAGGTAGAGCCCCACGTAGTACGGCGACGACACCCCGTCGGTGGACCAGATCATCCACGCGATCATCACCTGCGGCAGCATCAGCCATGACAGCGTCAGCCACGGCGCCAGTTCGCGTCCGCGCGCGCTGTACAGCAGCACCACGATGCCGGCGATCAGCACCGACACCAGCACGCGGGCCGCCGCGAAGGGCGCCATCCATTGCGGATACTGGCCATAGTCCAGCCCAATGCCGAGCAGTACCAGCACGATGGCCGTATAGGCGCCGCCCCGGCTGAACGCGAGGCGGAAGTCGGCGAGCTCGCTCTGGTAGCCGGCGTAGAGGGATTGGGCACTCATGGTTCGAAGGAGGCGAGCCGGTTCAGGAAATGATGGCTTCGGCGAATACGTTGACGCCGGTGGCGTCGACATAGAGCCGATGTCCGGTGGATTGCTCGGGCAGCAGCGTGGCCATGCGGGCTTCGTCCCGATAGACCAGATACCACTCCAGCAGGTGTTCCATGCCGTACTTCTCGGGATTGTTCGAATGTACGTTGGTCACCAGCACGTGGCCGCGCGGGCGCGTGCGCGAGGCAAAGTGCGACAGCAGCCGGGCGCAGACCTTGTCCGACAGGTAGTCGAACAGACCGGCGCAGTAGACCGCATCGAATTCGCGCGCCGACGCATCCTCATTGGCAATACGGCGCTTCAGCAGGTCGTGCACCGACTGGTGCACCATTTCCACCTCGACGCTGCGTCCGGCGCCCTGGCAGGCCTTCTCGATCGACGCGCGGGTGTACTCAAGCGTTTCCTCGCTGAAGTCGACCAGCTGGAACGACAGCATTTCCGGATGGGCGTACTCGCGCACGAAACGCTGGATCTCGAAGGCCGGACCGCAGCCCACGTTCAGCACGCGGAACCGCCGGCCGGCGGCACGCGCGGCCTCGGCCTGCCGGGTCAGGAAGTCCACCAGCAGATCGATGCGGTTGCGGTGTGCCGTGGCGACCGCGGCCTTCAGGAACGCGGTGTTGACGATCTGGAAATAGGTGGTGGGCCCCTGCTGTGGATCGCTGAGGATCTGGTTCACCATCTCATAATCGCCGGCATAGCCCAGCGGTTTGGTGAAGGTGCGATAGACGAACGGCGCGCGCAGCAGCAGCGGATGCAGCGCGGCCTGCGCATAGGTGCGGTGCACCGGCGCCACCTCGACATCGACCTGTTCGGCCTCGCTTTCGAGCCGGTCCAGGTAGGACTTGACCTTCACCATGATGGGCGTGGCCAGTTCGTAGAACACGTCCTCGCGCAGCCGGCCGTCGACCTTGGGCAGGCTCTCGGTCAGGTCGACCTGTTCCACCCAGCGCGACACCTCGGACAGGAAGGCGCGCATCTCGTTGACGACGATCTGATAATCGCGCCGGATATTGAAGCGCGCATCCCAATCGCTGACGAACAGCTCCGCCTCGCGGCCCACCGAGCGGGGCTCGTTGGGGATGTCGGTCAGCTCGCGCCATTCGTCGATCAGCGTCAGCGATACCACCGCGGTGAGGCCGGTATTGACCAGACTCATCACCACCGCCTTGCCGAGATAGGCGTTCTTGGTACCGATCCGCACGGAGAGTTCGCTCAGCACCTCGCTGACCTGAACGATCGAATACGGATTGTAGACTTCCATCACCAGAGATTTTCTCTGGAGATTGATGATCGTGCCCCGCACCTGCTCGCCCTGCGAGTTGCGGAAGCTGACCACCGGATCAATTTGCGTTTGGGAGTACACGGTTAGGCGCCAGGGAAACTGTCCGAAGGATGCGCTGGCTCGCGCGGTGAAGCGCTGCGCGGCAGGCACGGCATGGGCGAAGGAACTCGCGAACGGCTCGGCGAAAGGCGATGCACGAAACGGAATCAGGGCATACGCTTGCGGTCCGGAACAGGTGAAGGAGGCCCGGGCAATGCCGCCGCCGGGCTCGGGAGGAGCAGACTAGCGAACGATTGTACTGTGGGGTGTTGCGGGCGACAACGGGGCCCGTCTTGAGTGGGGGGCGGGGGATGGTGGGTTGGGCTGTTACCGCCCTCTCCCCCGGCCCCTCTCCCGCGTTGCGGGAGAGGGGAGAGAACCGGCGGGGTTCGCGACGCTGGTGGTGTGCTCCCCTCTCCCGCAAGGCGGGAGAGGGGCCGGGGGTGAGGGCAGTATCAGAAAAAGCCGATGCTCAGTCCGCGCGCACGCCCTCGACCTGGATGGCCAGCTTGACCTCCGGCTTGAAGCCCATCTTCACGCCATAGTCGATGCCGAAGTCGGCGCGGTTGAAGGTGGCATAGGCATCGGCGCCGCAGGCTTCGCGCTTGAGCATCGGATGCTGGATGCACTTGAATTCGCGGATCTCCAGCTTCACCGGCTTGGACACGCCGCGCAGCGTCAGCACGCCATCGACCTCGGTCGGCACATCGCCGTTGAACTTCGAGAACTTGCCCTTGTAGGTCGCTTCCGGATAGGCCTCGACATCGAACATGTCCGGGCTCTTGGCATGCTGGTTCATCTTGGCGTGGCCGAAATCGATCGACGCGGTGTCGATCTTGATGTCGAGCGTGCCGGTCTTGGCGGCGCGGTCGAGCGTCACCACGCCGCTGGACTTGTCGAACTTGCCGCGCCACTTGGACAGGCCGCCCAGGTGGTCCGCCTCGAAGCTCGGATAGGTATGGCTAGGGTCCAGGTTGTAGGTCACGGCATTGGCCGAAGCCACGCCCGTGGCGGCGGTCGCGCAGACGGCCGCGACGGCGGCCAGCAGGGTACGGAATTTCATGGGTTCTCCGGACAAACGGTTAAGGGATGATGACAACGGCAATCGAATCGGCCCCGTGGCGCATCAGCGACGGGCGGCAGTGACGATACGGAACTTGATCTGGACCTCGTCGGCGACGATCGACGTGTCCTTCCATTCGCCTTCGCCGATATTGAATGCGCTTCGCTTGATGGGCAACACGCCTTCGAACACCTGGCTGCCACCCTCCTGGCGGTAGGTCGCCGGCACCACCACGTCCAGCGTCTTGCCCTTGATGGTCAGCTTGCCGGCCACGTCGAACTTGCCCGCCGCGCCGTTTCGGATGCTGGTCGACTGGAACACGGCCTTCGGAAAGCGGGCGGCATCGAACCACTCGCGGCCGCGCACCTCCTTGGTGGTTTCGGCATCGCCGATCTCGAAGCTAGCCACGTCGATCTCCACCTTCGCAGTAGAGGTCGCCAGCTTGGCGGGATCGAACTCGACGTTGGCATCGAAACGCTTGAACTTGCCTTCGACCGGCACGCCGATCTGGCGCGCCACCGCGCTGACCGAACTCCTGGCGGCATCGACCTGCGCGGCCATCAGGTTGGCGGCAAAGCCGGCGCCTGCCAGCGCGGCGGCAAGCCATAGCGCGGCGGGTCGGGGAATACGTTTCATCATGGCTCCTGGGTCGATTCGTCAAGATTCGTTCAAAGCCGCCGCTCAACCCGGGCGGTGCAGGAATGGCAGCATGCGCGCCAGCGTGCCGTCGCGATCGATCCACTGATGCTTCAGCGCCGCCGCGGCATGCACGGCCACCAGCGCGGCCATCAGGTAGTTCAGCCACACATGGGTGAACTTCAGCGTCTCCTTCCAGGCATCGTTGGGCTCGATCAGCTGCGGCAGCGGCCACAGCCCGAGATAGACCACCGGCACCCCGGCCGCCAGGCTGTAAAGATAGCCGGTCGCGGGCACCACGAGGATCAGCGCATAGAGCAGCCAATGCGCGGCGTGCGCGGCGGCGGCCTGCCATGCCGGCATCCCGGCCACGGGTGGCGGCGCGGGATGGGTGGCGCGCCACAGCACCCGCAGCACGGCAAGCGCGAACACGGTCACGCCGAGCCACTTGTGCCACGAGTACAGCTTCAGCTTGGTGGGCGTGAAACCGGGAATGCCGGTCATGTAAAGCCCGAGGCCGAATGCGGCGAAGATCGACAGCGCGATGATCCAGTGCAGGCCGATCGCGGTGGCGCCGTAGGCTTGGATTTCAGTCTGACGCATCGCTGTACTTTCACCCTCGCGGGCCGGCTTGGTTTGCAATGGAGGAGATTATTGCGCCGCTTAGGGCGCGTGGGAAGCGGTTGGGGCTCATTGAGTTGTTCAAAGCGTTTGAAGGAGCGCCTGGATTCGCTTTTACTGCCCTTTTACTGCCCTCTCCCCCGGCCCCTCTCCCGCACGGCGGGAGAGGGGAGAAAAACGGCGGGGTATCGGACGCGGTGGGTATGCTCCCCTCTCGCGCGGCGGGAGAGAGCCCGGGGGAGGGCAGTATCAGCAGACCCGGATGCCCGCAAAGAAAAAAGCCACCCGACGGGGTGGCTTTTCTTCTCGAGCGACAACAGCGCAAGCTCAAATCCGCTCGGCCAGCTCCGCCGCACGCCCGATATAGCTGCCCGGCGTCATCGCCAGCAGCCGCTGCCTGGCGTCCTCGGGAATCGCCAGATTGCCGATGAAGGTCTGCAGGGCCTCGCGGGAGATGCCCTTGCCGCGCGTCAGTTCCTTCAGTTGCTCGTACGGGTTGGGCACGCCGTAGCGGCGCATCACGGTCTGCACCGGCTCGGCCAGTACCTCCCAGCAGTTGTCCAGGTCCTCGGCCAGCCGCTCCGGGTTGGTTTCCAGCTTGCCCAGGCCGCGCAGGCAGGCCTCATAGGCGAGCAGGCTGTAGCCGAAGGCCACGCCGATATTGCGCAGCACCGTCGAATCGGTCAGGTCGCGCTGCCAGCGCGACACCGGCAGCTTTTCCGACAGATGGCGCAGCACCGCATTGGCCAGGCCCAGGTTCCCTTCCGAGTTCTCGAAGTCGATCGGGTTGACCTTGTGCGGCATGGTGGACGAGCCGATCTCGCCCGCCTTGGTCTTCTGCTTGAAGTAGCCCAGCGAGATATAGCCCCACACGTCGCGGTTCAGATCCAGCAGGATGGTGTTGGCGCGTGCCACCGCATCGAACAGCTCGGCCATGTAGTCGTGCGGCTCGATCTGGATCGTGTACGGGTTGAAGGTCAGGCCCAGGCGCTGCTCGATGACGTCGCGCGAGAAGGCCTCCCAGTCGAACTCGGGATAGGCCGACAGGTGCGCGTTGTAGTTGCCCACCGCGCCGTTCATCTTGCCCAGCAGTTCCACGCGCTCGATCCGCTCGATGGCGCGGGCCAGGCGGGCGGCGACGTTGGCCATTTCCTTGCCCAGCGTGGTCGGGCTGGCCGGCTGGCCATGGGTGCGCGACAGCATCGGCTGGCGTGCGTTGGCCTGGGCAAGCTCGACCAGCCGCGCATGCACGCGGCGCAGCGCCGGCACCACCACGCTGTCACGGGCGCCCTTGAGCATCATGCCGTGCGAGGTGTTGTTGATGTCCTCCGACGTGCAGGCGAAGTGGATGAACTCGCTGGCCGCGACCAGCTCGGCGTTGTCCTTGACGCGCTCCTTCAGCCAGTACTCGACGGCCTTGACGTCGTGGTTGGTGACCGCCTCGATTTCCTTGATGCGGGCGGCGTCGGCCTCGCTGAACTGCTCCACCAGCGCCAGCAGCGCCGCTTCCGATGCCGGCGAGAATTTCGGCATGTCGGGCAGCCCGGTGCGCGCGAGCGCGATCAGCCAGTGCACCTCGACCTTGACGCGGTGGCGCATGAAGGCGGCCTCCSACAGCCACTCGCGCAGCGGGTCGGCCTTGGCGGCATAACGGCCATCGATCGGAGACAGGGCGGTAAGCGGCGAGAGCGCGAGGGCGGGAGAGGACATGCTGGCAACCGGCGGGGAAGAAAAAGGAGAGATGACCGGGGCGGGCTCACGGGCACCGCCTGGCGGCGACGCAAGAAAGAGACCGATCCGGCGCGCCACCACCACTGGGCCGGCGCACGAAAGCCGGGATTTTACCATTGCCCTACCCCGGCCGCCGCATTGTCAATCATCCTTTCACGGCGTGTGGCATGCGGCGCCACGGTGGCGGTGCGGCGGCCCGCAATCCCATGCTGGAAGCGGCCGCGCGCGAGTATACTCGCCGTCGCCGTTCCGGTAGCCTGTTATGAAGTGCATTGGGGCAGGCCGAACCCCGGGGGCAGACAGCGCGTCTGCCGGTTCCGCCGATGCCAACGGGCGCCGATGCACTTCATAACGAGCTCAAGGGGAGAACATGAAGCTGTACGCATCGCAAACCAGCCCGTATGCCCGCAAGGTTCGCGTGGTGATGGCAGAGAAGAAGATCGATTACCAGATGGTGGAAATCGACGTATGGTCGCCCGACACGGCGATCGGCCAGTTCAACCCGCTCGGCAAGGTGCCGTGCCTGGTGATGGAGGACGGCGGCGCGGTGTTCGATTCGCGCGTCATCGTCGAATACCTGGACACGCTGACCCCGGTCAGCCGCATGATTCCGCAAGGCAGCCGTGAGCGGCTCGAGGTCCGCACCTGGGAGGCGCTGGCCGATGGCATGCTCGACGCCGCGCTGCTGGTCCGGCTGGAAAACACGCAGCGCGAGCCCGCCGAACGCAGCGCGCGCTGGGTGGACCGCCAGCGCGGCAAGATCGACGGCGCGCTGGCTGCCATGGCCCACGGCCTGGCCGATCGCAGCTGGTGCGCCAACAACCATTACTCGCTGGCCGATGTGGCGGTAGGTTGCGCGCTGTCGTATCTGGACTTCCGCTTTCCCGACATCGCCTGGCGCGAGCGGCATCCGAATCTGGCCGCTTTTCATGACAAGGTCAGCAAGCGGCAGTCGTTCATCGATACGGAGCCGCCGCGGGGGTGATGACGATATAGGGGCAACGGGTACTGCCCTCTCCCCTGCCCCTCTCCCCCCCCCTCTCGCGCAAGGCGGAAGAGGGCGGGGGAGAGGGCAGTATCAGCAACGCCCCCGCCACCCTACTGAATAATCCCCCCACCCAGGCAAACCTCCCCGTCATACAACACGGCCGACTGCCCCGGCGTCACCGCCCATTGCGCTTCCGCAAAGGCCAGCTTCAGATGGCCGCCGTCGACACTGTCAGCTTCGCGCACCTCGCACGGCGCATCGCTCTGCCGATAGCGCGTCTTCGCCGACAGCGCCGT
>NZ_VLJN01000067.1:10144-20633 GCF_007829435.1 Cupriavidus gilardii J11
CCAGCGTCGCCGACAGGAGCCACGGATGGTCGTGCCCCTGCACCACGTACAGCGTATTGCTGGCCATGTCCTTGCGCGCGACATACCAGGCGTCGCCGCTGCCATCGCGGCTGCCGCCCAGGCCAATGCCCTTGCGCTGTCCCAGCGTGTAGAAGGCCAGCCCGATATGCTCGCCGACGACCTTGCCGTCGGCCGTCTTCATCGGTCCCGGTTTGGTCGGCAGATAGCGATTGAGAAAATCGCGGAATGGACGCTCGCCGATAAAGCAGATCCCGGTCGAATCCTTCTTCTTCGCGTTCGGCAGGCCGATCTCGGCGGCGATCTCGCGCACACGGGTCTTCGGCATTTCGCCCAGCGGAAACAGCGTGCGCGACAGCTGCGCCTGGTTCAGCCGATGCAGGAAGTAGCTCTGGTCCTTGGTGTGATCGAGCGCCTTGAGCAGTTCGAAGCGGCCATCGCCGCCGCGCCGCACGCGCGCATAGTGGCCGGTGGCGATGCGCTCGGCACCGAGCGACATCGCGTGGTCCAGAAACGCCTTGAACTTGATCTCGGCATTGCACAGCACGTCGGGGTTCGGCGTGCGGCCGGCCGAATACTCGCGCAGGAAGTCGGCGAATACGCGGTCCTTGTACTCGGCCGCGAAATTGACCGCCTCCACGTCGACGCCGATCAGGTCGGCCACCGACACCACATCGAGCCAGTCCTGGCGCGTCGAGCAGTACTCGCTGTCGTCGTCGTCTTCCCAGTTCTTCATGAACAGGCCGACGACTTCGTAGCCCTGCTGCTTCAGCAGCCACGCGGTCACCGACGAATCCACGCCGCCCGACATGCCCACCACGACCCGTTCGCCGCGCCCGACGTTGGTGAAGACGTCGCCACTCATGATGCGCTACCCGGACGCAGCACGGACGGATGCGTGTACACCACGTCCAGCGCGAAGCGCTTGCCGGCCAGATAGTCCTCGATGCAGGCCAGCACCAGCGGCGAGCGATGGCGCTCGGGACACGCGCGGATCTCGTCCGCGCTCATCCACACCGTGCGGATGATGCCGGTATCGAGCGGCCGGCCGCTGTCCAGCGGCCCGAGGTCGCCGGTGAAGGCAAAGCGCACGTAAGTGACATCGGCGGGCGCACGCGCGGCCGTGCGTGCGGTCTCGCCACGGGCCATATAGCAGCCCAGCAGCGCCCGCGGCTCGAAGGTGTGCGCGGTTTCCTCCAGCGTTTCGCGGATCACCGCGCGCAGCAGGCTCTCGCCCGGGTCGAGATGGCCAGCGGGCTGGTTCAGCCGCAGGCCGTCGTCGGTTTCTTCCTCGACCAGCAGGAAACGGCCGCCGCGCTCGATGACGGCGGCGACGGTGACGCTGGTTTTCCAGTGTTCGGACATGATGCACAATTTTTAGGCAATCCAGCATTTTAACGGTTGCCGCCCGCGGCTGCAGCGGGCGGGGCCGCGCAACGCCGCGTGGCATGAGGCAGCCGCCACCCTCCCATTGCCGTCAGTTTCCTGTAAGCTGCGGAAAAATCGCGTGCCGCGCCCCGCTGTCATCGTTACGCGCGCCGCCATACAACGAGCCCGGTGCCCGTGGCGCACGCCGTCCGGCGACCGCAACAGGAGAAACACACGATGCAGATCGGTATCCCGCAGGAAACGCGGGCCGGCGAAACGCGTGTCGCCGCCACCCCCGAGACGGTCAGGAAGTATGTTGCGCAAGGTCACCAGGTGCTCGTGCAGGCCGGTGCCGGCACCCGGGCAAGCTGCACCGACGCGGCCTATGAGGCCGCCGGCGCCAGCATCGTCGACGTGCAGCAGGCTTTCGGCGCCGAGCTGGTGCTCAAGGTCCGCGCCCCCGATCCGCAGGAACTGGCGATGATGCGCCCCGGCGCCGCGCTGGTCGGCATGCTGGATCCGTTCGATACCGACAACAACGCCCGCATGGCGCAGGCCGGCATCGTGGCCTTCGCGCTGGAGGCGGCGCCGCGCACCACGCGCGCGCAAAGCATGGACGTGCTGTCGTCGCAGGCCAATATCGCCGGCTACAAGGCGGTGCTGGTCGCGGCCAACCATTACCAGCGCTTCATGCCGATGCTGATGACGGCAGCGGGCACGGTGAAGGCGGCGCGGGTGCTGATCCTTGGCGCCGGTGTCGCCGGTTTGCAGGCGATCGCCACCGCCAAGCGCCTCGGTGCCGTGATCGAGGCTTCCGACGTGCGGCCGGCGGTGAAGGAGCAGATCGAATCGCTGGGTGCGAAATTCCTCGACGTGCCGTTCGAAACCGACGAAGAGCGCGACATCGCGCAGGGCGTGGGCGGCTATGCGCGCCCGATGCCGGCGAGCTGGATGCAGCGGCAGGCGCGGCTCGTGCACGAGCGCGCGCAGCAGGCCGACATCGTCATTACCACCGCGCTCATCCCGGGCCGCCCGGCGCCCGTGCTGCTGAAGGAAGAAACCGTGCAGGCGATGAAGCCGGGCTCGGTGGTGGTCGATCTGGCCGCCTCGCAAGGCGGCAACTGCCCGCTGACGGTGCCGGACCAGGTGGTGGAACGCCATGGCGTGACCATCGTCGGCCATACCAATCTGGCCAGCATGGTGGCGGCCGACGCGTCGGCGCTGTATGCCCGCAACGTGCTGGACTTCCTGAAGCTGATCGTCGACAACGAAGCCAGGCTCGCCATCAACCTGGAAGACGACATCGTCGCCGCGTGCCTGGTCAGCAAGGACGGCGAAGTGGCCCGCCGCGCCGCCTGACCCACCCGCTGCATTTTCCGGATACCCTTCCGTTCCCTGTTTCACCGGCGCGCGATCGGCGATCGCGCGCTTTTTCAACGGACCGCGAGCCCCATGCAGGGCCGCGGTCCGAGCATCAACGAAGGAAAGCAACACCATGCAACGCATTGTTCTGCGCGCCAAGCTGCACCGCGTCACCGTGACGCAAGCCGACCTCCATTACGAGGGGTCCTGCGGCATCGACGAGGATCTGCTCGACGCGGCGGATATGAAGGAGTACGAGAAGATCGAACTCTATAACGTCAACAATGGCGAGCGCTTCTCGACCTACATCATCAAGGGCAAGCGCGGCACCGGCGAAATCTCGCTCAACGGTGCCGCCGCGCGACGCGCCCATCTCGGCGATCACCTGATCATCTGCACCTACGCGCCGATGACCGATGCCGAGCTGGCCGACTACAAGCCGAAGATCGTGCTGGTCGACGACAACAACCGCATCAAGGAAATCAAGAAGGTCTAGGCGGTTCCGCGCCGCGTGCGGGTGTTCCCGTGCGCGGCGCCGCGGCCAATGCGCCGATCCTGACGCCGCCGGCGGCCATGCAGTCCACGACGTACGCAACCGATTCAAAGCAACGGAGGAGAAGTCGATGGAGATGGTGAACCACACGGTGATCAACCTGATCATCTTCGTGCTGGCGATCTACGTGGGCTACCACGTGGTCTGGACGGTCACGCCGGCCCTGCATACCCCGCTGATGGCGGTCACCAATGCGATCTCGGCCATCATCATCGTCGGCGCCATGCTCGCCGCCGGGCTGACCGAGGGCGGCGTCGGCCGCACGATGGGCACGCTGGCCGTGGCGCTTGCCGCGGTCAACGTGTTCGGCGGCTTCCTGGTGACCCAGCGCATGCTGGAAATGTTCAAGAAGAAAGAGCCCCGGCGCGATGCCGGCGCCTCCGGCAAGGAGGGCGCCAAATGAGCATGAACGTCGTCACGCTGCTCTACCTGGTCGCCTCGGTCTGCTTCATCCAGGCGCTCAAGGGATTGTCCCATCCGGCCACGGCGCGCCGTGGCAATGCCTTCGGCATGATCGGCATGGCGTTGGCCGTGCTGACCACGGTGGCGCTGATCGTCAAGCTGAAGAACGAGTTCCTGGCCGCCGGCATCGGCGACTCGCCGATCTCGGTCGGCCTGGGCCTGATCCTCGCCGCGCTGGTGGTCGGCGGCGGTATCGGCGCCTATGTGGCACGCAAGGTCGAGATGACCAAGATGCCGGAACTGGTGGCCGCGATGCACTCGCTGATCGGTCTGGCCGCGGTGTTCATCGCGGTGGCGGCGGTGGCCGAGCCGGCGGCCTTCGGCATCACGGCGGCGGGCTCGCACGAGATACCGCTGGGCAACCGCATCGAACTGTTTATCGGCTGCTTCGTCGGTGCAATCACCTTCTCCGGTTCGGTCATCGCCTTCGGCAAGCTGGCGGGCCGCTACAAGTTCCGGCTGTTCCAGGGCGCACCGGTGGTGTTTTCCGGCCAGCACATGCTCAATCTCGCGCTGGCGGTGGCGATGGTCGGTTTCGGCATCGCCTTCTTCATGACGCAGGCATGGCTGCCCTTCCTGGTGATGCTGGCCATCGCCTTCGTGCTCGGCGTGCTGATCATCATCCCGATCGGCGGCGCCGACATGCCGGTGGTGGTGTCGATGCTGAACTCGTACTCGGGCTGGGCGGCGGCCGGCATCGGCTTCTCCCTGAACAACCCGATGCTGATCATCGCCGGCTCGCTGGTCGGCTCGTCTGGCGCGATCCTGTCGTACATCATGTGCCGGGCGATGAACCGCTCGTTCTTCAACGTGATCCTGGGCGGCTTCGGCGGTGAGACGGCGGCTGCCGGCGCGGCCGGCGCCCAGGCGCAGCGCAACGTCAAGTCCGGCTCGCCGGACGACGCGGCCTTCCTGATGAGCAATGCCGAAACCGTGATCATCGTGCCGGGCTACGGCCTGGCGGTGGCGCGGGCGCAGCATGCGCTGAAGGAGCTGACCGAACTGCTCAGCGAGAAGGGCATCACCGTCAAGTATGCGATCCACCCGGTGGCGGGCCGCATGCCGGGCCATATGAACGTGCTGCTCGCCGAGGCCGAGGTGCCGTACGACCAGGTCTTCGAGATGGAAGACATCAACAGCGAGTTCGGCCAGGCCGACGTGGTGCTGGTGCTGGGCGCCAACGACGTGGTCAACCCGGCGGCGAAGAACGACCCCAAGTCGCCGATTGCCGGCATGCCGATCCTCGAGGCGTACAAGGCCAAGACCATCATCGTCAACAAGCGTTCGATGGCGGCGGGCTATGCCGGCCTCGACAACGAGCTGTTCTACATGGACAAGACCATGATGGTCTTCGGCGACGCCAAGAAGGTGGTCGAGGACATGGTCAAGGCGGTGGACTGAGCGGGCGGAAAGGTGGTGCGCGGCGTGGCTTCGCGCGGCGCCACCGCCGCGCTATACTGGCTGCCGACCGCGCGCCACACCGGCGCCTCCGACGGCCTGGCGCCGCCTCCCACCCCGGACTCCCGGCGCCCGACCTGTCTCTCGCATCTGGGCCGAAAGCAACATGACATTCAATCCGCAGGACAGGAGTCTGTCGGTTTTCCACCACCCCATCCTGAGTGTACTGGTCGACGACAGCAAGTCGTTTCTCGACAGCCTCGCCTTCCAGATGGACCGGGCCCGCGCGGTGGTGACATTCACCGATCCGCACGAAGCGCTGCAGTGGATCCGCGAGATCTACAACACCCGCTTCACCGGCATCCTGCCGGTGCGCGTCACGCACGACGACCTGACCTTCCTGACCGAGCGTCGCACCGTGCAGCTCGACATCGACCGCATTTACCGGCAGGTGCACGACATCAACCGCTTCGTGCAGCCGGGCGTGGTGGTGGTCGACTATTCGATGCCGCAGATGGACGGGCTGGAATTCTGCCAGGCGCTGCAGGACCTGCCGTGCAAGACCATCCTGCTGACCGGCACCGCGGATGAAGGGATCGCGGTGCAGGGTTTCAACCATGGGCTGATCGACCGCTATGTGAAGAAGCACGACAGCAATATGGTGGAGCGGCTGGACCTGGAGATCGACGCGCTGCAGCAGCAGTATTTCGCCACGCTGTCGGGCACGCTGCGCGACCTGCTGACGCGGCATTCGTTCTCATTCCTGTCCGATCCGGTGCTGTCGGACCGGGTGCGCCAGCTGTCGGCACGCTACGGCTTCGTCGAGTACTACCTGTATCCGAACCCGGCCGGCCTGCTGTTGTTGACGCCGCGTGGCCAGGCCACGCTGATGGTGATCGAGACACGCGCCAGCCTGGCAAGCCAGGTGGAGTCGGCCGAAGCGTACGACGCCCCGGCGGCGCTCACCGAAGGACTGCGCGACGGGCGCATCGTGCCGTTCTTCTGGCCCGGCAACGGCATGTACACGCCGGCCTGCATCGATTGGGAACAGTACTGCCTGCCGGCCGAGCGCTGCGTGGGCCGCGAGGAATTCTTCTACGCGCTGTTCGACCTGCCGCGCCACCTGCTGGACGAGCCGGTGGTCAGCTATCACACCTTCCTGTCGGAATTCGGGCGCAATGCCGAGGCGATGACGGGGAGGAATTGAGGGATGGTGGTGGGCTGAGACTGCCCTCTCCCTCGCCTCCGCATCACCC
The DNA here is from genome assembly GCF_007829435.1 of Cupriavidus gilardii J11. Classification (GTDB taxonomy): domain Bacteria; phylum Pseudomonadota; class Gammaproteobacteria; order Burkholderiales; family Burkholderiaceae; genus Cupriavidus; species Cupriavidus gilardii_D. The sequence continues at coordinate 16,562 of NZ_VLJN01000067.1, forward strand.
CCGATTTCCCCCCTTCACCATATCGAACCGGAACAACCGGCATTCGATATTTCCGTTGTACAGCGGCACGCGTCGCGACTCCTTCAGCCGCAGGCGCTTGGGCAGGGACAGGTCGCCGGTGAAGATCCACGCCTCCCAGCCGGCGAAGTGCTGCTTCAGGGTGGTGGCGAACGCACTGGCGAACTGGTTGGCGGCCGCTTCATCGGCGCTGTCCACCGGCGCCTCGTCACGCGGGGCGCGCCGTTCTCCTCGCACCGCAATCCGCTCGCCATAGGGCGGGTTCAGCAGCAACAGACCCGCGTCGGCGAACGGCGGCTGCACGAAGCGGGCGTCGACCTGCTTGGTCTCCAGTTCCCCCGGCAAGCCGGCGCGCTGCCAGTTGGCGCGCGCCATCGTCAGCATGTCGGTGGAAATATCGCTGCCCGCGACGCGCAGGCCCTGCCCCGTTGCGCGCTGCCGCGCCGCGTCGGCCTCTGCCTTCAGCTGTCGCCAACGCTTCACGTCCCCGCCGCGCAGCCACTCGAACGCGAAGGTCCGGGCGCCGCCGGGGGCGATGCCCAACGCGACCTGGGCGGCCTCCACCAGGAAGGTGCCGCTGCCGCACATCGGATCGAACAGCGGACGATCGGTCTGCCCGGGCACCCAGCCGGCCAGCCGCAGGATGCCAGCCGCCAGGTTCTCCTTCAGCGGCGCCTCGCCCTTCTCCATGCGCCAGCCGCGCTTGAACAGCGGCTCGCCGGTGGTATCGAGGTACAGCGTGCAGTCGTGCTCCGTCAGGTGAGCGAATACGCGCACGTCCGGGCTGGCGGTGTCCACGCTCGGCCGCGCGCCGACACGCTCGCGCATCGCGTCGCAGACGCCGTCCTTGATGCGCAGCGCGGTGAAGTTCAGGCTGCGCAGCGGCGACCGATGCGAAGTGATTTCCACTTTCATCGACTCATCGGGCCCGAACCACTGGTCCCAGCGCTGCGCGCGGGTCAGTTCGTAGATGTCGTCCTCGTGCCGGTAGCCCCGCGCGGCAACGCGCAGCAGCACGCGGCTGGCGAGGCGGGAATGCAGGTTGACGGCGTAGGCGCTGGCGATTTCACCGGAGAAATGCACGCCGCCCGGCACCTCGCGGTGAACCTGGAACGGGGCGAGCGCGGCCACCTCGGGCCTCGCCGCGATCTCGCGCAACTCGTCGGCGAGCGCGCTTTCGAGGCCGCGCGGGCAGGGAGCGAAGAAGGCTTGTGTCATGACGGCGATATGGCGAAGGCGGCGCGAAAGCGCTGCGCAAAATGAAAACGTCCGCCGTGGCGGACGGTGGCAATGGCGAGCGAGCGGCGACGGGCTTACGAAGACGCCAGCGCACGCTCCAGGAAGTCCAGACGGTCCTGGCCCCAGAACGGTTCGCCATTGTAGACGTACCACGGCGCGCCGAATACGCCCGCGGCGATCGCCTGGTGCGTATTGGCGGCGTACTCGTCCTGCACGGCCTGCGCCTCGCTGGCCTTGAGCAGCGCGTTGCCGTCCATGCCGCAGGCATCGGCTATCTGCGCCAGCGTGCCAGCGTCAGCGATATTGCGCTGCTCGGCCCACACCGCGCGCGTGATGCCAGCGGTCAGCTCCATGGCCCGCGCGGTGCCGTGCGCCAGCCGCGCGGCGATGATCAGCCGGCTGGCGGCATCGCCAGACACCGGAAAGTACTGCGGCTCGGTATGCATCGGCACATCCAGATAACGCGCCCAGCGCGCCAGCTCCAGCAGCCGGTACGTCTGCCGCTGGGGCGGCCGCTGCGCCAGCGGCAAGCCGCCCGACGCGGCGAAGATCCTGCCAAGGTCGGCGGGCTTCATATTGATCTGCGCCCCGTGGCGGGCCGCGATCCGCGCGAAGCGCGCATGGCCCAGATAGACGAACGGGGATTGCGGCGCGAAGTAGTAATCGATCTGCTTGGTCATGTATGTCTCAACGGCTCAATTCTCTTCCCTCTCCCGCGGGGCGGGAGAGAGGCCGGGGGAGAGGGCAGTCAACACACCCGACGCCCTGGAAAACCGCAGCATAGCCCACAACCATGACAGCCGCTGCGACCCCTCAGAACGGCTTGACCACCACCAGCACCACCACCGCCAGCAGCACCAGCACCGGCAGCTCGTTGAACCACCGATAGAAACGGTGCGACCGCGCATTGGCCCCGGCCTCGAACTTGCGCAGCAGCACGCCGCAGCCGTGGTGATAGCCGATCAGCACCAGCACCAGCGCCAGCTTGGCATGCATCCAGCCCTGCCCCGGTCCGCGGCCGATGCCATAGCCCAGGTATAACCACAGGCCGAAGGCCAGCGCCGGCACCGCCAGCATCGTCATGAAGCGGAACAGCTTGCGGGCCATCAGCAGCAGCCGCTTCACGGCGGCGGGATCGGTCTCCATCGCCAGGTTGACGAAGATGCGCGGCAGATAGAACAGCCCGGCAAACCAGGAGACCACGAAGACGATATGCAGCGCTTTGACCCAGAGCATTGGCTAACGGCTGGAGGACTGAAGACGGTGGRGACGATCGGCACAACGCCGGGCATGGGCCGGCGTGCAAATATGCGTCACGGACGGCGTGCGCAGCAGCGGTTCAGGTCCGCACCTCGCCGTGGCCGAACACCACGTACTTGAGCGAGGTCAACCCTTCGAGCCCCACGGGGCCGCGCGCGTGCAGCTTGTCGTTCGAGATGCCAATCTCCGCGCCCAGGCCATATTCGAAGCCATCGGCGAAACGCGTCGACGCATTGATCATCACGCTGGCCGAATCGACCTCGCGCAAAAAACGCATGGCGCGGCTGTAGTTTTCGGTAACGATGGCGTCGGTATGCGCCGAACCGTGCGTGTTGATATGCACGATGGCATCGTCCAGCCCCGACACCGTGCGGATGGCCAGCACCGGCGCCAGGTATTCGAGACCCCAGTCTTCCTCGGTGGCATCGACCAGTCCGGTGAAGCCCGCCGCTTCCAGCGTGGCACGCGTGGCCGGGCAAACCCGCAGCTCGACGCCCTTCTGCTGGTAGATCGTGCACAGCGGCGGCAGCACGCGCGACGCGATGCCGGCCGACACCAGCAGCGTCTCCATCGTGTTGCACGGCGAATAGCGTTGCGTCTTGGCGTTGTCGCAGATGCGCACGGCCTTGTCGAGATCCGCGTCGTCGTCGACATAGACGTGGCAAATGCCGTCCAGATGCTTGATCATCGGCACTCGCGCCTCCTGCATCAGCCGGGCGATCAGGCTCTTGCCGCCGCGCGGCACGATCACGTCGACATACTCGGTCATCGTGATCAGCCGGCCCACCGCCGCGCGGTCGGTGGTTTCGATGACCTGCACCGCCTCGGCCGGCAGGCCGGCCTCGCGCAGCCCTTCGGCCACCAGCGCGGCCAGCGCGGTGTTGGTTTCGATCGCCTCCGAACCGCCGCGCAGGATAGTGGCATTGCCGGACTTCAGGCACAGCGCCGCCGCGTCGACCGTCACATTGGGACGCGATTCGTAGATGATGCCGATCACGCCCAGCGGCACGCGCATCTGGCCCACCTGGATGCCGGTCGGCCGGTACTTCATGTTGGAGATCTCGCCGATCGGGTCCGCCAGCGCGGCGATCTGCGCCAGCCCTTCCGCCATGGTGTCGATCGCCTTGTCCGACAGCGTCAGCCGGTCGACGAAGGCGGCATCCTGGCCATTGGCGCGGGCACGCTCGACATCGCGCGCGTTGACGGCCTTCAGCCGGCCGGCCTCGCGCCGGATCGCGGCGGCGATGGTCAGCAACGCGCGGTTCTTGTCGGCGGTGGAGGCGCGCGCCATCGCGCGCGATGCGGCACGGGCCTGCCGGCCCACGCGGTCCATATACTGGTCGAGGTCGAGATCGTGCTGGTTCATGGTGAGGGGCCGGTCGGGCGGCCATTCCCTTTATTCTGTGGCGGCGCGGCGAGGACTCAACGAGCGATCAATGTGCGATCAATGTGCGATCAACGTGCGATCAACGTGCGATCAACGTGCGATCAACGTGCGATCAACGTGCAATCAGCAGCGCCAACTGCAGCAGCCCGTCCCATGGCTCGGCCGGCA
>NZ_VLJN01000067.1:20701-60928 GCF_007829435.1 Cupriavidus gilardii J11
CCGCCTGCGGCACCAGCTTCTCCCGCGTGCCCCAGATGCGCAATTCGCGCGTCAGCACGCCCATCGGCTTGCCGGCCGCCAGCCCTTGCCGGACCTTGGATAATACGCGAATTTCCTCGGTCAGCGCCCACAGCACCAGCACCGTGGCCTCGCCCTCGCCGCGCAGCCCTTCCAGCATGCGCACCAGCCGAGGCACGTCGCCGGCCAGCATGGCCTCGGACAGCTTGAAGACATCGTAGCGCGCGACGTTGAGCACCGCGTCGTGCACCTGGTCGAAGGTCAGCGTGCCGGCCGGATAAAGCAGACCCAGCTTCTGGATCTCCTGATGCGCGGCCAGCAGGTTGCCTTCCACCTTGTCGGCGACGAATTGCAGCGCGCGCCGCCCGGCCTCGCCCGGCTCGACGCGCTGGTCCTGCAGCGCCAGGCGTTCGGCCACCCAGGCCGGCAGCCGCGCGCGATCGACGTTATCGACCTTGATCGACACACCGGCCGCATCGAGCGCCTGGAACCACGCCGACTTGGACGCGGCGAAGTCGAGCCGCGGCAGCGTGATCAGCATCACCACATCGGCCGACGGCTGCGCCGCCACCGCGCGCAGCACCTCGCCGCCTTCCTTGCCCGGTTTGCCGGACGGGATGCGCAGCTCGACGATCTTGCGGTCGCCGAACAGCGACATCGACTGCTGCGCCTCCAGCAGCTGGCCCCACTGAAAACCCCGCTCCGACACCAGCACCTCGCGCTCGCTGAAGCCCGCCTCGCGCGCCGCGGCGCGCAGGCGATCGACGGCCTCCAGCACCAGCAGGTGCTCGTCGCCGTGCACGATGTAAAGCGGCGCGAGGCCACGCGCCTGCGCCTGGCGCAGATGGGCGTCGAGAGCGTCGAGCTTGAGCTGCATGCCGGATGCCTCGGCGCTAACCGGTGAATGCAATGGCGTGTCTGGCCACGCGCATCAGGCGGCCTTCGCCGCCGTCAGGCGCCGGAACAGCTGCTGCACGATGTCGCGCTGCATGTCGCGATACAGCTGCGCTTCCTCGTAGTCCTTGGCCAGCGCGTTGGCTTCGTTGTACGTCAGGTCGCGCGTCAGGATCAGCTGCGACGGCGGAATCAGTATCTGGCCCGACGGCGAGCGCAGGCGGAACGTGAAGCGCTGCGTCAGCCGGTACTCGCGCACCACGCCGGTGGTGGTGATCGACAGCACGGTCTTGGTGCGGTTGTCTTCCAGCACGTCGAGCAGCGCGTCGGCGTCCTTGGGGTCGCGGACCACGATGGTGTCCGAGCCACCGCGGATCGCCCGCGTCAGGTCAGCCGCCATCGGCGAGTTTGGCGGCATGCCGAGGTAGAGCCGCTTGAACGCGAAGTCGGCGGTGCCGCGCATATGGAAGCCGCAGCCGGCCAGCACACCGGCGGCCAGCAAGGCGGACAACACGGCGCGGCGATGCGGATTGGGTCGGTCCATGGTCGGCTCCTGTATTGCGATGCGAATGCGCTAATGGGTGCTGGGCAGCGCGCGGGACGTGTCCGCGATCAGACCACCAGGTTGACCAGGCGCCCGGGCACCACGATGATCTTCTTGGGGGCGGCGCCCGCGGCGAACTTCGCCACAATGTCGTTCGCGGCGGCCATGGCCTCGATCGCGGCGCGGTCGGCGCCGGCCGGCACCGTGATGCTGCCGCGCACCTTGCCGTTGATCTGCAGCACCAGTTCGATCTCGCTCTGCACCAGCGCGGCCTCGTCGACCTGCGGCCACGGTGCGTCCAGCAGATCGCCGTGCACGTCGGCATAGCCCAGGCCCTGCCACAACACGTGCGTGATGTGCGGCACGACCGGATACAGCACGCGCAGCAGGATGCCGAAGCCCTCGCGCCGCGCCGCCGGCGACGCGGTCTTGGCGTCTTCCAGTGCGTTCAGCATCTTCATCGCGGCGGATACCACGGTGTTGTACTGGATGCGCTGGTAGTCGTAGTTGGCCTGCTTCAGCACGCCGTGCAGCTCGCGGCGCAGCGCGCGATCGCCTTCGGCCAACTCGCCGCCGGCGCGGATCGCCTCCGCATTGGCGTGGCCATAGGCCCATACCCGGCGCAGGAAGCGCGAAGCGCCCTCGACGCCCGAGCTGCTCCATTCGAGCTGCTGCTCGGGCGGCGCGGCGAACATGGTGAACAGGCGCGCGGTGTCGGCACCGTACTGGTCGATCAGCGCCTGCGGATCGATGCCGTTGTTCTTCGACTTCGACATCTTCTCGACGCCGCCGATCACCACCGGCTGGCCGTCGGCCTTCAACGTGGCGCCCAGCGGACGGCCCCGCTCGTCGGTCTGCACATCGACCTCGGTCGGGTTATACCAGTGCTTCTTGCCCGAAGCGTCCTCGCGATAGTAGGTCTCGTTCAGCACCATGCCCTGGGTCAGCAGGTTGGTGAACGGCTCACCGAACTTCACCAGACCCAGGTCGCGCATCACCTTGGTCCAGAAGCGCGCGTACAGCAGGTGCAGGATCGCGTGCTCGATACCGCCGATATACTGGTCCATCGGCATCCAGTAGTCGTTGCGCGCATCGACCATGGTCTCGGCGTCCGGGCAGGTATAGCGCATGTAATACCAGCACGAATCGATGAAGGTATCCATCGTGTCGGTCTCGCGCCGCGCCGGCTTGCCGCAGGACGGGCAGGTGCACTCAAGGAAGCGCGGGTCCTTGGCCAGCGGGTTGCCGCTGCCGTCCGGCACCAGATCCTCGGGCAGCACCACCGGCAGGTCCTTCTCGGGCACCGGCACCACGCCGCAGCTGTCGCAGTGGATCAGCGGAATCGGCGTGCCCCAGTAGCGCTGGCGCGAGATGCCCCAGTCGCGCAGGCGCCAGGTCACCTTCTTCTCGCCCAGACCCTTGGCGGCCAGGTCGGCGGCGATCGCGTCGACCGCGGCGCGATAGCCCAGGCCATCGTACTTGCCGCTATGGATGCACTTGCCGGCGGTCTTGTCGCCGTACCACTCCTGCCACGCGTCCGTGGAGAACGACTGGCCCTCGACCTCGATCACCTGCTTGATGGGGAGCCCGTACTTGCGCGCGAACGCAAAGTCGCGCTCATCGTGCGCTGGCACACCCATCACGGCGCCGTCGCCATAGCTCATCAGCACATAGTTGCCGACCCAGACATCGACCGGCTCGCCAGTCAGCGGATGCACGACCTTCAGGCCGGTGGGCATGCCCTTCTTTTCCATGGTGGCCATGTCGGCCTCCATCACCGAACCGCGCTTGCACTCTTCGATGAAGGCGGCCAGCTCCGGGTTGGTACTGGCGGCATGCGTGGCAAGCGGGTGCTCGGCGGCGACCGCGCAGAAGGTCACCCCCATGATGGTGTCGGCGCGCGTGGTGAAGACGTACAGCCTGCCGCCGTTGATCAGCTCGCCGTCGTCGCCGACGATGGCATGCGGAAACGCGAAGCGCACGCCCTCGCTCTTGCCGATCCAGTTCTGCTGCATCACCTTGACGCGCTCGGGCCAGCCGAGGGCGTCCAGTTCGCCGAGCAGTTCGTCGGCGTACTGCGTGATGCCGAGGTAGTACATCGGGATCTCGCGCTTCTCGACCACGGCGCCGGAGCGCCAGCCGCGGCCGTCGATCACCTGCTCGTTGGCCAGCACGGTCTGATCGACCGGGTCCCAGTTCACGGTGCCGGTCTTGCGGTAGGCAATCCCCTTCTCCAGCATCTTCAGGAACAGCCACTGGTTCCAGCGGTAGTAGTTCGGATCGCAGGTGGCGACCTCGCGCGACCAGTCGATCGCCAGGCCCATCGACGCCATCTGCTTCTTCATGTAGGCGATGTTGTCGTAGGTCCAGGCCGCCGGCGCCACGCCATTGTTGATCGCGGCGTTCTCGGCCGGCATGCCGAAGGCGTCCCAGCCCATCGGCATCAGCACGTTATGGCCGTTCATCCGCAGGTAGCGCGCCATCACGTCGTTGATCGTGTAGTTGCGCACATGCCCCATATGCAGCTTGCCGGACGGATACGGCAGCATCGAGCAGGCATAGAACTTGGGCTTCTCCTTGCCGTCCGGGCCCACCGCGTGCTCGTCGACGCGATAGGCGTCGATGGCTTGCCAATGCTGACGGGCGGATTGTTCGACTTCGGCAGGGAGGTATTTGTCTTGCATGATCGGAGCATCGGCGCGCGAGCGGCGCACCGGCGTGTGGAAATCTGGCTGCGGTTGGGGATCCGGCACGGCAAGAACGCACGTGCGGAAAACGCCGATTATAACCGGCGGGAGGCGTTGGAACGGCTTCGCCGGGCAACGGCGACCCTCAATTACCGCCGTCCCCGCGAAAGCGGGGACCCGGTGTCTTTCGCCCCGTGAGTCGGCGCTCATCAAGCCGCCGGGCCCCCGCATGCGCGGGGACGACGGTGGTGGCGCGAGTGTTACTTCAACCCCAGCACATCCTGCATGTCGAACAGTCCGTTCGGCCTGTCCGCCAGGAAGCGGGCGGCGCGCACGGCGCCATCGGCATAGGAACGGCGGCTGGACGCCTTGTGCGTGATCTCGATGCGCTCGCCAATGCCGGCGAACAGCACGGTATGGTCCCCGACGATATCGCCGCCTCGCACGGTGGCAAAGCCGATCGACCCCGGCTCCCGCTCGCCGGTATGACCGTGCCGCTCGAACACGCCGCAGGTCTTCAGATCGCGGCCAAGCGCCTTGGCGATGATCTCGCCCATCGCCAGCGCGGTGCCGGACGGCGCGTCGACCTTGTGCCGGTGGTGGGCCTCGATCACCTCGATGTCATAGCCCGACGACAGCATGCGCGCGGCCACCTCGAGCAGCTTGAACGTGGCATTGACGCCGACGCTCATATTGGCCGCGAACACGATGCCGATCGACTGCGCGGCCTCCGCCAGCGCCGCCTTGCCGGCATCATCGAAGCCGGTGGTGCCGACCACCATCTTGACGCCGAGGCGCCTCGCCACGGCCAGATGTGCCAGCGTGCCTTCGGGTCGCGTGAAATCGATCAGGCAATCCGCCCCGGACAGCGCCGTTTCGATATTGTCGGTGATTCGCACGCCGGTCTCGCGGCCGAGAAACAGTCCCGCATCCTGGCCCAGCGCGGCCGCGCCCGGCACATCGAGTGCACCGGCCAGCGTCACGCCGTCGGCGTCGAGCACATATTCGATCAGCATGCGGCCCATGCGGCCAGAGGCACCGGCAATGGCGAGTTTCATGGCGAGTCAGTTCCCGGGTGGGTTCCCTGCCCTCGCGGCAAGGAACGGTGGACAGAAAAAAGTGAGGGTAGCGAAGCCAGCGGCGGCGTCACGCATCGATGCACGCCGCCGTTTGGCGAAGACAGGACACTACGGCAGGCGGCCAACAAAGCGCGTGCCGCGCGCCGTCATTTGGTCATATTGAGGCTGGCGTCCGCTGGCGCGGCGCTGGCCGCCTGCTCGGTCGTGCCGTCGCCGGGCACGCCGGACTGGCCCACCGGCCGGGGCGCGGCTTCGGTCGCCTTCGCGCTTTCCTTGTCTTCGGCCTTCTGCTGGTCCGCCTTGGCGCGCGGGCCGCCCTTGATGCCGTCGATTTCGGCGATCAGCTCATACTCGGACGGCAGCTCGTCGCCGGTAAAGCGTACCAGCCTGTCGTTCTCGAAGAACACCGTGAAGCGGCGCTGCTGCACCACCTGGGTATTGCCACGCTTGAACGAGAACACGTAGTCCCAGCGATTGGCATGGAACACATCGGTCAACAGCGGCGTGCCGAGCAGGAAGCGCACCTGGTCCCGCGTCATGCCCTCGCGCAGTTGCGCGGCGGCCTCGCGGGACACAAAGTTCCCTTGCACGATATTGATTCGATAGGGCGTGATCGCGCTGGCGATCTTCCGTGATGTGCTGTCGTAGGTGGAACACGCGGCGGCGGTGAGCGCGACGGCCGCCAGCAGGGTCGTGAGTCGCGCAGGGCGCAGGACGGACGATCGAATGGAATCCATGTAACTCGCTGATCTCGCTACCGAAAGGGGTGGAAGGTTCGCGCACGCGCCGGGATGGCGGCGGGCGCGCGAGATGCCGGTTGCGTCGGCGGCACACCAGTGCGGACCCGGGAATGGTCACGCGGCGGGTGCCGCCTGTGCCCTTCACGCCAGTGGCGCCGGGCGACTTTTGTCGGCAAAACCCTTATGATTCAACAATCCAGACATTGTACTCTAGGGAGTCACGCCCATGCCGAGTCCGGCGGAACTCAAAAACATCGGTCTGAAGGCGACGGTGCCGCGGCTGAAGATCCTCGAAATCTTCCAGACCAGCGAACAGCGGCACCTCAGCGCGGAAGACGTCTATCGCATCCTGCTCAACGAGCATATGGACATCGGCCTGGCCACGGTGTACCGCGTATTGACGCAGTTCGAGCAGGCGGGCCTGCTGTCCCGCAACAACTTCGAATCAGGCAAGGCCATCTTCGAACTGAACGAGGGCAAGCACCACGATCACCTGGTGTGCCTCGACTGCGGCCGCGTCGAGGAATTCTTCGACGCCGAGATCGAGCAGCGCCAGCAGAGCATCGCTCGCGAGCGGGGCTTCGCACTGCAGGAGCATGCGCTGTCGCTGTACGGCAATTGCACCAAGACCGCCTGTCCTTACCGCATCAAGCGCTGACCCCGACTCCCCCTCTCCCGCTCGCGGGAGAGGGGCCGGGGGAGAGGCAGTCTCAGCGCTCAGCCGTGGGCCTCCACGGCATCCACAAGCTCCACGCCTTTCACTCCCACCTTCGCCCCCACGAATTCCCCCACCACCTCCCGGAACAGCCCGCGCGCCCACACCAGCATCGGATGGGTATTGCGGCTGCGGTGCCAGAACATGTTCAGGCCGACGGTCGTGTCGATATCCGCGGGCAACGGGAACGCCTGCAAGCCGTAGGTCTTGCAGGCGATGTCCTTCGTCAGCGTATTGACGGTGAATATCAGATCGGTTTGCGCCGCCAGTTCGGCCTGCGCGCGCCACGAATGAACCGTCATGGTCGGTTTGCGCTTCAGGCCCCGCTGCTGCAGTGCGTAGTCGAGCGGAATCAGCGCGGGCGCCTGCCGTCCCGACGCGCCGGGATGCGCCATGAAGATATGGCCGCATTCCAGGTACTGTTCCAGCGTGCAGCCATGCCTGAGCACCGGATGGTCGGCGCGCGCGCAAACCCACAGGTTCAGCGCCGCCACCGTTTCCTCGACGATCTCCGGATGTCCGGTCGGATGCGGGGAGAACGCCAGGTCCAGTTCGTTGGCACGCATCGACGCGACGTCGGTTTCCCACGACGGCGACTCGAGCAGACGGATATGAAGGTCCGGCGCCAGTTGCTGGATGCGCAGCACGAAACGATTGAACACCGTGTCGCCAAGCTCGGCCGAGAAGCCGATATTGAGGACACCGGAAGCGATGGCGGGATCGAACGACTCCACGTCGCCCTGGTTGATCGAGGCCCACAGATCGAGCATCTCGCGCACCTTGGGGCCCAGCTCCAGTGCCCGGGGCGTTGGCGTCAGACCGTGCGGGACGCGGATGAACAGTGGGTCGCCGAAGATCTCGCGCAGGCGACCAAGCGAGTGCGACACGGCCGGCGCGGTCATATGCATTTTCTCGGCGACGTAGGTCGCGTTGCGCTTGCTGAGCAGCTCGGTAAAGATCACGAGCAGCTTGGTGTCAACGTTCACCATGATCACGCCACTTCCTGGTTCGTATTGCTTTTTTCGGACGGGCATCGAATGCCCGCGAGGCCCGCCTGCGCGGGGCCATGCGGCTAGTTTAAGATCAAATCGCCACTTGGTGGCATCGAAAACGGCATATTTGCCGCAATCGGAACCCCACCGTGGTGGGGTCCGATGCAGCATAAGGCATATTCTTCCAAGGTTTGACAAACAAAAACGGCGCCCGAAGGCGCCGTTTCTGTTGGCCGCACCGCCGCGGTCCGGGGGCCACAGCGGCCATGGCGCGCGGAATTACTTCGCGTTCATCAGCGCGACGGTGGTGTCGAGCATGCGGTTCGAGAAGCCCCACTCGTTGTCGTACCAGCTCGACACCTTGACCAGATTGCCGGACACCTTGGTCAGCGTCGCGTCGAAGGTCGACGAAGCGGGATTGTGGTTGAAGTCGACCGACACCAGCGGCGCGGTGTTGTAGTCCAGAATGCCCTTCAGCTCGCCTTCCGACGCGGCCTTCAGGATCGCGTTGACTTCGTCCACCGTGGTCTCGCGCGCGGCGACGAACGACAGGTCGACCAGCGACACGTTGATGGTCGGCACGCGGATCGCGAAACCATCGAGCTTGCCGTTCAGTTCCGGCAGCACCAGGCCCACCGCGGCGGCGGCGCCGGTCTTGGTCGGGATCATCGACTGCGTGGCCGAACGGGCGCGGCGCAGGTCTTCGTGGTAGACGTCGGTCAGCACCTGGTCGTTGGTGTAGGCGTGGACCGTGGTCATCAGGCCCGTCACCACGCCCAGCTTCTCGTGCAGCGGCTTGACCAGCGGGGCCAGGCAGTTGGTGGTGCACGACGCGTTGGAGATCACGGTGTCCGAGGCCTTCAGCACGTTGTGGTTGACGCCGTACACGATGGTGGCGTCCACGTCCTTGCCGCCCGGGGCCGAGATGATGACCTTCTTGGCGCCGCCGGCCAGGTGGGCCGACGCCTTTTCCTTCGACGTGAAGAAGCCGGTGCACTCCATCACCACGTCCACGCCCAGCTCGCCCCACGGCAGCTCGGCGGGATTGCGGTTGGCCAGCACGCGGATCTTGTCGCCGTTGACAACCATGTAGTCGCCCTCGACCGAGACGGTGCCCGGGAACTTGCCGTGCGCGGTGTCGTATTGCGTCAGGTGGGCGTTGGTCTTGGCATCGCCGAGGTCGTTGATCGCCACGATCTCGATGTCATGCTTCTTGCCGCCTTCGTAGTGGGCACGCAGCACATTGCGGCCGATCCGGCCATAGCCGTTGATGGCAACCTTGATAGTCATGGTACGTCTCCTGAACGGGAAATAAGGAAAGCTGCAACGGTGCGGAACGATCCGGACGGCGCGGCGGACCAGCGCCGCCCCGACGGCTCGTTCTCGCGTCAGATCACGCTCTTGACGGTGTTCGCGACATTGTCGACGGTGAAGCCGAAGTGCTTGAACAATACGCCAGCCGGCGCCGATTCGCCGAAGGTGTCGATGCCGACCACCGCCTGCACCTGGTACTTCCACCAGAAATCGGTCACGCCGGCCTCGACCGCCACGCGCGGCACGCCCACGGGCAGCACGGCGGCCTTGTAGGCGGAGTCCTGCTTGTCGAACACGGTGGTGGCCGGCACCGACACCACGCGCACGTGGATGCCTTCGGCGGCCAGCTGTTCGGCGGCGCCCACCGCCAGGCCGACTTCCGAGCCGGTGGCGATGACCACAGCGTCCGGCTTGCCGGTCTTCGCGTTGACGCCGTCGCGCAGCACGTAGCCGCCGCGCGCGATATTGGCGCGGGTCGCGTTGTCGCGCGCCTGGAACGGCAGGTTCTGGCGGCTGAAGATCAGGCAGCTCGGGCCATCCTGGCGGCGCAGCGCCTCGGCCCACGCCACCGCGGTTTCGGTGGTGTCGGCGGTACGCCAGACATCCATGTTCGGAATCAGCCGCAGGCTGGCCACATGCTCGATCGACTGGTGGGTCGGACCGTCCTCGCCCAGGCCGATCGAGTCGTGCGTGAAGACGAACAGCGTGCGGATCTTCATCAGCGCCGCCATGCGCAGCGCATTGCGGCTGTAATCGGAGAACGTCAGGAACGTGCCGCCGTAGGGGATATAGCCGCCATGCAGCGTGATGCCGTTCATGATGGCGCTCATGCCGAACTCGCGCACACCGTAGTTGATGTGGTTGCCCCAGGCATCGACGCGCACCGGCTTGCTGCCCGACCAGTTGGTCAGGTTCGAGCCGGTCAGGTCGGCCGAGCCGCCGAGCAGTTCGGGCAGCACCGGCGCGTACGCTTCGATGGTGTTCTGGCTGGCCTTGCGCGTGGCGATGGTCTCGCCCTTTTCCTCGCATTTGGCGATAAAAGCCTCGACGGTCGCGTCGAACGCGCCCGGCAGTTCGCCGCGCATGCGGCGCTCGAACTCGCCGGCTTCGTAAGGGAAGCGCTCGGAATACGCGGAGAACAGCGCGTTCCACGCCTTTTCCAGCGCGGCGCCATTGGCCTTGGCGTCCCACGCGGCATAGACCTCGTCCGGCAGTTCGAAGGGCGCGTGGCTCCAGCCCAGCGCCTCGCGCGTGGCGACGATCTCGGCGCTGCCCAGCGGGGCACCGTGCACGTCGTGGCCGCCTTCCTTGTTGGGCGCGCCCTTGCCGATCACGGTACGGCAGCAGATCAGCGTCGGACGGTCGCTGGCCTTGGCCTGCGCGATGGCGGCGTCAACCGCGTTGACGTCGTGGCCGTCCACGGCGCGGATCACGTTCCAGCCATAGGCTTCGAAGCGCTTCGGCGTGTCGTCGTTGAACCAGTGCACCACGTCGCCGTCGATCGAGATGCCGTTGTCGTCCCACAGCGCGATCAGCTTGTTCAGCTTCAGCGTGCCGGCCAGCGAGCACGCCTCATGGCTGATGCCTTCCATCAGGCAGCCGTCGCCCATGAACACATAGGTGTAGTGATTGACGATGTCGAAGCCGGGACGGTTGAATTCCTCGGCCAGCAGCCGTTCGGCCAGCGCCATGCCGACCGCGTTGGTGATGCCCTGGCCCAGCGGACCGGTGGTCGTTTCCACGCCCGGCGTAATGCCGTATTCCGGATGGCCGGCGGTCTTGCTGTGCAATTGGCGGAAGTTCTTCAGCTCGCTGACCGGCAGGTCGTAGCCGGTCAGGTGCAGCAGCGCGTACAGCAGCATCGAGCCATGGCCGTTGGACAGCACGAAGCGGTCGCGGTCGGCCCAGGTCGGATTGACCGGGTTATGCTTCAGGTGCCGGGCCCACAGCGCCACGGCGATGTCGGCCATGCCCATCGGCATGCCAGGGTGACCGGAATTGGCCTGCTGGACGGCGTCCATGGCAAGCACGCGGATCGCGTTGGCCATCAGCTGCGCGGGCTGGTTGGCATAGAGGCTGGCTGCGGGATGTGCGAGGTGAGACATGCGGCGGGAAATAGGCGGCGGGAAAAGCGCGATTTTACCAGAAGGAGGCGACGTTTCCGGCGGCACGGCCGCCTCTGCGGGCGTTGCCGCACCATGGACCGAATGGCTTGCCGACGGCGTCGGCACCACGCTGGCCGGCGTCATGCCGCGCGCCAGCGTGCGGTCGGCCCACCAGCACATCGAAATCGGCTGGCATGCGGTGTTTGGCCATGTGTTCCGGCTCGATGGCCGCGTGATGAGCGCCGAAGCGGATGCCTTCATCCAGCATGAAGCGATGGTGCATCCGCTCGCCGTGGTGCACGGGCACCCCCGGCATGCGCTGGTGGTGGGCGGCGGCGACGGCGGATCGGCGCGCGAACTGCTGCGCCTTCCCGACATGGCGTCGGTGACGGTCGCGGAGCTGGATCCGCAAGTCGTCACGCTGGCCCGCCGCTGGCTGCCCGGCATTCACGATGGTGCGCTCGACGACCCCCGGGTCGCGCTGCGCTTTGGCGACGGGCTGGCCGCGATGCTCGCGCTGCACGATGCCGGGCGTCGCTTCGACCTGCTGATCTACGATCTGACCGAGGCCGACGATGGTGGGCCGGCCGCCGCGCTGTTTGCCGAGGCCGGACTGGCGGCGGCCCGCGCATGCCTGGCGCCCGCGGGCATCATGTCGCTGCATCTCGGCCCGCCCTTTCACCGCCCGGCCGGTGCCCGCGCGCTGCTGGCGCGGCTGCGCCGCGCCTTCACCCACGTCGCCGTGATGACGGTGACGATCCCTGTCTACGGCGCGCCCTGGGCCATCGCCGTCGCCAGCGATGCGCACGATGTCGCCGCCGCCGATGCCACGATACTGCAGCAGCGCCTGCGCGATTGGCGGCTCGACGGCGCGCTCGGCTTTTACGATGCCGCCATGCACCGCGCGCTGTTCACGCTGCCGCGCCATCTTCGCATCGCCCTCGGCTTGGAACACGGCGGCGAGGACGGCGGCGGCCCCGCGACGGCATGATATGCTCGGCGCACTGCCGCGGCCCCATGCAGGAGATCATCATGACGCGACCCGCCAACACGCCCTGGCTCACACCGTATTTGACGGTCGGCGATGCACGCCGGTCCCTGAACTTCTACCGGAGCGCATTCGGCTTCAGCGCCGGCAATGTCGTCGACGAGAACGGCGTGCCCACGCATGCGGAGATGCACTACAAGGGCGAACTGATCGTGATGTTCGCGCCCGAGGGCGCGTGGGGCAGCACCGCACGCACGCCGCGCTCCACCGGCATCGAATGCCCGCAGACCTTCTACCTATACTGCGACGATGTCGATGCAATGCACGCGCGCGCGGTGGCGGCCGGCGCGACCAGCCTGATGGGCCCGGCCGACCAGTTCTGGGGCGACCGCTACTGCATGGTCGAAGACCCGGACGGTTATCGCTGGGGCTTCGCCCGGCCGCTGGAACGCTCCGCCAACAGCCAATCCGCATCCGCCGCGTCTCCGCCCGAAGCCGCCTGATGACCCGCGCGTGGACGCCATGCCGTCCACGCGCGCCATTCGCGCATTTCGCATCCCTTTCGCCATACCGCCGCCGTTCCCGCCGACTCGATGCCACCCCGTTTTTTCGTCGACACCGTTCTTTCCCCCGATACGGATCTGCCGCTGCCCGAGTCCGTGGTGCGGCATGTGCAGGTGCTGCGCCTGGCTCCCGGCGAACCGATGGTGCTGTTCGATGGCCGGGGCGGCAGCCACGCCGCCACGCTCGCGGACATCGGCAAGCGTCATGCGGTGGCGCGCGTGGGCCCGCACGATGCGACCGAATGCGAGCTGCCTTACCGGGTCACGCTGGCGCAGGGCATCGCCGGCGGCGACAAGATGGACTGGCTGATCGAGAAGGCGGTGGAGCTGGGCGTCGGCGCCATCCAGCCGCTGCAGACTGGCCGTGCGGTGGTGCGGCTCAGCGGTGAACGCGCGCAACGCCGTCAAGCGCACTGGCAGGCGCTGGTCACGGCCGCCTGCGAGCAATGCGGCCGCAATCGGCTGCCATCGGTGGCGCCGGTGGCGGGACTTCCGGAATGGCTGGCGACACTGGACCCGGGCGCGGGCCAGCGGCTGATGCTGTCGCCCCGCGCCACGCACGGGCTGGTGGCGCTGGCGCGGGCGCAGCGCGACGACTGGATCGCGCGCGGGGTGGTGCTGCTGATCGGCCCGGAGGGTGGGCTGTCACCACAGGAGGAGGAAATGGCGGCGGCGAACGGATTCACCCCCGTCTCGCTGGGACCGCGCATTCTGCGCACCGAGAGCGCCGGGCTCGCCTGCCTGGCCGCGCTCAACGCGGTCCTCGGGGGATTCTGATCCTTGCGACGCCCGCCCGTCCCCGCGACGGGAGGAATGACCGGCAGATACAAAGCGAAAGGCCCGCATCGGCGGGCCTTGGCATCATCGAAAGCCGGTGTCGAACCCCGCGCCGCGAAAAGCGCGGCGCCGGCTTACGCGAACGAATAGAACACGCGGAACTGCACCCGGCGTTCGGCCCAGAATTCGGCCGCGTCGCGGAACACGTCGAGCAGCGTTTCGCGTGCTTCCTTGTCAAACTTCTGCGCGACCGGCAGCCCTTCGAGCACGATCACGAAACCGGGCTGCGCGCCCGCCTTGTGGATCAGGTCGGTCAGGCAGTCGGCCAGCGCGTCGTAGTTCTTGCCGAAGTGCTTCGGAAACAGGAACGCGGTGGCGATGGTTTCGAGCACCTCGCCCTTGGTGGCGCAGTGCGAGCAATTGGCGTACAGGAAATGCTGGCCCAGATCGGCCGCGGCCTGCGCCAGTTCGGGCACGCGGAACGCGCGGATCGACTGGACGATATTGGGACGGACGGTCTTGAACAGGTTCAACGCCGCCTCGCGGCCACAGGGAACTTCGGTGCCGCAGTCGGGCGACGCGGGGGGAAGCCGGTTGTGCGCGACCTCATAGCGGGGCATCATCAGCACACTGTCATAAAGGTTCTGGGCATGTTGCTGCGCCCGCTGCCAGCCATCTCCGGCGCCGCGCTCTTCGCGGGCGGCTAGGGCGTCGCCCAGTCCGAAAATGTCAGTCATCATCTGGTTATCCGTTTGAAGCTGTTGTAGTGGTCTTCCGTGTAATAGCAGTCGTTGACGGCGCGCTCGGCGCCGCCACAGACGATGCGCTTCGCCCCCCGATTGCGGCTGCCTGGCTTTGCAACCGTATATTCACGGTAATAGCCGCGCGGTTGCCGCGGCAGGATGCGTTCGTAGTTGCCAAACCGGGAACCGTCCTTGGCATAGGGATAAGGTCCGCCGGCTTCGATGCGCTGCAGGGTCCGCTGTGCTTCATTGGGCAATTGCTGCACCGCAATGGTTCCCAGCCCGTTCCAATCCCGCACCGGCTCTTGCCTGGCCGCGACCGGCTGCGACAGGGCGGCGGCCACGGCGACACCGCCCAGTAGCCGCATGGCCTGGCGCGCGGCGCGCCGGAAGGAATCGGAAAACAGCGGCACGCGGCGTGCCGGCGACGTTCGGGAACCCACGTTTCTCTGGTCTGGTGCAGCGGTCACCGACGGCCTGCAAGGCCGACGGATCGCCCGCATCGAAGGCGGTAGGTTACGCGCATGCTGTCAAATAATCAATCCCCGAACCGGGGCGGCACGGAAAAGGCTAATCGTTTCAAAGCGTTACAACGATGTGTGCGCATACTAACCGTTGCCTGACGGCATAGTCGGCGACACTTTTGCCAGACAAGGAAAAGGCCGGGCAAGCCCGGCCTTGTATGCAAGACGGCGCTTTCGAGCGCCTGTCCCGCGGCGCCCGTAGCCCGCGTCAGCGCTTCGCCGCCGCGTCCACCACCACCAGCGACGTCATGTTGACGATGCGGCGAACCGTGGCCGACGGCGTCAGGATGTGCACCGGTGCATTGACTCCCAGCAGGATCGGCCCGATCGCCACGTTGTTGCCCGCCGCGGTCTTGAGCAGGTTGTAGGCGATATTGGCCGCATCGATGTTCGGGCAGACCAGCAGGTTGGCCTCGCCCTTCAACGTGCCGTCCGGCACCAGCTGGTCGCGCAGCTTCTGGTCCAGCGCGCAGTCGCCGTGCATCTCGCCGTCGACCTCAAGATCCGGCGCACGATCGCGCAGGATCGCCAGCGTTTCGCGCATCTTCTGCGCCGACGGCGCTTCCGACGAGCCGAAGTTGGAGTGCGACAGCAGCGCGACCTTGGGTTCGATGCCGAAGCGCTTGAGCTCCTCGGCCGCCATGATCGTGATCTCGGCCAGTTGCGGCGCGGTCGGATCGATATTGACGTGCGTGTCGACCAGGAAGATCTGGCGGCCCGGCAGCACCAGGCCGTTCATCGCGGCATAGACCTCGTTGGTGCCGCCCAGCACCTGGTCGATATAGCGCAGGTGCGCCGCCGTGTTGCTGACCGTGCCGCAGATCATGCCGTCGGCCTCGCCCTTGTGTACCAGCATCGCGCCGATCAGCGTGGTGCGGCGGCGCATCTCCAGCTTGGCGTACTGCGGCGTCACGCCCTGGCGCGCCATCATGCGGTAATACGTGTCGGAGTAGTCGCGGAAACGCTCGTCGTGCTCGGGGTTGACCACGGTGAAATCCACGCCCATGCGCAGCCGCAGGCCGAACCGCTCGATGCGGTGGGTCAGCACGGCCGGGCGGCCGATCAGGATGGGGTTCGCCAGCTTTTCGTCGACGATCACCTGCACCGCGCGCAGCACGCGCTCCTCCTCGCCCTCGGCGAAGACGATGCGCTTCTTCTCCATCGCCACCTTGCGCGCCGCCGCGTAAATCGGCTTCATCAGCGTGCCCGAGTGGTAGACGAACTGCTGCAGCTGCAGCTTGTACGCCTCCATGTCCTCGATCGGGCGGGTCGCGACGCCCGACTCCATCGCGGCCTGCGCAACGGCCGGCGCGATCTTGACGATCAGGCGCGGATCGAAGGGCTTCGGAATCAGGTATTCGGGCCCGAACGACAGGTCCTGGATGCCGTAGGCGCTGGCGACGATGTCACTCTGCTCCTGGCGCGCCAGTTCAGCCACCGCGTGCGCGGCCGCCACTTCCATCTCCTTGGTGATGGTGGTGGCGCCCACGTCCAGCGCCCCGCGGAAGATGAACGGGAAGCACAGCACGTTGTTGACCTGGTTCGGGTAGTCGGTGCGGCCGGTGGCGATTACCGCGTCCGGACGGACTTCCTTGACCAGCTCCGGCAGGATTTCGGGGTTCGGGTTGGCCAGCGCCAGCACCAGCGGCTTGTCGGCCATGCGCTGCACCATGTCCTGCTTCAACACGCCGCCGGCGGACAGGCCCAGGAAGATGTCGGCGCCTTCGATGACCTCCGCCAGCTTGCGCTTGTCGGTGTTCTGCGCGAAGCGTGCCTTGTCCGGGTCCATCAGCTCCGTGCGGCCCTCGTAGACGACGCCTGCCAGGTCCGTCACCCAGATGTTCTGCCGCGGCAGGCCCAGGTCGACCAGCAGCTCCATGCACGCCAGCGCCGCGGCGCCAGCGCCCGATGCCACCAGCTTGACGTTCTTGATGTCCTTGCCGACCACCTTCAGGCCGTTGATCACGGCGGCGCCCACCACGATCGCGGTGCCGTGCTGATCGTCGTGGAACACCGGAATCTTCATCCGCTTGCGCAGCTCGCGCTCGACGTAGAAGCACTCGGGCGCCTTGATGTCCTCGAGGTTGATGCCCCCGAAGGTCGGTTCGAGCGACGCGATGATGTCGACCAGCTTTTGCGGGTCCTTCTCGTCGATCTCGATATCGAACACGTCGATGCCGGCGAACTTCTTGAACAGGCCCGCCTTGCCTTCCATCACCGGCTTCGATGCCGCCGGGCCGATGTCGCCCAGGCCCAGCACCGCGGTGCCGTTGGTGATGACGGCAACCAGGTTGCCCCGCGAGGTGTAGCGGAAGGAATTGGCCGGATTCGCAGCGATTTCCTCGCACGCGGCCGCCACGCCCGGCGAATAGGCCAGCGCCAGGTCCCGCTGGTTCGACAGCGGCTTGGTCGGCGTAACCGAAATCTTGCCCGGCGTCGGAAACTCGTGATATTCGAGAGCCGCTTTGCGCAGCGCCTCCCGTTGCTGCTGTTTCAGTTCGTCCTGGGACGTGGGCTGCGAAGGACTGGTCATCGGCGCATCTTCCGGTCTGTGGAGCCGGGTTTGACGAAATGGAACAACGGAGGAACGCTGCGGCGGGCCGGCTCCACTTGCCCGCTGTCTCCTGCGTGGGCCGCCGCGCTGATCGCGAGGGCTCGCGTGTTTCCTGGCTCGCTGCTTTCTGGCACGCCGATCCTCGGCGAACGTGTGCCTGTACCGGCGGCGATTTTCGTGATCGAACCTTGGATTTTATATTGTGAAATATTATTTCACAATAAGCGTTTTGCATGGGGCAGCTTTGCCTTTCTGTACAATATGCCCGATGCGCCGGCCGCTGAACAGCGCGCCGGCCTCGCCGTCCGCCCCGCTTGCCGGCCCTGTGTTCCGCCATCTCCACCGCACCGCCACGATCGCCGCCCGTTTTCCATCATGCCTGACGCCCGTGCCACGGCGGCCGACCTCTCCGAATTCGAACTGATCCGCCGCTATTTCACCCGGCCGGCGCGCAAGGCGGTGCTCGGCGTGGGCGACGACTGCGCCCTGATCGCGCCTCGCGCCGATCAATTGCTGGCGATCAGTACCGATATGCTGGTCAGCGGCCGGCATTTCTTCCCCGACGTGCCGCCGCGCGCGCTGGGACACAAGGCGCTGGCGGTCAATCTCTCGGATCTGGCCGCGATGGGCGCCGAGCCCCGCGCCTTCACGCTGGCACTGGCGCTGCCGGAGGCGGAGCCCGCGTGGCTCGCCGAGCTGGCCGGCGGCATGCTGGCGCTCGCCGACGCGCATGGGTGCGAACTGGTGGGCGGCGATACCACCCGCGGCCCGTTGACGCTATCGATCACCGTGTTCGGCGATGTGCCGGCCTGCGGCGCGCTGCGCCGCGACGCGGCGCGCGCGGGCGACGATATCTGGGTGTCGGGGGCCATCGGCGACGCCCGGCTGGCTCTGGGAGACATCCGCGGCGAATGGCTGCTGCCCGAGCCGGATTTCACGCTGATCCGGGACAGGCTCGACATGCCGATGCCTCGCGTCGCGCTGGGCATGGCGCTGCGCGGCATCGCCCACGCCGCGGTCGACCTGTCCGACGGATTGCTGGGCGACCTGGGGCACATCCTGGCGCGGTCCCAGGCCGGGGCGGTCGTCGATGTCGATGCCTTGCCGCGCTCCGACGTCATGTCACGGCAGCCGCGGGACTTGCAGCTTCAGTGCCTGCTCGCCGGCGGCGACGACTACGAGCTGTGCTTCACCGCGCCCGCGCAGTCACGCGAACCGCTTGCCGACCTGGCGGCGCGGCTGCAATTGCCGTTGACCCGTGTCGGCACCATCACCGCCGAAGCGGGCCTGCGCCTGGTGGACGGAAATGGCGAGCCGGTGTCGTTCCGGGCAAGGAGCTTCGATCATTTCGCGAGCCCCTGACACCGGCCTGCCGCCGTGTCATGATGCCGGGAGGCGATAGGGCGCAAAGGTCCGCGCAACCGTCCCGCGGCGGGCGATAACCCGCCGGCATGCCCCTCGCGCCACCCAATACAATAAAACGAGCCAAATCCACGATGTCCGCCTATCCTCCGCAGCCCGCTCCGGGCGATCCCGCGATGACGCTGGAGGCCGGCCAGACCGTCAAGGTCCTGCGGCCGACCGCGCGCTTCATGCTGTCCCATCCCTTTCATTTCATTGCGATGGGATTCGGTTCCGGCCTGTCGCCGATCGTCCCCGGCACGGTTGGCACGCTGTACGGCTGGCTGTCGTTCACCGTGATCTCGATGTGGGTCCAGCCGGCCGCCTGGCTATGGATCATCCCGGCCGCTTTCCTGCTCGGCCTGTGGGCCTGCGCACGCACGGCGCGGGCCATGGGCGTGCATGATCATGGCAGCATGGTATGGGATGAGATCGTTGCCTTCTGGCTGGTGCTGGCCTTTGTCACGCCAACCGGCTTCTGGGGACAGTTCGCCGCCTTCGCGTGGTTCCGGCTGTTTGACATGGCCAAGCCCGCGCCAATCGGCTATTACGACCGGACGCTGAAGGGCCCTGGGCTGCGCGGCGGCTTCGGCGTGATGTTCGACGACCTGGTGGCCGCCTTCTACACGCTGCTGGTGTTCGCGCTGTGGCGTTCGCTGTAAGCCGCCGCCACGCCGTCAATCGCCCGTCCATTCGACCCGCGCCCGATTCCACTTCCGCGAGAGCCGCATCATGTCCGTCAGCCGCCTGCTCGAACAACTCGCCGTCCAGACCGGCATCGCCCTGAGCGAGCGGTCCCTGATGATGGCCACCGCCGAATCCTGCACCGGTGGGCTGGTCGCGGCCGCGATCACCGAGATTTCGGGGTCGTCGGCATGGTTCGAGCGGGGCTTCGTCACCTATTCGAACGAAGCCAAGAGCACGATGCTGGGCGTGCCCGCCAAGCTGATCCGCGACCATGGCGCGGTGAGCGAGGAAGTGGCCCACGCGATGGCCGAGGGCGCGCTGCTGAACAGCCGCGCGCAGGTGGCGCTGTCGATCACCGGCGTGGCGGGCCCGACCGGCGGCTCGCCCGACAAACCGGTCGGCATGGTGTGCTTTGGCTGGAGCAACCGCATCGTCACGCGGGCCGAAACCCAACGCTTCAAGGGCGATCGCCAGCAGATCCGCCGGCAGGCGGCCGAGCATGCGCTGCGGGGCTTGCTGGAGATGGTGCGGAATGAGGCTTGAGGAACTTGGGGCTGAGGGCGTTGGATTTTGCTGTTACTGCCCTCTCCCCCGCCCCCCGCTCCACTACCCCCTGAACCGGTTGATCTGATCCCGCGTCTGCTGCGCGACCCTGCGTGCGGCGGCCGCGAAATCCTTCTCGCGGCTGGCGTACAGGATGGCGCGGGACGAATTGATCATCATGCCGGTGCCAGCCCCGGTGCGGCCCGCGCGCACGGTGGCCTCGATATCGCCGCCCTGCGCGCCGATGCCGGGTATCAGCAGCGGCATGTCGCCCACCAGTTCCCGGACCTTCGCGATCTCGTTCGGGAAGGTGGCGCCGACCACCAGGCCGATCTGGCCCGTGGTGTTCCACCGCGCCGCGGCCTGTTCGGCCACCACCTGGTAGATCGGCTTGCCGTCGACCTGCAGGAACTGCACGTCGGAGCCGCCCGGATTCGACGTGCGGCACAGCACGATGACGCCCCGGTCGGCGTAGGCGAGATAGGGCTCGACCGAATCGAAACCCATGTACGGGCTGACCGTCACCGCGTCAGCCTCGTAGCGCTCGAACGCCTCGATAGCATAGTGCTGCGCGGTGGAGCCGATGTCGCCGCGCTTGGCGTCGAGGATCACGGGAATGCCGGGATGCGCGTCGTGGATGTAGTGGATCAGCTGTTCGAGCTGGTCCTCGGCGCGCTGCGAGGCGAAGTAGGCGATCTGCGGCTTGAAGGCGCAGACCAGGTCGGCGGTGGCATCGACGATCTCGCGGCAGAACGAAAAGATCGCGCCGCCGGCGCCGGTCAGCGACAGCGGCAGCTTGCCCGGGTCGGGGTCGAGGCCGACACACAGCAGCGAATCGTTGCGTTGCCAGGCGGCGGCCAGTTGTTCGGTGAACGGCACCGACTGGCTGGCGCGGTTCGCGGTACGGGAGGTAGCTCGTGTCATGGGTCGCTCGGTTCGTGTCCCCGGCGCCCGGGATGGGCGCGGCCGGGGGACCGCGCCGCCGGCGGCTTGCGCGCCGACGGCATCGAAGGGTCGTTAGCGGCAATTTTACCCGCTGCATGCTATCTTCCCTGCGGTTTCCAGCACAGAAAGAGCGGGACCACACGAAAAGACCCGCCATCCACATGACCCTCGATCGCCGCAATCTCGCCCTGCTCGTCGCGCTGACGCTCGCCTGGGGCATCAACTGGCCCGTGATGAAGATCGGCGTGGCCGATTTCCCGCCGCTCGGTTTCCGGCTGCTGTGCATGGCGGGCGGCCTGCTGGCGCTGGGCGTGGCGCTGGGCGCCAAGGGCATTCCGCTGGCGGTGCCGCGCGCGCTGTGGGGCACCGTGTTCAAGCTGGCCGTGCCCAATATGGTGGTGTGGCACCTGCTGGCGATCTGGGCGGTCAAGATGCTGTCGTCGGGCCGGGCCGCGATTCTGGGCTACACCATGCCGATCTGGGCGGTGGTATGGGGGCTGCTGCTGTACCGCGAGCGTATTCCGGGCAGCGCCTGGATCGGCATCGGCTGCGCGCTGGCCGGCACGCTGCTGCTGATGTCGAGCGAGATCGGCGCGCTGACAGGCAGTCCGCTGGGCACGGTGATGATGCTCGCGGCCGCGGCGGGCTGGGGTCTCGGCACGCAACTGCTCAAGCGTACCCAGGTGGACCTGCAGCTGGGCACGTTGACCTTCTGGATGCTGGCGGTCGCGCTCCCCTTCCTGCTGGCCGGCACCATGCTGTTCGAAAGCGGCTGGCGCATGCCCAACGCGGTCGAATGGGCGGCGATCGCCTACAACGCCGTGGTGGTGTTCGCGTTCTGCCATCTGGTGTGGTTCGCGCTGGCGCGCAACCTGCCGCCCGTGGTGTCCAGCCTGTCGATCATGTTCATTCCGGTGGTTGGCGTGTTCTCGGGCATGTGGATGCTGGGCGAGCAGCCGCACTGGCAGGACTACGTCGCGATCGTGCTGATGTTCGCCGCGCTGGCGTCGGTGATGCTGCTGCCATCGCTGCGCCGGCGCGCCTGAGCCGCCGACGGGACGTCCCGGCGCTGTCCCCTCGCCCATGCCGCCCTTCATTGAGATTTCACTTAACAAAGCCGGCCGCGTTGGGCTACACTCGCGCCCATCCATAATCCCGGAGAAATTACGTGGGCAGTAGCATCGGGTGTTCGAGTTGGCGCGGCAAAGCCGCGAACCGCACGAACGCCATGTCACTGCGGGCTGCGTAACGACGAAACCCCAACGGACTTCCCGCCGGGTCCTTTCGTCGCACCGCCCGCAGCACACTGCGGGCGAGTGTCTTCCCGTTCCGCCATCGCACTCTCGCATGGCGCCGGACTTCCCTCCCCCGGCTTGCCAGCCATCAACGGCAAACGTCATCGCCTTGCTCCGCCGTCATCGGCCTCCCGGCACGTCAACCCGATTGCACTTCGGGCCGTTTGAGCCGGTGAAGCACGGTTGTCCGGTCGGCGCTGGAGCGCGATCACGCTTGCCATCGAGCCCGGCCTTTCGCGCGCTTTGCGAAGGGCGAAGCTTGTCGTGCGCCGCAAGCCTGCCTGCCGCATTTCTTCGTCGTTCGGCACAAGGAAATACCGGGGATGATCAACCTGTTCGTCCTGCAGAAGGGTCGGCTCGCGCAAGAGCAGGTCGACGACCGTGAAGAGCTTCTGCAGCACAAGCCCATCTGGATCGACGTCGTCAATCCCGACGACGAGGAACTTGCCTGGATCAAGGAAGCCTATGGCGTCGCGCTTCCCGAGCTGGAAGACCTGGGCGACCTGGAGGCGTCCGCGCGCTACTTCGAGGGCGAGGACGAGAACATCCATATCCGCACCGACTTCCTGATCGACGAGGAAGACGCGTCGCGCAACGTGCGCGTGGCGTTCGTGCTCACGCGCGACGTCCTGTTCTCGATCCACGACGAGGACCTGCCGGTGTTCCGGCTGGTGCGGCTGCGCGCGCGGATGCGGCCGGGCTCGGTGCGCAACGCCAAGGACGTGCTGATGGACCTGTACGCCACCGACGCGGAATACTCGGCCGACTCGATCGAGGAAATCTACGAACGGCTGGAGGAAGCGAGCAAGCGCGTGCTGGCGGAAAACGTTACCGACGCGGCCGCCGCCGACGTGCTGGAGACCATCGCGCACGAGGAAGACCTGAATGGACGCATCCGGCGCAACGTGATGGACACGCGCCGCGCGGTGTCCTTCCTGATGCGCAGCCAGTTGCTGTCCGCCGAACAGCAGGACGAGGCGCGGCAGATCCTGCGCGATATCGATTCGATCGAGAACCACACCGCGTTCCTGTTCGACAAGATCAACTTCCTGATGGACGCCACGGTCGGCTTCATCAACATCAACCAGAACAAGATCATCAAGCTGTTCTCGGTGGTGTCGGTGGCGCTGATGCCGCCGACGCTGATCGCCAGCGTCTATGGCATGAACTTCAAGACCATGCCGGAACTCGACTGGGCCGCCGGCTATCCGTGGGCGATCGCGCTGATGGCGGTGTCGGCGGCGATTCCGTTGGTGTACTTCCGGCGCAAGGGGTGGTTGAGCTGATTTTGGGTGGGATTCGGACGGCTTTGACTGCCCTCACCCCCTCAATCCGGCAATGTAGCCGACCCCATCCTGCGCGCAATGATGCCGGCCTTGGCCCGGAAGTTGATGCGCACATGCGCGCAATAGGCCTTCTTGTCGAAGCACTTCGGCGCCGGCAGCGCCGCCGCGAGCCGCGCCGCCTGCCCCACCGACAGCCGCCGCGCATCGGTCTTGAAGTAGTGGCGCGCCGCCGCCTGCGCGCCGAACACGCCCTCGCCCCACTCCACCGAATTCAGGTAGATCTCGAAGATGCGCTCCTTGTCGAGCCAGAATTCGAGCATCCACGTGATCAACAGCTCCTGCCCCTTGCGCAGATACTGTTGCTCCGACGACAGGAACAGGTTCTTGGCCAGCTGCTGCGTGATGGTGGACCCGCCGCGCACGATATGGCCGCGCTTCTTGTTGCGCTCCCACGCGTCCAGCATCGCGTCGAGGTCGTAGCCGGGGTGGTTGACGAAGTCGGCGTCCTCGCTCGCGATCACCGCGCGCTTCAGATTGCGGGAAATTTCGCTGTAGGGCACCCATTCGCGCTCGATGCCGCAGCTCCAGAAGTTCGCGCCGCACAGCCGCCAGCGCTCGGCACGCATGAATGAGGTCGACGACGGATCGAACACCTGCCACGCGGCGATCTGCAGGAAGAAATACACCTGCATGGCGACCACGCCAGCCACCACGCAGCCGGCCAGCCACGCGAGCCAGCGCACCGGATGAAACGTGCCACCGCGGCGCGCCGGAGCGGCACCGCGCGCGCGGGCTGGGCGTTTGGGCTTGGCCACGGCCACCTGGCGACGGCAACGATCGGGTCAGGCGCTGGCGTCCAGCGCGGCACGCAGCTGCGCCAGCACCGGGGCGGTGTCGGGCATCACGCCACGCCAGATCTCGAACGCCTCTGCGGCCTGCTCGACCAGCATGCCGAGACCGTCGGCAGTACGGGCGCCCTGGCGGGCGGCGTATTGCAGGAAGACCGTGGGCCTGGCGCCGTACATCATGTCGTAGGCCAGCACGTTGGCGCCCAGCAGCGCCTCGGGAACCGGCGGCACGTCGCCCTGCAGGCTGCTGGCGGTGGCATTGATGACCACGTCGCAGCCGTCTTCGTCGGAGAGGCCCGCCAGCGCATCGAAGCCGCCGCCCCACAGTTCGACGCCGGCCTCGCCGGCCGCCTCAGCGAAGTTCTCCAGCATGTCGCTGGCGCGGCTGGCGGTACGATTGGCGACCACGATCCGTTCGGGCCCGCATTCGATCAGCGGCAGCATCGCGCCCATTGCCGCGCCGCCGGCGCCCAGCACCAGGACGCGGCGGCCTTCCAGATCCACGCCGAGCCGGTCGACGATGTCGCGGACCAGCCCAATGCCATCGGTGTTATCACCATGGAGCAGGCCGTCTTCCATCCACAGCGTGTTGATCGCGCCCGCCGCTTCGGCGCGTGGCGTCATGCGGTCGACCATGTCGTACGCCTGCACCTTGAACGGCGTGGTGACGTTCAGCCCCAGGCCCCCGTCGGCGAAGAACGCGCGCACGGTATCCGCGAAGGCATCCAGCGGCGCCAGCAGCCGTTCGTAGCGCAGCCGCTCGCCGGTCTGGCTTGCGAAGGCGGCGTGGATCTCGGGCGAGCGGCTATGGGCGATGGGGTTGCCGATCACTGCATAGCGGTCGATCGGCTCGACGCTCGTGGCGCCGGAAGAGGAGGACTGGTTTTCGGACATGTTGGCGAGATTCGGCTGAGGGGCGCGCCGGTCAGCGGGCTTGAAGCCGCGTTTCGAACCCGGCGCGCGAGAACGTGAAGGTGGAGACGATCTCAAGAATATCGTAGCGGGCGCGCATCTCGGGCGAGAATGCACCGAACGGCGCGGCCGCGCGCACGATCGCCACGGCCTGCCGGTCCAGCGCCGGATCGCCAGAGCTTTTCACCACTTCGACGGCGCCGGCCTGATAGCCATCGCGGCGCCAACCGAGGCCGCCGTCGCGATTGACGTTGATCACCACGATCAGCTGGCCATAGAGCGGCTTGCCGCCGCGCCGGGGAAAGTTGGCGGTGCCGCATGCCTCGATCCTGCGGCGCAGCCCATCGTAGTACCGGGCGTACACCGCCTCTTGCGCGCTGGTCGCCGTGAGCTGATGCCGCTTGGGGCGTTTGGCATAGTGCTGCAGCTTGCGACCGATCTCCGCCTCCAGCCGCGACATTTCGTCGAGCGAGTCGCGGGCATCGCGCCCGCGTGCGTCGGATGCGGGCGAATCCTCTTCGCCGCGCGGCGGCGCGGCGCGCATCGTCGCGTCGCGCTCGCGCGCCTGCGTCAGCAGCCGCATCTGCTCCTGTTCGAGCTGCGCGATGCGCCGCTGCACCTCGCGGACCGGATCGCCGTCGCGCGGCTCCGGTTGCGCCGGCAGCGGCGTGGTGGCGCGGGCGTCGTCATGCGCGCCGCCGCCATCGAGGTTGGCCTGTGCCAGCACGGTGGGCTGCCGGGGCCGCTGCGCCGACTTGGCGTTGACCAGCACCACATCGAGCCCGGCGTCGGCCTGCTTCAGCGTGAATGCCTGCGGCGCGGTGAAGCGTACCGCGAGCACCAGCGCGTGCACCAGCAACGAGACGGCGAACGCCTTGGCCAGCGTGCCGCTGGTGCGCCACCAGTGAACGAGCGGATTGGCGGGACGCGGGGCGGCGGGACTGACGGCGGAACTCACGGCGGCAGACGCGTGATCAGGCTTGCGACGGGCCATCCTGGCCGGGACGTGCGGCGCCTTCCGCGCCCTCAACGGTATCCGGGAGCGGGGCGGCTGCCGCTTCTTCCGCGGCTTCCTCGGCCGCCTCTTCCGCGGCCGCCTCGGCGGCAATCTCCGCCGCGGCTTCGGCCGATACCTCGGCCGCCTCTTCGTCGACTTCCAGTTCCTCGGCCGGCACCTCGCCCTCGCCGGCAAACACTTCCAGCACGCGGCAGCTCACTTCCAGCGAGATCTCGTCTGTCTGGCCGATCTCCAGCAACACCTGCGTGCCGCGCGGCGCCTGCGCCAGTTCCGGCACGCGCGTGATCAGCGGAATCTCGTTAAAGCGCACCGCGCCATCCTTCAGCACCGTGGCCATCATCCGCTCACGGCGCTCCTGCACCAGCCAGCGCAGGCACCAGTAGCGCTCCATGGTGGCCTGATGCTCGGCATAGGCAGCGTACGTGCCCTCGAAATCGGCCACGGCGGCCAGCAGGTCGGCATCCTTGGGCTTGAACGGGGCCACCAGCTTGGCGGTGACCCCATGCTGCGCCACCGCGAGAATCTGCCACTGGTTGACCAGATCGACGTAGCGGCGCAGCGGCGACGTGCTCCACGCATACTGCATCACGCCCAGGCCCTCGTGCGGCGCCGGGTAGGTCTGCATGCGGGTACGGTTCATGCCCCACGCCTTCTGCGTGCGGTAGATGCCCGGCACGCCATGGTCGGCCAGCAGCTTGCCCCACGTGCTGTTGGCCAGGATCATCAGCTCGGCGACGATCTTGTCCAGCGGCGAGCCGCGCCGGCGCTGCTCGATGCGCACGCGCTGGCTGCCATCCGGCTGGTCGTCAAGATAGAAGCTGAAGTCCGCGCGGCTATGCGATTCGGGACGCAGGCCGCTGGCGATGCGGGCCCGTTGGCGCTCGTCGTACAGGAAGCCGGCGAAGCCCCACAGCTGCGTGAGCGCCTCGCGGAACGGATAGTCGCCGGTGCCCTCGGTCAGCGCCGCCTCGGTGATCACGTCCTCGAGCAGGTTATGGCGCAGGTTCGCCTCGATCGGCACCAGCTCGGCGCGTGTCTCGCTGGAAAGGATCAACTGCGCGACCGGGTCATAGACGACGTACAGCGACACCGCCGGGCACAGCCGCCCTTCCTGCAGCGTGTAGCGCTCGACCACCGCGTCCGGCAGCATCGTGATCTTGTCGCCGGGGAAGTAGACGGTCGACAGGCGCTGGCGCGCGATGGCGTCGAGCCCATCGCCGCGCCGCATGCCGAGCGCGGGCGCGGCGATATGGATGCCGACGCGGATGCGGCCGCCGTCCAGCGGCGTCACCGACAGCGCGTCGTCGATCTCGGTGGTGGTGACATCGTCGATGGAGAAAGCCTCGACCTCGGCGCGCGGCAGGTCGGCGGGCGGCTCGGGCACCGTCACATCGGGAAAGCCGGTGCCCTTGGGGAAGCACTCCGACAGGAACTTCGCTTCGTGCAGCGCCTTCGCGTTCTCGACGCCGCCGACCCTGATCATCAGCCGCATCGGCGACATGCCGAGCGCGGTGCAGGCGGCGTCCATTGCCTTGTATTCGATGCTGTTCTTGTCCGGCTTGAACAGCAGTTGCAGCGCCTTGCCTCGGAACGCGTCGGGCAGTTCGCCGGCCTTGAGCTGCTCCTCGTAGCCGGCCTGCACCAGCGCCTGCTGGCGCTTGCGTTCGAGCGCCGCCAGCGCGGCCTTGAGCTGGTCTTCCGGCGCGCGCTGATAGCGGCCGCGTCCCTTGCGGCGGAAATAGACCGGATTGCCATGCAGCGCCATCGCCAGCGCCGCCTGCTGGGCCGGCCCGGCGCCCGCGCCATAGTATTCGGCGGCCAGATCGGTGAACCCGAACTCTTCCTCCGGCGCGCATTCCCACAGGAAGTCGAGGTCGATCTCCGCGCTCAGCGAGGCGGTCTGGCTGAGCAGCTCGGCGGCGCCCGGCTTGTCGAATTGCAGCAGCACATCGCGCGACTTGACCTTGGTGCGCTTGCCCGCGGGCAACTCGACCTGATAGGCCTCGCCCTGCTGGGTCAGCACGGTACCGGCGCGGATTTCGCCGCCTTCCTCGAACAACAACTGCATGGATCGGTCTTTCAGAAATGCCCGGCGGCGTGATGCCTTCCGGGCCTATGGCGAGGCGTGGCCGGCCTCGCTGCGAAATCAAACGGCCGGCCGGCGAGCCGGGATGGATGGCCGCGAACGTCAGCGGAAATGTTCGCGCACGCGTTCGCGGCAAGGTGCCGGGACTGCCAGACGGCGAGCCGCGGCCAGATCGCCAATGATACCGTACGCCCGCCGCGCGGCGCCGTGGCGATGCCGTCAGGCGTCGACTACGGCGACCTTCGGCACCCCGGCTGCCGCCACCGCCGCGGCATCCGCCACTGCTTGCACCGCGCCCCGCGCCTGCGCGGCGGCTGCGGACATTCCTGCGCGCGGCGTCGCGCCGCGCAGCACGCGGCCGACCGCCCCCGTCGGCGCGCGCCGAGTGGCCAGGTCCGGCAGGAATACCTCCGTTACCATCATCACGCCGTCGCCGCGCCGGAATACGGAGCGCCGCGCCGGCAACGGACCGGCAACGACCAGGTCGGGCACCGCCCGACGCAGGCGCCGCACCAGCGGGTGATGCGGCAGCAGGCGCGCGAACTCGAATGGCGCGCGGCGCACGCGCGGGTCGACGAACAGCGCGCCGCCCAGCGGACGATCGCCCAACCCGCCGAGAAAGGGCCAGTCGCGCGGCGCGTGACGCGGATCGACCACGGTATGGCCGTAGACCGCCGGCACGTTGTCGCACACCAGCAGCACATCGCGCGCGATCACCGGCACCGGCGCGGCCAGCCCCAGTGCATGCCACTCGTCGGCCAGCGGCGCTTCCAGCCGCTGCGACAGCCGGCTGACGCGAAAGCGCGAAGATGCCGATACCAGCCGGGCGGTCAGCGAACCGTCGCCGGTGACCCAGCGGCGCAGATTGGCGCCCACGTTGGCGTCGAATGGCAGATGGCGGTGCCATTCACAACGGCGCACCCGCGCCGCGGCGATCTCACGCATCGTCACCGCCCGACGCATCGGCGCCATAGCCACAGAAGTCCAGCACCGCATCGACGTGGTCGGCGAATTCGCTGATGCCGTGGTCGCTGCCCTCGATCACATGAATGCGCGCGCCGGCGTAGTCGCGCACCATCTCGCGGTAGTCCAGCACCTCGTCCCCAGTGGCGGCCAGCAGGAAGAAGCGTTCGGGATGCGACAGCCGCTCGACGCGAAGATCGAGAAGTTCCTGCAGGTGCCGCCGCTGCACCGTCACGGTGCCGCCGCCATGCCACAGCGGCTGCTCGCCCAGATAGCGGTCCAGATCGGTCCACGGATGCACGGCCGGATTGAGCACAACGGTCGGACAGCCGTGCCGCTCGCCCAGCCAGCGCGCATAGAAGCCCCCCAAGGACGACCCGACGATGGCCAGCGGCCGCGCCGGACCGCCATCCGGCGTGCCGGCGCGCGCGGCGGCAATGGCCGCCTCGGCCTGCGCGATCGCACGGGCCGGCGACACGTCGAGCATCGGGCAGGCGTAATAACGCCCCAGGCCGCGCTCGCGCAGGCGTTCCTGCACCATCCGCGCCTTGAACGATTGCGGCGACGAACGGAAGCCATGCAGATACAACAGCATCACGCCGCTCCGCCGCCGGACGACCCCAGCGCATCCAGCAGCTTCTGGTGCACGCCGCCGAAGCCGCCGTTGCTCATCACCAGTACATGATCGCCGGCACGGGCCTCGGCACGCACCGCCGCCACCAGCGCATCGAGGTCGTGGAACGCGGCCGCGCGCTCGCCCAGCGGCGCCAGCGCGTCGGCCAGGTCCCAGCCCAGCGCATCCTTGCCGGACGGCGCCCCGTAGCCGAACACCCGGTCGGCCATTTCGAGGCTGGCCGGCAGCTGGGCCTTCATCACGCCGAGCTTCATCGTATTCGAGCGGGGCTCCAGCACCGCGAGAATGCGGGCGGCGCCAACGCGGCGGCGCAGCCCGGCCACGGTGGTCTGGATCGCGGTGGGATGGTGCGCGAAATCGTCGTAGACCGTGACGCCACCCGCCACGCCGCGCACCTCCATGCGGCGCTTGACATTGGCGAAGCGCGACAGCGAGTCGATCGCCTGCGCCGGCGGCACGCCCACATGCCGCGCGGCGGCGATGGCGGCAAGCGCGTTCATGCGGTTGTGCAGCCCCTGCAGTTGCCAGCGCACCTGGCCCACCACGGTACCGCCATGCCACACGTCGAACACGTCCAGCCCGTCAGCGCCGGCATCGGCCGCCGTCACGTCGCTGGCGCGCCAGTCGCGGTTGCCGAACTCCTCGACCTCGCTCCAGCAGCCGCGCTCCAGCACGCGCGCCAGGCTCTCCTCCAGGCCGTTGACGATCAGCCGGCCCTGGCCCGGAACGGTGCGCACCAGATGGTGGAACTGCGTTTCGATCGCGGCCAGATCCGGGAAGATGTCGGCGTGGTCGTATTCGAGGTTGTTCAGGATGGCGGTGCGCGGCCGGTAATGGACGAACTTGCTGCGCTTGTCGAAGAACGCGGTGTCGTACTCATCGGCCTCGATCACGAAGAAGTCCGATGGCGTGACGCGCGCGGACACGCCGAAATTCTGCGGCACGCCGCCGACCAGGAAGCCGGGCTCGTAGCCGGCGTCCTGCAGCAGCCAGGCCAGCATCGACGTGGTCGTTGTCTTGCCGTGCGTGCCGGCCACAGCCAGCACCCACTTGCCGCGCAGCACATGCTCGCCCAGCCATTGCGGACCGGACACGTAAGGCAGGTTGCGGTCCAGGATGGCTTCCATCAGCGGGTTGCCGCGCGACACCACATTGCCGATCACGAACAGGTCGGGCGACAGCGACAGCTGGGAGGGATCGAAGCCTTCGATCAGTTCGATGCCCTGAGCCTGCAGCTGCGTGCTCATGGGCGGGTAGACGTTGGCATCGCAGCCGGTGACGCGATGGCCGGCCTGCTTGGCCAGCACCGCGAGCCCGCCCATGAAAGTACCGCAAATGCCGAGGATATGAATATGCATGGAGGCGGAGAACGGAAAACGAAAACGGAAACGGCCGTCGATCTGGCGCGGTGAGTCAAAGGGGAACGCCGAAGCGACTGGGTGGCGTGCGCGGCGCCCGCGCTGTGCGGGCACCGTCCGGCGCGGGTGAGCGGAATTGTACCTGCTGCGCCTCCCCGCAAGAGGCCGGCCGCCAAGGTCTGCGGTATCGATCGCGCCCAGGGGGTATCATCGCGGGATGCCACGACGCCCTTCCATCGACCCTGCGCGGGTGCGCAGCGAAATCGCCCAGTCCGCGGCCCGGATGATCGCCGAGGACGGGGCGGACTACGCTACCGCCAAGCGCAAGGCCGCCCGCCAATTGCTCGGCGATGTCCGCGTCGCCGGCGAATGGCTGCCTGACAACGACACCATCGAGGCCGAGGTGCGCGCCTACCAGGCGCTGTTCCATGCCGACAGCCAGCCGCGCATCCTGGCGCTGCTGCGGCGCGTGGCCCTGCTGGCCATGGAGGACCTCGCCACTTTCCGGCCCTATCTGGCCGGCGCCGTCTTCAACGGCACGGCCACCGAGCACTCGGATATCTATTTGCAGTGCTTCTGCGATAGCCCCAAGGACGTGGCCTTGCACCTGCTCAACGCCGGCGTGGATTTCGACACCAGCGAATCGCGGCACTTCGCCAACCGCGGCGAGGTGGAGACGCTGAGTTTCCTGTGGCGCGGCCAATGGCCGTCGCTGCGCGAGGCCCGGCTGCTGGCCGGCGAAGTCCGCGCCGAGCTGGGGTCGCCAGTGGGTGTCCATATCGCGCTCTACGATGCCGACGACGAGCGCGGCGCGCGCAGCGACGCCTCCGGCCGGCCGGCGCGCGCCGACATCGACGCGGTGCGCGGCCTGATCGCGGAGGACGAGGCGCAGGCGGCGCAGCGGCCGCCGCCATACTGAACACACCCGCTCCCCCTTCGGCCCCTATCGATCCGCGCCAATAAGGCCATCATCATCGCCCTCGCCATCGCTCGACACGCGCCATGACCGCTACGCCCTCCCCGCCCTCCTCGACTTCCTCGTCTCCGGCCAAGCCGCGCCGGGTGTGGGGCTGGATCGCCGCCGCCGTGCTCGCCACGCTGGCCGGTGCCATTGCCGGCCACTTCGCGTTCTCCCCGGAGCCGGCCAGCGATCAGGCGGTGGAAGCGTTCTTCCGCGCCGAGCTGCCCGACCCAACCGGCACCCCGGTGCGCTTGGACACCCTGCGGGGCAAGACGGTGGTGGTCAATTTCTGGGCCCCATGGTGCGGGCCCTGTGTCGAGGAAATGCCCGACCTCACGGCGCTGCATCAGGAATACCAAGCTCGGAATGTCGAGTTCATTGGCATCGGCATCGATTCCGCCGCCAATATCCAGCAATTCACCAGGAAGGTGCCGGTTTCTTATCCGCTCGCCGTGGCCGGCTTCGCCGGCACCGAAATGTCGCGCGCGTTCGGCAATGCCGCGGGCGGGCTGCCATATACCGTCGTGATCGGCGAAAATGGCGACGTTACGATGCGAAAAATGGGCCGCGTGACGCCGGAGGAGCTTCGCAAGGCGCTGCCGAAGGGTTGAAGACCGTGGAATGCCGGGACCGGAGCCCCGATCGCGACCCGGCGACGGTCATCCCACGCCCCCCATCACGCGGGTATATATCGACAAACGCCCTCGTACTTCGGCGTTCTTCAGCAAACATCGCGCTATTGACCGCCAAACAACAGATCGCCGGCCGGGAACGCCGCCACGCCACGATGACGCCGCGTGGCGAGCTAGACAAATCCCTCTAACCTACGGTAATCTCCGCGCAATTTCGTTGAACTGGTCGAGCAGCCCGTGACCGATACCCGTCCAAGCCTACGCTCCGCCCGCTACCGCCAGGTGCTGGTCCTGCATGGGCCCAACCTGAACCTGCTGGGCACGCGTGAGCCGCAGACCTATGGGGCGACCACGCTGGCGCAGATCGATGCCGCGCTGGCGCAGCGTGCCGCGCAGGCCGGCGTCGGCCTGGATACCTTCCAGTCCAACCACGAAGGCGCATTGATCGACCGCATCCACGCCGCGCGGGAGCAAGGCGTGGATTTCATCATCATCAATCCCGCTGCCTATACGCATACCAGCGTGGCACTGCGCGATGCGCTGGCGGGGGTGTCGATTCCGTTCGTCGAAGTGCATCTGTCGAACGTGCATCGCCGCGAGAGCTTCCGCCACCGATCGTACTTTTCCGACCTGGCGGTTGGCGTGATCTGCGGGCTCGGCTGGCAGGGCTATCTGCTGGCGCTCGAGTACGCCCTGGGACAGGAACAGGCGCCGCCTGGCGCCTGAATCCCGTGACTGCACCAACGCATTCCTAGGGCGTGCCGGCAGGCGTGCCCGTTGGCCGCATGCCGCGCGTCGGCGCTGTTTAAATGCGGCGGCGCTTCATGCATGCGGCCTTGCCGCAACGTTTTTTCCCGTCTGCCACCGCTTCATCGAAGCGGCAGCCGGACAACCCGATTCAGGAGGATAGAAGATGGACCTGCGCAAGCTGAAGACGCTGATCGACCTGGTGGCCGAGTCCGGCATCTCGGAGCTGGAGGTCACCGAGGGCGAGGGCAAGGTGCGCATCGTCAAGGCGCCGCCCCAGGTTATCGCGCAATCGATGCCGATGCCCGCCATGCCCGCGATCAGCGCCACGCCGGCTCCCGCTGCCGCGCCTGCCGCCGCGCCGGCGGAAGCCGC
The DNA here is from genome assembly GCF_007829435.1 of Cupriavidus gilardii J11. Lineage (GTDB taxonomy): Bacteria > Pseudomonadota > Gammaproteobacteria > Burkholderiales > Burkholderiaceae > Cupriavidus > Cupriavidus gilardii_D. The sequence continues at coordinate 54,630 of NZ_VLJN01000067.1, forward strand.
CGCGCCGCAGCTGCCCGCCGGACATATCGTGACCTCGCCGATGGTCGGCACCTTCTATCGCGCCCCGTCCCCGGGTGCCGCGCCCTTCGTGAACGTTGGCGATACGGTGAAGGAAGGCCAGACGGTCTGCATCATCGAAGCGATGAAGCTGCTCAACGAGATCGAGTCCGACAAGGCGGGCGTGATCAAGGAAATCCTGGTGGAGAACGGCCAGGCCGTCGAATACGGCCAGCCCCTGTTCGTCATCGGCTGAATCTGAAACGGATGGGCATGCCATCGCGGCTGCGGGCGGCGCGCGCCGCCCGGCGCGATGCGGCCCGGCCGATGCCGCGTCATCCGCGCGAGGCGGCAGCCGCTGCCCGCAATGTGCCGGCAAGACGCGGTATGTGCCGGGGCGACGCCCCCGAGGCCGCCAGCGCGCGGCGCAGAGAGAGACTATGTTCGAAAAAATTCTGATCGCGAATCGCGGCGAGATCGCCCTTCGCATCCAGCGCGCCTGCCGCGAGCTGGGCATCAAGACCGTGGTGGTCTACTCCGAGGCCGACAAGGAAGCCAAGTACGTCAAGCTGGCCGACGAGGCCGTCTGCATCGGACCGGCGCCGTCGCCGCTGTCGTATCTGAACATGCCGGCGATCATCTCGGCGGCCGAGGTGACCGACGCGCAGGCGATCCATCCGGGCTATGGCTTCCTGTCGGAGAATGCCGATTTCGCCGAACGCGTCGAAAAATCGGGCTTCGTCTTCATCGGTCCGACCGCCGACTGCATCCGCCTGATGGGCGACAAGGTCTCGGCCAAGCAGGCGATGATCAAGACCGGTGTGCCCTGCGTGCCCGGCTCCGATGGCGCCCTGCCGGACGACCCGAAGGAGATCATGGCCACGGCGCGCCGCGTCGGCTACCCGGTGATCATCAAGGCGGCCGGCGGCGGCGGTGGCCGCGGCATGCGCGTGGTGCACACCGAGGCCGCGCTGCTGAACGCCGTCAACATGACACGCGAGGAAGCGGGCCGCGCCTTTGGCAATCCGGAGGTCTACATGGAGAAATTCCTGGAGAACCCCCGGCATATCGAAATCCAGGTGCTGGCCGACCAGCATCGCCAGGCGATCTGGCTGGGCGAACGCGACTGCTCGATGCAACGCCGCCACCAGAAGGTCATCGAGGAAGCGCCGGCGCCGCACATTCCGCGTCGCCTGATCGAGCGCATCGGCGATCGCTGCGCCGAGGCGTGCAAGAAGATCGGCTATCGCGGTGCGGGCACCTTCGAATTCCTGTACGAGAACAACGAGTTCTATTTCATCGAAATGAACACGCGCGTGCAGGTCGAGCATCCGGTGACCGAAATGATCACCGGCATCGATATCGTGCAGGAACAGATCCGCATCGCGTTCGGCGAGAAGCTGCGCTATCGCCAGAAGGACGTGCAGTTCCGCGGCCACGCGATCGAATGCCGCGTGAATGCCGAGGATCCGTTCAAGTTCACGCCGTCGCCGGGCCGCATCACCGCCTGGCACGCGCCGGGCGGTCCCGGCGTGCGGGTGGATTCGCACGCCTATGATGGCTACTTCGTGCCGCCGCACTATGATTCGATGATCGGCAAGCTGATCACCTACGGCGCCACCCGCGAGCAGGCCATCGCCCGCATGAGGATCGCCCTGTCGGAAATGGTGGTCGACGGCATCCTGACCAATGTGCCGCTGCACCGCGAACTGATGCTTGACGCGAACTTCGTCGAAGGCGGCACCAGCATCCACTATCTGGAGCATCGCCTGGCGCAGCAGAACGTGGCCAAGGGCGAGAAGGTCTGACGCCTGCCTTGCGGCAGGCGACAACGGCGGCGGAGACGGCGTGGCATTTCAAGAGTGTGTGATCGAAATCGCGCAGGACCGGGCGGAAGCCTGGTCCGATGCGCTGTTTGAACTCGGCGCGCTGTCGGTTTCCGTCGAGGACGCCGACGCCGATACGCCGGATGAGCAGCCGCTGTTCGGCGAACCCGGACTGGAGCCGACACGGCACGCGTGGCAGCATTCGCGGCTGGTGGCGCTGTTCGACGATGCCGTCGACCCGGCGCTAGCGCTGGCGGCGGCGGCCAACGCGCTTGGCGTGCCGGTGCCCGGGCACCAGTTGCGTTCCGTGGCGGACCAGGACTGGGTGCGCCTCACGCAATCGCAGTTCGAACCGATCCGCATCGGCGAGCGGATCTGGGTGGTGCCGTCGTGGCACGACGCGCCCGAGCCAGACGCGGTGGTGCTGGAACTGGACCCGGGTCTCGCGTTCGGTACCGGCAGCCACCCGACCACGCGGCTGTGCATGCAGTGGCTGGAGCAGAATCTGCGGCCGGGTGAAGCCGTGCTCGACTATGGCTGCGGCTCCGGCATCCTGGCCATCGTGGCGAAGAAGCTGGGGGCGGGCGACACGCTGGGCGTCGATATCGACCCGAACGCGGTGCAGGCCTCGCGCTACAACGCCGAACGCAATCGCGTCGATGCCGCGTTCGCGCTGCCGGACGACGCAGCCAACGCCCGCGGCGGCCAATACGATCTGGTGGTCGCCAATATCCTGTCGAACCCGCTGAAGCTGATGGCGGCCATGCTGAGCGCCCGCGTGCGACCCGGCGGCCGGCTGGTGCTGTCCGGCGTGCTGGAACGCCAGGCCGATGAGGTGGCCGCCGCCTACGCGCCGTGGCTGCCGCTGTCGGTATGGCGCAGCGAGGAAGGCTGGGTGTGCCTGCACGGCACGCGCCCCTGATAGCAGGAGCGCCAGGCAGGCGTGGCGCCTTCCATCTGACCGATACGACACCGCGCCAACGCGCGCCAGGGCGGCCCGATGCAAGATCCGAAGCCTGATTCACTACCCGATTCGCTACCCGATTCGCAGCCCGACTCCCCGCCCGACCCGCAGCCCCGGCCGGGGCACGACAACGCCAACCGCGACACCGGCCGGGACGTCGCGCGCTCGTCCCCTCCCTCCTCCGCGGCCGGCATCAGCGCCGGCGAATATCTGCGCGCGCCGGCAGCCGACCGTGTCGACATCACCCCCACCGCGGTGGCCCGCGAAGAGGCGCTGCGCCGCTCGCTGCTGGGCGACGACGCCGCGTCCGAAGGCTTCAGCGATGTCTGGCGCGCCCGGCGGCGCCGGGCCCGCTTGCGCCGCGTGGCCGCGTGGTCGGCGCTGCCGCTGTGCATGGCGCTGGTCGGGGCCGCGCTCTGGACCCGTGCCGAACTGGCGGGACGGTTGCCGGCGCTGCGTCCGGTGCTGGAAGCCGCATGCGCGCCGCTGGGCTGCCGCGTGCCGCCGTGGCCCAATCTGGCGGCGCTGCGCATTGGCGCTTCGCAACTGGAGCGTCCTGGCCAGGGCGATGACGCCTACCGCCTGTCGCTGAGCCTGCTCAACGACAGCCGCGCCGCGGTGGCGCTGCCCGAACTCGAACTGACGCTCACCGACGACGATGATCACGCCGTCGCGACACATCGCTTCAAGCCCGCCGACTATCTGCCGTCCGGGCAGCGCGGCGCACTGGAGGCAGGCCTGGCGCCCGGCGGCGAGCTGCCGGTTCAGGTACGATTCCGGACGCATGCAGAAACGCAGGCAGAGCCCGGCCCCGACGGTCCGGCGAACTACCGCTTGCGGATCCTCTACCGCTGAAGCGGCAAGGCAACGACGCCGCGTCCATCATCGATCCCACGCAACATCAAACAGGAGCAAGGCATGAGCAACGTAACTCTCGGCGGCAATCCGATCCAGGTTGGCGGCAAGTTTCCGCAAGCGGGCGACAAGGCACCGGCGTTCTCGCTGGTCGGCAAGGATCTGAAGGACGTCACGCTGGCCGACTTCGCCGGCAAGCGCAAGGTGCTCAACATCGTTCCGAGCCTCGACACGCCCGTGTGCCAGGCTTCCGCGCGCAAATTCAACCAGGCCGCCAGTTCGCTGCCGAACACCGTGGTGCTGACCATCTCGGCCGACCTGCCGTTCGCGATGGGCCGCTTTTGCACGGCTGAGGGCCTGGACAATGTGGTGCCGCTGTCGCTGATGCGCGGCGCGGATTTCAAGCGCAACTATGGCGTCGACATCCAGAGCGGACCGCTGGCCGGGGTGACCGCGCGTGCCGTGGTGGTGCTCGACGAGAACGACACCGTCAAGTACAGCCAGCTCGTGCCTGAAATCAAGACCGAGCCCGACTACGACGCCGCGCTGGCCGCGCTGAAGTAAGGCCACCGTCCCAGTACCTTTCGCGCCGCCGCATGGGCCCATCGGGTCCCGGCGGCGCGCTGCTGTCCTGAACCTGTCCCGAACCCTCTTCCGGAGTTTCCATGCCCAGCCTGATCTGCGGCTCCGTCGCCTACGACACCATCATGACCTTCGATGGGCGATTCCGCGACCATATCCTGCCCGACCAGATCCACATGCTGAATGTGTCCTTCCTGGTACCCGGCATGCGCCGGGAGTTCGGCGGATGCGCTGGCAATATCGCCTACAGCCTCAAGCTGCTGGGCGGGGACCCGATTGTGATGGCCACGGTCGGCGAGGACGCCGGCCCTTATCTGGATTACCTGCGCGGTCTGGACATCGACACCACGCACATCCGCACGCTGCCGGGCACTTTCACGGCCCAGGCGATGATCACCACCGATCTGGAAAACAACCAGATCACCGCCTTCCACCCGGGCGCGATGGCCCAGTCGCAGCTGTCGCGCGTGCAGGACGCGCTGCAGGGGGAGCGCCGTCCGCGCCTGGGCATCGTCGCACCGGACAGCCGCGAGGGCATGCTGGCCCACGCCGAGCAGTTTGCCCAGGCCGATATCCCGTTCATCTTCGACCTCGGCCAGGCGATGCCACTGTTCGACGGCGAGGCGCTGCGGCATTTCATCGAGCTGGCCAGCTATGTCACCGTCAATGACTACGAGGCCCAGGTGATGCTGTCGCGCACCGGCTGGAGCGAAGCGGAACTGGCCACGCGCGTGCGCGCCTTTATCGTGACCCACGGCGAGCGCGGCGCCACCGTGTTCGCCGATGGCCGGCAGTACAATATCCCGGCAGTGCAGGCCGAGCGGGTGGTCGATCCCACCGGCTGCGGCGATGCCTTCCGCGGCGGCCTGCTGTTCGGTATTGAAAATGGCTTCGACTGGGAAACTACCGGACGGCTCGCCAGTCTGATGGGCGCACTGAAGATCGCGCACCAGGGACCGCAAAACTACAGGTTGTCCCGGGAGCAGATCGGCGAACGCTTCCAGTCGGCGTTCGGCTATCGTTACGCGTAAACCCTCGCTGGGGAACACACCATGCAAACCCTGATCCGCACCTGCGGCATCGCGATCGTCGCGGCCGCTACCCTCGTGGCCGGCTGCGCCACGCAATCCAATTCCGCCAGCATCTATTCGCCGGCACAGGCCATGCGCGAACAGACGCTGCGCTATGGCGTGGTCGAGTCGGTGCGCGAGGTCCTGATCCAGGGTGAACAGAGCGGTGCCGGCACGCTGGCCGGCGGCGCCATCGGCGGCGTCGCGGCGGGCAGCACCATCGGCCGCGGCGGCGGCTCCGTGGCGGCGGGTATCCTGGGCGCGGTGCTGGGCGGCATCGCCGGCAGCGCGGCCGAGAACCGCATCAACCAGCGCCGCGGCCTGGAGATCACCGTGCGGCTGGACAACGGCGAGATGCGTGCGGTCACGCAGGACGCCGACGAGCTGTTCCGCCCGGGCGATCGCGTGCGGCTGCTGTCGTCCGGTGGAACGACGCGCGTGACGCACTGACGGTCTTCGGGTTCGCATCGAACGCCGTCCGTTCCGGGCGGCGTTTTTTTTTGCTGTAACTGCCCTCTCCCCCTCCCCATCCCCACAAAAAAACCCGCCGAGGCTTTCACCATCGGCGGGTTGGCAGGACTTCCATCTTGCCGGCCGGATACGGCGTATCCGGTCATATCGGCACGGCGTGCGTGCCGTGGGGATTCCCGAAGGAATCGGACGCGCTGGTATCGCGCGCCAAGCTTACGGGCGGCTGCCCGTCGGGAACGGCCAGGCTGCGGCAGGGCTCAGCGTCGTCTTGGCGGCGGGAGCGGGCGCGACAGCGGGGGCAGCGGCGGGAGCCGCGGCAGGCTTGGCGGAGTCGGTCTTCTTCGCAGCAGCCTTCTTCGCCGGCGCCTTCCTGGTCGCCGCCTTCTTCGCGGGCCCCGCCTTCTTGGCCGGAGCGGCCTTCTTGGCGGCGGTCTTCGAGGTGGTCTTCGCCGACGTCTTCTTGGTCGCCGCGGCCTTCTTGGCCGGAGCGGCCTTCTTCGCCGGAGTGGCCTTCTTGGCCGCTACCTTCTTGGT
>NZ_VLJN01000067.1:61004-72418 GCF_007829435.1 Cupriavidus gilardii J11
GTTGCGACCTTCTTGGCGGCGGGGGCCTTCTTCGCAGCGGCCTTCTTCGCCGGCGCGACCTTCTTCGCCGCTACCTTCTTCACCGCGGCCTTCTTGGCCGGAGCGGCCTTCTTGGCGGCTGCCTTCTTGGCCGGTGCGGCCTTCTTCGCCGCAGGTTTCTTCTTCGCAGTCGTTGCCATGGATGACTCCTTCACTAGTGCGTGAATATCGAATGTCCAAAATTGGCGACCCGACCGACCCGAGGCGCTATGACGCTTCCCCAGCCGAGCGAGCGATTCATCGGCGCACTGCGCAACCATCGCCGCACGCTAATGAATTCGGTGGCGGACGCCTCGACTCTTACGAGGCTGCCGTGGCGCAGGTCGACGCAACCGGTGGCGTCGAACGCTTGCCGCGTCCCGCGGTATTCGATCCGCTCGCGCGCCGTCGGACGGCGCGCGGCGTAACAGTAGGAGTTGTCCGACGGCAGCCCTGCGATCGCGGTCGTTTTCCGCGCGAGGCGGACGTCGTCGATGTCATCGCGTTGGGAGGAGCCGACCCATCCCGACCATAAGCCACGGGAAGCTGCACGCGTTGTAAGAAGCCAGCCCGGTCCGGTCTGCGTCAAGGTTCTAGTGCTCCTCGGCTACCTGCATCACAGCATCGCATCGCATCGCGCCGCATTTTGATCTTCGAGTTCTTCGCTTCGCGAAGGTCGTGCTTCATGCAATGAAGTGAGACTCTTGTCAAGGCGAATCATAATTCGTTTGGTCGGTGATGTTAAGGAAAAAGTTCACAAAAATCGAGCCGATAAACACGCGCTGTTCGACATCGCTTCAATGCCGATGCAACGCTAGTGTCCAACCCCGTGAATCGAGCCAACGCATCGCGAAAAAGCATGCGCGCGAAGCAGCGATCGAAGCCACCCGACGAGGCAAGTTTCAACACGCCGATCGATATCGCGATGGTGTCCCCGACGTGCATCGATGACTCGGCGCAATGCCATCGCGTCGGTGCCTCACACCACCGCAAGCGCCCGCGCGGTGACCACCCCGCTTCCCTGCAAGCCGCACCGTACAAGGCTTTCCGAGATACGCCGCGTTTGGCGGGGACGCGCCGCCGACATCGGAGGTCTCGCCTGGACAAGCTCGCCATGACGACGCGGCCCGCACCGCCCATGGTCGACGCCAGGCATTGCGATCGGTCATCGATGCATCGGCGCGACCCTTGCCATGCGACGCTGCGCGATCGCGAACGACGCCGACATCGACATCGGCACACGTATGCCGATCGCCTGTCCGAAGTGATGCGTCGACGCAACGCTTGCACGCGCATGCACGACGCCCGACCCTTGAAACGATGCAAGGCGAACGCCATTGCGATGGCACCGAGCACCAGATCGCGATGCCGCGGCGATGCCATGCGCGGATTTCGTTATCGGCGTAACGGCGCTGAACCGTCATCGCGAAGCGCTGTCGCGAACCACCGTGCTGAAGGCGCTGGGCACCACCATCAAGCAAGGACGAGATCCGCGCCATCGGCCTCAGCAATCCCGAAGCGATCCGCTCGCAATCGCTTCGTGATGGTGAGGCAGGCTGGGCGGGTTCATCGCGGCATGTCGTAGCAGCGTGGCGGGCTGACACCGCCCTCTCCCCCGCCACCCCACCCGCGCCGCACTATCATGACGCAGGGCCTGACGCCAAGACTGAAAAAAAGGAGGATGTCCGATGCAGACCGTACTTCTGCCTTGCGGCGAACGCGTGCCCGCGCTGGGGCTTGGCACCTGGAATATCGGCGACGATCCGTCGCGGCGAGCCGAGGAGATCGCGACGCTGCGCCTTGCGCTTGATCTCGGACTGCGCCTGATCGACACCGCCGAAATGTATGGCGAAGGGCTGTCGGAGGAGCTGGTCGGCGAAGCCATCGCCGGCCGGCGCGACGAGGTCTTCGTCGTCACCAAGGTCTATCCGCATCACGCCGGCCGGCGCGAGGCGATCGCCGCATGCGAGCGCAGCCTGCGGCGGCTGCGCACCGACCGCATCGACCTGTACCTGCTGCATTGGCGCGGTGGTGTGCCGCTGGCGGAAACCATGGAAGCATTCGCCGCGCTGCAGCAGGCCGGCAAGATCCGCCATTTCGGGGTCAGCAATCTAGACCTGGACGATATGCGCGAGCTGTGGGACATCGACGCCGGCCGCTACGTGCAGGCCAATCAATTGCTGTACAACCTGTCGCGGCGCGGTATCGAATACGACTTGCTGCCGTGGCTAAAGGAGCGCGGCGTGCCCGTGATGGCGTACTCGCCGATCGAGCAGGCCCGGCTGCTGCGCCATGCCGGACTGAAGGGCTTCGCCTCGCGCCATGGCATCACGCCCGCGCAGGCCGCGCTGGCCTGGCTGCTGCGGCGCGACGACATCATCGCGATTCCGAAGACAGGCCGCCGCGAGGCGCTGCGCGAGAACGCCGAAGCGCTGACGATCAGGCTCGATGCGGCGCAGCTCGCCGAGCTCGATGCCATGTTTCCGCCGCCAGCCCGCGCCCGGCCGCTGGAGATGCTGTAGCGCATCGGATTACGGCAAAAAGGAAAGACGACATTCCGCGCCCGGTTGCCTAGCATGGTTCCAAAGGACGTGAGCGGAGAGCGGCCATGGAGACACGCGCATTGCGCACCGGGTACCGGCTATCAGACAACCTGACGGCGCCGACCGGCCAGGTATTCCTCAGCGGCACGCAGGCACTGGTGCGGCTGGTGCTGGAGCAGGCGCGGCGGGACCGTGCCGCGGGTCTGGCCACGGCGGGTTTCGTCAGCGGCTACCGGGGCTCGCCGCTCGGCATGGTCGACCAGGCGATGTGGAAGGCCGCCCCGTTGCTGCAAGCCGCCGGGGTGCGCTTCCTGCCGGCCATCAACGAGGAACTGGCGGCGACCGCGGTGCTGGGCACGCAGCAGGTGGAGAGCGATCCCGAACGCACGGCCGACGGCGTATTCGCGCTGTGGTACGGCAAGGGCCCCGGCGTGGACCGGGCCGGCGACGCCCTCAGGCACGGCAACGCCTACGGCAGCTCGCCGCACGGCGGCGTGCTGGTGGTGGCGGGAGACGATCACGGCTGCGTGTCGTCATCGATGTCCCATCAAAGCGGTTTTGCCATGCAGGCGTGGTCGATGCCGGTGATCGCGCCGGCCGATGTCGCGGAGTATCTCGAGTTCGGCCTCTATGGCTGGGCGCTGTCGCGCTACTCGGGCAACTGGGTGGGCTTCACGCTGCCATCGGAGACGGTGGAGAGCGCGATGACCGTGGACCTGGGCCAGACCCATGCGCGCGTGGCGGCCTGGCGAGACGCCGATGCGATCCGCCGGCAAACCGGCCATGCCTGCCCACCGGGTGACCTGCACTACCGCTGGCCCGACCTGCCTTCGCCAGCCATCGAGATCCGTCTGGGCGCCAAGCTCGATGCGGTGCGCGCCTTTGCCCACGTCAACAGCATAGACCGCATCATCGTCGACGCACCGGAAGCGCGCGCGGGCATCGTCACCTGTGGCAAGGCCCATCATGACCTGATGGAGGTGTTCCGACGGCTTGGCATTGGCCTGGAGGCGCTGGCCGAGGCGGGCATCCGCCTCTACAAGCTGGGCCTCGCGCATCCGGTGGAACCCACGCGTATGCTGGCCTTCGCGCGCGGCCTCGATGAAATCCTGGTCGTCGAGGAAAAGGGGCCGCTGATCGAGCGCCAGCTGCAGGCGCTGTTCTACAACGCTCCGGACGGCGTGCGTCCCGCCATTGCCGGCAAGCAGGACCGCGACGGCGCGCCGCTGCTGGCCGAGCGGGAGGAAATGCGCCCGTCGCGGCTGATGCGGCCAGTGGCCGAATGGCTGGCGCGGCTGGGCCGCAGCCTGGACCGCCGGGAACTGGTACCGCAGTTCAGCGCGCCAGCGTTGCTGTCCAATGCGGCCGACGGCATCCGGCGCCAACCGTATTTCTGCCCGGGCTGTCCGCACAACACCTCCACGCGCGTGCCCGAGGGCTCGCGCGCGCAGGCCGGCATCGGCTGCCACTTCATGGCGAGCTGGATGCAGCGCGACACATCGGGGCTGATCCAGATGGGCGGGGAAGGCGTCGACTGGGTCTCGCACCGCATGTTCACCGCCACGCCGCACGTATTCCAGAACCTCGGCGATGGCACCTACTATCACTCCGGCTATCTCGCCATCAGGCAGGCCATCGCGGCCGGCGCCCGTATTACCTACAAGATCCTGTGCAACGACGCGGTCGCGATGACCGGCGGTCAGCCAATCGACGGCCCCCTCGGCGTGGAAGCGATCGCCCGGCAAGTCGCGGCGGAGGGCGTTGCACACGTGGCCGTGGTCAGCGACCGCATCGCCGCGCATCGCGCAAGACGTCGGCACTTCCCGCCGGGCACCGCGTTCCACGGACGCGAGGCGCTCGATGCCGTGCAGCGCCAGCTGCGGGAGATGCCCGGCGTCACCGTGCTGGTCTACGAACAGACCTGCGCGGCCGAACTGCGGCGCCGGCGCAAGACCGGGCGCATGCCCGCGGCCCGCCGCCGGGTCTGGATCAACCCGGCCGTTTGCGAAGGCTGCGGCGATTGCAGCGTGCAGTCGAACTGCCTGGCGATCCAGCCGCTGGAAACCCCGCTGGGCCGCAAGCGGCGGATCGACCAGGCCGCCTGCAACCACGACGAATCATGCATCCGCGGCTTCTGCCCGAGCTTCGTCACCGTCGAGGCCGCTGCATTGCGCCGGCCATCCGGCCATGCCGGCGAGGCGCAATGGCGTGCATTGGCGCGCGCCCTGCCCCAACCGGCACCACGCGCCACGGCCGGTCCCTTTGACATCCTGGTGGCCGGCGTGGGCGGCACCGGCGTGGTCACCGTGGGCGCGCTGATCGCGATGGCGGCGCACCTCGAACACCGGGTCGCCAGCGTGCTGGACTTCATGGGCTTCGCGCAGAAGGGCGGCGCGGTACTCAGCTTCGTGCGGCTGGCCGACGCACGTCAATGGCTGAACCAGGCCCGCATCGACGCCCAGCAGGCCGACGCGGTGCTGGCCTGCGACCTGGCCGTCGGCGCGTCGCCCGAGGTCGCGCAAACGGTGGCCGCCCGCCGCACGCAGATCGTCGTCAATACGCATCCCACGCCGGTCGCCGAATTCCAGCGCGATCCCGATGCCGACCTGCACGCCGATGCGTTGCTGGCCAAGCTGCGCCATGTCGCCGGCTCCGGCAGCATCGATACATTGGACGCCCAGGCGCTGGCGCTGAACGGCATGGGCGACGCACAGGCGGCCAATATCGTGGTACTTGGCTTCGCATGGCAGAAGGGGCTGGTGCCGGTCTCGCTGGCGGCGCTGGAGCGGGCCATCGAACTGAATGGCGTCGCGGTCGAGACCAACCTCGACGCGCTGGCGCTCGGCCGGCTGGCGGCCGGTGTACTCCCCTCTCCCGCAAGCGGGAGAGGGGCCGGGGGAGAGGGCAGTCCCGCCACCCGCCATCCCCCAGTACCGGAACTCACCTCCGACGCGTTGACACTTGATGAACTGATCGCCCACCGCGTGGCATTGCTGACGGCGTATCAAGACGCACGCTATGCGGCCCGCTACACCGGGTTGGTCGAGGCCGTACGCCGCGCCGAAGCCGCGGTCAGCGAGGGCGAGCGCCTCACGCGAGAGGTGGCCGACAACTTCGCGCGGCTGATGGCCTACAAGGACGAATACGAGGTCGCACGCCTGCACAGCGACCCGGCGTTCCGGCGCGAACTCGAATCCCGCTTCGAGGGCCCGCTGCGGCTGCGTTTCCATCTGGCTCCGCCGCTGCTGTCGCGGCCCGGCCCGCATGGCGAGCCACCGCGCAAGATGGAATTCAAGGGATGGCTATGGCCGCTGCTGGGATGGCTGGCAAAGGGCAAGCGCCTGCGCGGCAGCCGGCTGGACCCGTTCGGCCACACCGAGGAGTGGCGCCGCGAACGGCAGATGATCGAAGCCTACGAGGCCCGCATGCGGATGCTGCTGCCGATGCTGACCGAAGCCAACCTCGGCACCGCGGTGGAACTGGCGTCGCTGCCGGCGCGTGTGCGCGGCTTCGGCCACATCAAGCTGGCCGCGATGGCGATGGCCGATGCGCGCGCCGCGGAACTGCTGCATCGCTTCGATGCCGCGCGATTCCCGCGACCGGACAGTCGTCACGGCGCCAATGGCCCAGGTCAATTGCGGGGTATCCCGATCCGGCAGGACACGCCCGCTGAACGGCACGACAGCGGCGTGCCGCATTAGCGGCCGGATGGAAGCAGTTGATATGAAGGGAACGGGAATTCAGCGCCGCGCCGCAATCGCGCGCTGGTACTCGACATGACGGACCAGATAGGCGCGCACCTTGTCCTCGGTATCGCGGCCGAGACGGTCCGACGCCTGCCGCGCGGAACGCTTGCCATGGGCCGACACCATCTGCTGGTCCAGATACTGCCGGAACGACGTGCGCACGGCGTCGAGGTCGCTCTGGCATGCGCGCAACGCGTCGGCCACCACCTTCTGCGTGGTGCCGGTGCCGGTGGCGCCCGCTTCGGCCTTCGACTTGGCGCACTCGGTGTATTGCTGGCGCAGCAACTGCCATTGCGGCGGCGCGGCAACGGCCGTCTGCGTCGCGGCAGCGGCTTCGGCCTCGGCGACGACCTCTTCGGCCGGCGGCTTGGACGCGCAGGCGCCGACCAGCAGCACCACGGGGATCAGGGCTAGAACGTTTCGCATGCGCGCATGGTAGCGCCCATGCGCGGATGTTCAAGCGCCGGTTACATCGCGTTGCATTGCTGTGACGATATGTGGCGTGTAGGACAGAAACTACGGCGCGCGCCCGCGTCGTCCTACAGCCGTCATGCCATGCACTTTGTATAGTGCTGTTGCGAGGGAAGGCACGATCCACCCTGTCGCCTGTCCGGCATGCAGCATGATGGACAGCACGGGCCGCGGCGGCAACGCCGGCGATCGTGGGTTGGCAACGCAGTGACAAACAGGAGAACAAGATGGAACGTAGAGCATTCCTGAACGCCAGCGCCGGCCTCGGCCTGGCCATTGCCGGCGGCGGCGTGCTGCTGGGGGCCTGCACCACCACGCGCGATTCGGCCAGCGACACGCCGAGCGACCGTGCCGCACGGCGCCGTGAAATCGACACCGGTGTCGACGCGACGCTGAACCGCCTCTACAGCAGCGTCAACGGCTCGCGCGAACTGGGAAGCCGTGCCCGCGGCATCCTGGTGTTCCCGCGCACGCTGTCGGCCGGCTTCTTCATCGGCGGCGAATATGGCGACGGTGCCCTGCGCGTGGGCAATCAGAACCGCGGCTACTACCGCACCGTGTCCGGCTCGCTGGGCTGGCAGATCGGCGCCCAGTCGAAGGCCATCATCCTGATGTTCATGACGCAGGAGGCGCTGGACAAATTCATCGCCAGCGACGGCTGGCAGGCGGGCGTGGACGCTACCGTGGCTGTCGCCAAGGTCGGTGCCAACGGCGTGCTCGATACCAATACGATCAAGCAGCCCGTGGTCGGCTTCGCGCTGACCAATGCCGGCCTGATGGCGGGCCTGAGCCTGGAAGGCACCAAGATCACGAAGCTCAATCTGTAAGGGCCGGCCTCTGCCCTCTCCCCTGCCCCTCTCCCGCAAGCGGGGGAGGGGATTCCTTTTGCCCATGTTTCCTCCCCTCTCCCGCTTGGGGGAGCGCGCGGGGGAGAGGGCAGTCACGGCAAACCCACACCGACCCACCCTGCTGCCGCCAATTCCCGTCCCCCACCCCTCCCCGAAGCCGCTAGAATTCGTCCCTTTGGCCGAATTCCCATGTGGTTCAAGAATCTTCAGCTTCACCGCTTCTCCGCCCCCTGGAACAAGAGCGCCGACGAGATCGAGGCCTGCCTGGCCGCGCACGCCTTCTATCCGGGCACCAGCCTGGAAATGCAGACGCAGGGCTGGGCGTCGCCACGCGATAACGGCGCGCTGGTGCACTGCGTGGGCAAGCAGATGCTGCTGACCATGCGGGCTGAAAAGAAGCTGCTGCCGTCCACCGTGGTCAACCAGGTCACCAAGGCCCGCGCGGCCGAGATCGAGGAGCAGCAGGGCTACAAGCCGGGCCGCAAGCAGATGAAGGAACTGAAGGAACAAGTCACCGAAGAGCTGCTGCCGCGCGCCTTCAGCATCCGTCGCGATACGCGCGTATGGATCGACGTCGAAAACGGCTGGCTCGCGATCGACGCCGCCTCCGCGATCAAGGCCGACGAAGTGCGTGGCCTGCTGTTCAAGGCGCTGGACCCGCTGCCATTGACGCATCTGCAGGTCAACCAGTCTCCCGTCGCCGCGATGACCGGGTGGCTGGCCGATGACGCCGCGCCAGCGGGATTCACTGTCGATCAGGAGATCGAACTGCAGGCCAGCGCGGAAAGCAAGGCGACGGTGCGCTACGTGCGCCACCCGCTCGATGCCGAGGAACTGCGTCGCCATATCTCCGGCGGCAAGCGGTGCACGCGACTGGCGATGACGTGGAACGACCGCGTGTCGTTCGTGCTGACCGATGCGCTGGCAATCAAGCGGGTTGCGCCGCTGGACATCGTGAAGGAGCAGATCGACGGCACGCTTCACGATGAAGACGAGCGCTTCGACGCCGATTTCGCGCTGATGGCGGGGGAGTTGTCGGGGATGCTGGCGGATCTGACGCAGGCGCTGGGGGGCGAGCGGAGGGGGTGACGTTTTGCTGGTACTACCCTCTCCCCCTCTCCCGCAAGGCGGGGGAGGGGGAGAGGGCAGTCCCCATAGCAGAACCCGACCCTAAGCCCTACCCCGCCCCAGCAACCCCTCCACCTCCGGCACCGCCACAAACCACGGCGTCGTCTCGCAATACGCCCGCAGCACCGCCGACACCTCCGGCGCCACCGCCGCATTGCTCGCCGTCAGCGCCGACACGATCTGCCGCAGCACACCAGCCCGCACCTCGGCATGGCGGCCATCGATCGTGCCCAGGCTCTGCAGCGCCATGCACAGCGCCACAGGTAGCGAACTGTCGGCCCCCGCGGTGATACCCCGCAGCGCCGTGTCGCTCAGCACCAGCGACGTGCCATCCAGCGCGGCGCCCTCGAACGAGGTCCACAGATGATCCAGCTCGATGCGCCTGCCACGCAGGTCCACCGCCGGGGGCGGGAGAACACCCCAGCGACCTTGTTCCTGCGGCGAGGCAAAGAATGTGCGGATGCGATCGGTATAGCGCCCCCAGCAAGACAGGCGCGCGCCCGCACGGCTGCCCACCGGCAACTCGGGCTGGCCGGCGGGATCGATCAGTTCGAATCGTTGCATACCCTGCGGGGCACGGCGATGGGAACCGGAAGCCACGTCACGGCGCTGCGGATGCAGCACGCCCGCGACGGCATTGAGAATGGAATTGAGCATGGCCGCTCCGCTTTGCGAGAACCGTGGCAACGCCCTGTGGTGTTCAGGCGTCCGTCTCGCCGGTGCGCGACCTCACCTCTCCGGTGGACCCCGGCGGGCGGTGTCCGGCGATTGCACGCATTGTTGCCGCGGTGGCCCGCGGTGCTGTTGGCTTCGTTGTGAAATTTTAGGTTTTAGAACTTTAGTTTTCAGAACCGCATACAGCCTCGCACGGATGCACAAGGATGGTTCATATCCAGCAGGAAAAATAAAAACGGCGCGAGATTCCGCGCCGTTTTCTTATCCTGTCGTCCCCGCGAACGCGGGGACCGAGCGACGACCCAGCGACTTAACCGGGCCGCCGGCAGCCCCGTGCATCAGTCCCAGGACAGCGCCCCACCGGTCTGATACTCGATGACGCGCGTCTCGAAGAAGTTGCGTTCCTTCTTCAGGTCGATCATCTCGCTCATCCACGGGAACGGGTTTTCCTCGTTCGGGAACAGCGGATCGAGGCCGATCTGCTGGCAGCGGCGGTTGCAGATGAAGCGCAGATAGCTCTTGAACATCGGCGCGTTCAGGCCCAGCACGCCGCGCGGCATGGTGTCCTCGGCGTAGCGGTACTCGAGGTCGACCGCCTTCTTGAACAGTTCGACGATCTCGGCCTTGAATTCGGCGGTCCACAGGTGGGGGTTTTCGAGCTTGATCTGGTTGATCAGGTCGATGCCGAAGTTGCAGTGCAGCGACTCGTCGCGCAGGATGTACTGGTACTGCTCGGCCGCGCCGGTCATCTTGTTCTGCCGGCCCATGGCCAGGATCTGCGTGAAGCCGACATAGAAGAACAGGCCCTCCATGATGCAGGCAAACACGATCAGCGACTTCAGCAGCTTCTGGTCGTTCTCGGGCGTGCCGGTCTTGAACGACGGGTCGGTCAGCGTGTCGATGAACGGAATCAGGAACTCGTCCTTGTCGCGGATCGACGCGACCTCATGGTACGCGTTGAAGATCTCCGCCTCGTTCAGGCCCAGCGATTCGACGATGTACTGGTAGGCGTGCGTGTGGATCGCCTCCTCGAAGGCCTGGCGCAGCAGGTACTGGCGGCATTCCGGCGCGGTGATCTGCCGGTACGTGCCCAGCACGATGTTGTTGGCGGCCAGCGAGTCGGCGGTAACGAAAAAGCCCAGGTTGCGCTTGATGATGCGACGCTCGTCCTCGGTCAGGCCGTTCGGGTCCTTCCACAGCGCGATGTCGCGCGACATGTTGATTTCCTGCGGCATCCAGTGGTTGGCGCAGCCGGCCAGGTACTTTTCCCAGGCCCATTTGTACTTGAACGGTACCAGCTGGTTGACGTCGGTGGCGCCGTTGATCACGCGCTTGTCGGCGGCGTTGACGCGGCGCGTGCTCTGCGCGGCCGCGGCGTTCGGGTTGTTGCCCAGGATGCCGGTGCCCGGCTGCGTCGCCGCCGGCGGCAGCACGCCCTGCTGGTCGGCGGTGGCCGCGACGGCAGGTTGCAGGGCAGGTTGGGGAGCAGGCTGCGGGGCAGCCTGCGGAGTGGCTTGAACGTCGTCGTCCCAGCTCAGCATGATTCGAATTCTCCGTGGTTGACTTGGGAAGCGGGCTCCGTGGCGGCGGGATGCCGCGACGGAGCGCGCGCCCGGGTCGTTCCGGCGCCGGTCTGCCCGGCGCCGTCAGGTGCTTACTGGCAGGCTTCGCACTCGTCGAAGCCGGGGTCGCCCGGCCGCATCGTGCAGACCGCGCCTTCGGCTTCCGGCATCGCCGGGGCCGATGCCGCCGCCTGGTCGAGCGCCGACAGGCCGCCCGCGCCGCCATTGGCGGAGACGGCATTGAGCGAACCGCGCGACACCGTCGACTTCTCGACGTGGGTCGCCGCGATGGTGCGCAAATAGTACGTCGTCTTCAGGCCGCGTACCCACGCCAGCTTGTAGGTGTCGTCCAGCTTCTTGCCCGACGCGCCGGCCATGTAGATGTTCAGCGACTGCGCCTGGTCGATCCACTTCTGGCGGCGG
>NZ_VLJN01000067.1:72489-142100 GCF_007829435.1 Cupriavidus gilardii J11
CGACCTCGAACGCGGTCGCATACAGGTCGCGCAGGTCCTGCGGAATGCGGTCGATGCGGGCCAGCGAGCCGTCGAAGTACTTCAGGTCGGCGACCATCACCTCGTCCCACAGGCCGCGCGCCTTCAGGTCGCGCACCAGGTAGTCGTTGACCACCGTGAACTCGCCCGACAGGTTCGACTTCACGTACAGGTTCTGGAAGGTCGGCTCGATGCAGGCCGACACGCCGATGATGTTGGAGATGGTCGCGGTCGGCGCGATCGCGATGCAGTTCGAGTTGCGCATGCCGTGCTGCTTGATGCGGGCGCGCAGCTTGTCCCAGTCCATCGTCGACGAGTCGTCGACTTCCAGATAGCCGCCGCGTTCCTCGGCGAGCAGCTTCAGCGAGTCCTGCGGCAGGATGCCGCGATCCCACAGCGAGCCTTCGTAGGTGCTGTAGCGGCCGCGCTCCTCGGCCAGTTCGGTGGACGCCTGGTAGGCGTAGTAGCACACCGCTTCCATCGAGGTATCGGCGAACTGCACCGCGGCCTCGCTGGCGTACGGCACGCGCAGCACATGCAGGCAGTCCTGGAAGCCCATGATGCCCATGCCGACCGGACGGTGGCGCAGGTTCGAATTGCGCGCCTTGTCCACCGCGTAGTAGTTGATGTCGATCACGTTGTCGAGCATCCGCATCGCGGTGCGGATGGTCTTCTCGAGCTTGGCGTGGTCGAGCACATGGCTGCCGTCGGCCTGCTGCTTCAGGTGGGCAACAAGGTTCACCGAACCCAGGTTGCACACCGCGATCTCGCTCTCATTGGTGTTCAGCGTGATCTCGGTGCACAGGTTCGAGCTGTGCACCACGCCGACATGCTGCTGCGGGCTGCGGATGTTGCACGGATCCTTGAACGTGATCCACGGATGGCCGGTCTCGAACAGCATGCCCAGCATCTTGCGCCACAGTTGCACCGCCGGGATCTTCTTGAACAGCTTCAGTTCGCCGCGCGCGACCTTCTCTTCATAGCCGAGGTAGGCCTTCTCGAATTCCTTGCCGACCTTGTCGTGCAGGTCCGGGCAGGTGGACGGCGAGAACAGCGTCCATTCGCCGTTTTCCATCACGCGCTTCATGAACAGGTCCGGAATCCAGTTCGCGGTGTTCATGTCGTGCGTGCGGCGGCGGTCGTCGCCGGTGTTCTTGCGCAGCTCGAGGAATTCCTCGATGTCCAGGTGCCACGTCTCCAGGTAGGCGCACACCGCGCCCTTGCGCTTGCCGCCCTGGTTCACCGCCACGGCGGTGTCGTTGACGACCTTCAGGAACGGCACCACGCCCTGCGACTTGCCGTTGGTCCCCTTGATGTGCGAGCCCAGCGCGCGCACGTTGGTCCAGTCGTTGCCCAGGCCGCCGGCGAACTTCGACAGCAGCGCGTTTTCCTTCAGGCCCTCGTAGATGCCTTCGAGGTCGTCCGAAATGGTGGTCAGGTAGCACGACGACAGCTGCGAGCGGCGGGTGCCCGAGTTGAACAGCGTCGGCGTCGACGACATGAAGTCGAACGACGACAGCAGGTTGTAGAACTCGATGGCCCGGCCTTCGCGGTCGGACTCGTTCAGCGCCAGCCCCATCGCCACGCGCATGAAGAACGCCTGCGGCATCTCGATGCGGGTTTCATCGATATGCAGGAAATAGCGGTCGTACAGCGTCTGCAGGCCCAGGTAGTTGAACTGGAAGTCGCGCGAGGCGTCCAGCGCCGCGCCCAGGCGCGCCAGGTCGAAGGTGGCCAGCTTCTCGTCGAGTAGCTCGGCCTCGATGCCGCGCGCGATGAACTTCGGGAAGTACTCGGCGTAGCGGCTTGCCATCTCCGCCTGCGTCACTTCCTCGCCCAGGATTTCCTTGCGGATGGTGTGCAGCAGGATGCGGGCCGTGACCTGGCTGTAGGCCGGATCCTTTTCGATCAGCGTGCGTGCGGCGAGGATGGCGGAGTCGTAGACCTGGCTCATCGGCACGCCGTCGTACAGGTTCTTGACGGTTTCCTTCAGGATCGGCTCGGCCTCGACGCTGTCGCCCAGGCCGGCGCAGGCGTTGTCGATCAGCGCATGCAGCGCGGCCAGGTCCAGGGGACGCGTCACGCCGCCGTCGGTGACGTTGAAGCTGATGCCGGCCTGCTGCACGCGCGCCACGGCCTGCGCATTGGCCTGCGCGCGCTCCTGGTTGCGCTTCTCGCGATACAGCACGTAGGCACGCGCCACTTCGTGCTCGCCCGAGCGCATCAGCGCCAGCTCGACGTGGTCCTGCACGTCTTCGATATGGAAGGTGCCGCCATTCGGCCGGCTGCGCAGCAGCGCGCGCACGACGTTGTCGGTCAGCTGGTCGACCAGCTCGCGCACGCGAGCCGAAGCGGCGCCCTGCCCGCCGTTGACGGCCAGGAAGGCCTTGGTCATGGCCACCGAAATCTTGCTCGGCTCGAAGGCAACCACGGCGCCATTGCGGCGGATGATCTTGTAGTCCTGATAGCCGCTTCCGGTGGAAGCCGCAGCGGCGGGGCTCTGCTGCGGGATGCCTGCGGAACCGGCGGCGCCGGTGATTTCTGTCTGAGCCGTCTGCATGAAGCGCTCCTGTTTGTCCTAACAGTGTTTTCTCAACGAAAAAGAGCCCCGGGAAATGCGCAAAAAGAGGTTCCCATCGGGCGTTGCCGCGAGGGATGCACTGCTCTCTTACCGTGTTCCGCGAAGGGCTCTTGTCGCCTGTGATTCATAACGCCGGCCCGGCGTGTTCCACGGCGGCGAGGGGTCTCGCCAACGGGAGCATTCGCCGCGCCATGCGCCTTGCGAGTATCTCCCGCGACCGTGGCCCGTTTTATCGCGCCGTCGAACCGCGCGCGTCACACCTGGGCCAGCTCCCCGAAACCACCACTATATATAGTGGTCATGACGAAAAGCTGGACTAAGTATAGTGAAATGAATCTGCTTGACCAGTCTTGACAAGCGGCCTGCGGGGGCTTGGCGAGGATGCCGGCGGCGCCCTTGCGCCCGGCAAGCCAAGCGCACCAAGGGATGCGCGGGATTGGGTGCGGTGGCGCACCGACGAAAGAATTTTTTTTGATTAGCACGCCACTTCCGATAGCCCCTCGCCGGGCCGCGGGTATTCCCTATGCTGATGCCCTCGGGCCATCCCCCGTGCGGAAGGGCAGCATCGCGGCAGGCAGGCCCGCGCCGCTGGCGAAGCGGTCCCAGTCGAAGCACGGACCCGGATCGGTCTTGCGCCCGGGCGCGATATCGCTATGACCGACCACCGCCGAGATCGGATACGCATCGCACACCGCGCGCGCCAGGGCCGTGGCCACCGCGTACTGGGCCGGTTCGAACGGCAGCGTGTCGCAGCCTTCGAGCTCGATGCCGATCGAGAAATCGTTGCAGCGCTCGCGATCGCCCAGGCGCGACTGGCCCGCGTGCCAGGCGCGATCGTGGCAGGACACGAACTGGACCAGCCCGCCGTCGCGCCGCACCAGGAAATGCGCGGACACGCGCGCCTGGTGGATGGTGGCGAAGAAAGGATGGCGATCGGGATCGAGCCGGTTCAGGAATAGCGCCTCGATGTCGTCGCTGCCGAACTGGCCGGGCGGCAGGCTGATGTTGTGGATCACCAGCAGGTCCACCGGCATGCCGGGCGGCCGTGCGTCGAAGTTCGGCGACGGCACGCGGCGTGCCCCGCTGACCCAGCCGTCGCCTTCCACCCGAAGACGCGGCGCGTCAGTCGACATGTCAGGCATCGCCGCTGCTTTCGGGCAGATGGTTGCGCCGGCAATAGTGCAGGCCCTGGTACGCGATCGCCTCGCTCCGCGGCAGATGCACGCCGCAGTGGGCGCACTGGACCATCGACTCGTGCGCGCCCGGTGCAGAGGCCGGGCGGGCCGGGCCCGACGGTCCGGGCTCGGCGCGGCGCGCACGCACGCGGCTGCCCAGCCACCAGAACAGCGCCAGCAGGATTGCCAGCAGCAGGAATACTCTTGCCATCCGATACGTCCCAGGGAGTGCTACATGGAGTGCTACAGGCGATGCAATATCACTTCGATCACGAAGCGGCTGCCGACATAGGCCAGCAGCAGGATGGCGAAGGACGCGATGACCCAGCGCAGCGCCACGCGGCCGCGCCAGCCATAGCAGAGGCGGCCGATCAGGATGCCGCCGAACATCACCCACGAGGCCATCGCGAACACCGTCTTGTGGTCGATCCGCAGCGCCCGGCCGAACAGCTCCTCGGAGAACAGCACGCCGGAACCGATGGTCAGCGTCAGCAGCACGAAGCCGGCCACGATCAGCCGGAACAGCAGCTTCTCCAGCGTCAGCAGCGGCGGCAGCAGGTCGAGCCAGCGACCCAGCCAGCCGGTCACCCGCTGCGCGGAACCCTGGCCGCCGTGGCCGCGGTTGAAGCCATGCAGCCGCCGTTCGGCGAGCAGCATCAGGAAGGCATGGAACGCCGCCAGCGTGAACAGCCCGTACGCCACGTTGGCGATGATGAAGTGCAGCTTGAACAGCGGCCGCGCCGCGTAGCCGAGAATCTGCGCGCCGGGAAAGGCCAGCGGCATCAGGCTGGCCAGCATCGCCACCGGTATCACGACCAGCCCCAGGCCGGCCAGCGAGAAGAAGAAGCTTTCGATCCAGTAGATGCCCACGCCGAGCCACAGCATCGCCGACAGCGCGAAGGCGAAGCCGAAGACCATGCGATCGGCGGGAAAAATGGTCTCGTGCAGCAACAGGCCGTGGCTGGCAAGCGCCGCGACCATCAGCACATGCCACCAGCCCGGCTGGCCTTCGGCGGCGCCATCGCGCGGTGCGCCCGGCACCAGCACCATGGAGCCCGGCGCGCCCGTGGCCATGCCCGACGCACCGCCGGCCGCCAGCCCGGCATGCCGCGTGGCCCAGCCATGGTAGGCCAGGCCGCAATAGAGGAGTGCCGTCAGGGCATACAGTACAATCGCCATTCGCGCAGTTTACCCTAGCGCCCTGTCGCGGTGGCGTCGCCATGGAGCGGCCATCGCCAGACACCGCGGGGCCAGCGACGGGCCTGGCCGCCACGCCAGCCGCGCCGGCGCCCCGAGAGACGGGCGCATGCAACCGACAAGCCCTACCCCCGGATTTCTGCCATGCTGGACAATCTCACTCAACGCCTTGCGCGGGTCGTCAAGACCATGCGCGGCGAAGCACGCCTGACCGAAGCCAACACCGCCGAGATGTTGCGCGAGGTCCGTCTGGCGATGCTGGAGGCCGACGTGGCGCTGCCGGTCGTCCGCGAATTCGTTGCCCGCGTCAAGGAAAAGGCCCTGGGCGAGGAGGTGCTGAACAGCCTCACGCCGGGGCAGGCCCTGGTTGGCGTCGTACAGCGGGAACTTACCGCCGTGATCGGTGGCGAGGAAGCGGTGACGAGCGACGGCGCGCCCGGCAAGGCGGCCGAGCTCAATCTCGCCGTGCAGCCGCCGGCAATCATCCTGATGGCCGGCCTGCAGGGCGCCGGCAAGACCACCACCGTCGGCAAGCTGGCCAAGTGGCTCAAGGAAACCAGGAAGAAGAAAGTGCTGACGGTGTCCTGCGACGTCTACCGCCCCGCGGCCATCGCGCAGTTGAAGACCGTGTCCGACCAGGTCGGCGCCGACTTCTTCCCGTCGCAGCCGGACCAGAAGCCGGTCGACATCGCGCGCGCGGCCGTCGACTGGGCCCGCAAGCACTATCACGACGTGCTGATCGTCGATACGGCCGGGCGGCTGGGCATCGACGAGGCGATGATGCGCGAGATCGCCGACCTGCACGCCACGCTCAAACCCGCCGAGACGCTGTTCGTGGTCGATGCGATGCTGGGCCAGGATGCCGTCAACACGGCCAAGGCCTTCAACGACGCATTGCCGCTGACGGGCGTGGTGCTGACCAAGCTCGACGGCGATGCGCGCGGCGGCGCGGCACTGTCGGTGCGGCACGTGACCGGGCGGCCGATCAAGTTCGTCGGCGTCGGCGAAAAGCTCGACGGCCTGGAGCCCTTCTATCCCGACCGCATGGCCCAGCGCATCCTGGGCATGGGCGACATCCTCGCGCTGGTCGAGGAAGCGCAGCGTGGCGTCGACATGGAGGCCGCCGAGAAGCTTGCCAAGAAGATCAAGAAGACTGGCGGCTTCGACCTGGAGGACTTCAAGGCCCAGATCGGCCAGATGAAGAAGATGGGGGGCCTTGGCAGCCTGGTCGACAAGCTGCCGGCGCAGTTCGCGCAGCAGGCGCAGGGCGCCAACATGGACCAGGCCGAAAAGCAGGTGCGCCGCATGGAAGGCATCATCAATAGCATGACGCCCGCCGAGCGCGCCAAGCCGGAACTGATCAAGGCCAGTCGCAAGCGCCGCATCGCGGCCGGCGCCGGCGTGCCGGTGCAGGAAGTGAACCGGCTGCTGAACCAGTTCGACCAGATGCAAGGCATGATGAAGAAGCTCAAGGGCGGCGGCATGGCCAAGCTGATGCGCCAGATGGGCGGCATGAAGGGCGGCATGAAGGGATTGTTCAACCGCTAGGCGCCCCAAGCAATCCAGGACCGATACCATGATGACTGCCGAACAAGCCCGCGAACTGTGGGCCAACTCCGAGGAAATCGTCAGCGAAGCGCAGGTGCGGCAATCGCTCGACCGCATGGCCGGCGAGATCGCCGACAAGATGGCCGACCGCTTTCCGCTGGTGCTGTCGGTGATGGGCGGCGCGGTGGTGTTCACCGGCATGCTGCTGCCCAAGCTGCAATTCCCGCTGGAGTTCGACTACATCCACCTGTCCCGCTACAACAACAAGACCGTCGGCGGCGAGATGCAATGGCGCGTGGCGCCGCGCGAATCGGTCAAGGACCGGACCGTGCTGGTGCTCGACGACATCCTTGACGAAGGCGAGACCATGGCGGCGATCCGCCAGCGCATCATGGACATGGGCGCGCGCGAGTTCTACGCCGCGGTGCTGTGCGAGAAGACGCTGGCCAAGGCCAAGCCGATGCATCCGGACTTCTGCGGCTTTACGGTGCCCGACCGCTATGTGTTCGGCTGCGGCATGGATGCCAAGGGTTACTGGCGCAATCTCGGCGCGATCCGCGCGCTGAAGAACTGATCCTGAGCGCCGGGTGCCCGTCACTCACCCGGCGCGCATCAGGTATCGGCGCGATACGGCAGCTCACGCAGCCACTTGGTGGCAATCCACTTCTCGCCGGCTTCGACCGGCAGCCCGGCATGCAGCGTACGGTCGTCCAGCTTGCCGTCGTCGTCCAGATACGCGAAGAACACCGCATTGCCCTTGACCGGCATTACACGCAGGCCCACTTTTGGAAAGGCGGTGGCCCCGCCGCCGGGGACATCGTTAAGGTAGATCACCAGCGTGGCCACGCGCTGGCCGCCAACGCGCAGCTGGCGCGCCTCGCCGGGCCGCTGCGGATTGAAGAAGTCGTAGTGCGGCTGGTATTCGCCGCCCGGCTTGTAGTTGAGAATCTGCAGCCCTTCGCCGTGCTCGACCGGGATGCCGGTCAGCGCGGCGATCCTCGCTTCGATGCGCTCGATCAGCGCATGCTCGCCCACCTGGAACATCGCGCCCATGCTGGTGCGCGCATCGATCAGATTCTCGTCGCCGGTATCCGGATTGACCACCGGCGAGCGCGCCAGCCTGCCGCGCGACAGCGCGATCAGCTCGTCGCACTCCTGCGGCGCAAGCAATTGCTGGTATAGCGCGATGCGTGGCGACTCCAGCGCGAAGGCCACCGGCACTTCACGATCGCCGGCCTGCACGGCATGCGAGCGCGCCGCCGCGTCGTGGGCGGCCGCCGCTGCGTCGCGGGCGGCCACGCCGTCGCGTCCACGCGGGGCCGGCGGCGACTCCGGACGCGCAACCCCCTTGCGGCCGGCGAAGGCCACCTGCACGAGAGTCCGTGCGAATTCGGCGTCGTAGCCCGATTGCCGCATCGAACGCACCAGCGCGTCGGCGCCGAAGCCCTGCTCGATATGGCGGGCCAGCCAGCGTTCCAGTTCGGGCGACGACGAGGCATGTCCGGTCATGCCGGACGCCGGAGGGTTGCGGGAAGTCATGACGGATCGGGCAAACGGGCGGGCACAGGCGTGTGATGGTAACGTGGGCCGCCCCGCGTGAGGTGATCCGTGGCAAGGCCATGACCGCGCACCGCCGCCGGTGTCGCCGCGGACGTGGCCGTCGACGTTGCCACCGTCACGGCCACTTCGGAATATTGCCAGCGCTTCCACGCCGCCAGCACCGCGTTGGGGTACTCGGCGCGGCCGCGGCTGCCGTTGTAGCGGCCCAGCGCAAGGAACAGATCGCCGCCCTCGCGATCCAGATAGTGGCGCAGGATGGTGCAGCCATAGCGCAGATTGCTCTGCAGATGGAACAGCTTGCGGGCGTCACCGTCGCCGATGGTGCGGACCCAGAACGGCATCACCTGCATCAATCCGCGCGCGCCGGCCGTGCTGATCGCGTACTTGCGGAAATTGCTCTCGACCTGGATCAGCCCGAGCACCAGCGAAGGCTCCAGCCCCGCGCGCTTGGCCTCGTAGTAAACGCTCTCGATCAGCTCGTCGCGCAGCGGCGCCTCCGGAATGCGCCCCTTCAGGCGGCGCGACATCTCGGCCAGCCACTTCATATAGGCAAGGCGCTCGGCCACCGACGCGAACACCGGCCGCGCCGGCCGTTCGTCCGCGATGGCCGCGGCCAGCGCGGTGCGCACCGCGTCGGCCAGGTCTTCCTCGCGCTGGGCGCCGGCCTGCGCGCCGTCGGCCGCCACCGCCAGCGACAGGGCGGCCACCAGATAAGCCAGCCGTGGGGCCAGCCCCCGGGCGGCTCGCCGGGGCGCCGCAGGGTCGTGCGGCAAGGCCGTCGCCACGGCCTTAGCTGGCCAGACGGGCACGCACCTGTTCCACCACGTCCGCGGCCGCCACGCGCGTCGCCTCGGCGTCGCGCCGGCCCTGGTATTCGACCACGCCTTCCTTCAGGCCGCGGTCGCCCACCACGATCCGGTGCGGCACGCCGATCAGCTCCCAGTCGGCGAACATCACGCCCGGGCGCTCGCCACGGTCGTCCAGCATCACGTCGATGCCGGCGGCAAGCAGTTCCGCGTGGATGCGGTCGGCCTCCGCCTTGACCGCCTCGGAGCGGTCGTAGCCCACCGGGCACACCACCACCTGGAACGGCGCGATCGACGCGGGCCAGATGATGCCGCGCTCGTCGAAGTTCTGTTCGATCGCCGCGCCGACGATGCGGGTCACGCCGATGCCGTAGCAGCCCATCTGCAGCGGCTGGGTCTTGCCGTTCTCGTCGAGATAGGTGGCGTTCATCGACTCGGAATAGCGCGTGCCCAGCATGAACACGTGGCCCACCTCGATGCCGCGGCAGATCGACAGGCTGCCCTTGCCGTCCGGCGACGGAT
This sequence comes from Cupriavidus gilardii J11, assembly GCF_007829435.1. Classification (GTDB taxonomy): domain Bacteria; phylum Pseudomonadota; class Gammaproteobacteria; order Burkholderiales; family Burkholderiaceae; genus Cupriavidus; species Cupriavidus gilardii_D. The sequence continues at coordinate 81,897 of NZ_VLJN01000067.1, forward strand.
CGCCCTCCACCACGTTGCGCAGGTCCGCCACCACCGGCTCGGGCAGGTCGCGGCCCCAGTTGACGCCGGTCAGGTGATAGTCCTGCTCGTTGGCGCCGCAGACGAAGTCGCTCATGTTCGCCACCGTGCGGTCGGCCACCACCTTGACCGGCGCCTTGGTGCCGATCGGGCCGAGATAGCCGGGCGGCGTGCCGAAGGTGGCAATGATTTCCGCCTCGGTGGCGAAACGGAACCCGGCCAGCCCGGGCACCTTGCCAGCCTTGATCTCATTCAGGTCGTGGTCGCCGCGCAGCAGCAGCAGCCAGATCTGCGCCGGCTGGCCTTCCGCGCCATCGGTGGCCAGCACGATGGACTTGACGGTGCGCGCCAAAGGAATGCCCAGCAGTTGCGCGACGTCCTCGCACTTGGCCTTGCCCGGCGTGGGCGTGCGCGTCAGCGCCTCCCGTGCCGGCGCGCGCTGCGCGATCAGCGGCAGCGCCTCTGCCGCCTCGATATTGGCCGCGTAGTCGGACTCGGGACAGTAGACGATCGCGTCCTCTCCCGTGTCGGCGATCACATGGAATTCGTGCGAGCCGGAACCGCCGATGGCGCCGTTGTCGGCGGCGACCGCACGGAATTCCAGTCCGAAGCGCTGGAAGATACGGACGTAGGCGTCATACATCTTCCGATACGACTCTCGCAGCCCCTCGACGTCGCGGTCAAAGGAGTAGGCGTCCTTCATCGTGAACTCGCGGCCGCGCATGATGCCGAAGCGCGGACGGCGTTCGTCACGGAACTTGGTCTGGATCTGGTAGAAGTTCAGCGGCAACTGCTTGTAGCTGCGCACCTCGGTGCGGACGATGTCGGTCACCACCTCCTCCGAGGTCGGCTGCAGCGCGAAGTCGCGCTCATGCCGGTCCTTCAGGCGCAGCAGTTCCGGTCCCATCTTGTCCCAGCGGCCGGTCTCCTGCCACAGCTCGGCCGGCTGCACCACCGGCATCAGCAGCTCGATGGCGCCGGCGCGGTTCATCTCCTCGCGCACGATCTGCTCAATCTTGCGGATCACGCGCAGTCCCAGCGGCATATAGCTGTAGATGCCGGCACCGAGCTTCTTGATCATGCCGGCGCGCATCATCAGCTTGTGCGAGACGATCTCGGCGTCGGCGGGCGCTTCCTTGAGCGTGGAAATGAAGTATTGCGATGCTTTCATCCGTGGCTTTCGGTTGGAACCGGGCGGTTGCCGCAGTGGCGGTCACAGCGCGGAACGATGGGAAAAGATTCTGGTTGGAAATCGGTCGGAAACCGCGAAAAACGGCATCCATGGAAACCAGGAAGCGCCTTGAAAGGCGCCTCCAGTCGGGGAAAACCAGCAGCCGCGGTGGGTCCGGCCGTTGCCCCTGCTTCCTTTATAATTGCCATAATTCTAAAGGATTCGAGGTGCAGTCATGCTCGATCGTGAAGGCTTTCGCCCGAACGTCGGCATCATCCTAATCAACGCACGGAATGAGGTGTTCTGGGGCAAGCGAATCGGCGAACATTCTTGGCAGTTTCCGCAAGGCGGCATCAAGTACGGCGAGACGCCGGAACAGGCGATGTACCGCGAACTGCATGAAGAGGTCGGACTGCTGCCCGAGCACGTCAGGATCGTGGGTCGCACCCGCGACTGGTTGCGTTACGAGGTGCCGGACAAGTTCATCCGCCGCGAAATCCGCGGCCACTACAGAGGGCAGAAACAGATCTGGTTTCTGCTTCGCATGGCGGCGCGCGACTGCGATATCTGCCTGCGCGCGACCGACCACCCGGAATTCGATGCCTGGCGCTGGAGCCACTACTGGGTTCCGCTGGACGCGGTGATCGAGTTCAAGCGCGAGGTCTATCAGCTTGCGCTGACGGAGCTGTCGCGCTTCCTCAACCGGGGCCAGCGCGCGCCGCTGAGTCCCTATGGCACGCATGGTTCCCATCCCGGAAGCCCGGCGCGCACAGGACCCCAGCGCGCCGGCGGCCGTCGACAAGACCACGCCCCGCCCTGCGCCGAACCCACGCCTGATATCGCCACCCTGACGCAACCGCAGGACACGGTCTGCGCCGACATTCGGAGATCCGATGACTAACCCCGCCGGCTTCGGCCGACGTTTCCGCCCCGGTCGCCAGCGCGCGCTGGCCATGACCGCGGGCCTGTTCGCCATTGCCACCCTGACGGCATGCTCGAGCACGCCCCAGATCGAACGGGAGATGCCCGTGGATGACCAGGAACCGGTATTCCTGCTCGACCGGCTTGCCTCGAAGGGATTCAACGAGGCGCCGACCAAGCTGCCGGCGCCACCGGCCGAAGCGGACCTGATCCCGTTCGAGGTGGGCACCACCGGGCGGCTGTCGTTCGCCGTGGACGCCAAGTCGATCGTGGTGGGCGAGGATGGCGCGGTACGCTATACCGTGGTGGTCAGCAGCCCGAGCGGCGCGCGCAATATCAGCCACGAGGGCGTGCGGTGTGACACCTTCCAGCGCAAGCTGTTCGCCACCATGCCGCCCGGCAGCAAGCAGTGGGTGCCGAACAGCAGCGTGGGCGCCGAGCAATGGCGACGGATGGACCCGGGCGTGCGCAACAGCTACGCCGCCAACCTGGCGATCGACTATCTGTGCGAAGGCCGCACGGTGGCTGGCAAGGCTGAGGACATCGTCCGCACGCTGCGGGACGGCACGCCGAGGTCGGCGGCACGGTTCCAGTAACCATCCCTGCCACCGTCGTCCCCGCGAACGCGGGGACGACGGTGCCTTAAACCACAGCGTCCTTCAGAAGAGCACCAGATTGTCCCGATGAATCAGCTCGGGCTCGTTCAGATGGCCGAGCACCGTCTCGATCTCAGACGACGGCTTGCGGGCGATCAGCCGCGCTTCCGCGCTGGAATAGTTTGTCAGGCCGCGCGCGACCTCGTGCCCCGCGGCATCCACGCAAGCGATCACTTCGCCTCGCGCAAACTCACCCTGGACCTCGACCACGCCGATCGGCAGCAATGACTTGCCACCCGAGGTCAGCTTTTCCACGGCCCCGGCATCGATCACCACGCGGCCACGCAATTGCAGATGGTCGGCCATCCACTGCTTGCGTGCCGTCAGGCGGCCCGTCGGCGCGAGCAATTGCGTGCCGATCGCCTCGCCACCGGCCAGCCGCGCCAGCACCTCTGACTCGCGGCCCGACGCGATCACCGTGTGCGCGCCGGACTTGGCAGCACGCTTGGCCGCCAGGATCTTGGTCAGCATGCCGCCGCGGCCGATCGACGTACCGGCGCCACCGGCCATCGCTTCCAGCTCCGGCGTGCCGGCCAGGGCCTCGTGCACGAACTCGGCGTCCGGATCCTTGCGGGGATCGGCGGTATAGAGGCCGCGCTGGTCGGTCAGGATCACCAGTGCATCGCCTTCGATCAGGTTGGTGACCAGCGCGCCCAGCGTGTCGTTGTCGCCGAACTTGATCTCATCGGTGACGACCGTGTCGTTCTCGTTGATGATCGGCACCACGCCGAGCGCGAGCAGCGTCAGCAGCGTCGAACGCGCATTCAGATACCGCTCGCGGTCGGCCAGATCGGCATGCGTCAGCAGCACCTGCGCGGTACGGATGCCGTAGCGGCCGAACTGGCTCTCGTAGACCTGGGCCAGGCCCATCTGGCCCACGGCCGCGGCCGCCTGCAGTTCGTGGATCTCGCGCGGACGCTTCGACCATCCCAGCCGCTGCATCCCCTCCGCGATCGCCCCCGAGCTCACCAGCACCACTTCCTTGCCGATGCCGCGCAGCTTCGCGATCTGCGCCGCCCAGCGGGCGATGGCATCGTGATCCAGCCCCTTGCCGTCGTTGGTGACCAGGCTCGAGCCGACCTTGACGACAATGCGCTTTGCCTGCGCGATGACCGATTGCATGGTGTGGGTCCTGTCTATTCGGGAATCAGCGCGCGTCTTCGTCGCGATCGATATTGTGGAGGCGCTCATCCAGGCGGATATCGGGCTCGGCCAGCGCGGCCGCTTCCTCGGCCTTGATCGCGGCCAGATGGTCCTTGATCGCGTAGACCAGCTCGCGGCACCCTTCACCGGTCAGCGCCGAAATCCGGAACACCGGCCCCTTCCACTTGTAGCGCTTGATGAAGTCCTTGACCCTCGCCTCGCGCTCCTCGTCCGGGATCATGTCCAGCTTGTTCAGCACCAGCCAGCGCGGCTTCTCGTACAGCGTGGTGTCGTACTTCTGCAGTTCGCCGACGATGGCGCGCGCCTCGGCTACAGGATCGACCGCCTCGTCGAACGGCGCCAGATCGACAATATGCAGCAGCAGGCCGGTGCGCTGCAGATGGCGCAGGAACTGGTGGCCCAGGCCGGCCCCTTCGGCCGCGCCTTCGATCAGACCGGGGATATCGGCGACCACGAACGACTGCTCATGGTCGACGCGCACCACGCCCAGGTTCGGATGCAGCGTGGTGAACGGGTAATCGGCCACCTTCGGACGCGCATTCGATATCTGCGAGATAAAGGTCGACTTGCCGGCGTTGGGCATGCCAAGCAGGCCGACGTCCGCCAGCACCTTCAGCTCCAGCTTCAGCATGCGGCGCTCGCCCGGCTTGCCATCGACCTGCTGGCGCGGCGCCCGGTTGGTACTCGACTTGAAGTGCAGGTTGCCCCAGCCGCCCATGCCGCCCTCGGCCAGGCACACCGTCTGCCCGTGCTCGGTCAGGTCGGCGATCACCTCGCCGGTGTCGACGTCGGTGATCAAGGTGCCAACCGGCATCCGCAGCGTCACGTCCTCGCCGGCGGCGCCATAGCAATCGGAGCCGCGGCCATTCTCGCCGTTGCGGGCCACGTGCTTCTTGGCGTAGCGGTAGTCGATCAACGTGTTGATGTTGCGATCGGCCACTGCGAAGACGCTGCCGCCGCGCCCGCCATCGCCGCCGTCCGGTCCGCCGAACGGCACAAACTTCTCGCGCCGGAACGACGCGCTGCCATTGCCGCCATTACCGGCAATGACTTCGATTCGGGCTTCGTCGATGAACTTCATGATGGTTTTCCGTGAGTAAACCGGCCGCATCGGTCATGCCTACCCACGCGGCGGGCGACGTCGAATATTGTCGCCACAAAAGAAAAAGCCCCGCAAGCGTTGCGGGGCCTTCGTGCTGCAAAGGCGGTGTCAGGCTGCCGGAACGACGCTGACCTGCTGCTTCTTCGCAGCGCCCTTGACGGCGAACTTCACGTGGCCGTCGACCAGGGCGAACAACGTGTGGTCCTTGCCCACACCGACGTTCTCGCCGGCATGAACGCGGGTGCCGCGTTGACGAATGATGATGCCGCCGGCGTTGATGGCCTGGCCACCGAACACCTTCACACCCAGACGCTTCGATTCGGAATCACGGCCGTTCCGCGTGGAACCGCCGCCTTTTTTCTGTGCCATGACTTAACTCCTGTCCTGTACCTGATGTCGCTATCGACCTCGTGCCGAGCCGGGGCTCAGGCGACGATGGCTTCGATGCGCAGTTCGGTGTAATTCTGGCGATGGCCCTGACGCTTCTGGTAGTGCTTGCGACGGCGCATCTTGAAGATCTTCACCTTGTCGTGACGACCCTGGGAGATAACGGTAGCCTTGACGGAAGCCCCGCTGACCAGCGGCGTACCAAACTTGATTTGGTCGCCAGCGCCCACTGCGAGCACTTGGTCGAGCGTGATTTCTGCGCCAATGTCTGCCGGTATCTGTTCTACTTTCAGTTTTTCGCCAGCGGCAACTTTATATTGCTTGCCGCCGGTTTTTACGACCGCGTACATTGTCGAACCTCTCGATGTAAATAAAACGCCCGCGCCTTGCGGCGCCAACAGGCGAGGTTATCTCCCGCCGGCACGAGTCCAGGGAACAAAAGTCCACGCAAAGATCCGTGATACGCCGGAGGAAACTCGGCATTCTATACGAGGATCGGGAAAAGCGCAAAGAAAACAACCACATAGGTTGTCTGAGACGGGCGCTGCACAGCCGCCGGCCGCCATGTGCCTGTCGGGGCGCACCGCTTCCCGCGGTGTCAGGTCGCTTCAGCGAGCAGGAAACCCGCGAGGGCCGCGAACGCGACCCACCAGGCCATGCGGCGCGGGTTGCGGCGGTCCGGCCGGTCGGGAGGAATCGGCTTGTTCATGACCGGGATTATAGGTGGACGGCCCTGCGCCGCGCCGTTCGTTCGCCATCGGGCTTACCCGATGCCCCGCGCACCGCGTCGTTGCCGCCACGTCACCGCACCGTTGCCGCCCCGGGACGCGCCTTCCCCGCCATGCGGCGCCGCCCATCGCATATAATCCCACGCTCTTCGTCACGGTGATCATCTTGCCTCAGTCTTCCGCCTCTGCCCTGCTCGCTCCGGTCGCCGCCGACATGCGCGCCGTCGACGCGGTCATCCGGCAGCGCCTGTCTTCCGAAGTGCCGCTGATCGAGCAGATTGGCGAATACATCATTGGCGCGGGCGGCAAGCGCCTGCGTCCGGTGATCCTGCTGCTGTCCGCGCGCGCCTTCGGCTACGAAGGACATCGCCATCACGAGCTGGCCGCCGTGGTCGAGTTCATCCACACCGCCACGTTGCTGCATGACGACGTGGTGGACGAGTCCGAACTGCGCCGCGGCCGCCAGACGGCCAACGCGGTGTTCGGCAATGCGGCCAGCGTGCTGGTGGGCGACTTTCTCTATTCGCGCGCCTTCCAGATGATGGTGGACGCCGGCAGCATGCGCATCATGGAGATCCTGTCGGACGCGACCAATGTGATCGCCGAGGGCGAGGTGCTGCAGCTGCTGAACATGCACGACCCCGACGTGACTGTCGAGCGCTACCTGCAGGTGATCCGCTACAAGACGGCCAAGCTGTTCGAGGCTTCGGCCCAGCTCGGCGCCGTGCTGGCCGGCGCCGATGCCGCGATGGAAGAAGCCGCGGCCGAATATGGCCGCCGCATCGGCACGGCGTTCCAGCTGATCGACGACATGCTGGACTACACGGCCAGCGCCGAGCAGATGGGCAAGAACGCCGGGGACGACCTGCGCGAAGGCAAGCCCACGCTGCCGCTGCTGCACCTGATCGAACACGGCAGCGCCGAACAGCGCGCGCTGGCGCGCGACGCCATCGTGCAAGGGGGCACCGAGCATTTCGACGCGGTGTTCGCGGCCATTCATCAAACCGGCGCGCTGGAGGCCACCTTCGAGGCCGCCAAACGCGAGGCCGACGCGGCCGAACGCGCCGCGATGCAATTCCCCCCTTCCCAACTGAAGGAAACCCTGATAAAGTTATGTGCTTTCTCGCTGCAGCGACAATCTTGACGCGATACCAGCGTTGCGGAAGTCGTGTTGGAAGTCGCAGCAAATGCGGGAAGGAAAACGGGGTGTAGCTTAGCCTGGTAGAGCGCTACGTTCGGGACGTAGAGGCCGGAGGTTCGAATCCTCTCACCCCGACCAGTTTTCAGAAAAAAGCCGTGCACCATGTGCACGGCTTTTTTTTCGTCTCCTGTCGGGTTCTGATGAACATGGCGCCATTCCGGCATGCGGTTGCGCCGCCGTCTGATTCCGGCGTACTGCAGCGCGCGAGCATACTGCGCTGGTGATCATCGTCAGCGCCATCGCCCGCCCATGCCCGCACCCGCTACAGCCCGCCCACCGTTGCCGACGGGCAGCCACGACTGGATCAAGTACGACGACGCGGCAACGCAGTCGCCCCGCGCACGACGCGTCGCACCCGAGGTCGACGACGCCCCCGTGGTCCGCTTCGTGCAAAGCCTGCTGACGCAAGCCTGCAGTCGGGGCGCGTCGGACGTGCACGTCGAGCCGTACGACACCTTCTGCCGCGTGCGCTTTCGCGTCGACGGCGCGCTTCACGAGGTCGCGCAACCGCCAATGGAGATCCGCGATCGCATCGTCACGCGCATCAAGGTGCTGGCGCGGCTCGATATCGCGGAGCGTCGCATCCCGCAGGACGGCCGCATGACGGTCCGTGTGGACGCGCCCACGCCGCGCGAGGTCGATATTCGCGTATCGACGCTGCCGACGGTGTCCGGCGAGAAGGTCGTGCTGCGGCTGTTGCCCAATACGACCGATCATCTCGATATCGATCAACTCGGCTACGAGCCTTCCCAGAAGACACAACTGCTGCATGCCATCGGACGGCCCCATGGCATGGTCCTGGTCACGGGGCCCACCGGCAGCGGCAAGACGGTGTCGCTCTATACCTGCCTGCAATTGCGCAACCGCGGAGATATCAATATCGTGACCGCGGAGGATCCAGCGGAGATCCGCCTTGCCGGCATCAACCAGATCAATATCAACGACAAGGTCGGCCTGAGCTTCGCCGCCGCGCTGCGCGCGATGTTGCGGCAGGACCCGGACATCATCATGGTCGGCGAAATTCGTGATTTCGAAACGGCCGATATCGCGATCAAGGCAGCGCAGACCGGGCATCTGGTCTTCTCGACATTGCACACGAACGATGCGCCGGCCACATTGACGCGCCTATTGCATATGGGTGTGGCGCCGTTTCATCTCGCGGCCGGCCTGCATATCATCACGGCACAGCGTCTGGCCCGCCGGCTGTGTACATGCAAGCGACCGGCGTCCCTGCCCCGTGAGGCGTTGCACGACGCCGGATTCGGCGACGCCGGGCTCGACGGCGGCTGGCAGCCGTACCGTCCCGTGGGTTGCGAGTCTTGCGGCGGCACCGGCTACCGGGGGCGATGCGGCATCCACCAGGTGATGCCCGTCACCGAGGCGATCCAGCGGATCATCCTGTCGCATGGCGATGCCACGCGCATCGCCGCGCAGGCGCGTCACGATGGCGTGCTATCGTTGCGCGAGGCGGGGCTGCTCAAGGTGAGGCAGGGCGTCACTTCACTGGATGAGGTGCTGGCCATCACGGTGCGCTGACGGCTTCAGAACCGGCCTTCGCCAATCCGCCGCACATCGACACACATAACGACAACCGATGCGAGCCATGCCAACCATGCCCACCATCGCAACCGGGCGCGCCTTTGGCCAGTCCGCGAACGCGGGCGCCCATGCCATGCCGCGCTTTCGCTGGACCGCGCGCGATGGCGCGGGCAAGGCCGCCAGTGGCGAGCTTCGCGCGGCCACGCCAGCCGACGTCCGGGCGGCGCTGCGCGTGCGTGGCCTCTGTTCCATACGTGTCAGCCCATGTCCGGCGCCACGTGGCCGGCGGATCGGTGCCGGCGATACCGCCCGCTTCACGCGGCAACTCGGCACCCTGCTGCACGCTGGCATTCCGCTGCTGCAATCGATCGATCTGATCGCACGCGGCCATGCCAACGCCCGCTTTGCGCGGCTGCTGTCGGCGGTACGCGACGACATCGAGTCAGGCAGCAGCCTCGCGCAGGCGCTGCGTCCCCACCCGCAGGTGTTCGGTCCCTTGTATTGCAACCTGGTCGAAGCCGGCGAGGCGGGCGGCGTGCTGCCGGAGCAGCTCGACAGGCTCGCCCGCCAACTGGAAGCGTCGATCGCATTACGTGCCCGACTGCGGGCCGCGCTGCGTTATCCGGCGGTATTGCTGGCGGTGGCTGCCGTCGTGCTGGCAATCCTGGGAACCGCGGTGGTTCCCGCCTTCAAGGACGTCTTCGCCAGCATCGCGGGCCAGGGCGCGGACGTCGACGCCAGCCTCCCCGCGCTGACGCGGCTGGTGATCGCCTGGTCCGACGCCATGGCCGCGTATTGGCCAGTGCTGCTCGGTTTGCCGGTGCTGGTGGCGGCGACAGGCATGCGCGCGCTGCGGCATTCGGAACGGGCGCAACGGCTGCGCGACCGGATTGCGCTGCGCCTGCCCGTGCTGGGCGGCGTGTTGCGCAAGGCCGTGACAGCGCGCTGGACGCGAACCCTGTCGACGCTGCTGCAGTCCGGACTGCCGCTGATGGACGCCATGGAAGCCACCGGGCACGCGTCGGGCAACTGGGCCTATTGCGATGCTACGCGGCGTGCCGCCCATGCGGTCGCCAGCGGCGCCAGCCTGAGCCAGGCATTGCGCGGCGCCGGACTGTTCGACGAGATGCTGCTGCAGATGGTGCAGATCGGCGAACAGGCCGGCGCCGTCGACACGATGCTGGCCCGGGTCGCGGACGCGCACGAGCGGAATATCGACGAGGCCGTGGCCTCGATGGCGGCGTTGTTCGAACCGTTGATCATCGTGGTGCTCGGCGTGCTGATCGGCGGCATGGTGGTAGCCATGTATCTGCCGATCTTCCAGCTGGCGCAGGCGGTCTGATCCATGACGATGACATCCCTGCTTGGCGCGACTGCGCATGGCCAAGGGCAGATGCAATGGCAGATCGCGGCACTGGCGGCGCTGCCGCCGTGGTTCCTGCTGACCGCCGCGGCATTGCTCGGCCTGGTGGTCGGCAGCTTCCTCAATGTGGTAATCCATCGCCTGCCGCGGATGATCGAGCGCGAGGACGCGAACTGGCAGGCGCAGTCGCGCAACGAGCCGCTGCCCTTCCCGGAACGCTACGATCTCGCGGTGCCGCGCTCGGCCTGCCCTCACTGTGGCCACGCCATTGCGCCATGGGAGAACATCCCGGTGCTCGGTTATCTGCTATTGCGCGGCCGCTGTTCGGCTTGCGGCGCCCCCATTCCGTTGCGCTACCCCGCGGTCGAGCTGGCCAGCGCGCTGTTCGCGGTCGCGGCGGTATGGCAGTTCGGTCCAGGCTGGCAGGCGTTGGCCGCGATGGCGCTGGGATGGTCGTTGCTGGCGCTGGCCGTCATTGACGCCGAGACGAAACTGTTGCCCGACCAGATCACGCAGCCGCTGCTGTGGCTGGGGCTGCTGGTCAATGTCCATGGCATGTTCGCGCCGCTGCCGGACGCGGTGATCGGCGCCGTCGCGGGTTACCTGTTCATGTGGACGGTGTCGTGGCTGTTCAGCGTGTTGCGCGGCAAGGAGGGCATGGGTTACGGCGATTTCAAGCTGGTGGCGGCGCTGGGGGGCTGGTTTGGATGGCAGGCACTGCCGGCGGTGATCCTGCTGTCATCGCTGGCCGGGATTGCGCTCGGTTTTGCCGCTATCGCGTTGCGACGTCACAATCCGGATGAACACCTGCCCTTCGGGCCATTTCTCGCCGTGGCGGGGGGCGTGGTGCTGTTCGCGGGCAGCCATTGGTTGCTGCCCGAACTGCTCGCGCTGGCCTGGCAGCCACTGGCACACTGACAGAGCGATAAAAGGAACGCTGCAGGCATGCTTCAGATCGGACTTACTGGTGGCATCGGCTCGGGCAAGAGCCGCGTCGCGGACCTGTTCGCCGAGCGCGGGGCCGCGCTGATCGATACGGACCTGATCGCGCACGAGATCACCGCGCCCGGTGGGGCCGCGATCGCGGCGCTGGTGGAGGCCTTCGGGCCCGGCTGTCTGCGCGCCGATGGGGCAATGGACCGGGACGCCATGCGCGCGCTGGTGTTCTCCGACGCCACGGCGAAGGCGAGACTGGAAGCCATTACGCATCCGCTGATCCGGCAGGTCACCGAAACACGTGCCGCCGCCATCCGCGACGGGGGGCAACACGCCTATCTGATCTATGTGGTGCCGCTGCTGGTCGAGTCCGGCACCTGGCGCGATCGCGTCGACCGTGTGCTGGTGGTCGACTGCAGCGAAACGACGCAGATCGCCAGGGTGATGGCGCGAAACGGCTTCGCGCGCGAACAGGTGGAAGCCATCATGGCCAGGCAGGCCACGCGTGCGCAGCGGCTGGCCTGTGCCGACGACGTCATCGACAACGACGGTCCGGCGCAAGCCCTGGCCCCGCAAGTGGCCGCGCTGGATCGTCGTTACAGGGAACTGGCCGCCACGTCCCATCGGGAGGAATAAGCCCGCCGGTGCCGCCCTCCTGCGATGACACCGCACTTCCGGTACACCCGGGGCGGATTTCCTGCTTCCGCGGGGGCCGGATTGGCCGGCTTTCATTGTCCTCGCACGCGCTCTCGCATAGAATGCGTTGGAATATGCTGCCGAGGGCATGCATACGGCCGCACGTGGAAGCTCCGCGTGCTTCTCTGTACCGATCGCCTCGCGCCCCGGCCTGAGCCGATTCGACACCGAATCCGACTGGGCCGGCAAGCTGGCCCGACGCCGCGCCGCACGGACACTCCCCTTGATTCTGTACGAATATCCTTTCAACGAACGCATCAGGACACTCCTGCGCCTGGAGGACCTGTTCGATCGCCTGGATTACTTTCTCGCACAGGAGCATCCGCTGCAGCACCATGTCGCGCTGACGACCGTGTTCGAGATCATCGACGTGGCCGGCCGCGCGGACCTGAAAAGCGACCTGATCAAGGAGCTGGACCGGCAACGCCAGGCGCTGAACGCGCTGCGCGCCAGTCCGCAGATCGACCAGCAGACGCTCGATGCCGTGATCGGCGAGATCGAACAGGCCATCGCGCAACTGAACCAGACCGTCGGCAAGGCGGGCCAGTTGCTGACCGATAACGAGTGGCTCACCAGCATCCGCAGCCGTGCCATCATCCCCGGCGGCACCTGCGAGTTCGACCTGCCGTCGTATTACGCATGGCAGCATCGGCCCGCCGAGGAACGCCGCGCCGATATCCTCAAGTGGGTCCGCCCGCTGGTGCCGCTGCGCATCGGCACGGGCGCCGTGCTTCGGCTGCTGCGCGAATCCGGCCAGAGCGGCAAGGTGATCGCCACCGGCGGCAGCTATCAGCAGATGCTGTCCGGCCGCAGCTACCAGCTGATGCAGGTGCTGCTGGACGAGTCGCTGCTGGCCTTCATCCCCGAGATGAGCGCGAACAAGTACATGCTGTGGGTACGCTTCACGCAGCAGGATGGCGACATGCGCCCCCGCTCGGTCGACGCCGATATTCCTTTCCTGCTGAAACTCTGCAATTTCTGATTGGCCATGCCGACCGTAGTCAAATGCCCGACCTGCGGCAAGGACGTGGTTTGGGTACCGGAGAACAAGTTCCGGCCCTTCTGTTCCGAACGCTGCAAGCAGATCGACCTGGGGGCCTGGGCCACCGAGAAGTATGTGATCGGTGGTAAACCGGGCGAGGATGCCCCGGAGGGGGCGGAGCGGGAGGATGGAGAGGATTGAGGGCAGTCACCGCCAACAAGAACAGACCGCTAAACCCCCTCCGCCCCCAGCCACTCCACCACGGGAATGGTTGCCGGCAACAGCGGTGCCACCGTGACCGGCACCGTCTCCCAGCAGAACGCCTGGCCCTCGCGCCCCACCGGCTCGCCGTTCCACCCCGTCACCTTGCAGAAATGCAGCCGCACATAGGCGTGCGGATAATCGTGCTCCAGCACATGCCAGCGCGCCGACGCGGTGATGTCGAGGCCAAGTTCCTCGTGCAATTCGCGCGCAAGCGCCGCCTCCACCGATTCGCCCGGCTCCAGCTTGCCGCCCGGAAATTCCCAGTATCCCTCGTAGGGCTTGCCCGATGGCCGCTGCGCCAGCAGGAAGCGGCCGTCACCGCGCACCAGCACGCCAACCGCTACCTCGGTGACCGGACGGGCGCCGCTCATGGCTTGGGCTCGCCGGCGTGGCCGCTGAACGGGCGGCCATGCTTGCCACCCCAGTCGCGCGCGAACTGCCATGCCACGCGGCCCGAGCGCGAGCCGCGTTCAAGCGCCCACACCAGCGCCTCCCCGCGGGCGGCCTCGATATCGGTGTCGGTGCAGCCGAAATGGCGCAGCCAATGTCCGACGATGGCCAGGTATTCGTCCTGCTTGGGCGGGTAGAACGACAGCCACAGGCCGAAGCGCTCGGACAGCGAGATCTTCTCCTCGACCACTTCGCCGGGATGGATCTCGCCATCGTCGGTATGCCGATAGCCCTCGTTGTCCTTCATGTATTCGGGCAGCAGATGGCGACGATTGGAGGTGGCGTAGATCAGCACATTGTCCGATTGCGCCGCCACCGACCCGTCCAGCGCCGACTTCAAGGACTTGTAGCCCGATTCGCCGTCCTCGAACGACAGATCGTCGCAGAAGACGACGAACCGCTCCGGACGCTGCGCCAACTGCTCGACGATATCGCCCAGATCGCCCAGATCGGATTTGTCGACCTCCACCAGCCGCAGCCCCTCGCCGACGAAGGCGTTCAGGCAGGCCTTGATCAGTGACGACTTGCCGGTGCCGCGCGCGCCGGTCAGCAGCACGTTGTTGGCAGGCAGGCGCTGCACGAACTGGCGCGTATTGGCGACGATCGCCTGCTTCTGCCGCTCGATATTCTTCAGGTCGTCCAGATAGATGGGCGGCAGCTGGCGGATCGGCTGGAGGTAGCCGATGTTGCCGAACAGGCTCTGGCGCTTGCGCCAGCGGAAGGCCACGGCCTGCTGCCAGTCGGCCTCCGTGAGCTGGGGCGGCAGCCATTGCTCGAGGCGGCCGAGAAATTGATCGAGACGGGCGGCGAGATCGGACATGGCGTCAGCGGAAGGACGGAGGGCGGCCGGCACGCGCCGGCGCGCAAGGACAGGAAAATCCAGGGGAAGGCCCACACGGACCTTCCCCGTCGCTACAGCATCAGGAGCGGTAGTCGGCGTTGATCGACACGTAGTCGTGCGACAGGTCGCAGGTCCAGACGGTGGCCGTGGCGTCGCCGCGGCCGAGCGCGATGCGCACCGTGATCTCGGCCTGCTTCATCACGCGCTGGCCGTCTTCCTCGCGGTAGTCCGGGTTGCGGCCGCCGTCCCTGGCGACCCACACATCGTCCAGCCACAGGTTGACGCGGGCGACATCGAGGTCGTCGACGCCGGCATAGCCCACCGCCGCCAGGATGCGGCCGAGATTGGGATCGGATGCATAGAACGCGGTCTTGACCAACGGGGAATGCGCAACCGCATAGGCGATCTGGCGACACTCGGCCACATCGCGGCCGCCTTCCACCCGGATGGTCATCAGCTTGGTCGCGCCCTCGCCGTCGCGCACGATCATCTGCGCGAGTTCCTGCGCAAGCGACGTCACCGCGTCGCGCAGCGCTTCGAAGGCCTCGCCATCGGCGCGATCGATGACCGGCGCACCCGACTGCCCCGTAGCGATCAGCACGAAGGAATCGTTGGTCGACGTATCGCCGTCGATCGTGATGCTATTGAAGGAGTGATCGGCTGCATGCGTCACCAACGCCTGCAGCACCGGCTGTGCGACCGACGCGTCGGTGGCGATAAAGCCCAGCATCGTCGCCATATTGGGCCGGATCATGCCGGCGCCCTTGCTGATGCCGGACAGCGTGACGGTCTTGCCGCCGATCTGCACCGTGCGGGACGCGGCCTTCGGCTGCGTGTCGGTCGTCATGATCGCCTCGGCCGCCGCCAGCCAGTTGTCAGCCTTGGCATTGTCGACGGCTGCCGGCAGCCCCGCCAGCAGCCGGTCCATCGGCAGCGGTTCGAGGATCACGCCGGTCGAGAACGGCAGCACCTGGTCGGCACCAATGCCGAGCAGCTTGCCCACGGCCTCGCAGGTCGCGCGAGCATTGGCAAGGCCAGGCTGACCGGTACCGGCATTGGCGTTGCCGGTGTTGACGACCAGCGCCCGGATGCCCTTGCCCGCGGCCAGATGTTCGCGGCATACCTGTACCGGCGCGGCGCAGAATCGGTTACGGGTGAACACGCCGGCCACGGTGCTGCCTTCGGCCACACGCACGACCATCACGTCCTTGCGGTTGGCCTTGCGGATGCCGGCCTCGGCCCAGCCCAGCTCGACGCCGGCGACCGGTTTCAGATCTTCTGCGCGCGGCAGCGGCAAATTGACTGCCATATGAATTCCTCGCTTCGCTGCTGTGTTCGTAAGAGGGGGCGATCAGGCCAGCCGGCCGTGGCAATGCTTGTACTTCTTGCCGGAACCGCACGGACACGGGTCGTTGCGGCCGACGCGAGGCGTGGCGGCCACGGCGGTATCCCCACCGGCCTCGGCGGCACGCTGGGCGGCCTGCCCGCCCGCACCGCCGAACTCGTCATGCTGGTAGCGCACGTTCTCGAGGTGCGACAGATCGTCCTCGATCTGCTCGGACGCCTGTTCGAGCTCCTCCGGCGACTGGATCTGCACGTTGAAGACGATGCGCGTGACTTCGCTCTTGATCACGTCGAGCAGCCGCGCGAAAAGCTCGAACGACTCGCGCTTGTATTCCTGTTTCGGGTCCTTCTGCGCATAGCCGCGCAGATGGATGCCCTGACGCAGATGATCCAGCGCCGCCAGATGTTCGCGCCAGTGCGTATCGATGCTTTGCAGCATCACCGAGCGCTCGAAGCCGGCAAAGGCTTCGCGGCCCACCTGCGCGACCTTGGCCTCGTACTTCTCGTTGGCCGCCGACAGGATCATCTGCAGCAGCTCTTCGTCCTCGATGCTCTGCGCGGACTCGATGGTCTGGGCCAGCGGCAGGTCAAGGCCGAAGTCCTCGCGCAGACGCGCCTCCAGGCCGGCGATGTCCCACTGCTCTTCCATCGACTCGGCCGGCACGTGTTCGCGGAACAGCTCGACCAGCACGCCGTCGCGCAGATTGCGGATCATCTCGCCAACGTCGTTGGCCTCCAGCACCTCGTTGCGCAGCTTGTAGATTTCCTTGCGCTGGTCGTTGGCGACGTCGTCGTATTGCAGCAGCTGCTTGCGGATATCGAAGTTGCGGCCCTCGACCTTGCGCTGCGCCGACTCGATCGAGCGCGTGACGATGCCGGCTTCGATCGGCTCGCCCTCGGGCATCTTCAGGCGGTCCATGATCGCGCGCACGCGGTCGCCCGCGAAGATGCGCAGCAACTGGTCGTCGAGCGACAGATAGAAACGCGACGAGCCCGGGTCGCCCTGGCGGCCCGCACGGCCGCGCAGCTGGTTGTCGATCCGGCGCGATTCATGGCGTTCCGTGCCGACGATATGCAGGCCGCCGGCCGCCTTGACCTGCTCGTGCAGCGATTGCCATTCCGACTTCAACTTCTCGATGCGCGCGGCCTTGTCGGCGGCGGACAGATTCGGGTCCGCCTCGATGATGGCCGCCTGCTTCTCGACATTGCCGCCGAGCACGATGTCGGTACCGCGGCCCGCCATATTGGTGGCGATGGTGATCATCTTCGGCCGGCCGGCCTGCGCGACGATCTCCGCCTCGCGGGCGTGCTGCTTCGCGTTGAGCACCTGATGGGGCAGCTTTTCCTTGTTCAGCAGATCGGACAGGTATTCCGACGTCTCGATCGACGTGGTACCCACCAGCACCGGCTGGCCGCGCTCGTAGCAGTCGCGGATATCGCGCACCACGGCGTCGTAGCGCTCCTTCGACGTCTTGTAGATCTGGTCCTGCAGGTCCTTGCGCTGCGTCGGACGGTTGGTTGGAATCACCACCACTTCCAGGCCGTAGATTTCCTGGAATTCGTACGCCTCGGTATCGGCCGTACCGGTCATGCCGGCCAGCTTCTCGTACATGCGGAAGTAGTTCTGGAAGGTGATCGTCGCCAGCGTCTGGTTTTCCTGCTGGATCGTCACGCCTTCCTTGGCCTCCACCGCCTGGTGCAGGCCGTCGGACCAGCGGCGGCCGGTCATCAGGCGGCCGGTGAATTCGTCGACGATCACCACCTCGTCGTTCTGCACCACATAGTGCTGGTCGCGATGGAACAGGCTGTGCGCGCGCAGGGCGGCGTACAGATGGTGCATCAGCGTGATGTTCTGCGGCGCGTACAGCGACTCGCCCTCGGCGATCAGGCCCTGCTCGGCCAGGATGCGCTCCGCCTTCTCGTGGCCGGACTCGGTCAGGTAGACCTGGTGGCCCTTCTCGTCGACGTAGTAGTCGCCCGGCTTCTCGACGCCGGTGCCGTCGGCCTTTTCCTCGCCGATCTGGCGCTCCAGCAGCTTGGGAATGCCGTTCATGCGCTGGTACAGGTCGGTATGGTTCTCGGCCTGTCCGGAAATGATCAGCGGCGTGCGGGCCTCGTCGATCAGGATCGAGTCCACTTCGTCGACGATGGCGTAATGCAGCGGCCGCTGGACGCGCTGACTCGGGTCGTAGACCATGTTGTCGCGCAGGTAGTCGAAGCCGAACTCGTTGTTCGTGCCGTACGTGATGTCGGCGTTGTAGGCCGCCTGCTTCTGGTCGTGCGGCATCTGCGACAGGTTCACGCCCACCGACAGGCCAAGGAAGTTGTACAGCCGGCCCATCCATTCGGCGTCACGCTGCGCCAGGTAATCGTTGACCGTGACGACGTGCACGCCCTTGCCGGTCAGCGCATTCAGGTAGACGGCGAGCGTCGCGGTCAGCGTCTTGCCCTCGCCGGTACGCATCTCGGCGATCTTGTTGTCGTTCAGCACCATGCCGCCGATCATCTGGACGTCGAAGTGGCGCATGTTCATGACGCGCTTGCTGGCCTCGCGGCACACCGCGAAGGCTTCGGGCAGCAGCGACTCGAGCGATTCCCCGGCGGCATGGCGCTGGCGGAACTGCTCCGTCATGTTGCGCAGCTCGTCGTCGGACAGCGCCGCGAACTTGGGTTCCAGAGCGTTGATCCGCTCGACCGTCCGCCGATATTGTTTGATCAGCCGCTCGTTCCGGCTGCCGAAGACTTTCTTGAGAAGGCCCGTGATCATCGATTGTGTTACCCCGTCCGGCCGCGGCCACACCGCCACATAAAGTACGGCGAGGCATCAGGCGGGCGAGGAAAGAGAGGATTGGCGCAAAACGCCGAGTTTATCACGCGCGGCCGGCGTTTCCGGGGCCGGCGCGCGCGGCGCGGCGGTGCCCGCGGCCGGCCCGCGCGGCCTGCCGGCGACGCCGCCCGGCACGCTAGAATGCGGCATGCGCCTGTTCACCCATCACGCCCTGCAAACGCCGGCCGCCAAGCCGCTGAACGACTGGCTCGCCAAATCCGGCCCGGTATCGTCGCTGATGCGTACCGCCCAGCAGCTGGCGGCGCTGGAAGGCGAGGTGATGGCCCTGCTGCCGCCGGCGCTGCGCGCCGGTATCGCGGTGGCTGGGATCAAGCAGGACATGCGCACGCCCGGCGAGCCGCGCACCTTGCTGCTGCTGGCGGCGCATGGCGCCGCGGCGGCGCGGGTGCGCCAGATCGTGCCGAGCCTGCTGGCGCGGCTGCAACAGCGCGGCGCCGGCATCGACGCGGTCAAGGTCAGGGTCCAGCCCGAGGTCGGGCGGGGAGATTGGGAAGTCGAGCCTGCGCCGCGCAAGCCGAAGCCTGGGGTCCCGGCGGCCGGCGTCGCGAGCCTGCACGAGCTCGAAAGGACGTTGCCGGATTCGCCGCTACGGGAGGCGGTGAGGGAGATGTTGGCGCGGCATCGGGGGTGAGGGCGTCTGGTGGGCCGTGACTGCCCTCTCCCCCGCCCAACGCCACAACCCCTCACGCAAACGCCGGCTGCAACTGTGGCAGAAACGCCGCCGGCGCCTCTTCCTGGCGTTCGAAGCTGACCACTTCATAGGCCGCCTCGTCGGCCAGCAGCGCGCGCAGCAACTGGTTGTTCAGGCCGTGACCCGACTTGTGCGCGACGTAGGCGCCGATCAGCGGATGGCCGATCACATACAGGTCGCCGATCGCGTCGAGGATCTTGTGGCGCACGAACTCGTCGCCGTAGCGCAGTTCCTCGTTGTTCAGCATCCGGTGCTCATCCAGCACGATCGCGTTGTCAAGGCTACCGCCCCGCGCCAGCCCCATCTCGCGCAACGCCTCGACTTCGTGCGCGAAGCCGAACGTGCGAGCACGGGCAATCTCGCGCACATAGCTGGTGTCGGCGAAGTCAATCTCGAAGGTCTGGCCGGTCTTGTCGACGGCCGGGTGACGGAAATCGATGGTGAACGACAGCTTGAAGCCGAAGAATGGCTCCAGCCGCGCCAGCTTGTCGCCGTCGCGCACCTCCACCGCCTTCTTCACACGGATGAACTTCTTGGCCGCCGGCTGTTCCTCGATACCCGCCGATTGCAGCAGGAACACGAAGGAAGCGGCGCTGCCGTCCATGATCGGGATTTCCTCGGCGTCGACGTCCACGTAGAGGTTGTCGATGCCCAGGCCCGCGCAGGCGGACATCAGGTGCTCCACGGTCGACACTCGCGCGCCATTCTTCTGCAACACGGACGCGAGCCGGGTATCGCCAATCGCCGATGCGGCCGCCGAGATTTCGACGGCCTCGGGCAGATCGACGCGAGTGAATACGATGCCGGTATCGACAGGTGCGGGCCGCAACGTCAGCGTCACTTTCCGACCCGAGTGCAAGCCGATACCGACCGTCTTGACCAGGGACTTGATGGTGCGCTGTTTCAACATGACGGCCTCTGCTAATTATTAAAATCTATCGGGCATGAGATGCAATAAATGCGATCTTACCACTGCGCGGATTTCCGCGCTGCACCACTTTTGTTTCGGCCTGTTAACGGCAGGCGGGCGTGTATCAAAAAAGCCGCATAGGTTACTCTTTGCGTAACGTACCGTCGCCGTCGCGCAACACGTCCAGCACCGCTTCCGCGCTGCTGACCTTGAACTCGCCAGGCGCCTCCACGGCAAGATGCGTCACCACGCCATCATCGAGCACCATGACATAGCGTCGCGAACGCACGCCCATGCCGCGCTTGCTCAGGTCCTGGTCGAGCCCCAGCAGGCGGGTCCATTCGGCGCTGCCGTCGCCCAGCATGCGCACCTTGCCGGTGGTGCCGTGTTCGCGGCCCCATGCGCCCATCACGTTCGCGTCGTTGACGGACACGCACCAGATCTCGTCGATCCCCGCGGCGCGGATGGCATCGGCATGCCTGACGAAGCCCGGGAGGTGCTTCGATGAACAGGTGGACGTAAAAGCCCCGGGAAGACCGAACACCACGACGCGTCGGCCCCGCACCAGGTCAGCGACCGAAAACGCGTTCGGTCCAAGGGCGCAACCGCCCGTCTCGACTTCAAAGTACTCGTAAAGCGTGGCGTCTGGCACGCGCTGGCCGATTGCGATCATCGAAAGGTCCTTTGCCAAGGCCGGCGGGGCCGACCCAGTCTGCATCATAGTGCGCGCCCCATGCCCTCCCAAGTGGGACCTTGGCTTGGCGGCTTGTCGGCATGCGCCGACAGCGCGAAGCGATGGAGTGAGGCTTGCACGACTTCATGAAATGCGTCCGCGCGGCGAGCTTTCGCTCGTCGCGCGGACGGCGGCACATCCCGGCCGGGCACGGCGGGAGACCAGTCCGGGGAGGCGGCCGGTGGCACGCCTGTCCCGGCAACGGGATGCGGACGGACTGTCGGCGGCGCAAGCCAGCGAGCGGCAGGCAACCGGTCGGTCGCGTCGCCGGCGACGCAAGGGGCGGATAGGGAGCGCCCGTTTGCGCCGCGAATCGGCGGTGCGCGACGGTCCGGCTACCGGCACAGGCCGGCGGCCGCGCCGCGATCAGTCCGCCTGGCGGCGCAGGAAGGCCGGGATGTCGTAGGTATCGACGCCCTTCTCCTGCAGCGCGGCCACGTGCGCCGACGCGGTTTCGCGCGGGCTGCGGAACACGGCCGGCGTATCCAGGCCGCTGTAGTCCGGCGCGCTGTGCAGCGCCGAGCCATGCTGCAGGCCGCCCATCATCTGCACCGGCATATTGTCGGTACCGGTCTTGAGCAGCGTCATCGGCTGCTGCTTCTTGCCCGAGCGGCCCAGGCCCGTCGCGACCACGGTAACGCGCAGCGCATCGCCCATCGAGTCGTCGTAGACCGTACCGAAGATCACGGTCGCATCTTCCGCGGCGTAGCTGCGGATGGTGTTCATGACTTCCTTGGTCTCGGACAGCTTCAGCGAACGGCTTGCCGTGATGTTGACCAGCACGCCGCGCGCGCCGGACAGGTCCACGCCTTCCAGCAGCGGGCTGGCCACGGCCTGCTCGGCGGCCAGGCGCGCGCGGTCGACGCCGGACACCGTGGCGGTACCCATCATCGCCTTGCCCTGCTCGCCCATTACCGTCTTGACGTCCTCGAAGTCCACGTTGACCAGGCCGTCGACGTTGATGATCTCCGCGATGCCGGCGACGGCGTTGTGCAGCACGTCGTCGGCGCACTGGAAGCACTTGTCCATCTCGGCGTCGTCGCCCATCACCTCGAACAGCTTCTCGTTGAGCACGACGATCAGCGAATCGACGCTGGACTCGAGCTCGCCCGAACCGGCCTCGGCCACCTTGGCGCGGCGCGCGCCCTCGAAGTCGAACGGCTTGCTGACCACGCCGACGGTCAGGATGCCCATTTCCTTCGCCACCTGGGCCACGATCGGCGCGGCGCCCGTGCCCGTGCCGCCGCCCATGCCCGCAGTGATGAAGACCATGTGCGCGCCGCGCAGCGCGTCGGCGATCTGGTCGCGCGCCTGCTCCGCACAGACACGGCCCACTTCCGGCTTGGCGCCGGCGCCGAGGCCGGTATTGCCAAGCTGCAGCACGCGCGACGCGGTCGAGCGTTTGAGCGCCTGGGCATCGGTGTTCATGCAGATGAATTCGACGCCCTGCACACCGCGGTTGATCATGTGCTGCACCGCGTTGCCGCCCGCGCCACCGACGCCGACCACCTTGATGATGGTCCCGTCCTGCATTTCCGATTCGATCATGTCAAAGTCCATCACTGCCTCCGAAAGAAATCAGTCGCCAAACGCTGCGGCCTCCCCGCCGCAACCCTTGGTTCCTGAACAAAGAACCAATAAAAAAGAAAACTGCACCTACAACGCGCCGCCCGCTTATCGGTGGACACCCGCGTCGCAAAATTCCGCCGGCTCAAGTCTTGTTAGAAATTGCCGACGAACCATTCCTTCATGCGCGTCCAGATCTGTTTGACCGAACCGCTCTGCACCGCCACCTTGCGACCGCGCATCCGTTGCACGCGGCCTTCCAGCAGCAGACCCATCACGGTGGAGTAGCGCGGACTCTTCACGACTTCGTGCAGATTGCCGCGGTACTCGGGCACGCCGACCCGAACCGGTTTGAGGAAGATGTCCTCTCCCAGTTCCACCATTCCGGGCATCATCGCCGTGCCGCCGGTAATGACGATGCCCGACGACAGCAATTCCTCGTAGCCCGATTCGCGCACCACCTGATGCACGAGCGAATACAGCTCCTCGATGCGCGGCYCGATCACCGCCGCCAGCGTCTGGCGCGACAGCGTGCGCGTGCCGCGATCGCCGACGCCCGGCACTTCGATCATGTCCTCCGGATCCGCGATGGCCTGCTTGGCGATGCCATAGCGGATCTTGATGTCCTCCGCATCCGGCGTCGGCGTGCGCAGCGCCATCGCGATATCGTTGGTGATCTGGTCGCCGGCGATCGGAATCACCGCGGTATGGCGGATCGCGCCTTCGCTGAAGATGGCGATATCGGTGGTGCCGCCACCGATATCCACCAGCACCACACCCAGTTCCTTCTCGTCCTCGGTCAGCACCGCCAGGCTCGACGCCAGCGGCTGCAGGATCAGGTCGTGCACCTCCAGCCCGCAGCGGCGCACGCACTTGACGATGTTCTGCGCCGCGCTGACCGCGCCGGTGACGATATGCACCTTGACCTCGAGCCGGATGCCGCTCATGCCGATCGGCTCGCGCACATCCTCCTGCCCGTCGATGATGAATTCCTGGGTCAGGATGTGCAGGATCTGCTGATCGGTCGGGATGTTGACCGCCTTTGCGGTCTCGATCACGCGGGCCACGTCGGTCTGCGTGACCTCCTTGTCCTTGATCGCCACCATGCCGCTCGAATTGAACGAACGGATATGGCTGCCGGCAATGCCGGTGAAGACCTCCGAGATCTTGCAGTCGGCCATCAATTCGGCTTCCTCGAGGGCCTTCTGGATCGATTGCACAGTGGCCTCGATATTGACCACGACCCCTTTCTTCAACCCCTTGGACTCGGATTGGCCCATCCCGATCACCTCGTAGCTGCCGTCGGGGCGCAACTCCGCGACCACCGCCGCCACCTTCGAGGTGCCGATGTCCAGACCAACCAGCAGGTCCTTGTATTCCTTACTCATCGGGTTTTCTCCGCGTTCTCTTTTCTCTGTCGCGTCGGATTGTTGTTGGAAGCCGCACCTGCCTTCGCCGCTTCCTCGCGCTTCGCGGCCGCGGCCGCTTCGGCTTCGGTAAGGAAACGCACGTTGGCGGCCCGAATGGCAAACCCGTTCGGATAGCGCAAATCCGCGTATTCGATCCGCTTGCCCCACTGTTCCGTGACCTGCGGCCAGGCAATGACGAAGCGCTTCACGCGCTCGTCCATCGCGACACGGTCCTGGTCGGTCTGCTCCCGTCCCAGCTCGACCACCATGCCGTTGGATAGCCTCGCCCGCCAGGCATACCGCCCGGACAGCGTCACCGCGACCGGCTCGGCCTTCAACGGCCGGAACCACTCGCGCATGATCTGCAGCTTCTCGACCACGTCGCCATGACTGCCGGGCGGTCCGTCGAGCGCGAGCAGTTGCGCGTCCTCTTCCGCCTCGGCGGTATTGGCCACGAACAGCTCGCCATAGGTATTGATCAGCCGGCCGGTCTCGGGCGAGCCCCAGGTGCCGAGCGGCTCATGTTCCTCGACCTGGACCGACAGCCCGCTGGGCCATTCGCGCCGCACGCTGGCGCGCCGCACCCACGGCACCGATTCAAACGCCTGCCGCGCGGCATCGAGGTCGAGCGTGAAGAAATTGCCCGAGAGCTTCGAGACGGCGTTGGCGCGCACGCTCGGTGCGTTGACGTGGCGCAGCGCGCCGCCGTACATCGGGGCCACCTCGACATGCGTGATGGCGAACACCGGCCGCTGGGCCAGCCACATCAGGCCGGCCGCGCAAGCCATCACGACCACCACGGCATAGAGCGTGGTGGCGATCAGGTTCAGCAGGCGGGGGTTATGCCACATCTTCAGTCGATCTCGCGTGCGTCAGCGTCCGGCTCGCGCCGGCGTCAGTCGGGTTTCCAGTTGTCGTTGGGATTCAGGTCGAGCCGCGCGGCGGCCACCACCTGCAGCACGAAGTCCTCGTAGCTGATGCCGGCCGCGCGCGCCGACATCGGCACCAGCGAATGGCCGGTCATGCCGGGCGAGGTATTCATCTCCAGCAAATAGGGTTTGCCGTCGGCGGTCAGCATCACATCGGCGCGGGCCCAGCCACGGCAGCCGAGCACACGGAACGCCTGCACCGCCAGGCGGCGTACTTCCTGTTCCAGTTCGTCGGGCAGGCCCGCCGGACACAAGTACTGGGTAACGTCCGTGAAGTACTTGTTCTGATAGTCGTAGTTCGCCTCCGGGGCGACGATGCGGATCACCGGCAGCGCGCTCGCGTCGGCACCCTCGCCCACGATCGGGCAGGTCAGCTCGGCGCCGTCGATGAAAGCCTCGGCGATCACCTCGTCGTCCAGCGCCGCGGCCTTTTCATAGGCGGCGCGCATCTGGCCGGCATCGGTCACCTTGGTCAGGCCAATCGACGAGCCTTCGCGCGACGGCTTGACGATCAGCGGCAGCCCCAGATCGGCCACCACGGCGGCCAGGTCGTTGTCGGCACTAGCCGGCGTCAGCACCGCGAAGCGCGGCGTCGGTAGGCCATGGGCCAGCCACAGCCGCTTCGTGGCGGGCTTGTCCATCGCCACCGCGGACGCCATCACGCCGCTGCCGCTGTACGGGATGCCAAGTTGCTCCAGCAGCCCCTGCATGGTGCCGTCCTCGCCGTAGCGGCCGTGCAGCGCGATAAAGACGCGATCGAAGCCGGCATTGGCCAGCTCCACCACCGACTGGCGGCCCGGGTCGAACGCATGTGCGTCGACGCCGCGGGCGCGCAGCGCGGCCAGCACGCCCTGGCCCGACAGCAGCGAGATCTCGCGTTCGGCCGAGCGGCCGCCCATCAGCACGCCGACCTTGCCCAGCGATGCCGGATCGATATTGGGATGGGCGACGAAGCTCATGCCTGTCCTCCGTTAGGCTGTACGAATTGCGCCGCGCGCTCGACGCCCGCCGTGGCGGGGGCCTGGCCGGCCTGCTGAGACACCAGTTGCCCCGGCACCGCGCCGATCGTGCCGGCGCCCATGGTCACCACCACGTCGCCCGGACGCGCCGCGGTCAGGATGGCTTGCGGCATGTCTTCGATCGACTCGACGAACACCGGCTCGACGCGGCCGGCCACGCGCAACGCGCGGGTCAGCGCGCGTCCATCGGCCGCGATGATCGGCGGCTCGCCGGCCGGATAGACCTCGGCCAGCAGCAGCGCGTCGACGGTGCCCAGCACCTTGATGAAATCCTCGAAACAGTCGCGCGTGCGGGTGTACCGGTGAGGCTGGAACGCCAGCACCAGACGCCGGTCGGGGAACGCACCCCGCGCCGCCGCCAGCGTCGCGGCCATCTCCACCGGGTGGTGGCCGTAGTCGTCCACCAGCGTGAAGGTGCCGCTGCCGTCTGCCGTGGCCACCTCGCCATAGCGCTGGAAACGCCGGCCGACGCCATGGAACTCGCGCAGCGCCTTGACGATGGCGGCGTCCGGCACCTCCAGTTCGGTGGCAATCGCGATCGCCGCCAGCGCGTTCTGCACGTTGTGCATCCCCGGCAGGTTCAGCACCACATCCAGCGGGGGCTCGGCGCCGTTGCCATTGAGCTGCCGCAGCACGGTGAAGTGCATCTGGCCGTCGACCGCGCGCGCGTCGACGGCCCGCACCTGCGCGTCCTCTGCAAAGCCGTAGCGCACCACCGGCTTGGAAACGAACGGCAGGATCTCGCGCACGTTCGGATCGTCGACGCACAGCACGGCGATGCCATAGAACGSCAGCCGCTGCGTGAATTCCACGAAGGCCTGCTTCAGACGGGCAAAGTCGTGCCCGTAGGTGTCCATATGGTCGGCGTCGATATTGGTGATCACCTCGATCACCGGAAACAGGTTCAGGAACGACGCGTCGGACTCGTCGGCCTCGGCGACGATGAAGTCGCCGGTGCCCAGGCGCGCGTTGGCGCCCGCCGAATTGAGCCGGCCGCCGATCACGAAGGTCGGATCGAGTCCGCCTTCGGCCAGCACCGACGCCACCAGGCTGGTGGTCGTCGTCTTGCCATGCGTGCCTGCGATCGCGACGCCCTGCTTCAGCCGCATCAGCTCGGCCAGCATCACCGCGCGCGGCACGACCGGAATGCGCTTCGCGCGCGCGGCAAGCACCTCGGGGTTGTCGCCGCCCACCGCGGTGGACACCACCACGGCGTTGGCGCCGGCGATATGCGCGGCATCGTGGCCGTGCATCACCGTCGCGCCCAACGAGGCGAGGCGGCGCGTGGCGGCGTTGCTGCTCATGTCGGAACCGGACACCCGGTAGCCGAGGTTGAGCAGCACCTCGGCGATGCCGCTCATACCGGCGCCGCCGATGCCGACGAAATGGATGTTCTTGACGATATGCTTCATGGATGCGTTGCTTCCGGGCCGCCGCGATGCCGTGCCTGTCGTGTCATCGTGCCGTCCTCAATCCTTTGCCATCTGGCTGCAGACCTCGGCCACGCGCCGGGTAGCATCCGGCCTGGCCAGTCCGCGCGCCAGTTGCGCCATCTGTTTCAGTTGCGTGCGCGACAGGCCGGCCAGCGTGCGGGCCAGACCTTCGGCGTTCAATTCCGTTTGCGGTACCAGCAGCGCCGCGCCCTGCTCCGACAGGAAGCGCGCGTTGGTGGTCTGGTGGTCGTCCACCGCGTGCGGGAACGGCACGAAGAGCGCGGCCACGCCGGCCGCCGCCACTTCGCTGACCGTCATCGCGCCGGCGCGGCAGATCACCAGATCGGCCTCTGCGTACGCGCGTGCCATGTCGTCGATGAACGGCACCGTGTCGGCCTCCACGCCTGCCGCGGCATAGTTGGCGCGCAGCGTGTCGATCTGCTTTGCGCCCGCCTGATGGCGCACCAGCGGACGCTGCGCCGGCGGCAACAGCGCCAGCGCCTTCGGTACCACGTCGTTCAGCGCGGCCGCGCCGAGGCTGCCGCCCACGACCAGCACGCGCAGCGGCCCTTCGCGGCCGTCGTAGCGGGACCCGGGCTCGGGCAGCGCGGCCAGCTCGTCGCGCACCGGGTTGCCGGTCCATTCCGCATCGGGCAGCGCCTGCGGGAACGCGCACAGCACGCGGTCGGCCACCTTGGCCAGCACCTTGTTGGCCAGCCCCGCCACCGAGTTCTGCTCGTGCAGCACCAGCGGCCGACCGAGCAGCGACGCCATCATGCCGGCGGGGAACGTGATATAGCCGCCCATGCCGAGCACCACATTGGGCCGCACGCGGCGCAGCGCGCGCAGGCTCTGCCAGAACGCGCGCAGCAGGTTCAGCGGCAGCAGCAGCTTGGTCATCAGGCCCTTGCCACGCAGGCCGCCGAACTGCACATACTCCATCGGGATGCCGTACCGGGGCACCAGCGTGGCTTCCATGCCGGTGCGGCTGCCCAGCCAGACCACGCGCCAGCCCTGCTCGCGCAGCGCGTTGGCGACGGCCAGCCCCGGGAACACATGGCCCCCGGTGCCGCCCGCCATCACCAGCAACGTCCGCTGCGCGGTCATACCTTCCCTCCACGCATCAGGACCCGGTTCTCATAGTCGATGCGAAGCAACAGCGCCAGCGCGACGCAGTTCATCAGGATGCCGGAGCCGCCGTAGCTGACCATCGGCAGCGTCAGCCCCTTGGTCGGTAGCAGGCCCAGATTCACGCCCATGTTGATGAAGGCCTGCCAGCCGATCCAGATGCCGATGCCCTTGGCCACCAGTCCCGCGAACGTGCGATCGAGCTGCAGCGCGGTGCGGCCGATCGCGAATGCCCGGCGCACCAGCCAGTAGAACAGCACGATGGCCGTCAGCACGCCGATAAAGCCCAATTCCTCGCCAATCACGGCGAGGATGAAGTCGGTATGCGCCTCGGGCAGGTAGTGCAGCTTCTCGATGCTGCCGCCCAGTCCGACCCCGGCCCATTCGCCGCGGCCGAAGGCGATCAGCGAGTGCGTCAGCTGATAGGCCTTGCCCAGCGCGTATTCCTCGCGCCACGGATCGAGATAGGCAAAGATCCGCTCTCGCCGCCACGGCGATACCGCGATCAGCAGCGTGAACGTTCCCACGGCGATCGCCACCAGCGCGCCGAACAGCTTGCCGTTGACGCCGCCGAGGAACAGGATGCCCATCGCCACCGCGGCGATCACCAGGAAGGCGCCCATGTCCGGTTCGAGCAGCAGCAGCATGCCGACCACCGCCACCGCCACGCCCATCGGCAGGAAACCCTTGCGCAGGCTCTGCATCCACTCCTGCTTGCGCACCGTGTAGTTGGCCGCGTACAGCACCACGGCCAGCTTCATCAGCTCGGACGGCTGGAAGTTCATCACGCCAAGCGGAATCCAACGGCGTGCGCCGTTGACGCCCTTGCCGAGGAACGGGATCAGCACGATCACCAGCAGGACCAGCGCCAGCACGAACAGCTTCGGTGCGTAGCGGTCCCAGTACTTGACCGGGACCTGGAACGCGGCAAGCCCGACGCCCAGCCCGATCAGCAGCGAGAAGGCATGGCGGATCAGGAAATGGCTTTCCCGGTAATTGGCGAAGCGCGGTGAATCGGGCAGCGCGATGGTGGCCGAATACACCATCACCAGGCCGAGCGCGAGCAGCACGATGGCTACCCACAGCAGCGGCTGGTCGTATTCCATCATCCGTGAGCGGGTGGGCTTGACGCCCGACACCGCATCGCGCAAGCCCTCCCAGGCGTTGCCGATGGTGGCGCCGATGAAGCCGCTGCGCTTTTCCTGGCGGTCGGCGTGCATTTGCGTCATGGCATGATCCCCCGCGACAGCGCCAGTTCTTCCACCGCGGCGCGGAACACCTGCGCGCGGTGCACGTAGTTGCGGAACATGTCGAGGCTGGCGCAGGCCGGCGACAGCAGCACCGCGTCACCCGGCCGGGCCAGCGCGGCCGCCTCGTTCACGGCGCGCTGCAGTGCGTCCTCGCCCGCGCCGACGTCGACCATCGGCACGCCAGTGCCGTCGAGCGCCGCGCGCAGTTCCCCGGCGGCCTTGCCGATCAGCAACACCGCGCGAGCGTATTGGCTCACTGGCGCGGCCAGCGGCGAGAAGTCCTGTCCCTTGCCCTCGCCGCCGGCGATCAGCACCACCTGCTTGTCCAGGCCCGACAGCGCCGCCACGGTGGCGCCCACGTTGGTGCCCTTGCTGTCGTCGAAATACTCGACGTCGTCGATGGTGGCGATCCACTCCACGCGGTGCGGCTCGCCGCGATATTCGCGCAGGCCATGCAGCAGCGCGTTCAGCGGCAGGCCGATGGCCCGGCACAGCGCCAGTGCCGCCATCGCGTTGGTGGCGTTATGCATGCCGCGGATATGCAGCGCGTCGGCGGGCATCAGCCGCTTGTGGCGCACGGGCACAGGAGCGGCATCGCTGTCCACGCCGGTCTTGCGGCGGCGCGGTTTGGTTTCCTCGGCTTCCACATCGGCCTCGGCCAGCACCAGCCACGGCATGCCGCCCTCGCGCAGGATGCCGAAGCTGCCGGGCATCTCGGGAAGATCGGTGCCGAAGGTGATCGGCGCACCGCCGTCACGCACCATCTGCATGGTGGCGCGATCGTTCCGGTTCAGCACCTGCACGCAATCCTGGCCCGGGCCGAAGATGCGGGCCTTGGCCGCCGCGTAGGCTTCCATGGTGCCGTGCCAGTCGAGGTGGTCCTGCGTCACGTTCAGCACGGCGGCCGCATGCGGCGCCAGCGAATGCGTGGTCTCCAGCTGGAAGCTGGAAAGTTCCAGTACCCACACGTCCGGCAGCGTCGCCGACGCGATGCAGGCCGACAGCTTGTCCAGCGCCGACGGGCTGATATTGCCGGCCACCGCCACCGACTTGCCGGCGCGCTCGACCAGCCGGCCCGCCAATGCCGTGGTGGTGGTCTTGCCGTTGGTGCCGGTGATTGCGAGCACCCGTGGCGCGTAGCCCGATTCCGCTTCAAGGTGCGCCAGCGCACGGGCGAACAGCTCGATCTCGCCCCATACTGGGATACCGCGTTCATGCGCGGCGGCCAGCACGGCGGCGGTATCGGCTTCGTTGGGCGACAGGCCCGGGCTGATCGCCACCAGCTCGATGCCATCCAGCAGCGCCGGCGACAGCGGCCCGCCAACGAATTCGGCCGAGGTCAGCTCGGCCTGGAGGAAGGCAAGATTGGCGGGCGCCTCGCGCGTGTCGGCAACACGCAGTGCGCAGCCGAACCGGCCGCACCAGCGCGCCATCGCCAGGCCCGATTCACCAAGGCCCAGTACCAGCACATGAGGGGTTTTCAACTCGCCAAACACTTCGCCAAACTCTCCATTTTCTGACTGCACAGTTCCGTCGCCCCCCGCGAAGGCGCAGGCCCAGCGGCTTTCAGCGACACTGCAACAGTCGCTGGGTCCCGCTTTCGCGAGGCCGACAGCCCTTCACTCTCTACTGCGATGCCAGCCGCTGGCCGCGCGTCAACGCAGCTTCAACGTCGACAGACCGATCAACACCAGCATCAGCGTGATCACCCAGAAGCGCACCGTGACCTGCGTTTCCTTCCAGCCGGACAACTCGAAGTGGTGATGCAGCGGCGCCATCCGGAACAGCCGCCGGCCCTCGCCATAGCGACGCTTCGTAAACTTGAACCAGGCCACCTGCAGCATCACCGACACCGTTTCGGCCACGAACACGCCGCCCATCACGAACAGCACGATCTCCTGCCGCACGATCACGGCGATGGTCCCGAGCGCGCCGCCCAGCGCCAGCGCGCCGACGTCGCCCATGAAGACCTGCGCCGGATGCGCGTTGAACCACAGGAACGCCAGCCCCGCGCCCGCCATCGCCGAGCAGAAGATCAGCAGTTCGCCGGCGCCCGGGATATGCGGAAACAGCAGGTACTTGCTGTACACGGCGTTGCCCATCACATAGGCGAACACGCCCAGAGCACTGCCCACCAGTACCACGGGCATGATCACCAGCCCGTCCAGGCCATCGGTCAGGTTGACCGCGTTGCTCGAGCCGACGATCACGAAGTAGGTCAGCACGATGAAGCCTGCGACACCCAGCGGATAGCTGACTTCCTTGAAGAAGGGCACCAGCAGGTTGGACTTGTAGGGCATGTCCAGCGACATGCCGCCCTCGACCCAGCCCAGGAACAGCTGCCACACCTTGACGTTGCTGGCCTCGGACACCGAGAACGCCAGGTAGACCGCCGCCACCAGGCCGATCACGGTCTGCCAGAAGTACTTTTCGCCGCTCGACATGCCGCGCGGGTCGCGATAGACCACCTTGCGATAGTCGTCGACCCAGCCAATCGCGCCGTAGCCGAACGTCACCAGCATCACCACCCAGATGAAGCGGTTGCCCCAGTCCGACCACAGCAGCGTCGAAATGCCGATGGCGAGCAGCACCAGCACGCCGCCCATGGTCGGGGTGCCCGACTTGACCAGATGGGTCTGCGGACCGATCGTGCGCACCGCCTGGCCGATCTTCAGCTCGGTCAGCTTGCGAATGACCCAGGGACCGAGCGCAAGGCCGATCACCAGCGCCGTGAGGTTGGCCATCACGGCACGGAAGGTCAGATAGTTGAATACACGCAGGAAGCTGTAGTCGTCCTGCAGCCACTGCGCGAGAGCCAATAACATCGTTCTACGTTGTCCTTTCCACTTCCGCTTCCCGCCGTGTCAAGCGTCGGGTTGCGGTCGGTTCCTGGGTTGTCCGGTTGCCCGGTAATTCATTCCTTGCTGCGCCCGCGTTGAACGACTCAGCCGCTGGCCGGCGGTCCGACCAGCGCGTCGACCACGCGTTCCATCCGCATGAAGCGCGAGCCCTTGACCAGGATCGCCGCCGCCTGCCTGACCGCCGGCGATGCCGGCAAGGCGCCGATCAGGTCCTCGGCGCGCGCGAAATGCCGCCCCTGCGGACCGAAGGCCGCCACCGCATGCGTGGCGGATTCGCCGGTGGCCCACAGCGTGTCGATGCCGCGCGCGCGCGCATAGGCGCCGATCTCGGTATGGAACGCCGGCCCCTGGTCGCCCACCTCGCCCATGTCGCCGAGGATCAGCAGGCGCGGCGCATCGAAGCCGGCCAGCACGTCGATCGCCGCGCGCATGGAATCTGGATTGGCGTTGTAGGTGTCATCGATCACCACCACGCCGGCCGGCGTGCGCTTGACCTGCAGCCGCCCCTTGACGGGCTGGAAGCCGGCCAGCCCGGCCTGGATCGCGTCCACGTCGACGCCCGCCGCGATCGCGCAGGCCGCCGCCGCCAGCGCGTTGCGCGCGTTGTGCACGCCGAGCAGCGCCAGCCGTACTTCGAAGGCCAGGCCCGGAGCCCGCACCCGCATAAGCTGCACGCCATCGGCGAGCGTGATGTCGGCGGTGACATCCGGCTTGCCCAGCGCGGGCGCGTCGTCGCCGTCGGCAAGGCCAAAGGTCAGCACGCGCCGCGTGCCCGCCGCCGCGCGCCACACCGCCGCATGGGCGCCGCCGCTGGCGGCATCGACCGGAAAGACCGCGGTGCCATCGGCCGGCAACGCCGACAGGATGCTGGCGTGCTCGTGCGCCACCGCTTCCACGCTGACCATGAACTCCTGGTGCTCGCGCTGCGCGTTGGTGATCACCGCCACCGTCGGCTGCGCGATCGCGGCCAGCGTTGCAGTCTCGCCGGGATGGTTCATGCCGATCTCGAGCACCGCCAGCCGATGCGCGGGACGCAGCTTCAGCACCGTCAGCGGCAACCCGATGTCGTTGTTCAGGTTGCCGCCGGTGGCCAGCCGCGCGGGCTCGCCGACCGCCGCGGCAAAGATCGCCGCGATCATTTCCTTGACCGTGGTCTTGCCATTGCTGCCGGTCACCGCCACCGCGGGAAGCGCGAAGCGCGCGCGCCAGCCGCTTGCCAGCTGGCCGAGCGCGATGCGCGTATCCGGCACCACCAACGCCGGCACGCCGGCGGCGCGCGCCTCGGTATCGCGCTCGACCAGCACGGCCGCGGCGCCGCGCGCGGCCACATCGGCAACGAAGTCGTGGGCATCGAAACGCTCGCCGCGCAGCGCGACGAACAGGTCGCCGGGCTCGACGGTGCGGCTGTCGCTGTGCACGCGCGCAAACACACGCTTGCCATCGCCGCTGATGCGCGCGCCGGCGATCCAGCCCGCGGCCTGTTCGAGATCTGTCATGGTGAAAGTGGGCGTGGCGGTCGCGTTCATGCCGAAATGCCTCGCGTGCCAAGCGTCAACCGCACATGTTCGCGGTCGGAGAACGGCCGCTTGCGGCCCTGGATTTCCTGTGTAGCTTCGTGCCCCTTGCCGGCGACCAGCACCACGTCGGCCGCGTCGGCATGCCGGATCGCGTACAGGATCGCGGCGGCGCGGTCCTCGATCTGGCGCGCGCGGGTACGGTCGGCCATGCCGTCGGCGATGGCGTCAAGGATGGACTGCGGGTCCTCGCTGCGCGGGTTGTCGCTGGTCAGCACGATGTCGTCCGCCAGCCGCTCCGCCACCGCGCCCATCTGCGGCCGCTTGCCGGGGTCACGATCGCCGCCGCAGCCAAAGACGCACCACAAGCGGCCCTGGCGCGCCTGCGCGACCGGACGCAACGCCAGCAGCGTTTTTTCCAGCGCGTCCGGCGTGTGCGCGTAATCGACGACCGCCAGCGGACCATCGTGCCCGCCGAACAGCTCCATGCGGCCGTCGACCGGCCGCAGGCCACGCAACGCGTCCACCGCAGCCTGCCACGGCACATCGTTGGCCAGCGCCGCGCCCAGCACCGCCAGCAGATTGCTGACATTGAAGGCGCCGATCATCGGCGTGACCACCTCGGCGCTGCCGAAGCTGCCATCGACGTGAAACACGGTGCCGGTCGCTGTCGCCCGCAACGCCGTCGCGCGCAGCCATTCGGCACCCGGCGTGCTCGCCGCCGCGTCGCCGTCGACGCCATATTCGATCACGCGTGCGGCGCTGGTGCCGGCCGCCAATACCCGCTGCCCCATTGCGTCGTCGCGATTGACCACGGCGGTCCGCAAGCCCGGCCATTGGAACAGCCTGGCCTTGGCGGCTTCGTACTCCGCCATGGTGCCGTGATAGTCCAGATGATCCTGCGTCAGATTCGTCAGCACCGCCACCGCGAACGGGGTGCCGGCGACGCGGCCCTGCTCCAGTCCGTGCGACGACACCTCCATCGCGATCGCGCGGGCCCCCGCGTCGTGCAGCTGCGCGATGCTCGCCTGCAGCTGCACGGCATCGGGGGTCGTGAAGCCGGTATGGTTCAGCGCGTCGGGAAAACCGGTGCCCAGCGTGCCGATCGTCGCGCAGCGCGTGCCGGCTGCGCCCAGTACGCGGGCCAGCCACTGGCTGCAGGAGGTCTTGCCGTTGGTGCCCGTGATGCCGGTGATGGCGAGGTGGCGCGCGGCGTTGCCGTACCACGCGGCCGCGATCGGACCGGCCAGGTCGTGCAGGCCCTCGATGGCCAGGTGCGGCACGGTATCGCCATGTTGCCAGTCGTAGCCGCGCCCTTCGAAAAGCACGGCGGCGGCGCCACGCCGGATCGCCTCGGCGATATACGGGCGCGCATCGGTCGACAGCCGCTCGTTACCAAGCACATAGGCGAAAAACACATCGCCCGGCGCAAGCCGCCGGGTGTCGCCGGTCAGGCGCGCCTCGGCACGGGCGTGCTGACGCATCCAGGCCACGGCGTCCGCCGCGGCCTGGATGGCTTGCGATTGGTTCACTGGCACGGGACGCCCGGTCATCGGCCCCTCCCGGCATTGCCGTTATCAGCCGCAAGTTCGGGCGGGTCATCGGGCAGCGCCTCGGGCACGCTTTCGGTAACCACCAGCTGGCGGATCGGCGAATCGGGCTGCACGTTCAGCGCGCGCAGCGTGCCGCCGGTGATCGCGGAGAACACCGGGCCGGCGACCGCGCCGCCGTAATGGCTGCCAACGGTAGGCTCGTCGACGCTGACGGCGACGATGATGCGGGGATTCGACATCGGCGCAAGGCCGATAAACGACGCGCGGTACTTGCTGCGGTCGTAGCCTCGGCCCACGTGCTTGTACGCGGTGCCGGTCTTGCCGCCCACGCGGTAGCCCATCACCTGTGCCTGCGTGGCGGTGCCGCCCGGCGCCGTGACCATCTCCATCATCGCGCGGACATCGCGCGCAACCTGCGGCGAGATGATGCGCTCGCCGGTCGCCGGGCCATCGGTCTTGAACATGGTGATCGGGATCAGTTCGCCGTCATGGGCAAACACGGTATAGGCATGCGCTACCTGGATCAGCGAGACCGACAGGCCATAGCCGTACGACATCGTCGCCTGCTCGATCGGCCGCCAGCTCTTGTACGGACGCACACGACCGGCCACCGCGCCCGGGAAGCCGATCTTGGGCGCCTGTCCCAGGCCGAGGCTGGTGAACATGTCCCACATTTCCTGCGGCTTCAGCATCATCGCGATCTTGGTCGTGCCGATATTGCTCGACTTCTGGATCACGCCGGCCACCGACAGCGGGCCGTAATTGTGGGTGTCGCTGATGGTGGCGCCCTCGAAGCGGTAACGGCCCTCCGTCTGGATGACCGTCGACGGCGTCACGCGCTTGAGCTGCATCGCCAGCGCGACGGTGATCGGCTTCATCATCGAGCCGGGTTCGAAGGTGTCGGTCAGCACGCGGTTGCGCAACTGGTCTCCGGACAGCCGGGAACGGTCGTTCGGGTTGTAGGTGGGCCAGTTCGCCAGCGCCAGCACCTCGCCGGTCTGCGCGTCGAGTACCACCGCGCTGGCCGCCTTGGCCTTGCTGCGCTCGACCACCGCCTTCACTTCATTGAAGGCCAGATACTGAATCTTGGCGTCGATCGACAGATGCAGGTCCTCGCCATCGCGCGGGCTTCGCAGCACGCCGATGTCCTCGACCACGCGCCCCAGCCGGTCCTTGATCACCTGCCGCGCGCCCGGACGGCCCGCCAGCACGCTTTCGCGCGCCAGCTCCATGCCTTCCTGGCCGCGGTCCTCGACGTTGGTGAAGCCGACGATATGCGCCATCGCCTCCCCTTCCGGGTAGAAGCGCTTGTATTCGCCGCTCTGGTGGATGCCGTCGATCTTCAGCGCGGCAATCTTTTCGGCCGCCTCGGGCAGCACCTGCCGCTTCAGGTAGACGAAGCTCTTGTCGTCCGACAGCTTCCTGCGCAGTTCCTTCTCGGACATGTCCAGCAGCTTGGCGAGCTGGCGCAGCTTCGCCGCCGGCAGGTCGGCGGGTACATCCTCCGGCACCGCCCAGATCGCCTTGACCGGCAGGCTGGTGGCCAGCACCAGGCCGTTGCGATCGAGGATCTTGCCGCGCGTGGCCGGCAGTTCGAGCGTGCGCTGGAAGCGCTTCTTGCCCTCGGCCTCGTAGAACTGGTTGCCCGGACCCTGGATCCATGCGGCGCGAAACGCCAGCGCGGCGAAGGCTGCAAACATCAGGAACACCACCAGCTTGGAGCGCCACATGGGCAGGCGCAGGCCAAGCACCGGGCTGGCCGAGAACTGGCCGGAGCGCGGGCGCGTGCTGGCCGTGCGGGGGGCGCCTTGCCGGTGCAGCGAGGGACGGGCCATCGTCATGGCTTGTCCCCCTCGCGCGGCGCGTCGCCGGCCTGATGGGCCGGCGCGGCGGGCGTGGCCGACGGCAACACGATGCCTTGCAGGTATTGGGTACGGCCGGGGCTCACCGGCGTCATCTTCAACTGGCTACGGGCGGCATCGGCGATGCGCGCGCTCTTGGACAGCGCGCTCTGCTGGTACTGCAGGCGGGACCAATCCGTTTCGAGCTGGCGCTCCTCCCCCTGTGCGCGCTCGAGCGCGACAAACAGCGTGCGCGCCTCATGCTGCGCGCTGACCAGCGACAGCGCGCACAGGACCAGCGCCCCGAGCAGGAAAATCGTCAGACGGTTCATGTGCCGGCCCTGCCCGAGACTGCGGCGGCAGGCGCCAGTTTTTCAGCGATGCGCATCACCGCCGAGCGGGCGCGCGGATTGGCGGCGACTTCTTCCGCGCCGGGCTTGACGCGGCCCAGCAGCTTCATGGTCGGCTGGGGCAGGTCGGCGGCGCGCAGGGGAGCCCGGCGCAGCGCGGGATCCGCATCCCGCTGCGGCTGCGCGTGCGCCTGCATGAACCGCTTGACGATGCGGTCCTCCAGCGAATGAAAGCTGATCACCACCAGGCGTCCCCCAACTTCCAGCAGATCGTAGGCCGCCGTCAGACCTCTTTCGAGGTCCGCAAGCTCTTGATTGATGAAAATCCGTAGAGCCTGAAAGGTGCGGGTCGCAGGGTCCTGGCCCTTCTCGCGTGTTTTGACGGCTTTCGCCACGAGCGCGGCAAGCTCGGCAGTAGTGGAGATGGGTCCGCCATCGCCGGGTTCGCGCCGGCGAGCAACAATCGCCTTTGCAATCTGTACAGCAAACCGTTCTTCCCCATAGTCTCGTATCACCCTCGCGATGTCCTGCTCGTCCGCCTGCGCCAGCCACTGCGCGGCCGTGATGCCGCGCGTGGTGTCCATGCGCATGTCGAGCGGGCCCTCGAAGCGGAACGAGAACCCGCGTTGCGCGTCATCGATCTGCGGCGAACTGATGCCCAGATCGAGCAGCACGCCGGCCACGGTGGTGCCGGCCAGCCGCTCGCCCATCGCGGCGAAGCTGGCGTGCTCAATAGAGAAGCGGGCATCCTTGATGGTGCCCGCTTCTGCGATTGCTGCCGGATCCTTGTCGAAGGCAACCAGTGCCCCCTCGGGTCCCAGCCTGGCCAGCACGGCCCGGCTGTGCCCTCCCCTGCCGAAGGTGCCGTCCACGTAGACGCCGTCGGGCCGCCAGACGAGCGCGTCGACGGCGTCGTCCAGCAACACGGTGCGGTGGCGCAGAGGCGTCGTGGGCCCCGGCGGGTGGATCGGTTCCATAACCACTTCAGAAAGAGAAGTTCTTCAACGCTTCGGGCATGCCTTGCGCCATGGCCTGCTGCTCCTTGGCGGCATAGGTCGCGGCGTCCCAGACTTCGAAATGGCTGCCCATGCCGAGCAGCATCACCTCCTTATCCAGCAACGCGGCGCCGCGCAGCTCGGGGGCGATCAGCACGCGGCCGGCACCATCCATTTCGACATCGGCGGCATTGCCGAGGAAGATGCGCTTCCACCAATGCGCGTCCATCGGCAACGCAGCGATGCGCGTGCGAAAGGCTTCCCACTCCGGCCGGGGAAAGAGCAGCAGGCATCCATCCGGGTGCTTGGTCAGCGTCACCCGGCCCTCGGCCTGTTGTTGCAGCGCTTCGCGATGCCGGGACGGAATGGACATCCGACCCTTGGCATCCAGCGACAGCGCCGATGCTCCCTGAAACAAGTTCGCCCCCGCTGCGCGGCCCGGTGTACGGGCGGGCTGCGCCATGGATTGGTTGACTCCGGCTGATCCACATCATCCCACAGCCGCGCGCCTTCTTCACACAAAAATACACTTCCTCACACTATTTCCCACTTTAGAGGAAGCATATTGCCCGGTCAAGGCTCGCAAAGGGGGCGAAAACGGATTTTTTGGAATCAGAACAAAGACTTAGCGCACACGGGTGCACGCACTAAGACGGTGAATTCCCAATGAAATGAAGGCTTTAGGGAGCAATTGCGAGAAACCACCTGAGAACAACCGGGAAAGAGGCGCGGCAGGCGGCCCGGCACGACGGCATCCAGGCCCGGCCGCAAGGATACAACGAACGGGGAAAGAGGCGGCGCGCGGGGACCGTGGAAAGGCCGTCGGCCGCGGAGCCTTCGCTAGATGCGGTAAGCGGTGGTGGTCATCACGCGCGATGCCGCCCGCATGGCGGCGCGGACCGGACCGGGCAGCCCGACACCGCCCGCGTCGCGCGCGGCGGCCCCGTGGCGAACCTCGTCATCGCGCATCTGTTCGAGGATGGCGCGGGAACGGGCGTCCTGCGCGGGTAGCTGGCCAAGATGGCCGGTCAGATGCTGCTCGACCTGCCGCTCGGTTTCGCTGACAAAGCCCAGGCTAGCCCGATCCCCTGCCCGGCCGGCCAGCAGGCCAATGGCAAAGGCGCCGGCATACCACAGCGGATTGAGCAGGCTGGGCCGGGAGCCAAGCTCGCGCAGCCGCTCGGCGCACCAGCCGAGGTGGTCTTCTTCCTCGCGCGCGGCGTCGTCCATCTGGCGACGGACGGTGGCATCGCGCGCGGTCAGCTTCTGCGCCTGGTACAGCGCCTGCGCGCAGACCTCGCCCACATGGTTGACGCGCATCAGCCCGGCCACATGGCGGCGCTCGGCCGCCTCGAGCGCGCCGGGATCATCCGCACCCACCGCATCGGCGGGATTGGGACGGCCCGCGCGCGTGGCCCCGGTGATCGCGCGCAGCGCGATATCGAATTCCTGGATGAGCTTGTCCATTTCGGTCTTGCGGCAGCGGAATGTCCGGCCGGATTTTCGGCTGCATCGCAGCAATGTGACGATGGCGCAGCACGGTCCGGACTGGGACTTTCCCGTATTGTAACCGGGCCGCTTCTAGCATTTTCGCACGATCGTGCCAAAACCCGCCTTGCCAAGCCTGGCGCGGCTTCCCGGGTACTCCAAAACCCTGAGTTGTTAAAAGCAGACAATCGAACGACTGTGCGATTGTGCTATCGGAACCGTTTGTTAGAGTACCTCACGACTTCGCCAGAAGTTGGGTGCCAGGCGCTGGAGAGAGAGCGTTCAGGAGGCTGCGCCTGGGGCCACCAATAATTCTTACTACAGGAGATAACCAGCATGAAGAAGTCGCTTCTTGCATTGGCCGCGCTCGCCGCTTTGACCGGCTTTGCCGGTACCGCGCAGGCGCAGTCCAGCGTGACGCTTTATGGGGTGGTCGACGTCAACGTCGAGTACGTCAGCAATATGTCCTCGACGCTTCCCACCCAGCCCGGTTTCCCCAGCGCAGGACAGAACAGGTTCGCGCTGACCTCGGGCGGCCTGTCCGGCTCGCGCTGGGGCCTGCGCGGGGTCGAGGACCTGGGCGGCGGGCTGAAGGGCCTGTTCGTGCTGGAAAACGGCTTTGGCGTCGATGATGGCCGCATGCAGCAAGGCGGCCGCCTGTTCGGACGTCAAGCCTATGTCGGCCTGGAGAGCGATCGTGTTGGCCGCGTGACCTTCGGCCGCCAGTACACCACGATGTTCGATGCGTTCGCCAACTTCTCGCCCACCGGCTACGCAACGCAGTACGAACCGATCGTGGCCCAGCTCGGCCTGAACTTCCGTTCCGACAACACGGCCAAGTACACCGGCAAGTTCGGTCCGGTCACCGCGATCGCGCACTGGTCGTTCGGCAATGGCGCGTCGGGCGGCGGCGAGGTGCCGGGCCAGTTCCGTCGCGATACCGGCTACGGCGCCGCGGTCTCGTACGCGGCCGGCCCGTTCGCCGTGACGGCGGCCTACGACCAGTACAACCCGACCATGACGGCCGGCGGCGACACGGGCACCTTCCGCAAGGCAGGCGCCGCGGCGAGCTATGCCTTCGGGCCGGCCAAGGTCATGGCGGGTTATCGCTGGGGCCAGAACAAGAACGCGGCCGATGCCACTGTCCTTCGCGACGACTACTACTGGGCCGGCCTGAACTACCAGGTCACCGCACCGCTGGTGCTGACGGCCGCCTACTACTATGCCGACGTGAAGAACCTGGGCGGGGTCAACGTCCGGAATCCGTGGCAGGCCACCTTCGTCGCCGACTACAACCTGTCGAAGCGGACCGACGTGTATCTGACCGCGGCCTACTCCAAGAATGCTGGCCTGAACTTCGACACCTCGGCCATCAGCTTCGCCAACGGTTACTACCTCGGCGCGGGCGAGGACGACATGATCGGCGTGGCCATCGGTATTCGCCACAAGTTCTGATCGCGCTGTCATCGCCGGATAAAAGGCACCTTCGTGGTGCCTTTTTTTCGCCCCTCCGCGGCATGCGTTACCCACTCCGGGGTTCACCTGATCGGGCTTCACCCCATCGCCTGCCTTGCCCGCGTCCCCTAGAATGGCCCGGCACTGCGCCGCCCCAACGATGAGGCGGCGCCCGCAGTCGGACAGGACAACAACAGGACAACGATCAGGAGACACCATGATTTCTTCCCGCCGCCATGCCATCCGCTGCATCATGCTGGCCGGCCTTGCCACCGTGGCCTGGACCGGGCCGGCGCAGGCCGCCGATCCGTATCCGAGCAAGCCGATCCGGATGGTGGTGCCGTTCGCACCGGGCGGTACCACCGACATCCTGGCGCGGGCGGTCGCCGCGGAGCTGTCGAAGCTGCCCGGCTGGAACGTCGTGGTCGACAACCGGCCCGGCGCCGGCGGCAACATCGGCGCCGATATCGTGGCCAAGTCCGCGCCGGACGGCTACACGCTGCTGATGGGCACGGTGGGCACGCATGGCATCAACCAGTCGCTGTACACCAAGATGCCGTTCGATCCGATCAAGGACTTCGTGCCGATCACCGAAGTGGCCGCGGTGCCCAACGTGCTCGTGCTCAATCCCGAGTTCGCGCAGAAGAACAACATCAATAGCGTCAACGACCTCATCGCCTATGCGCGGGCCAATCCCGGCAAGCTGAACATGGCGTCCAGCGGCAACGGCACGTCGATCCACCTGGCGGGCGAACTGTTCAAGACGCAGACGCGTACCTTCATGGTGCACTTCCCGTACAAGGGCAGCGGACCGGCGCTAAGCGATATGGTCGCGGGCACCGTGCAGGTGATGTTCGACAACCTGCCGTCGTCGATGCAGCTGATCAAGGCCGGCAAGCTGAAGGCGCTGGCGGTGACGAGCGCCAAGCCGTCGCCCGCGCTGCCCGGCGTGCCGACCGTCGCGGAAGCGGCCAAGCTGCCCAATTACGAGGCGAGCTCGTGGTTCGGGCTGCTGGCGCCGGCCGGCACGCCGCGCGAGATCGTGACGCGGATCCAGCAGGAAGTCGCCAAGGCGCTGGCCACGCCGGCCATGCGTGAAAAGCTGCAGGCGCAGGGGGCGGAACCGGTCGGCAACACGCCGGAGCAGTTTGCCACCTGGATCAAGGCGGAGACCAATAAGTGGGCGAAGGTCGTGAAGGACTCGGGGGCGAAGGTGGATTGAGTTTGGGTTGAATGGAGACTGCCCTCACCCCCGGCCCCTCTCCCGCAGGCGGCAGAGGGGAGCAAACCATCGGCGTTTCGAATGCTTCAGGTGTGCTCCCCTCTCCCGCAARGCGGGAGAGGGGCCGGGGGAGAGGGCAGTCATAGCCCACCCATAAGGCCCCCAAACCCTCCCCCCATCCGGCATATACTTCAGGTGTCAACAATCCCACCCGCCTGCAATGCCGACTCCCGCCGCCGATGCCACCCCTCCCGCACCGGCCTGCGTCGATCTGGAAACGCGCGCCGACGACGACAGCCATGAAGCGCTGCGGCTGTGGCTGCGGCTGCTGACCTGCACCAACCTGATCGAGAGCGATATCCGTCGCCGGCTGCGCGACGACT
Organism: Cupriavidus gilardii J11; assembly: GCF_007829435.1. Taxonomy (GTDB): domain Bacteria; phylum Pseudomonadota; class Gammaproteobacteria; order Burkholderiales; family Burkholderiaceae; genus Cupriavidus; species Cupriavidus gilardii_D. Next base: position 125,238 of record NZ_VLJN01000067.1, read on the forward strand.
TCGCCTGCACGCTGCCGCGCTTTGACCTGCTGGCGCAACTTGAGCGGCATCCCGAAGGTCTCAAGATGGGGGAGCTGTCGCGGCGCATGATGGTGACCGGCGGCAATGTGACCGGCATCACCGATCAGTTGCAGCAGGAGGGGCTGGTCTCGCGCGAGCCGCTCGCCAACGACCGCCGCGCCTACCTGATCCGGCTGACGCCGGCGGGACGCGACGCCTTCACGCGCATGGCGCGTGCGCACGAGCAGTGGATCGAGCAGCTGCTGGGCGGCCTTGCCGAAAGCGACCGCCGCACGCTGTTCCGGCTGCTCGGCCGACTGAAGTCAACGCTGGTGTCCGCATGAACTCACTACGCCTTACCCGCAAGCCACTATCCCGCACGCTGTACATCGGTGCCGCCGTGCTGGTGGCCGCCGCCGGCTGCGCACCCACCCAACCAACGCCTCCCCCGCAGGTCACGCCCCTCAACGCGACCATCAAGCTGGGCCGCATCGCCGACAAACGCTTCGTCAGCCGCGTCGACGTCGAACAGGCGCGCGCCTATCCCGGCTACGGCGTGGGAGTCGGGGCTGCCAGCGGTGGCGGATGGGGCGGCGGCGGCGTGGGCGTCGGCTTCGCGGTCGATCTGACGCGGCTGCTGAACCGGCAGCCGACGCAGCAGGTGGATATCTACGAGTACCGCGTCAACGCGCTCGATGGCACCACCATCACCGCGAACGGACCGGCAGCGCCGGGGCTGGACCCCGGCGCGTGCGTGCGGGTGATTTACTCGGATGGGGGGCGAGAGCCGGGGATTACGCCTTCGAATGAGTGTTGAGGCGGGGGTGGAGTTTGCTGCGACTGCCCTCTCCCCCGCCCCTCTCCCCCCMCCCATTCCTCACGCCGCCTTGCGCGCGTCGCGCAACTCCCGCCGAAGAATCTTGCCCACATTGGTCTTGGGCAGCTCGGTACGGAACTCGACGTACTTCGGACGTTTGTAGCCGGTCAGCCTTTCCTTGCAGAAGGCGATGACATCCTGCTCGGTCAGCGCCGGGTCCTTGCGAACCACGAACAGCTTGACCACCTCGCCGGAATGCTCGTCGGGCACCCCCACCGCGGCCACTTCGAGCACGCCCGGGCATTCCGCCACCACGCCCTCGATCTCGTTCGGATAGACGTTGAAGCCGGACACCAGGATCATGTCCTTCTTGCGATCGACGATGCGGGTGTAGCCGCGCTCGTCCATGATGCCGATGTCGCCGGTCTTGAAGAAGCCGTCCTGCGTCATGACCTTGGCCGTCTCGTCGGGACGATTCCAGTAGCCCGCCATCACCTGCGGCCCGCGGATGCAGATTTCTCCCGGCTGCCCCAGCGGCACGTCGCGGCCGTCATCGTCGCGGATCGCGATGTCGGTCGACGGCAGCGGCAGGCCGATGGTGCCCGAGAACGCGTCGCTGTCGGTCGGATTGCAGGTGGCCGACGGCGACGTTTCCGACAGGCCATAGCCTTCGATGATCGGGCAGCCGGTCTTGGCCAGCCATTTCCTGGCCACCGCCTCCTGCACCGCCATGCCGCCGCCGTTGGCCACGCGCAGCCCCGAGAAATCGACCTTGTCGATGTCCGGATGGTTGATCAGCGCGTTGTACAGCGTATTGACGGCCGGGAACATATGGAACCTGTACTTCTGCAGTTCCTTGATGAAACCCGGGATATCGCGCGGATTGGGAATCAGCACGCTCAGGCCGCCATTGCGCATGCCGAGCAGCGCGCAGACCGTCAGCGCGAAGATGTGATACAGCGGCAGCGCCGTGATGGTCACCACCTGCTCGATGGGCAGTCCCTTGGCGAGCGCCGGCTGCATCCACGCCTGCGACTGCAGCACGTTGGCGACCACATTGCGATGCAGCAGGACGGCGCCCTTCGATACGCCGGTGGTGCCGCCCGTGTACTGCAGGAACGCGATGTCGTCGGGACCGGTATCGACCGGCTGCCGTGTCAGGCGCGCGCCCTCGGCCAGCGCCACCGGAAAACGGACGCAGTTGGGCAGCTCCCACGCCGGCACCATCTTCTTGACGTTGCGCACGACGAAGTTGACCAGCGCTCCCTTCACCGCGCCGAGCATGTCGCCCATGCTGGCGACGACGACATGCCGGACCGGCGTGGCGGCCAGCACCTGCTGCAGCGTCGAGGCGAAGTTCTCCAGGATCACGATCGCTTCCGCGCCGCTGTCCTTGAGCTGGTGCTCCAGTTCGCGCGGCGTATAGAGCGGATTGACGTTGACCACCACCAGGCCGGCGCGCAGCACCGCGGCCAGCACCACCGGATACTGCAGCACGTTGGGCATCATGATGGCCACGCGTGCGCCGGGCTTCAGGCCCCGCGACTGCAGCCACGCGGCAAAGTCGGCCGACATGCGGTCGAGCTCGCCGTATGTGATGGACTTGTCCATGCAGACGAAGGCGCGCCGGTCGGCATACTGCCGGAACGATTCCTCGAGAAGCTGGGCCAGCGAACGATACTGGCTGGCATCGATCTCGGCCGGGACGCCCGCCGGGTAGTTTTGCAGCCACCGCTTTTCCATACGCCGTCTCCTTGGAATTCTGAATGATCGTTCGATTCCGGGATGCTAAACGGCGTGTCCCGATTAGACAACACGTTAGACGAAGTCCTCTGGAAGGCGGCTCGGGAATACCCGCACCGGCCGGCACGGCCGACCTCGGCATAGAAGCGCTTCCAGTCCCCACCCGTCTGCGCGAACAGCGCCAGGAAGGCCGGCACCCATTGCTGGTAGGTGGCCACGGCGGCCAGATGGGCGTTGGACAAGGGCTGTTCGAACCAGCGGTCATAGCCGCTGTAGCCGCCCCACGACTCCTTCAGCGCCCCGTAGCGATCGCGCATGCGGGCGAAAATCGCGGCCTTGCCGTCGCGCTTGGCCTGGTCGTCGACCGGGCTGCGATAGAGGGTGTCGAGTTGCTGCCGGGTGTCCTGCAGCAGTGCGCGGAACGCGCGGCGCCGCGCATCATACTGGCGATAGCTGGCACGCGCGTCGTCGGAGGCCTCGGTGGCGAGCCAACGTTCGACGCCCGCCACCTCCACCGCGCTGGCGAACGATTCATTGAAGGTGGTGTCGTTGCGCACGTAGACCACCTGATGGGCCAGCTCGTGAAAGAGCATCCGCGCCAGTTCGCCCTCTGGCAGATAGACGAAGGTATTCAGCAGCGGATCGTCGAAATAGCCCAGCGTGGAGTACGCGGGCACACCGGCGACATAGGTCTCCAGGCCCTGGCTGCGCAGCGTGGCCGCATAGCGCTGCGCATCCTCCTGTGCGTAGTAGCCGCGATAGTTGATGCAGCCGACCACCAGGAAGCACCACTTGTGCAGCTCCAGCGACAGCTCGGGCGTGGCGAACACGCTCCAGACCACATAGGGACGGTGCAGGTTGGCGTAGCGGCGATAGCTGCCGGTCATTGGCGCCATTGGCCGACGCGATCGCCTCGGACAGCGGCGTGGCCTGCGCCATCACTCCCAGATGGCCGCCGATCGACTGGGCGTAGTAGCCCACCGTCTCGCAGCCGGACAGGGCCAGCGCGGCACCGACGGCGGCCAGCGCGGCCGCAAAGCGGACGCGAGCCGGCCGCCGCGCGTTCATGGCAGGGCCGGCTCCATCGCGCTGGCGCCAAGGCCGGCGTCCGTACCGGGGGCCGGCTCGACCTCCACCAGGCAGTCGTAGAACACCGGCGCGCGGCCGAGGTCGGTCAGGCGCTGGCTGGTCAGTTCGTTGGCATTCTTGCCGTCGGACGCCAGCTTCTTCCACCAGATCGACAGGCCCACCACCAGCCCCCGGCGGGCGCGGTCGGTGACACGTGCGCGCGCCTGCATGCTGCCCCGGTCATTGAAGGCACGCACCATCATGCCGTCGACGATACCGCGCGCGGCCGCATCGTCCGGATGGATATCGAGATGCGGCTCGCCCTCGGTGGCGCGCAGGCTATCGACGTTGACGAAGCTGCTGTTCAGGAAGTTGCGCGCCGGCGGCGAGATCATCGCCAGCGGATAGCGCGCCGCCAGTTCCGGCGCGCTGGCCGGCCCCTCGTAGGGCGCCACGTAGTCGGGCAGCGGTTCCAGTCCGTCGCGCGCCATTGCTTCCGAGTAGAAGTGGCATTTACCGTCGGCGGTCGGAAAGCCCCCTTCGGCGAACGGCGCGGCCGGCAGCTTCAGCTTCTGCCAACCCTGCTCCTTCAGCGTGTCCCAATCGATGCCCGCCGCGCGCGCATCGCTGGCGGCGATCGCCTGGGCCGCGATCGTCTCGTCGCTGTCGGCGAAGCACGGCTCGGTAAAGCCCATGCGGCTGGCCAGCCGGCGGAAGATCTCGGTATTGGGCAGCGCCTCGCCCAATGGCGCGATGGCGGCGTTGTTGGCGAGGAAATAGGTGTGCCCGTAGGACTTATGGATGTCCACGTGTTCGAGCTGCGTCGTCGCCGGCAGCAGGATGTCGGCATAGTCGGCGGTATCGGTGCGGAACTGCTCCAGCACCACCGTGAACAGGTCCTCGCGCGCAAAGCCGGCCGCCACCTTGGCTGATTCGGGGGCCACCGCCACGGGATTGCTGTTGTAGACGACGATCGCCTCGACCGGCGGCGCGCCAGCCGGCAAGCCCTGGCCAAGCAGCGCATCGCCGATGGTGCTCATGTTGATGGTGCGCGGCACGGCCGGCCAGCCCGGCAGCAGATCCGGGCGCTGCAGCGCCTGGTTGTCGATCGGGAAGAAACCCGACGTCGACAGCTGCAGCCCGCCGGCCGCGTTACGCCACGCTCCCACCAGCGACGGCAGGCAAGCCACCGCGCGCACGGCCTGTCCGCCGCCATGCGCACGCTGCATGCCGTAGTTGAGCCGGATCGCCACCGGCTGGCGCTCGCGCACCGCCAGCCGGCCATACAGCCCGGCCAGCCATTCGATGTCGTCGACGGAAACGCCGCAGATCTGCGCCGCGCGCGCCGGCGGATAGAGCGCCGCGCGTTCGCGCAGCGCGTCGAAGCCCACCGTGTGCCGCGCGATGTAGTCGTGGTCGAGCAGGTCGTCGCGGATCAGCACGTGAATCAGCGCCAGCGCCAGAGCGCCATCGGTGCCGGGCATCGGCGCGATATGGCGATGACACTTCTCCGCCGTCAGCGAGCGGTACGGATCGATCGCCACCAGCGTGGCGCCGCGCCGCTTGGCGGCCTGCGCGCGGGTCCAGAAATGCAGGTTCGACGCGATCGGGTTGCCGCCCCATATCACGATCAGCTTGGCGTCGTCGACGAACTCGATGTCCATGCCCACACTCGCGCCATAGGTATAGCGCAGCGCGGTGGCGCCGGCGCTGGCGCAGATGGTGCGATCCAGCAGCGACGCGCCGAGCTTGTGGAAGAAACGCGCAGCCATGCTTTCGCCCTGCACCAGGCCCATCGTGCCGGCGTAGCTGTAGGGCACGATGCGCTGCGGATCCCGCGCGGCGATGCTGCCGAGACGCTCGGCCACGGTATCCAGCGCTTCGTCCCAGCTGATCGGCGCGAAGCGGCCCTCGCCCTTGCGGCCGATGCGCTTCATCGGCGTCAGCAGCCGGTCACGGTGATAGGTGCGCTCGGTATATCGGGACACCTTCGTGCACAGCACCCCTTGCGTGGCCGGATGGTCGGGATCGCCCGCTACCTTGGTCGCACGGCCGTCCTCGACGGTGACGAGCAAGGCACAGGTGTCAGGGCAGTCGTGCGGACAGGCGGCGCGGACGATGCGGGTGGACATGGAATCTCCGGGGCGGCGAAGGGTTTTGCGAGGATGACGGGCCGCGGGAGCGGTGCAGAACAGGGGAGAAGCGAGGGCGCCAGGCGCGCCGGCATCGCCTGCCGCGATCGTGTCCGACGGCGACGTCGTTATCCCGCGATTGTATTCGATCCCGCCAGCTTCCTCCCCCTCTCCCGCAAGGCGGGAGAGGGGCSGGGGGAGAGGGCAGTGACCATTGGCAACCGCCGAGGTCCATTACCCCTCACCCTACCCTCTCCTCACAGGGGCGAGGGAATATGCGGTCGGTTCGCTCTCCTCTCCCGCCGGGAGAAGGGATATCAAACCTGATCATTCAAATGACAAGCCGACCACCGCCCCGGCGCGATCTCCTTCAACGGCGGCGACTCCTCGCGGCACCGCGCCATCGCATACGGACAACGCGGATGGAAATGGCACCCCGAAGGCGGATTCAGCGGTGACGGAATCTCGCCCTGGATCGCCACATAGGTCTTCTTCCCCACCTCCAGCTTCGGCGCCTCCGCAAGCAGCGCCTGGGTGTACGGATGGTTCGGCGCGGCAAACACCTCCTCGGTCGGCGCCGATTCGACCACGCGTCCCAGATACATGATCACGACGCGATCGCTGATGTGCTTGACCACGCCGAGATCGTGGCTGATGAACAGATAGGTGAGATTCAGCTCCTGCCGCAGCCGCATGAACAGGTTCAGCACCTGGGCCTGGATCGACACGTCCAGCGCCGCCACCGACTCGTCGCACACCAGGAACTCCGGCCTGACGGCCAGCGCGCGAGCGATGCCGATACGCGCACGCTGCCCGCCCGAGAACTGGTGCGGGAAGCGGCGCAGCACCGTCGGGTCCATGCCCACGCGCACCAGCATGTCCTCGACATAGGCCTTCTGCCCGGAGGCCGGCACGATGCCATGCACCACCGGCGCCTCGCCGACGATGTCGAGCACCCGCATGCGCGGATTCAGCGACGCATACGGGTCCTGGAAGATCATCTGGATCGCCAGCTGCTTCTCCCGCTTCTTCTCGGGCGGCAGCCGGTCCAGGTCCACGCCCTTCCACAGCCGCACGCCTTCGGTCAGCGAATGCAGGCCAACGGCCATCCGTCCCAGCGTCGACTTGCCGCAGCCCGACTCGCCGACCAGGCCAACCACCTCGCCGGGGCGGATGGCAAGGTCGACATGGTCCACCGCGTGCACCACTTCCTCGCGCGCATGCGCGCCGAACAGGTTGGCGATCCGCGCCGCCACGTCCAGCGACTTGACGAAACGCTTGGACACGCCGCGCAGTTCCAGCAGCGGCGCGCCCGGCGTGCCGCTCTCCGTCCGGGTCTGGTTCATCGTCTGGGCTTCGATCACGCTCGCGTCGGTCATGCCGCCTCCTGCTTCTCGAGCACGGGATGGAAACACCGCAGGCGCCGGCCGTCGTCCGACGCGGTAAGCGGCGGCTCCGTGCGGCAGATATCGGTGGCGCGCGGGCAGCGTTCGCGGAATGCACAGCCGGACGGCAGATTCAGCAGCGACGGCGTCATGCCGGGAATCTGCCGCAGCGGCGCCCCACGCGGATTGCGCGACGGCGCCGAGCCGATCAGCCCGTGCGTATAGGGATGCTCGGGCCGCTCCAGCACCTGCCGCACATCGCCGCTTTCAACGATGCGGCCGGCATACATCACACAGACGCTGTCGGCCAGCCCCGCCACCACCGACAGGTCATGCGTGATCCAGATCAGCGCGGTACCGGACTCGCGGCACAGCTTCTGCATCTCGTACAGGATCTGACCCTGGATGGTGACGTCGAGCGCGGTGGTCGGTTCGTCGGCAATGATCAGGTCGGGCTTGTTCAGCAGCGCGATGGCGATCGCCACCCGCTGCCGCATGCCGCCGGAGAACTGGTGCGGATACGCCTGCAGCCGCTCGTCCGGCGACGGAATGCCGACCCGCGCCAGCGCGTTGCGTGCGCGCTCCCGGGCCACCGCCTTGTCGACCTTGTCGTGCGCCAGCACCGCCTCGATCATCTGCGTATCGATGCGCAGCACCGGGTTCAGCGTCATCATCGGGTCCTGGAAGATCATCGCGATCCGGTTGCCCCGGATGTCGCGAAGCTGCGCCGGCGTCAGCTTGCGCAGGTCCCGCGTGACACCGTCGCGGCCGGTCAGCTCGATACGTCCGCCGACCACCTGTCCCGGCGGGTCGATCAGGCCCATGATCGAATATCCGGTCATCGACTTGCCCGAGCCGGACTCGCCGACCAGGCCCATGATTTCGCCGCGGCCCAGCGAGAACGACACGCCGTCGACCGCCTTTGCCACGCCGCCGCGCGTGAAGAAATGTGTCTGGAGGTCCTCGACCACCAGCGTTGGCTTGCTCATCCGAATGCTCCCGGTTATTGCCAGTTCTGGCGGCTACTGCGTTTGAAGGCGCGGATTCAGCACGTCGCGCAACTGGTCCGCGACCAGGTTCATCGCCACGATGGTCACCACCAGCGCGATGCCGGGAAAAAAGCTGATCCAGTACTTGCCCGACAGCATGTATTGCTGTCCGTTGGAGATCAGCGAGCCCAGCGAGGGCTCCGTGATTGGCACGCCGAGACCCAGGAACGACAGCGTGGCCTCCAGCGTGATGGCCGACGCCACCTGCAACGCGGCGATCACGATCAACGGCGGCAGGCAGTTCGGCAGCAGATGGCGGAACATGATGCGGCGGGCGGGCAGCCCCAGGCACGTCGCCGCCTCGATATATTCCTTGCGCCTCTCGACCAGCGCCGCGCTGCGCGTGGTGCGGGCGTAGTAGGCCCATTGCACCGCGACCAGCGCGATCACGATATTGCCGATGCCGGGACGCAGGAACGCCAGCAGGATCAGTGCGAGAAGAATCGGCGGGAACGACAGCTGCAGATCGGCCACGCGCATGATCAGCGCTTCAACCCGCCCGCCGACGAAGCCGGCGATCAGGCCCAGCGTGGCGCCCAGGATCAGCGCGATCACCGTGCTGACCACGCCCACGCCAATGGAGATGCGCAGCCCGTACATCACCGCCGACAGGATGTCGCGTCCCTGCTCGTCCGAGCCCAGCAGGAAGGTCATGCCGTTGCCAGCGACTTCGCCGGGCGCCATCCGGGCGTCGAGCACGTCCAGCGTGGCGAGGTCGTACGGGTCCTGTGGCGCCAGCCATGGCGCGAAGATGGCAATCAGCACGATCGCGATCAGCACGGCCAGGCCGGCTACCGCGATCTTGCTGGCGAAGAACTGCGCGGCAAAGCGGCGCAGCGGCGTTTCGACCCGCGCGGGCTGCGCGGCCGGCGCCGTGGCGGGAGTGGTTTCGGGGACGGTGCTCATGATGGTCAGCCCTTGTTGTCGGCGATGCGCACGCGCGGATCGAGCACGCTGTACACGATATCGACCAGCAGGTTGATCAGGATGAACAGCGTCACGATCACCATCAGATAGGCGACGATGACCGGCCGGTCCAGCAACTGGATCGAATCGATGATCAGCTTGCCCATGCCGGGCCACGCGAAGATCGACTCCGTCACGATGGCAAAGGCAATGATCGAGCCGAATTGCAGCGCGATCACGGTCACGATCGGGATCAGGATGTTCTTCAGCACATGCACGCCGACGATGCGGGTATTGGACAGCCCCTTGGCGCGCGCGAACTTCACGTAGTCCTGCAGCATGGCCTCCTGCGTGCCTGCGCGCGTGAGGCGGATCACCATCGCGATATTGAGCAGCGACAGCGTCACCGCCGGCAGCACCAGATGGCGGATGCCATCCACGGTCAGGAAGCTCACCGGTATGCCGAGCAGCGGCACCGTCTGGCCGCGCCCGTTGGACGGCAGCCAGCCCAGCTGCACGGCGAAGACCATGATCAGCATCAGGCCGACCCAGAACGTGGGCAGCGAGAAGCCGAGGATCGACACCGTCATGATCGACTTCCCGGCGATGCCGTTGGGCCGCAGGCCGGCCCACAGGCCAAGCGGAATACCCAGCACGATCGCCAGCAGGATGGCCGATACCGCCAGCTCCATGGTCGCCGGCATCCGCTCGAAGATCAGTTTCAGCGCCGGCGTGCCGTGGGCAAAGGAGATGCCGAGATTGCCCTGCAGCGCGTTGGTCAGGAAGACCCAGTACTGTTCCCACAACGGCTTGTCCAGACCCAGCGCCGCGATGGTGCGCTTGATGTCTTCCTGGTCAGCCTGCGGATTGATCAGGATATCGACCGGGTTGCCGATGGCGAACACGCCCAGAAAAACCAGCAGCGACATGACGAAGAGCACCACCACGCTCTGCATCAGTCGCCGGATGATGAAGACCAGCATATTGAAAACACTTTCCCTTCCCCGGCTCCCCGCCCCTCGCTTCTGGCGAGGGCGCGCGCACCGGTTGTCGGCTTGTGGCTAGGCCGCGCGCCGCTCTGGCGGCGGCTGCGCCCGTCATGGCGCGGCGGGCGCCCGGCCATGTGGCCGGCGGCCCACCGCGCCGGCCGGCATGATAGCCGGCCTTGCGGCAGATTACTGCGGCTTGAAGTTGTGCGCGTAGGTCCGTTCGTCGGTACGCGGCACGTACGTGACGCCCTTCCGCGTGGCCCACGTGGTGACCTGCTGATGGATCGGGATGATACCGCCGTCGTTGATGGCGATCGCGGTGGCCTCCTGCAGCAGCTTCGAGCGCTGGGCGTCGTCGACCGTCGACAGCGCCTTCTCCAGGACCTCGTCCATCTTCGGATTGCAGTACTCGCCCCAGTTGGTGGTGCCGAAGCCCTTCTTGGCGTCCTCGCACGCCAGCAGCGCCCGCAGCGGCGAACTGACTTCGCCGGTCTGCGCGCCCCAGCCCAGCAGGCCGAACGACCACTCGTGCTTGATGCCCTTGGACGAATAGGTCGCCATCGGCATGCCTTCCACCTTCGTCGCGATGCCGATGCGCGTCAGGTTCTGGGCGATGGTCTGCGCGATCTTCTCGTCGTTGACGTAGCGGTTGTTCGGCGTGTGCAGCGTCACGCCGAAGCCATTCGGATACCCGGCCTCCGCCAGCAGCTTCTTCGCGCCTTCGGGATCGTAGGCCACCGTCTTCAGGTTGGGGTTATGACCGAACAGCGTGGGCGGCACCAGGTTGTTGGTCGGTTCGGCCAACCCTTCCATCAGCCGGTCCTTGATGCCCTGTCGGTTGATGGCCTTGCTGATCGCATTGCGCACCCGCGGATCCTTCAGCGGGTTCTTGTCCATCGGCTGGCCGTCCTTGGTGGTCACGTACGGCGACTTGTCGCGCTTGGCATCGAAATACAGGTAGATGACACGATGCGAGATCTTCGAGAAGAAGTTCAGCTTCGGATCCTTGCGAACCTGCGGCAGATCGGGGGTCGGCACGTTCTCGATTGCCTGCACGTCGCCCGACAGCAGCGCCGCCAGGCGGGTGGCCGGATTGGGGATGAAGCGCAGCGTGACCTTGTCCCATGCCGGCTTCGGGCCCCAGTAGTCGGCATTGCGCGTCAGCTCGACCCGGTCGTCGCGCGCATAGCTGACGAACTTGAACGGCCCGGTGCCCACCATGCCCTTGCCCTGGGCGAAGTCGTCCGAGGACAAGCCCTGCGTGGCCTTCTTCTGCACGATGAAGATGGACGTCAGGTCGTTCAGCATCAGCGGATAAGGCTGCGCGGTGATCAGCTGGATGGTGTTGGCATCCACGATCTTCTTGTCGACGATGGCCTTGGTATAGACGTCGAACTTGCCCGGGCTGTTCTGGATCGTAGACGGACGTTCCAGCGACCACATGATGTCCTCGGCCGTCAGCGGCGAGCCGTCGTGGAACTTGACGCCCTTGCGGATCTTGAATTCCCACGTGGTGTCATTGACAAGCTTCCACGACTCGGCCAGTCCCGGGATGATACGGCTGTCGGCGTCCATCTTGATCAGCGAATCGAAGACGTGCTCCGACACGTTGATGTTCGAGAACAGGTTATAAAAGTGCGGGTCCATCGAGGTCGGCGGCGAACTCATGGCGAGCCTGAAGTCGGCCGCCCGGGCCTGGCCGATCGCGCCGAAACCGAGCGCTGCAGCGAGCAAAACGGCACCGACTGCCTTCTGACGGTAGCGAAGGAGCATCGAGTGAATCTCCCGAAAAGGTGAGGGAAGAATATCGGGCGGCCACGAGCGTCCGCAATGTGCGGCGCCGCAAATTGGTGCAGACGCGCCGCCGCGGAGGCCGGACACGCCGGCGCGGCACTGCGATGCACGAACTGTTCCAGTAGTAATGGCTCCCGGACAATGCGGGGAAACCCACCGTCGGGCATTTCCCGATGCGTTCGTTGCCACATGTTGGCTTTGGCGCATTTGTTAAGGCCGTCGTATGATCCTGATATTCCGCCGGCGCATTCCACCGGCTTATTTTTGTTTCTGATCAATAAAGCAGTAGCACGGCCATGACTCTGATCCCCGAAATCCTCCAGGCCCAGGCCGAGATCCAAGCGATCCGCCGCGATATCCACGCCCACCCCGAACTGCGTTTCGAGGAGCAGCGCACCTCGGACCTGGTGGCGGCCAAGCTCGCCGAGTGGGGCATCGAGGTACACCGGGGGCTGGGCAAGACCGGGCTGGTCGGCGTGATCCGCAATGGCAGCAGCGGACGCAGCATCGGCCTGCGCGCCGACATGGATGCATTGCCCCTGCAGGAGCTCAACGAATTCGGCCACCGTTCGCGCCATCAGGGCCGGATGCATGCGTGCGGACACGATGGGCATACCGCGATGCTGCTGGGCGCCGCACGGCATCTGGCCACGCACCGCAACTTCGACGGCACCGTGCATCTGATCTTCCAACCCGCCGAGGAAGGCGGCGGCGGCGCACGCGAGATGATCCGCGACGGCCTGTTCGAGCGTTTCCCGTGCGATGCGGTGTTCGGCATGCACAACTGGCCGGGCATGCCGGCCGGCAGCTTTGGCACGACGGCGGGGCCGCTGATGGCCTCCAGCAACGAATTCCGCATCGTCGTGCGCGGCAAGGGCGCGCATGCCGCAATGCCGCATAACGGCAACGATCCGGTCTTCACCGGCGCACAGATCGTGTCGGCACTGCAGGGCATCATCACGCGCAACAAACGTCCGATCGACGCCGCCGTGATCTCGGTAACGCAGTTCCACGCCGGGGACGCCACCAATATCGTGCCCAACGAGGCATGGATCGGCGGCACCGTGCGCACCTTCACGCTGCCCGTGCTGGATCTGATCGAGCGACGCATGGAGGAGGTATCGCGCAGCATCGCCGCCGCCTTCGATTGCACGGTGGACTTCGAATTTCAGCGCAACTACCCGCCCACCGTGAACTCGCCGGCCGAGACCGCCTTTGCAGTTGGCGTGGCCAGCGAGCTGGTCGGCGGCGCCAACGTCGACGCCAATATCGAGCCCACGATGGGCGCCGAGGATTTCTCTTTCATGCTGCTGGAACGGCCGGGCTGCTACCTGTTCATCGGCAACGGAGAAGGCGCGCATCGCGAATCCGGCCATGGCATGGGCCCGTGCATGCTGCATAACCCGAGCTACGACTTCAACGATGAAATCCTGCCGGTCGGCTCGAGCTTCTTCGTGAAGCTGGTCGAGAAGTGGCTGGCGCCGGCCGCATGACGGCCGGGGCCTCGCCGGCCCTTGATGGCGCCACCGCCAGCGCCTTCGCCCAGCTTGCGCTGGAGAACATCCTGCGGCCCTATCCCTACCGGGTCGACCACATGATGATGGCGGAAGGCGACCTGGCTGCGCCCCGGGCACTGCATCCAGTCTACTTCGGCAGCTACGACTGGCATTCCAGCGTCCATATGCACTGGCTGCTGGTCCGCTTGCTGGCCCGCCGGCCGGATCTGCCGGAGTCCGGCGCGATCCGCGCGACGCTGGACATGCAATGGACGCCGGAAGCCATCGCGGCCGAACTGGCCTATTTCCAGCGGCCCGGCGCCGGCACCTTCGAGCGCCCGTATGGATGGGCCTGGATTCTGCGGCTGCAAGCCGAACTGGCTGCCTTCCCGCGGCCCGACGAGCAGGTCCGGCGCTGGACAAGGCATTGCGAGCCGCTTGCTTCGTATCTCGCCGGCCGGCTGATCGACTATCTCGACATCGCCGACTTTCCGATCCGCACCGGCACCCACTACAACAGCGCGTTTGCCATGGTGCTGGCCGACGGTTACGCCAGGGTCGATGGCCATCCAGCGCTGCGCCGGGCTATCGCACGGCGGGCGCACCGCTGGTTCGGACACGATCAGCGCTATCCCGCGCGCTACGAGCCCGGCGGCGACGAATTCCTTTCCGGCGGCCTGATCGAGGCGGTGCTGATGCGGCGCGTACTGGACGACTGCGCCTTCGGCGATTGGTGGGACATGTTCATGCCGGCGCCCACCGATCTGGCCACCTGGCTGACGCCGGTCAGCGTAACGGACCGTTCCGACCCCAAGCTGACGCACCTGGACGGCCTCAATCTGTCCCGGGCATGGTGCTGGCGGCTGCTGGGCCCGTCGTTGCCCGATCCGCTGCGCGGCAAGGCCGCCGCGGCGTGGGCCGACCATCTCACTGCATCATTGCCGCAGGCGTTGGGCGGCGACTACGTCGGAACGCATTGGCTGGCATCGTTCGCCACGCTGGCGTTGACCGACAGCCCCTTGCAAGGAGGCGGGACGAGCGCTTGAGAGAATGCACTGGCCGCCTAGTCCAGCGCGATGTCGCCGTACCAGGCCTCGGCACGCGATTTGGTGTTGTCCGTGTCGGTCATGACCCCGATCGCGACCAATGACCCCGGCTCCTTGCCGAATGCGCGGCGATAGTCGGCGCGCAGGTCGCGCTGATGGCAGCGCCATTGATTGGCGTGCTCGGCGCCCGAATCGACCACGATCATCCGGATGCGGTCGGTATGCGGGTTGCTCAGGATCGTGCCGGGAGCGCGATTCGCGCCCCAGATGTACATCAGCGTGGCGTAGGGCATCTCCCGCCCGGTGATGAGCCGCGCCATTTCGTCCATCAGCTGGTCCTTCAGCGACAGCTGGCTCTTGTCACCGTCGAACGCCACGAAAACCCGCAGCGGCGCGTCCTCGCGTGCGCCCTTTGCGTTGTCGGCATCCGCGATGACGTCCCGTGTTTTCCATGCCCAGCGCAATGTGCTTGCTTCGTGCGCGGTCAATGGCGCATACAGACCCGAGGCGGAACTGTCGGCGCGGGCATGGAGCACGGTTTGTCGGTCCACCTTGGCCAGCGCGTACTGTGTGGGAATCTTGTTGGGATGAACGGTCCAGCTCTGCCAGCCCGGCGGCAGCGTGTCACCCACGCCCGCCGCGGAAAACAGTGGAAGCTTTCCGCCCGCCGGTCCCAAAGCCGCCCGG
The DNA here is from genome assembly GCF_007829435.1 of Cupriavidus gilardii J11. Taxonomy (GTDB): domain Bacteria; phylum Pseudomonadota; class Gammaproteobacteria; order Burkholderiales; family Burkholderiaceae; genus Cupriavidus; species Cupriavidus gilardii_D. The sequence continues at coordinate 140,350 of NZ_VLJN01000067.1, forward strand.
CATTGCGGGACCGCCGACACCGGAACGGATGCACGCCGCCCCTCGCCGACAGCCGGCGTACCGCAGCCCGCCACCACCGCAACCGCAACCGCAATGATCCCCGGCGCCATCCACCCGCGCGCATAGTTGGCCTGGACACTGGCCATGCTTCCCCCCGGAAAACCCGACACGACTTCCACACTGATAAGTGCGGCACGCCGTATCTGGTACGGCGCACCAATAGGGCGCAACCTTATCAGAGCCGTTGGTGCGCGACACCTTGCCCGGTGATGGCGGAGGACGCCTGTATCGGGGAAGCAACGCTTCCATCGCGGCCGATGCTTTTGTTTCGAACGGTTTCTATCCGATATGTACCGCCGATGTCGAGGTAAGCCATCGGGACGATGGGTGCCGCCTATCCTGCCGGTCCCAGGTCCTCATGAAGGTTCAGGACCTGCCCTTGAATCATGACAAGGAGTCAACCGTGGAAACCAGCAGACTGATGGGAAGTGGCAATACAGGCGTCGCGTCCGGCTTCACGGCGCAGGCCCGGCAGGCCAGCGGCAACGGCGCGTACCAGCAGATACGGCTTGTCCGGAGCGACGATAGCGGGACGAGCTGCCATGCCGAGTTCTCGGCGCGGCATCCATGGCTGCGTAACCTGCTCTATTTCGGCCCGGCGATCGGGGCTGTCGCGGGTGGCATCGCCCGCGCGGCGATCGTGCCGAACGAACCGCTGACGTACTGCGGTCTGCTCGCGTTCGGCACCTTTTGGTTAGCGGGGTCGTACGTCCACCTGCTAGCCGACCGCAGCTATGCCGAGCGCCGCTACGGCGAGTTCCATTACTGCTGATCGGGCCGATGCCACCGCTATGGCGGTGAGGCACCGTCGCCCCTGACGCAACAGCCCACAGTGCAACCGACCATTGCGATTTCGAGCGTTACTTTTTTCTGTATGGAACGCGGATGCCGGGCAAAGCCATCGGGGGCGGCTGGTGCCGCCTATGCTGGCGGTTACAGGGCCCAATCGCGGTACGGTACCTGACTATCCAACCACGACTAGGAGATCGACCGTGGAAACGAGCGGACTGATCGGAAGAAGAGCGAGTACGGGCTCTAACGCTGGAGTTGAAATGCGCGACATGGCGGCGGCCCAGGGTACGGCCAACATCCCGAGCCCCCGGCTTGGGACGCTTGGTTCGATAAGAACAGAACGGCGCCGGAATAGCGGGGACGGTTGGCTATCGGTGTTTTCGGCGCGGCATCCCCATTTGCGCAACCTCCTTTATTTCGGCCCAGCTGTCGGCTGCGTGGCGGCAGGCATTGCACGAGCCGCAATCGCGCCCGACGATCAGGTGACGTATGTCGGCCTGATATCGTTTGGGACGTTGTGGTCGGCCGCTGCGTGCGTCCTCCTGTGTATCGATGAGTGTGACGCTCGATACCGCGGCGACCAGTTCCACTACTTTTGATCTGTGCGTGGCGGCGCAGTCGCGGAGACGAACCGACTTCCCCGCCGTTCCCGCGCTGACCCCGTCGTTGCCGCGAAGGCGGGGAGCCAGCGTCTCAGCGAGCGCCGCTGTCGCGATGACGCGCACAARGCAAAACGCCCCAGACCGGATGGATCTGGGGCGTTTYYWAAGGAGAGCCTGGCGATGACCTACTTTCACACGGGTAGTCCGCACTATCATCGGCGCAAAGTCGTTTCACGGTCCTGTTCGGGATGGGAAGGGGTGGTTCCGACTCGCTATGGTCACCAGGCATAAAGGGTG
>NZ_VLJN01000002.1:0-20165 GCF_007829435.1 Cupriavidus gilardii J11
CGGCCTGCCGCTGTTCGACAAGCAGGGGCGCAACAAACGCCTGTCGGCGCATGGCCAGAAGCTGCTGGAATACGCCAAGCACATGCTGGCAATCAACGACGAAGCGTTGCGCGCGCTGCGGGAGGGAAATCTCGAAGGGGCGCTGCGCATCGGGGCGCCGCACGATATCGCCGATACCATGCTGCCACCGCTGCTGGCGCATATCGCGCGCAGCTCGCCCAGGTTACAACTGGAGATCCATGTGGGGCGCAGTCCTTTCCTGATGGAATCGCTGCGCCGGGGCGAAATCGACCTGACGCTGTCCACGCGCAGCGATCCCAACCTGGAGGGCGTGGTGCTTCGCACGTCCCCCACGGTGTGGATCTGCGCGGCAGACTACGTGCACGACATATCGCGGCCCGTGCCGCTGATCCTGGCCGACGAGCCGAGCCTGTTCCGGCGGCTCGCGCTCGAAGCGCTCGAGCTGGCGCAGGTGCCCTGGCGCCCGGGCTATCTGGCGCCCAGCCTGATCGGCATCAAGGCCGCGATTCGCGCCGGTCTGGGCGTGACCGCCCGCAGCATCGAGCTGCTGGGGCCGGACATGCGGGTGCTTGGCGAGAACGACGGCATGCCGCGCCTGCCCGATGTGGCCTACTACCTGTGGATGCGGCCCGATGTGATCAATCCCGTCACCCGGCAGGTCTACGACATGCTGAAGTCGAGCCTGGGCCTGAACGCTTCGCCGGCGGCGATGGCGTAACGCCTGCCATCACAGCCGGCGAGCCGGTCCGCACGACACCGCACTACACCACATTCACCGTTGGCGAATTGGCGGGGACCTCCACCGTCACCACGCTTTCCGTGGCCGGCTGTGGCGGCGCGTTGCCATCGACCAGCGGCTTCATCCGGTGGAAGCTGCAACGCAGCGCGGTCGGTGTCAGCGTGACGAGGGCGTAGCCCTGCACGGCGGTATCGACGTGGCGTAGCCACGGATTGAAGGTGCTGAGCGTGGCGTTCAGCGTGTTCGTCACCACGCCGTTGATCTCCTCGTAGACGAGCGCCTTGAGGTCGGCAAAGGCCGGGTTGTTGTCGACCACCGATTTGAATGCGTTCTGGAACGCATTGCTGGACAGGCCGGCCGTGACCAGGTCCACCATCACCGGCACCGGTGTCGCCGCGTCGTAGTCGTCCATCACCTGCCCGGCGAAGAACGCGTGGATGTCCCCCGTCAGCGCCACCACGTTCTGGACGCCCCACGTTTTCAGCGACGCCATCAGCGCCTTGCGCTCGGCGTTGTAGCCGTCCCATTGGTCGGCGTTGACGATGTACCGCTGCAGCAGCGAGACGGCCGGCAGCCGGCTGTCGATCTGCGGCTTCAGGTTGGTGTCGAAGTCCACCGCCGTCACGCCATACGGCGCCAGCAATGCCTTGGTGGCGGCATAGTCGACATTCGGATAGGTGCCGGCATTCTTCGCGTTGGCGAGGTCGGTGGCGAGCGCGTCGCGCAGGGAATCGCGCAGCGGCGCGAGCGCGGGCCGCGCCACGATGAGCGCGGCGGCCACCAGTCCGGCCACCGCCTGCGTGCCGTCGATCTGCATGCGCAGCAACGACACCTGGTTGCCCCACAGCTTCCACGTGGTGGCCGCGGTCCGCATCCGGTCTTCCCACCACGCGCGTTGCGTATCGCCGAGCATCGACACCGGCGTCAGCACATTGCCGGCCGCCGCGATCTTCTGCTGCTCGGCCTGCGCCAGCGTGGTCTGCGCAATGAAGAAGCGGCTGCCGAGGTCGCCGCCGACCGACGCTTCCGGGATGATGTGGTCAGCGCGATAGAGCCGCTCGTCGGTCATCACCAGCGTGGCGAGGTTGCCGAAGGTGAAGTCGCGATAGATCTGGATATTGAGGAAGGACGGATTGGCGGCGTCGAAGCTGACATCGGCCGGCATGAACTCGTACCACGCCTGGCTCGCGCTGCGGCGCCTTGCGGTGACGGGGTTCTGGTCGTCGGTGGGCTCGTAGGTCTGGCGGTCCTGCCAGCAGTCATCGGAGAACTCGTGATCATCCCACACCGCGATGATCGGGCAACTCGCATGCAGCGCCTGCAGCCGCGCGTCGCTGCGGTAGCTCTTGTACAGATAGCGGTAGTCCTCCAGCGTGGTGGCGTAGCGGGTGCCGTTCGGCTGCGTCGCGCCGTTGGGCAACACGAGCTGCGCATGGCGGCTTTCGACCAGCCCGACCGGATAGCCTTCGAGCACGCTCTCGTAGATGTAGTCGCCCACGTGCACGATGAAATCGAGGTCCTGCGCGGCGAGTTCCTCCATGCCGGCCCAGTGGTTGATGCCCCAGTCCTGGCAGCTGATGAAGGCGAATTTGAGCTGCGATACCGGCGTGCCGGGCAGCGGCGCGGTCCGGGTGCGGCCGATGGTGCTGTTGGCATTGCCCGCCTGGAAGCGGTAGTAGTACGTGGTGCCTGCGCTAAGGCCCGTCACCTTGTTGCGGATGGTGTAGTCCCACTCGGGAAGGGCGGTCAGGACGTCGTTGACCAGCAGCGTGGAGAAATCGGGCTGGGTGGAGACCTGAAGGCGCACGGCGACAGGACCGCTGCCGTGTTCGCGCTCCACACGGGTCCACAGCACCACACTATCGGCCTTGGGATCGCCCGAGGCCACGCCATGCGGGAACCTGAAATTGCCCGGACTGGGCTGCGGCGGCGGATCGTCATCTCCGCCGCCGCATCCGGCCAGTCCGCCGGTGGCGATCGAGACAGTGATAAAGCTGCTCCATTGCAGGAACTTGCGGCGATCCATGATCGTTCTCCCTACGGTTATCTTCCGTCGTTGGTGGGGACCGTGTCAGCCAGCATAGGACAACATCCGGCCAACGGGCACCGCGCCTATGCAACGATTGGGCCACGTTGGCCCGAGCGTCTGTACGATGGTGAATCGCCGTGACGACGTTACAATCGCGGCCCGTCGCCCCCATGGCGACTGCCGCGGTTGCTGGTAAATCTTTCAAGCAGGCGAAGCAGAGATTTCACCGGACCGGCGTGCGGGTCGGGCGGTGGCATGGCTTGCATCGGTTGCGGTGGGCTGAAGGAAGGGCGCGCTGGGGTTTGTGTGTTGTGACTCCCTCTCCCGCACGCGGGAGAGGGGAGAACATCGATGGTGTTTCAAATGCTGCCGGTTTGCTCGCCTCTGCCGCTTGCGGGAGAGGGGCGGGGGAGAGGGCAGTCACAGCATCACAACGCGCTACCCACCACTCCCCGAGACGATACCGATGTCGATTTCCCCAAGGTCGATTGATGCAACGGCCCGCGTCCGGCGACACGCCCGTCCGCCGGACGGATTGCCACGAGGATCCGGATAGCCGTGGATTGACAACTCACAGTTGTGATTCAAACCACGGCGATCCGTCTAGTTCCACATCGGCCGCGCTCCTATGATGCCCTCACACCCACCGCACATCAGGAGCGAAACATCATGGCAAACGCAGTCCAGGCCCAATCCAACCCGCAAGCACAATCGCACGCCGAGGCGCGCGGCGGCTCGTTCAAGCGCGTCTGGTTCATTACCGGCGCGGCGCGCGGCATCGGCGCACTGATCGCAAAGGCGGCTCTCGCCGATGGCAACGCCGTCGTGGCGGCCGGCCGCAATGTCGAGGCGATCGTGCGCGCGCTCGGCGAATCGCCGGCCCTGCTTCCCGTGCGGCTCGACGTGACCAGCGAAGCGGAGGCGCACGCCGCCGTACAGGCCGCCGTGGCGCGCTTTGGCCGTATCGACGTGGTGATCAACAACGCCGGCTTCGGCCTGCTGGGCGCCGTCGAGGAATCAAGCGATGCCGACGTCCGGCGCATGTACGACACCAATGTGTTTGGCCTGCTCAATGTCACACGCGCCGTGCTGCCGGTGATGCGGGCGCGGCGCGCCGGCCATGTGATCAATATCTCGTCGCTTGGCGGCTATCGTGCGGCGGTGGGCTTCGGCGCTTATTCATCGACGAAGTTTGCGGTGGAGGGGCTGAGCGAAGCACTGCATGCCGAGCTGGCGCCGCTCGGAATCCATGTGACCGTGGTCGAGCCCGGCTACTTCCGCACGGATTTCCTGGACAGCGCCTCGCTGACCGTGGCCGCCAGCGTCATCGATGACTATGCCGGCACCGCAGGACGGATCCGGGAGGTGGCGGGCACGTTGAACCATCAGCAGCCCGGCGATCCGGCGCGTCTTGCGCAGGCCATGGTCACGCTGGTCGACGCCGAAGCGCCGCCGCTGCGCCTGCCGCTGGGTACCGATGCACTGCGCACGATCGAGGAGAAGAATGCTTACGTGGCGCGTGAAACGCAGGCGTGGCGCGCGCTGGCATCGTCCACCGACTTTGCCGCCTGAGCCGGCTCCGTTCGCATGCCTCGGCCCCCAAGGACCCGAGGCTGTGCGCGTTCMCTGCGSCAGCGCCTGCGGCTCGTATTGCGCGACGAATTCCGCCGACGGCGGGATCGGCTTGATGATGTCGATCAGCAGTCCGTTCGGATCCGCGGTGATGAAATGCCGCTGACCGAACGGCTCGTCGCGTAGTCCCAGCAATATCGGCAGCCTCGCGGCCCGCAGTTGGTCGTAGATCGCGTCCACGTCCTCCACCTCGAGGTTGAGGATCGCGCCGGCTACCGGCGCGCGCCCGGCGGCCGGGATGGTGTCGTGGCGGTAGTCGAGCACGGCCAGATTGATAGCGGGATCGTCGGCCGCTTGCAGATGCCAATACCAGTCGCTTGAAAACAGCGCCTTGAAGCCGAAATGCCGTTGATAGAACGCCACGGTACCGGCCACGTCGGCTGTCTGGATGACGGGATAGAAACTGGTGATCTTCATCCGGGCCTCCAGTTCGATTAACATGCAACCTGTATCTTTTTTATCGTTATAACATACAGACTGTATGTATGCAAAGAAGAATGCCGCGCACCAATCGTGAGCGGACCGAAGCCACGCGGGGCGCGCTGCTCGCCGCGGCGCGCGCCTTGTTCGTGGAAAAGGGATATGCCGCCACGTCGACGCCCGACATCGCGGCCATGGCCGGCATCACGCGGGGGGCGCTGTATCACCACTTCGAGGACAAGCGCGCGCTGTTCCGGGCGGTGCTGGAGGAGGAGGCCCGCGCCGTGGCCGACGAGATCGAGCGCGCCGCGCCGGCCACGCGCTCGCCGCGCAAGGCGCTGCTCGCCGGAAGCCAGGCGTATCTCGATGCGATGACGGTGGAGGGCCGTACGCGGCTGCTGCTCATCGACGGTCCGGCGGTGCTGGGCGTGGGGGAGACGCTGGCGCTGGACGAGATGCATGCGGGCCGGACCCTGAGGGAGGGTCTTGCGTTGGTGCTGGACGGCCGCATTGCGCCGCCGGTCACCGTCGATGCGCTGGCCACCTTGCTGTCGGCCGCGTTCGATCGCGCCGCGCTGGCCATCGACGCGGGCAGCGATCCCGTCGCGATCCGGGCCGCGATGACGAGGCTGATCGAGCGTACCGTCGCCGCCTGACAGCGACGCACGGCGTCCACCGCGCTCCCGGCACGCGCCTTGCAGCCCGGAGGGGACAACCGTTCGACGTGGCGGCATGCCGCTGCCATGTCGTGCCGTGCGGCCCCGCCAGCGACGCCGATCTTGCATCGTTTGCAAGCCTTGCCGATAAGGCGCCGGGCCGCTTCGCATCCCGGAGCAAGGACATGGCGACAGACCCGCGCGGAAATCAGGGCGAAGTTCAGGGCAAGGATCACGGCGAAAATAAGGCCGACCAGGAGGCGAGGCGCGATGTGCCCGGCGTCGGCCCGTACGGCGGTCCGGCCGGGGGCTGGGGCGCCTTGCAGGCGGTGGCGCGCACGGTACGCCGCCAGATGGGGGCCGGGCGCGAGGCCATCATGTTGCTGCGGGTCAACCAGCCGGACGGTTTCGATTGTCCGGGCTGCGCATGGCCGGACCCACGGGCCGCATCGTCATTCGAATTCTGCGAAAACGGCGCCAAGGCGGTTGCGTGGGAGGCCACCACGAAGCGCACCACCCCGGAATTCTTCGCCCGGCATCCGGTGTCCGAGCTATGGCGGATGAGCGACTTCGAACTCGAGGACGAAGGCCGGCTCACCCACCCGATGGCCTACGACGGGGCCAGCGACCGTTACGTGCCGATTTCGTGGGACGAGGCACTGTCGCGTATCGGCGAGGCGATGCGCGCGCTGCCCAATGCCGATGCGGCCGAGTTCTATACATCGGGACGCGCGTCCAACGAGGCCGCCTTCCTGTTCCAGTTATTCGCTCGCGAGTTCGGCACCAACAACTTTCCCGACTGCTCCAACATGTGCCACGAGGCCACCAGCGTGGGGCTGCCGGAATCGCTCGGCGTCGGCAAGGGCACGGTCACGCTGGAGGACTTCGAGCATTGCGACGCGATCTTCTCGTTCGGCCATAACCCGGGCACCAATCATCCGCGCATGCTTTCGACGCTGCGCGCGGCCGCACGGCGCGGCGCACCGATCGTCGTGATCAATCCGCTGCGCGAGCGCGGACTGGAACGGTTCCTGTCACCACAGCACCCGGTCGAGATGGCACTGGGCCGCGCCACCGAGATAGCGACGCTGTATCTTCAACCGAAGATCGGCGGCGACGTGGCGGTGCTAAAGGGAATGATGAAGACCCTGCTTGCGCTTGACAAAGCCGCGCGCACGCGCGGCGACGAGCCGGTGATCGACCATCGCTTCATCGCCGACCATACGCGCGGCTATGAGGCCCTGGTCGCCAATCTGGAAGAGACCCGCTGGCAGGATATCGAGGCCGTGTCCGGGCTCAGCCGCGCGGAGATCGAGGAGGCCGCCGGCATCTATGCTCGGGCCAAGCGCACCATCCTGTGCTACGGAATGGGCATCACGCAGCATCGACAAGGGACGGCGAACGTGCAGCAGCTATGCAACCTGCTGCTGATGCGCGGCAATATCGGCCGGAAGGGCGCTGGCATCTGCCCGTTGCGCGGACATTCCAATGTGCAAGGCGATCGCACGGTAGGCATCACCGAGGTGCCTACGGCCGACTTTCTCGATCGGCTGGATCAGGTGTTCGGCATCCGTTCGCCGCGCAAGCCCGGCCACAATGCCGTCGAGACGGTGAAGGCGATCCAGCGCGGCGAATCGCGCGCGATGATCTCGCTTGGGGGAAACTTCGCGGTGGCAATGCCGGACCCCGATGAAACCTACGCGGCGATGCGCCAGCTGGATCTGGCCGTGCACGTGGCCACCAAGCTCAACCGCTCGCATCTGCTGATCGCGCGACAGAGCTTCATCCTGCCGTGCCTTGGCCGCACCGAGCTCGACGAGCAGCAGGGCCGTCCGCAGTCCGTCACGGTGGAGGACTCGATGTCGATGGTCCATGTGTCGCGTGGCACGTTGCCGCCCGCCTCGCCGCAGTTGCGATCGGAGCCATGGATCGTGGCGGCCATCGCGAAGGCAACGCTGCCCGATAGCCGCATCGACTGGGACGGCTTCGTTGCGGACTATGCCAAGATCCGCGACGCCATCGAGGCGGTGTTTGCCGACTTCCACGACTACAACGCCCGCGTGGCGAGGCCGCTGGGATTCCGGCTGCGCAACACCGCGTCAGAGCGCATATGGCGCACGCCCAGCGGCCGCGCCCACTTCATTCCCATGGCCGGGCTCAACGAGGACCCGATGACGAATCGCGGCGACGCGCTGATGCTCGCCACCATTCGCAGCCACGACCAGTACAACACCACCATCTATGGCAGCAACGACCGCTATCGCGGCATCGCGGGTCGACGGGATGTCGTATTCATGAACGAAAGGGACCTTGCCGAGCGCGGACTGCGCCATGGCGATCTCGTCGATATCGAGGCGATCTCCGATACGGTCGGGGTACCCGGCACACGCGTGCTGCGTGGCATGACAGCGGTGGCGTTCGCGATCTCGCGCGGCTCGGTAGCGGCCTACTATCCGGAGGCCAATTGCCTGGTAGCACTTGCGCATTTCGACCCGCGCAGCGGCACGCCGTCGTACAAGTCGGTGCCTGTGCATGTGCGGCCCAGCAAGGCCACGCCGGGGGCGGCCCCCGATCACTCCCGTGCATCCGGCATGCGTCACGATCAGCCGGCGACGGTGCCTGCATCATGAAAGCGGGAATCGACGTGACGACAGCCCTCGACTCCATCACGGCGCAGCCCACGCCCACTTTGGCAGACACATTGGACGCCCCTGCGGAACGCGCTGGCTACGAATGCCGCGCGGTGACGCGCTACCGCCGCGACGCGCGCACCGACGGCACCGATGCGGTGTGCGAGGAATTTCCGGTCGCACTGGTATTCAACGGCCTGTCGCACGCGGTGATGATGACCACGCCGCGCGATCTCGAATCGTTCGGCGTGGGTTTCGCGCTCACCGAGGGCATCGTGCGCGACCTGCGCGATGTCCTCGACTGCGAGGTCCGCATGACAAGCCACGCCGCCGAGGTGCACCTGACGATAGGACAGGGCGCCTTCTTCGCGCTGAAGGCGCGGCGGCGCTCTCTGGCCGGACGCAGCGGCTGCGGGTTGTGCGGCATGGAAAGCCTGGCAATGCTGGACCTGGCACCCGAGCGTGTCCCGCGGCCACGGCAGGCGGTCGACTTGCCGCGCGTGGTGGCGCGCGCGGCACGCGAACTGCCATCCCACCAGTGGCTGATGACACGCACCGGCGGCCTGCATGCTGCCGCATGGTGCGACTGGGACGGGGCGGTGCGGCAGGCTTTCGAGGATGTGGGGCGCCACAATGCGCTCGACAAGCTGGTGGGCGCGCTTGCCAGCGCGCGGACCGCTTTCGGTGAAGGCTTCATCTTCCTGTCCAGCCGTGCCAGCTACGAGTTGGTGCGCAAGGCCGCGCGGGTCGGCATTCCGATGCTGGCAACCATCTCCGCGCCCAGCTCGCTGGCGGTGGACATGGCGGGCCAGGCCGGTATGACGCTGGTAAGCTTCTGCCGCGAGGACGGCTGCGTGGTCTACGCGGCCTAGCGCTTCGCGACGCGGGACACGGAGGCCGCTTTGCTGTGACTGCCCTGTCGCCCGCCCCTCACCCCGCAAGGCGGGAGAGCGCGGGGGAGAGGGCAGTCATGAGGCCGCCGTTCGCCGGCGCCAAGGAGTCCGGGCTACACCGATGCGGGCCGGCTCGCGCTCGCCTGCATCAAAGGATAGCTTGCAGCCCCTTGTCAGCGATCACATTGAGAAGCTTAAGAGCCGGTCCGGTCGGGCGGGTTTCCCCCTGTTCCCACTTCCGCACCGTCGACGCCGTCGTGTGCAGGTGATGGGCAAAGACCGGTTGACTGAAACGCAGTTTTTCCCGCAGTCGTTTGATGTCGTCGGCGGTATTGGCGCGGTGGTCCACATTCGAGATGTCGATGCTTGGCACGAGCGCGTGCATCGCGACCCCACGCAGCATTGGCTGCGCCAGCTGATCGTGGATCCGGTCCGCCTGGGCGCGTCGCTATTGAATCGCAAGCACGCCGGGCTCGTTTAGCGTTGGCGTGGCATACGTCATGCACGCCGACAGCATGGCGGCCCCGTCCACCGTGCAGCGCGACAGCACATTGCTGTTGGCATTGCTGATATAGGCATAGCCGCCAAACAGCGCGATGCCGAACGGGGCATCGAGCCCCGTCGCACCTGCATCGACGCATGCCGACAGCGAGCCGTCGCCCGCGATGGTGCAGCGCAGCACGTTGTTGTTGGCGTTATTCGTCATGTACAGATAAGAGCCGCTGATGGCGATGGAAGAGGTGCCGGTAAGACCTGGAATATTGTCGGAGAGGCATGTCAGCGGCATGCCATCGAGCCACAGCGCACACCGCGTGATGTGCGACGCGGCTGCATTTCCGATGTACAGCCTGTCGCCGCTGATGCCGATACTGGTGGCGATGGCGGGCCCGGTCAGGCTCATCCTGGAACACCCGCCGAGCGAGCCGTCCACGTTGACGGTGCAGGTTTGCAGCTCGCCGTTTGACGAATCGGTGATATAGGCAATGCCATTGCGGATGGCGATACTGCTTGGATAGTTGGTCAGCGTCGCGCCCGTGATGGCGCAATTCGACAGGACGCCATCGGCATCGACCGCGCAGTGAACGACGTTGCGCACGGTGGCATCCATCAGATAGGCCGAATTGCCTTCCATCCTGATACTGAACGGAAAATTGAAGGCGAACGGCGCCAGGTTCGAGCATGCCGACGGGTCGCCGTTCAGGTCCAGCACGCAGCGCGCCACGTTTTGCCCGAACCTGTTCGGCACGTAGACAAAGTGATAGCGCGCGCGATAAGGGATCGCCAGCGATCCGGTACGCGGGACGCCGAGGCTATCGGTATAGCGGAAGTCGATCGGCACGGTGCCAGAGGGCACTGCGCTGGTCGGCGCGTACGTCAGCGTGGCCTGGCAGCTCGCGCCCGCCGCCAGCGTCGTGCAAGGCAGCGTTCCGGATGTCACTGACCAGCCCGCTGGCAGCGTCGAAGTCAAATGCATCGCGCTGACACTGCCAGCCGCGGCGGTGAAGGTCACCTGTACCGAGGCGGTGGAGCCCACGAAGGTATCGACAAGGCCGCCGGGGGTTACGGCCGCCGTTACCGTGCCGCCGTCGATCGCGCCGTACGTGACGCTGGCGGTGCCGTCTCTCGGCGTGCCGCCACTGTCCGTATAGCGGTAGGGAAGCGAAAGCACGCTGCTGGCAACGGCTGCGGTGGGCTGGAATTGAAGCGACAGGCGGCACGCGCTGTCGGCGGCAATGGTGGCGCACGGTAGCTCGCTGTGCGACACGGTCCATCCGACCGGCAGCGCGCTCACATCCGCCGTCAGGTCCCTGGCGGGGACGCCGTCGTTCGAGCGAAACGTCATTTCCACCAGCGCGGTGCTGCCCAGCGCTACCTGCAACGGGGTGGCGGGATTGATCGTGGCCATCACGGCATTGGGCGCCGTGGTGCCATAGGGGATATCGGCACTGCCGCGCCGTTGCACGCCGTGCGCATCGGTATAGGCGAACCCGAAATTCAGCGTGCCCGTGACGCCGGCCAGCGTCGGGCTGTAGCGCAGTTGCAGGCGGCAGTCGTCGTTGGCCCCCACGGTATCGCAGGCGAAGCTGGACGTCCCAGTGGTCCACCCCGCGGGCAGCGGCGACAGACCGGTGGTGATCGACAACTGCCGGGCAGCAAGTCCTGCCGGCGCACGGAAGACGACGGTGACATCGGCCGAGCTGCCCACCTGCACCTGTTGCGCAGCGGCTGCGGCGATGATCGGCGTGACGGCGGCATCCGGCGGTGGGCCCTCTGGTTGCCGATCGTCACCTCCGCATCCGCTCAGCAGCACCGCTGCCAGAGCTGGCACCCACCCGAATATCGCCGCCCGCATGAATCGCCCCGTTCCGAAAAGATGCCGGATCACCCGTTCGGGTAGATGCGGCCATGATCGCTATGGTTATTGGCGCGCAATGTTAGCAGAGCGGTATTTCCGTGGCGGATCAGGTGTCGGTATCGCGGCGAGCTGAGGGTATTCCGCAACAAGACCGTATAAAGTAGCGACTAACGCACAACAAGGTGCGCGCATGCCGCAACAAGGACGTGCGGGAAGCAATAGAACAACGACAACAACGTACAACAACAGATCAGTACAAACACTATGGGTTGCATTTCCCGTCTGCCGGCCGTTGCGCTGGCATGCCTTGCGGCATCGCCCGCTTCCGCCCTCGACTCGGTTCAACTGAGTAGCCGTGTCGCGCCAAGCGTCTATGGCGTGCGCACCTTCGGGGCCAACGACGCGCCTTTGGGCGGCGGTTCCGCCGTGGTGGTGTCGCCCGGCGTGCTGGCCACCGCTTGCCACGTGTTGGCCGGCGCTCATGCCATCGCCGTGCGGCGGGACAACGTCAGCTTCGATGCCACGCTGGACGCGCCGGACGTCGAGCGCGATCTCTGTCTGCTCAAGGTGAGCAACTTCACCGCGCCGGCGGTCGCCGTGGTGACCGCCCCGCCCGGGTTCGGCCAGAAGGTGTACGCCGCAAGCACCGTCGACGGCCGCGCGCTGACGCTGCGCGATGCCACGGTGACCGGCCTGCAGGCCGGCCAGGATGGGAAGCTCGAACGGATCCAGCTATCGGTGGGCCCCGATCCCGCGGCGAACGGGCGCGATAGCGGCGGCGGATTGTTCGACGACAGCGGCCGGCTGGTGGGCATCCTGTCGAAGGCAGGCAAGGGTGCCGATGGGCAATTGCGCGTGTTGCCCGCCAGCTGGATCGCCGAGGCGCGTACGCGCGGCGCGGCGGCGGTGGCGGGCTATCGTCCCGCCGGCACTACGGTTGCCGTCCCGCCCGTCGCCAACGGCAATGCGGGCGACGCCGTTGCGACGCCGGCCGCGCAGTCCGCTGCCCCCGAATCGCCGCGCGTCGGCGAGCAATGGATCTATACGATCACCGACAAGCTGACGGGCAGGAAGCGAACCGTTGCCTATCGCGTCGATCGAATCGACGGCGGCCGCGTGGTGTTCAACCAGGGCGCGCGCATCGAGCTGAAGGACGGGCGGCTGGTGCGCATCGAAACACCGATTGCCGGGGAATTCGACCAGGCATCGCCGCCGCAAGGATGGGTCCGTCCGGATGTGAAGACGGGCATGCGCTGGAAGCTGTCGTATCGGCAAACGGGCACGGAGTACCAGACCGACCTGACGGCCGTGGCGATGGGCGAAACCACCGTGCGCGTTCCTGCAGGCACTCTGCGGGTGATGCGGGTCAAGCTGGATGGTTACGTGCAACGGCCGTTCTATAACTTTCCATCGGACATGCCCGGCATTTCCACGCCCTTCAACGCAGTGGCTTGGTATTCGCCGGAGCTGCGGCGCGTGGTGCGGTTCGAGAGCCGCTATAGCAGCCGCTTTGCGTCAGGGGAGGAGCTGGTCGAGCTTAGCGAGCATCGGTTCGACTGAGTGGCATTGGATTGGCTAGGGGAGGGAGGTGGGCCGATACTCCCCTCTCCCCCGCCCCTCTCCCGCTTGCGGGAGAGGGCGGGGAGAGGGCAATCCTCAGCCATCCCACGCCGCCTCGCCAGAATCACCGCGGCCCATGCACCAGCCGCAGCCCCTGCTGCAACTCGCCAGACGCCTTTTCCGCGCGCTCATGCACCACCCGCAGCACGCGGCTGTCCGGATCGATCTCCACCATCGCGCCATGCGGCACCGCCGCCGTGATGTCGACATCGAAGCCGGCCAGCATCGTGATATCGCCCAGTGCCGCGCCCTGCGCGAGGATCGTGTTCACCGTATTGAAGACAATGGCCAGCGGCGCCATGTTGCGCGAGCGCATTTCATGCAGCATCCACGCGCTGGCGACGCCTCCCTTCGCGGTGTCGAGCACCAGGACACGGTCGACATAGGACTGGCCGGCCAGCTTGTGCGCGGGCCGCGAAAACACGCCTTCGAGGCGGTTCAGGTCATAGCGCGCCGAGAACCCGTCGTGTGCGACCAGGGCTTCGCCCGTGACGCGCCTGCCCATCGCATGGCGGGCAACAAAGGTGGTGCCATTCATTTCAGTTCTCCGCTCAGTTCTCCGCTCTCGGCGGCGTCCACGCAGGCGCGCATCGACGCCAGCATCGGAACGTAGCCGTAGCCGCCCAGGATATTGACCAGCTTGGCGCTGTTGGTGGCGAGCCGCTTCCAGCCCTTGGCCTCCTGCATCTCGCGCGCGTATGACTGATAGAAGCACATGCCGGACAGCACCGTGCCGCCTGCCGCCTCGATGGTCCGCGTATAGCCGAAGCGGTCGCAGTCGGGCTTGACCTGCGGACTGGTCACGGCCAGCAGCGGCACGCGGAAATGCCGGCCCTCGCATAGCGCCGCGATCTCGCGCAGCTCGAACAGGCTGAGTTGCGGGGCGGAGAACACCACCACATCGATCGTCTTGTCGACCGCATAGCTCTGCCGCAGCGCGCGAATGTCGTCTTCGCCGATGCGTTGCGCGGCCGGCAGCCGGTCCCCCCCGACGGCGGCGAGCGTGGGCGCCTCGGGCGTGATGCCGACCAGATGGAACAGGGCCGTCGAGCCGAAGCTGGCCATCGCCGCCCCGAAGTGCTTGAGCTGGTCGGAAGTCGGCGCGCATTCGAGTCCTTCGAGCACGGGCACTTGCCAGTAGTTGCCGGCCAGCCGGCCCACCACGCCGCCCAGCGCACCCCAGTCGTCCAGCTCGCGCGGTGTCCAGTCGACGCGCAGCCGCAGCGTGGCGCGACGCTGCTCGTCCAGGTGGTAGCCGTAGCGCGGCGTGCGGCCGGTGATGCCGGCGGCAAGCGCCGAGGGACCGCCTTCGAAGTTGGAGCGCGCGCCGCCGATCGAATTGGAGTAGATCACCACGCCGGTATCGCCGAAGGCGACATGTTCGCCCCGCGTGGCGGCCAGCACGGTCTGATAGTTGATGCAGGTGTCTGTCATGCTGACGCCCAGGCGCCGGAACGCGTCGATGGCGCGGCGCTCCAGCTCCAGCATCCATTCCGCCTGGCCCAGCAGCCACGCCTTGCTGAAATCGGTGCCGCGCGGATCGGTGATGGTGGGAATGCGCACGCGGCCATCATTGGCATCGGCCAGGCGCTCCAGCCACATCACGCCGGCCTGCCCGAGGCTTTCTGTGTCGGCCATGATATGCGCCTGTGTTACCGGCACGAAGTCGCGTGCGCCGAAGAATTCGCCAACCTGGATCTGGTGTTCGATGGCGATCTTCGCCACCGCGCCGGCCTCGCCGGCGAGCATCGCCTGCTCTTCTTCGTTGAGGATCATGGATTGTCTCGGGTTGGGTCGGTGGTCTGGCTGCTCATTCGATGGACAGGCCGGTGGCGCGCACCGCGGCGCCCCACTTGGCGGCCTCGGACTGCTGGAAGCCCGCCAGGGGCACTTGCATGGTCTGCAGGCCGAGGCTCGCAAGACGCCGTTCGAACTCGGCGCCACGCACGATGCGCTCGCTTTCCGCGCGCAGGCGCTGCGCGATCGCGGGCGACAGCCCGGCCGGCGCGAACAGCGCCCACCATGCGGTTGCCTCGAAATCCGGATAGCCCGACTCCGCCACGGTGCGGACCTCGGGCAGCACGCTTGCGCGCTGACGGCTGGTGATCGCCAGCACCTTCAGCTTGCCCGACTGGATATGGGGCAACACCGACTGCAGCGGGTCGAACATCAGCGGAATCTGTCCGCCGAGCAGTTCCGTGATGGCGGGCGCGCTGCCCTTGTACGGCACGTGCATCAGCTGGATATGGGCGGATGCGCAGAACATCGCGCCTGCCAGATGTCCGGGCGTGCCGTTGCCCGCCGAACCGAAGTTGATGCCGTTGGGAAGAGCCTTGGCCTTGGCAACGAGGTCGCTCAATGACGCGATGCCCGCACCGGGATGCACCACGATCGCCACGGGCGCGGTCGCCACGGTGGTAATCGGCGTGAAGTCCTTTACCGGGTGATAGGACAGGTTCTTGTAGAGGCTGGCGTTGATGGCACTGGTGCCGACGGTGCCCATCAACAGCGTATAGCCATCCGGGGGCGCGGTGGCCACCATGCCGGCACCGATCGAGCCGCCCGCGCCGCCGCGGTTGTCCACCACCACCGATTGCTTCAGACCTTCGCCCAGCGCCTGCGCGAAGGGGCGCGCCACGATGTCGGTCGGGCCGCCGGCGGGAAAGGGCACCACCATCCGGATCGGCTTCGACGGGTAGTCACTGGCGTAGGCCCGCCATGGGCTGGCGAGCGCCACGGCGCCCGCTGCCACGGGCAGCGCGAGCACCTGGCGGCGTCGGGTCGATGTCTCCATGCTTGTCTCCTGTTATCGCCGCGGGGGTCTCGGTCTTGTCGTGGGCGTCGCGGTGGCCGGCACCAGCGCCGATGTGGTCGGTTGCAGCGCGCTGGCGATCTCCAGCGGACCGGGCACGCTGAGCCGGAACGAATAGCGGTCCGGCACGATATGGATGCGCATGTGCTCGCACGGAGCGCCGCCCGGTGTGAACGACGTGCGTCGCATCATCAGTACATGCGTGCGCGGCGGCAGGCCCAGCTCCCTGGCCACCTCGCGTGCCGGCAGCGCGCACTGGATGGTCACGTCGGCCCGACCGATGCGCAGGCCCATGTACTGCTGCAGGATGTCGTAGACCGCGAACTGCGCGGCGCGTGCCTCGCCAAGCTGCGCGGCCTCGGCCGGAAGGTAGGCTTCGACCAGCGCGAAGGGCTCGCCATCGACGCAGTAGCGGCGGCGCAGCCGCACGGGCAGATCCATGTCGGCCGGCCGCTGCGGGTCCATGCGCCCGGCCGATGGCGAGAATTCCAGCAGTTCGGTCTCGGGTTCGATGCCCTGGCTGCGCAGCGCCTCCTGGAAGCCTTGCAGCGTGCTGAGGTCCTGCTGCAGCGGCGTGCGGGCCACGAATGTCCCCTTGCCGCGGTGGGACTTGACTTGTCCGTTGCGCGCGAGCAGCCGGATGGCCTGCCGGACGGTGACGCGGCTGACGCCATAGGTCTGCATCGTTTCCGCTTCGGTAGGCAATTGCTGGCCCGGGCTCAACTGGCCGCTGGAGATGGCATCGGCCAGGCGGGCCGCCAGTTGCACATAGAGGGGGTCGGCGCTGGCGTGTTCGAGTGGAGTGATGGTCTGGGTGGGTTTGCGACGGCTCATTGCTTCTGGTAAAGATGTTATAGGTTGTATTAGATTGTCCTGCCAGCATAGGAAATATGGGCGGTGATGGCAAGGTGGGATGTTTCTGGTGGGGGGACTGTGACTGCCCTCTCCCCCGCCCCTWCAAGCCATACCGCCCCCCATGCCTGCCCAAACGCGCGACAATGCCCATTCAGCGCTGTCGACCCCATTCCCAGGAGGCGCCATGAAACCGAACCGACACGACGCAGGCAAACCGGCGCGACCACCGGACTGTGCGATGAACCGTTGGCCCCGTGCCATGACAAACGAAGAACCGTGCTCGCCACGCTGACCGCCGCCGCCGGGCTTGCAATGCTCGGCGCCATGGGCGCGGTGAGCGCGCAGCCCTCTGCCGTGGCCGCCTTCGGCACCACAGCGCTGTCCCCGGGCGGCAAGCCGTTGCGCATCGGCGTGATCGGCAGCGGGCGCATCGGCGGCACGGTCGGCGGGCTATGGGTCAAGGCCGGGCACCCGGTGCTGTTCTCGTCGCGGCATCCGGAACAACTGAAGTCGCTGGTCGAAGGACTGGGGCCCAATGCGCGCGCGGGCTCGGTGGCGCAGGCCATCGAATTCGGCGAGGTCCTGTTCGTGGCGGTGCCGTTCGGCGCGCTGCCGGAACTTGGCAAGCAATACGGGCAGGCGATGGCTGGCAAGATCGTGCTGGACGCCACCAACGCCTATACGCATCGCGATGGCGCGGCGGCGGAGGAAGCGCTGGTCGATGGCGTCGCCATCACCAGCGCGCGCTATCTGCAGGGAACGCGGCTGGTGCGCGCGTTCAACTTCACCAGTGCATCGGACTTCGCCACGCAGCACCACCGCAAGCCGCAGCGGGTGGCGGTGCCGATCGCGGGCGACGATCGCGAGGCGCTGGCGGTGGCGTCGCAACTGGTGCTTGCGGCCGGCTTCGAACCCGTTGTGATCGGTTCGCTGAAGGCCGCCGACAGTTTCGCTCCCGGCGGACCGCTGTTCCGGCAGGTCGGTTCGGCGGACGAGCTGCGCAGGCGCGCACAGGCGCTGGGGCGCTAGCGGCCCGGCCGCGCCCAGGTGCCGGCTGAAGGGACCGCGCCGGGGACGGCTTCAGGCCGGCTCCTGGTCGCGTGGCCGCACCAGCGGCATCCGGCGCGGCAATTCCGAATCGAGCACCAGGCGGCCATGCACGCGGCCATTCATGCGCGTGACATGGCGCGTGCAGTCCTGCATATGGGCGGCCATCAGCTTGCGCACCTGCTCGACGTCGCGCGCCCGGGCCGCGGCCACGATCTTCTTGTGGAAGCGCACATTGGATGCGCCGAATTTCTCGTGCTCGCAGGCCGGCGTATCGTTGCCGAACACCACCAGCTGCCGCAGCATCTCGTTGATCAGCTCGCAGCAGAAGCGCAGCATCGGATTGGGATTGGCGGCGGCCAGGATGTCGTGGAAGCTCAGGTCTTCCTGCCGTTGGTCCAGCGGCGCGGCGGCGGAAGCGGAAGCCGGGTCGCACAGATCGATCGTGTGCTCGAGGGCGCGGAAGTCGTCCTCGGTCAGATGCGGTACCGCGCCCGCCGCCAGTTCCGGCTCCAGCAGCCGACGCACGGTATAGACATCGGCAATGCCGACGTCCTTGAAGAACAGGTAGTTCTGCATCAGCTGGAAGGTGCGATCCAGCGGCACCTCGACGATGGTGCCGCCACCGGTCGGGCCGGTGCTGACGCTGATCAGCCCCTGCACCTCCAGCGACTTCAGCGCTTCGCGGATCGTGCTCTTGCTGACGCCGAAGGTCTGCTGCAGCTTGATTTCCTGCGGCAGCTTGTCGCCCGGCTTCAGGTTGCGCTCGGTAATCAGGCGCTTCAGTTCCTCCGCCACCAGATCGGCGCGCTTCTGTTTCCGGATTGCGAGAGCCGGCGCCTTGGCGCTGCGGATCGTCACCATTGCTTGATTTCCTTTCGTGTTGATCGCGAGCGAGCGCCATGCCGCGCTGGCCTCGTGCTGGTGCACATGCGTCTGCCGTTCGCGAGAAGCCCGCATTGCGGGACTCTCGCGGTTCATCGTGGTGCATCGCAACGGCGCGGGCACGGTGTTTGGGCGCAGGTAAACCCTGACCGGCGCTTGATTGACAGTCGCGCGAACCGCCTCCTATGATGCCTTCAACCAGTTTATACGCATAAATAGAATAAACGGGTTTGATTCTTGCTGTAGCGCTCTGCCGTGGCGATGGCCTCGACTGGCGCGCCGCACCTTCCTTTCGATTGACCACAGATCCGAGGAGTGAGCTTTGAATCGTCGTGACATGCTTAAACTGGGCGCGCTGGCCGCCGTCCCCGCTTCGCTGCTGCGTGCCGGCGCCGCGCTCGCCGCCGATGATGCGATCGAGTTCGGTTGCCCGGTGCCGATGTCCGGGCCTTTCGCGGCCAACGGCAAGTTCGCCGATCTCGGCATGAAGCTGGTGCTGGAGCAATATGGCAAGGTGCTCGGCAAGCCGTTGCGCTACAGCGTGCTGGATACCGAAGGCAAGCCGGCCACCGCGGTGCGCAAGATGCAGGAGCTGGCGCAGCAGAAGAACGCGCGCTATTTCGCGGGCGGCATCCTGTCGTCCGAATCGCTCGCGATGGGCAAGGAGGCCGAGAAGTTCGGCGGCGTCTTTGTGACGACCGCTGGCGCCGACGAGATCACGGGCAAGGACTGCAACCGCGCGACCTTCCGCTGGTCGGTGCCGACCTACGGCGCCATCGAACGCACGGTACGTCCGCTGATCGAATCGATGCCCAAGGCCAGGCGCTGGTACACCATCACCCCGCAATATGTGTTCGGCGAGGGCCTGCTGTCGGCGGCGACCAACATCTTCAAGGAAAAGGGCATCGAGCACGTGGGCAACAGCTATCACGCGCTCAATGAGAAGGAATTCAGCGGCTACCTGACCAACGCCATCGCCGCCAAGCCCGATGTGCTGCTGATCCTGAACTTCGGATCGCAATCGGCCGATACGCTGCGCCAGGCGGTGAGCTTCGGCATGAAGAAGAACACCACGATCCTGCTGGCATGGGCTTCGGGACTGGAGCAGTTCGAGTCGCTGGGTGCCGATCTCTGCGATGGCGTGTACTTCGGCGCGCAGTACTGGCATGGCGTCGATACACCGCTGAACCGCGATCTGGTCCAGCGCTGCAAGACCCGGTTCAAGGCCAATCCGAACTACAGCCTGGCGGGTTCCTATATCTGTACCAAGCTGATGCTCGATGCCATGGTCAAGGCCGGCACGGCCGACCCGAAGGCCGTCATCGCGGCGATGGAAGGGCTCAAGTACGAAGGCCTGACCGGCCCCGAGGAAATCCGCGCGGCCGATCACCAGGTGCTGAAGAACTATTACCTGCTCAAGGGCAAGGCCAAGAGCAGGATGAAGGACAAGGACGACTATGCCGACGTGATCAGCGTGGGCAAGGCCTTCCTGCCGGCCGAACAGACGCAATGCAAGATGGCGTGATGCCAGTTTTCTCCCCTCTCCCGCTTGCGGGAGAGGGGCAGGGGG
>NZ_VLJN01000002.1:20185-141363 GCF_007829435.1 Cupriavidus gilardii J11
CCGCCGCGACTACCCTCTCCCCCGACCCCTCTCCCGCATTGCGGGAGAGGCGAGCACAACACCTCCTTCGAGCCCCCGCTTCATGAACGTCTACCTATTGCAGGTCATCAACGGCGTCGGCATCGGCATGCTGTACTTCCTGCTGGCGGTCGGCTTGTCCATCGTCTTCGGGCTGCTGCGCTTCGTCAATTTCGCGCACGGCGCCTTCTACGCGCTGGGCGCTTATCTATGCTTCCAGGCGCTGCAGCTCGGCATGAATTTCTGGGCCGCGCTGGTGCTTGCTCCGCTCGTGATCGGCGCGCTGGCGTGGCTGGTCGAGCGCGTGATGCTGCGGCACGTGTACGCGCAACCGCATGAGTTCCATATCCTGGTAACGGTGGGCCTGGCGCTGGTGGTGCAGGAACTGATCATCGTGGGCTGGGGGCCCCTCGGCGTCGACGTGCCGCCTCCCGACGCACTGCAGGGCGTGGTGATGTGGGGCGACTTCATCTATCCCAAATACCGCCTGTTCGTGATCGCCTTTACCGCGCTGCTCGCGGTCGCGCTGTGGTGGCTGCTGGAGGGGACGCGGCTGGGCAGCGCCGTGCGGGCGGGCAGTGAATCGACGGAGATGGTGTCGCTGCTCGGCATCAATGTGTTCCGGCTCTTCAGCCTGATGTTCGCGCTTGGCGCGGCCACCGCCGCGGTGGCCGGCGTGCTGGCGGCACCCATTCGCGGTGCGGAGCCGTTCATGGGCGTCGAGGCGCTGGGTGTCGCCTTTATCGTCGTGGTGGTCGGCGGCATGGGAAGCTTTACCGGCGCGCTGATCGGCGGGCTGCTGGTGGGCGTGGTGCAAAGCCTGATGAGCACGCTGTGGCCCGAGGGTGCGCGTCTGATGATCTATGTGGCGATGGCGGCGGTATTGCTGCTGCGTCCGCACGGCCTGCTCGGGAGGGGATGATGACGTACCGATTCTGGTGGCTCGCGCTGGCGGTCACCCTGCTGCTGCCGCTGACGCTGCGCTCCGGCACGCTCGCGACCGAGGTGCTGATCTATGCGATGGCGGTGATGGCCTGCAATCTGCTGCTCGGCTACACCGGGCTGCTGTCGTTCGGCCAGGGCATCTTCTTCGGACTGGGCAGCTACTCGCTCGGTCTCGCATTGACGCGTATCGCGCTGCCGGTGCCGCTGTCGCTGGCGCTTGCGATCGCCATCGGCGCGGGCGCGGCGGCACTGGTCGGCTGGTTCTCGATCCGGCAGCGTGGCACGTACTTCGTGATGCTGACGCTGGCCTTCTCTCAGATGTTCTACTTCCTGGCCTATTCGGTGCCGTCGCTGACCGGCGGCGACAACGGCCTGCTGGACATCCCACGCCCCGCGCTGTCCATCGCGGGCCGCGAGCTGCTGCCACTGGCGTCGCCATGGCAGTTCTATGGCTTCGTCGCGGTGCTGTTCCTCGTGGTGTTCTTCCTGGTGTTGCGCGTGACCGAGTCGGTATTCGGCCGCACGCTGCTGGCCATCCGCGACAACGAGGAGCGTGCGCTCGCGATTGGCTACAACGTCAAGGCGTTCAAGCTGCTGGCGTTCGTGATCTCGGGCGCCGTCACGGGTCTGGCCGGCGGCCTGCATGCGATGCTGACCGGCATCGCGCCGCTGGCCAACATTGACTACCACGTCAGCGAGATGATCCTGGTCATGACGGTAATCGGCGGCACGGCCAACGTATTCGCATCGGTGCTGGGCGCGGCCTTCTATGTGCTGCTGGCCGACTGGCTGTCGACGCTGTGGCCGCGCTGGCTGATGCTGCTGGGCTTCCTGCTGATTGCGGTGAGCCTGTTCATGCAGCGGGGGCTGTGGGGGTTGGGGACGAACTTGTGGCTGCGGCTGCGCGGCATCCGCCGCGAACCCGCCGCCATCGGGCCGGATCGCGAAGCCGCGGCCGCGCGGGAGGAACGCGCATGACCGCCCCGATCCTCGAAGCCACCGGCGTGGTGAAACAGTACGGCAAGTTCATGGCGCTGGATGGCGTGGACCTGCGCGTGATGCCCGGTACGGTCCATTCCGTGATCGGCCCGAATGGTGCCGGCAAGACCACGCTGTTCCATATGCTGACCGGTACCCGTACCGTGACCAGCGGCCGCATCGTTTTCGATGGCCACGACGTCACCGGCGAGGCCGACTACCAGCGCGTGCAGCGGGGCATTGCCCGCTCGTTCCAGGTCACCAGCCTGTTTCCCAGCCTGCCGGTGCGCGAGAACCTGCGGCTGGCGGCGCTCGGCGCCACGCCGCGTCGTGCAATGAACTGCTGGGGCAGGCCGTTGGGCGAGCTGGCCTGCACCGAGACCGTCGAGAGGGTGCTGTCACGGCTGGAATTATCGCGGGTCGCCGATTCGGTGGCCGGCGCGTTGTCGCACGGGCAACAGCGCCGGCTGGAGGTGGGCATGGCACTGGCCGCGCGTCCGCGCGCGATCTTCCTCGATGAGCCCACGTCGGGCATGGGCGTCGACGACCTGGGTGCGATGAAGCGGCTGATCCGGGGCCTGGCCGAGGACCACACCGTGGTGTTGATCGAACACAATATGGACATCGTGATGGACATCTCCGACACCATCACCGTGATGCAACAGGGCAAGGTGCTGATGGAAGGGCCGCCCGATGTCGTGCGCGGCGACCCCCGCGTGCGCGCGGCCTATCTCGGCAACATGATCACCGGAGGCCAGCGATGATGCTCGATGTGCAGGCCATTCATGGCTATTACGGCAAGAGCCACGTGCTGCAGGGCGTGTCGCTGGCCGTGGGCGAGGGCGAGCTGGTGACGCTGCTCGGCCGCAATGGCGCCGGCAAATCCACCACGCTCAAGGCCATCGCCGGCGTGGTGACGCCCCGCGGCGGCCGCGTCCTCTTTCGCGGCAACGATATCGCGGGCCTGCCGCCCCATCGGATCGCCGCGCAAGGACTGTGCTTCGTGCCCGAGCATCGCGGCATTTTCAAGCTGCTGACCGTCGAGGAGAACCTGAAGCTGGGCGCGCGGCGCGATTCGCCGTGGCAGCTCGACGACGTCTACCGCATCTTTCCCCGCCTGCGCGAGCGCCGGCGCAACGGAGGCGCGAACCTGTCGGGGGGCGAACAGCAGATGCTGGCCATTGCGCGCGCGCTGATGAACCATCCCCGGCTTCTGATGCTCGACGAGCCGGTGGAGGGGCTGGCGCCGGTGATCGTCGAGGAGATCGTCGCGCAGTTGAAGATGATCAAGGAGGCCGGGGTGCCTATCCTTCTTGTGGAGCAGAACCTCGAGGTGTGTACCCAACTGGCGGACCGGCACGTGATCATCGAGCAGGGCACCGTGGTCTATACCGGCAGCAATGCCGAATTCATTGCCGACGAAGCAGTGAAGGACCGCTATCTGGGTGTCGGGTTGGCGGCGTAATCGCCCGTGTCCTCTTTTGTCCGTCGTCCCCGTGCACGCGGGGGCGACGAATAGCAGCTTGCAGTGGTTAGGAGCATCAACATGTCACTCGAAACCTCCACCATCCGTGCCCCGGAATTCGATGCCGCCGCCGCATCCGGCAGCGCCAGCCTGCGGGTCGATGGCGCCCGGCTGTGGGACGCGCTGATGCGTCTTGCGGAAATCGGTGCGACGCCGAAGGGCGGCGTGTGCCGGCTGGCGCTGACCGAGCTGGACCGGCAAGGCCGCGATTTCTTTGTCGCGCAGGCCAAGGCGATCGGCTGCACCATCCGGGTCGATGCCATCGGCAATATCTTCGCCCGCCGTCCTGGACGGGACGACAGCCTGCCCCCGGTGATGACCGGCAGCCATATCGACACCCAGCCGACCGGCGGCAAGTTCGACGGCAACTATGGCGTGCTCGCCGGGCTGGAGGTGCTGCGCACCCTGAGCGACGCCGGCATCGTCACCGACGCACCGCTGGAAGTCGCGGTGTGGACCAACGAAGAGGGTTCGCGCTTTGTGCCGGTGATGATGGGCTCCGGCGCCTTTATCGGCGAGTTCGCGCTGGACCATGTGCTGGCGCAGAGCGATCGCGATGGCGTGCGCGTGGGCGACGCGTTGCGGCAGATCGGCTATGCGGGCCCGGAGCCGGTTGGCGGTCGTCCCGTGGGCGCTTATTTCGAGGCCCATATCGAACAGGGACCGGTGCTGGAGGCGCACGACAAGGTGATCGGCGTGGTCACCGGCGCGCTGGGCCAGCGCTGGTACGACGTGGTGCTGACAGGCATGGAGGCACATGCCGGCCCCACGCCGATGGCGCTGCGGCGCGATGCACTGCTGGCGGCGTCCGAGCTGGTGGGCACGGTCAATCGCATCGCGCTCGACCACGGCCCGCACGGGCGCGGCACGGTCGGCTGCCTGTCGGTCCATCCGGACTCGCGCAACGTGATTCCCGGCAAGGTTTCGATGACGGTGGACCTGCGCGCCGCCGACGATGCGGTGCTGGGCAAGATGGACGCCGCGCTGCGCGCCGCGTGCGCGGCACTGGCCGAGCGCACCGGCGTTGCCGCCCATGTCGAGCAGGTGGTCTACTTTCCGCCGCAGCCGTTCGAGGCGCGGCTGGTGCAGGCCGTGCGCGACGGCGCCGCGCGGCTCGGCCTGCCGGCGATGGAGGTGGTCAGTGGCGCGGGTCATGACGCGGTCTATCTGGCGCGCGTCGCGCCCACCGCGATGATCTTCGTGCCGTGCAAGGACGGCATCAGCCACAACGAAATCGAGGACGCGCGGCCCGAGCATCTCGAGGCCGGCGCCAATGTCCTGCTGCACGCCATGCTCGACGCCGCGCGGCGCCGCTGAAGGGCGCGCACACCGATCCCTGACGAAATCCGCGACGAAACCCCCGACGAACCCGGACTCCATGCGATGAAAATCCTGATCGCCCGCCTGAACCACGAGACCAATACCTTCTCGCCGGTGCCGACCCCGTTGTCGTCCTTCGATCCGCGTTATGGCGAGGACGGCTATCGCGCCGCGCGCGGCAGCCGCACCGCCGCCGGCGCTTTCATCGATCTGGCCGAAGCGGCCGGTGCGCAGATCGTGGTGCCGGTGATCGCTGGCGCCAATCCCAGCGGCCGCGTGGCCGCCGATGCGTACACGGCCCTGTGCGATGCCATCGTGGAGGCGGCGCCGGGTTGCGATGCGGTGATGCTGGACCTGCACGGCGCGATGGTCGCCGAGAACAGCGACGACGGGGAGGGCGACCTGCTCGAACGGTTGCGCGCCGTGCTGCCCGACGCGCCGATCGCGGTGGCGCTGGACCTGCACGGCAATATCACGCAGAAGCTGATCGACCACGTCGACGTGGCGGTGAGCTTCAAGACCTATCCCCATGTCGACATGTACGAGACCGGCGAGCATGCGGGGCGTCTGCTGTTCGATCGCATCAACGGACGCACGCGTCCGGTGGTGGCCTGGCGCCGCTTGCCGTTGCTGACGCATACCCTTTGCAGCCGTACCGACCAGGGCGCGATGCAGCGGGCCGTGGCGCTGGCCCGGCAGGCCGAGGCCGAAGGCATGCTGGCCGTGTCGGTGCTGGCAGGCTTCGCGCTGGCCGATATCGCCGCGCCTTGCCTGAGCGTGATCGTGGTGGCGAATGGGGACGAGGCGGCGGCAGACGCGGTCGCGCAGCGGATCGCCCGGCAGATCTGGGTCGACCGCGCGGGCTTCGTCTATGAAAGCGAGCCGCTGGCGCAGTCGATCGCCCGTGCCGCCGAGCTGGCCCGGGCCGACGGAGACGGGCCGGTGCTATTGCTCGACCACGGCGATAACTGCATGTCAGGCGGCACGTGCGACAGCATGGCGGTGTTGCACGAGGCGCTTGCCCAGGGGCTGACCGATATCGCGGTCGGGCCGGTTTGCGATCCCGAGGCGGTGGCCGCGCTGTACGAAGCGGGTGTGGGCGCCAATATCACGCTGGCGGTCGGAGACAAGGTGCCGTTGACCCAGCTTGGTGTCTATCCGCAGTCCAGGCCGCTATCGGGCACGGTCGCCGCGCTGGCCGACGGCGAGTATGTGATCAGCGGCCCCACCTATACCGGCCAGCGCATCCGCATGGGGCGCAGCGCGTTGCTCGATATCGGCGCCGCCCGCATCGTGATCGTCGAGACGCCGCAGGAGCACTGGGATCTCGGCATCTTCACCCACATCGGCGTCGATCCGCATCGCGCGCGCTTCCTGCTGCTGAAGTCGCGCATGTATTGCCGGCCGGTATTCGTGCCGATCGCGCGCGGCGTGGTCGAATGCGATGGCGAAGGCGTCACGAGTTCGCGCTACGAGCGCTTTCCTTTTGCGCGCGTGGCGCGGCCGGTCTACCCGCTGGATCCGCAGACGCGCTGGCGTGAGGGTCCGGCAGCCATTGGGCCAGCCTGAAACGGTGGATGCGGGGCATCCACCGTGGTGCGGCTAATCGCGGCCGTTGCCCGCGCCGTTGATGGCGCCGTTGACAACGCCGTTAATCGCGCAGCTCCGGCGGCAGCTTTCCGCCGTTGGCCGCCAGCTCCTTCATCACGCGCTTGTGCAGCCACACGTTCATGGCGGCGGAGTCGTTCATGTCGCCGTCGTACTGAAGTTCGCGCGCCAGCTCCTTGCGGTGTTCCAGGCTGCTGTCCAGGCCCAGCGCCTTCATGGTATCGACGATCGACGTGCGCCAGTTCAGCTTCTGGCCGCTCTGCTGTGCCAGGTCGTCGAGGATCTTCTCCACATCGACCTCCGACAGCGGGGCCTGGGCCGCCGCGGTCGCACCGCCGCCTGCCGTTGCGCCAGCGGTGACTGGCGCCGTGGGTGACGGCGTGGCGGTCTGGTTCTGGGGCGGCGCGCCCGTCTGCGGCTGGCCGGCGGTGCCGGTCTGCGGCTGCTCCCCTTGTGCGGTTGGGGCCGGTCGCGCCTTGCCGCGCAGCCTGTTCAGGATTTCGCCAAAGATGCTCATCGCGGGTCCTCCGGTTGAGTTTGCAGGGCCTCGATCGCCTGCGCGGCGCTGCGACGCATGTTCCGCGCCAAGCACGAAGGCTTGACGTGCGTTGGCGGCGGCGAGTTTGGGGGAGGTAGATTTGACAACGGTGGGGTGTGTTTTTGGGTGTGGGTGGGTTTCGGGGGGCAGTCCCAGCCCACGACCGACCCCAAGTACCATTACACCTCCCACGCCTTCACCGCACAGCACACCGGCATGAAAATCCGTATCGCCGAAGAAATCACATTCCGCAAGCTCGAAGCGTTGCTTGCCTTCATGGAGTCCGGCAATCTCGCCAAGGCAGCCGAGATCCTGGACACCAGTACGGTCAGCGTGCACCGGGCGCTGCATTCGCTGGAAGAGGGCACGCGTTGCGCGCTGTTCCGCCACGAGGGCCGCAACCTGATTCCCAACGAGGCGGCCTATGTGCTGGCCGATGCCGCGCGGGAGGTCATCCGCACCATGGCCGACGGCATCCGCATGACGCGCGAGGCCGCCGGCTACTCGGCCGACCAGCTCAAGATCGGCTCGCTGTATTCGCTGACGGTGCAGACGGTGCCTCAGGTGGTGATCGGGCTCAAGGTCCGCCGTCCCGACCTGCAGACCGAGCTGGTGCTCGGCTCCAATGCCGACCTGATGCAGAAGCTGAAGCAGGGCGGTATCGATGCGGCGCTGATGGCGGTGCCCGAGCCGGACGCCGATATCGAATCGATCCCGCTGTTCGAGGACGACATCTTCTTCGCCACGCCACAGGGCTCGCGCTTCGCCTCGATGAACGCGGTCGACCTGCGCGACTGCCGCGACGAGTCCTTCGTCGCGCTGAGCGAGGGCTTCGCGACCTATCACGGCTTTGTCGAGGCGTTCCGCATCGCGGACTACACGCCGGACCTGGTGATGAAGGTCGGCGATATCTTCTCGCTGATGAACCTGGTTGGCGGCGGTATCGGCCACACGCTGTTGCCCGGACGCGTGCGGCGCATGTTCCCGCGCAACGTGGCCTTCGTGCCGCTGACCGCGCAATATGACATCCGCCAGACGATCGGCCTGTCGTTCCTGCGGCGCCGGGAGCGCGACCCGAACCTGCTGGCGCTGGCCTCGGTGTGCCGGATGGCGATGCGCGAGTCGGGAAGCCGGGCCGCCGAAGGCTGACGCGCCGGCGCGCTGCCGTTGCGGCGAGCGTAATGGTTTCACGGGCAGCGTGATTGATCCGCGGCGCCCGGCTGGATAAGGTTGGCCATCCCCCTACGCCAACCCATGGCAACCCAACGCCAAGCAGCCGGAGACGCGATGTCGAGCACCACCACGGCCCGCCAGTGGAATACCCGCCGGGAACGCAAACAACGCCGCAAGGATAGCGCCGCGCCGATCGCGCGGGGCAAGGTCGTGCCAACCGGCGATATCGTCGCCTTTCTCGAAGCGGTGCTCAGTCCCGGCGACCGCGTGGTGGTCGAGGGCAACAACCAGAAGCAGGCCGACTTCCTGTCGCGCGCGCTGGCCCAGGTCGATCCCGGGCGCGTCAATGGCCTGCACATGATCATACCCAGCGTCAGCCGGGCCGAGCACCTCGACCTGTTCGAACGTGGCATCGCCCGCAAGCTGGACTTTGCCTACGCGGGCACGCAGAGCATCCGCATCTCGCAGTTCCTGGAGGACGGGCTGCTCGAAGTCGGCGCCATCCATACCTATATCGAGCTGTACGCGCGCCTGTATGTCGATCTGACGCCGAACGTGGTGCTGATCGCCGGCTACAAGGCCGACCGCGACGGCAACCTCTACACCGGCCCCAGCACCGAGGACACGCCCGCGCTGGTCGAGCCGGCCGCGTTCCGCGACGGACTGGTGATCGCCCAGGTCAACGAGATCGTCGACGATCCGGCCGGCCTGCCGCGCGTCGATATTCCGGGCTCGTGGGTCGACTACGTGGTGCAGGCCGATCGCCCGTTCTTCTGTGAGCCGCTGTTTACGCGCGATCCGCGGCTGATCAAGCCAGTGCACGTGCTGATGGCCATGATGGCGATCCGCGGCATCTACGAGCGGCATCAGGTGCAATCGCTGAACCATGGCATCGGCTTCAACACGGCGGCCATCGAGCTGATCCTGCCGACCTACGGCGAACAGCTCGGCCTGAAGGGCAAGATCTGCAAGTACTGGACGCTGAATCCCCATCCGACGCTGATTCCCGCGATCGAGACCGGCTGGGTCGACAGCGTGCACAGCTTCGGCAGCGAGCTGGGCATGGAAGCCTATGTCGCCGCGCGGCCCGACGTGTTCTTCACCGGGGCCGATGGCTCGATGCGCTCCAATCGCGCCTTCTGCCAGCTCGCCGGCCAGTATGCGGTGGACCTGTTCATCGGCTCGACGCTGCAGATCGATGGCGACGGCCACTCGTCGACGGTGACGCGCGGGCGGCTCTCCGGCTTCGGCGGCGCTCCGAACATGGGGCACAACCCGGGCGGACGGCGGCATTCCACGCCGGCCTGGCTCGACCTGATCGAAACCGACGATCCGCTGGCGCGTGGCCGCAAGCTGGTCGTGCAGATGGTCGAGACCTTCCAGGCGGGCGGCAAGCCCACGTTTGTCGAATCGATGGACGCGGTGCAGGTGGCGCGCGACAGCGGCATGCCGCTCGCGCCGGTGATGATCTACGGCGACGATGTCACGCATGTGCTGACCGAGGAAGGCATCGCGTATCTGTACAAGGCGCGTTCGCTCGAAGAACGACGCCGCATGATCGCGGCGGTGGCCGGGGTCACGCCGATCGGCATGCGCCATGATCCGGCCACCACGCGCCGCATGCGCAGCGACGGCCTGATCGCGCTGCCGGAGGACCTGGGTGTGCAGCGCAGCCAGGCCACGCGCGCGCTGCTGGCGGCCAAGAGCATGGCCGACCTGGTCGAATGGTCGGGCGGACTCTATTCGCCGCCCGATCGCTTCCGGAGCTGGTGATGCGGCCCGCGCTGAACGTTGTCACGGCGCTGCCGCGCCGTGCCGTCGCGTTGCCGCCGCCGTCGGCCAATGCCGGCGCCAATGCCCTGACCGCCTGCCGTGCGGACAGCCTCGCGCACCGGCTGGCCGATCTGGCGCATGCCGCGCTGGTTGACGAAGCGGTGCTGTCGCCCAAGCCGGGCCTTGTCGATGCCCGCGGCAGCGGAGCCCATGACGATCTGTCGCTCGCGCTGATGCTGCGTTCCGCCGATGCATTGTGGCCGTTCTTCCATGCGATGGCGGTGGCAGCGATGGAGGCACCCCGCATCGGCCATGCCTTGCGGGAAACGCTGGGCGCGATCGGCCGCGACGCGGAGGCCGCCATGCTTGCCGCCACCGCAGGCGTGAATACGCATCGCGGTGCGATCTGGTGTCTCGGCCTGCTGGTTGGCGCGGCCGGGCTGCGGCTGAGGTCGGGCAGTCATGGGGCCGCCGCGAGCATCGCGACAATCGCCCGTATCGCTGGCGCCATCGCCGCATTGCCCGATCGTCACCGCCCCCGAATCACCGGCAACAAGGGCGAGCTGGCCTGCATCGCCTACGGTGTCGGTGGGGCGCGGGCGCAGGCCCGAGCCGGCTTTCCGCATGTGGTGCGCCGGGCGCTGCCGATGCTCGCCGCCAGCCGCGCGCGCGGCGACAGCGAAGCGGGCGCCCGGCTCAATGCGCTGCTGGCGCT
This sequence comes from Cupriavidus gilardii J11, assembly GCF_007829435.1. Taxonomy (GTDB): domain Bacteria; phylum Pseudomonadota; class Gammaproteobacteria; order Burkholderiales; family Burkholderiaceae; genus Cupriavidus; species Cupriavidus gilardii_D. The sequence continues at coordinate 30,779 of NZ_VLJN01000002.1, forward strand.
GATGGCGGAACTGGACGACACCTGCGTGCTGGCGCGGGCGGGGCGACCGGGCCTGGACTTCATGCAGGCCGGCGCGCATGCCGTGCTGGCCGCGGGTGGGGTGGCCACCGTACCGGGCCGCCGCGCGCTGCGCCGCCTCGATGGCGGCATGCTGGCCCGAGGCGCCTCGCCGGGCGGGGCCGCCGACTTGCTGGCGGCCACGCTTTTTCTCGATCGCGTCGGCACGCTTGCGCGCGCCGCTGACGCGCCTGTTTAGCGCATCGCAGGAGTGCCTGGATGGAACAATTGCATTTCGAATTTCCGGCCGGTGATCCCGCGCCTGCCCGCGTGCTGGTGGGCGTGGTCGGCTCGGGCGATCTGGAGGTACTGATCGAGCCCGGCGTGGCCGGTACCACGTCGATCGACGTCACCACCTCGGTTAATGGCTATGCCCGCGTGTGGGGCGCGCAGCTGTCGCGCGTGTTCGACGCCGAGCCGCGCGCCGCGATGCGCATCCGCATCCACGATTTCGGCGCGACCCCCGGCGTGGTGGGCATGCGGCTGGCCGAAGCGTTCGAAGCGCTGAATGGAGACGCGAAATGAGCGCGCTGCCATTGCTCTCCCGCCACAGCTTTATCGAACTGGGCGCGCGCGATCGGGCCCGCGCGCTGCTGGACCCCGGCAGCTTCACCGAACTGGCCGGGCCGTTCGCCGGCCTGGTGTCGCCGTGGTTGCCGCGGCAGGGCGTGGTCCCGCAAAGCGATGACGGCGTCGTCGTCGCCAGGGGGCGCATCGATGGCCAGCCTGCCGTGGTGCTCGCCATCGAGGGTGCGTTCCAGGGCGGCAGCCTCGGCGAGGTCGGCGGCGCCAAGATCGCGGGCGCGCTCGAACTGGCCGCCGAAGACAACCGGCGAGGCACGCCCACGCGCGCCGTCATCCTGTTCGAGACGGGTGGCGTGCGGCTGCAGGAGGCGAACCTGGGTCTTGCGGCGATCGCCGACATCCATGCCGCGATCGTCGACCTGCGGCGCTACCAGCCCGTGGTCGGCGTCATTGCCGGACAGGTGGGCTGCTTTGGCGGCATGTCGATCGCGGCGGGGCTGTGCACGGCGCTGGTGATGACGCGCGAAGGCCGGCTCGGATTGAACGGCCCCGCCGTTATCGAGCAGGAGGCGGGCATCGACGAATACGATTCGCGCGATCGCCCATTTATCTGGAGCTTTACCGGGGGCAGCCAGCGGCTGGCCACGGGACTGGCCGACCGCGAGGTGGACGACGATTGCGATGCGTTGCGCGGCGCGGTGATGTCGCTGCTGGGCGAGCCGTTACCGCGCGTGCATCGCAGCGAGAGGCATGCCGACTACCTTGCCGCGTTGTCCGGCGTCGATGCCACACGTCAGCCGACGCCGCTTGATGTGCGGGCGGTGTTGCCGCCGGSGCCCCGCYCGTCCMCCGCTGCGTCGCCGGAACGGGCGGGCTCCGTGCCGGCCGACAGCCGGGGCGAGCGCTGGCTCGCCGCGCTCGCCCCGGGCGCGGCGCGACAAGGCGGCCTGCCGCCTTCGGTCCAGGTCGCCGACACGGAGATCGGCGGCATGCCATGCCGCTGGATCGCCGTGGTGCCGGACGCGCGCAGCCGGTTTCCGCGTGCAAGGCATGGCGAGGTGGGACTGCTGGAGGGCTGGGCGCTGGCCCAGGCGGTGCGCGAGGCAGTGGATGCCGACCGCGACGCGCCGGTCAAGCGCGTCATCGTCGCCGTCGTCGATACGCCGAGCCAGGCCTATGGCAGGCGCGAGGAAGCCTTCGGCATCCATCAGTCGCTGGCTGGCGCGGTGGACGCGTATGCCAGCGCCCGTCTGGCCGGCCATCCGGTGGTGGCGCTGCTGGTCGGACGCGCCATGTCGGGGGCCTTCCTCGCCCAAGGCTACCAGGCCAACCGCATCGTCGCCATCGACGACCCGGGAGTGATGGTGCATGCGATGGGCAAGGACGCTGCCGCGCGCATCACCATGCGCAGCGTCGAGGACCTCGAAACGCTGGCGGCGGATATTCCGCCCATGGCCTACGATGTGGCCAGCTTCGCGTCGCTGGGGCTGCCATGGCGGCTGGTTCCGGTAGAGGCCGCCGACGCGCCCGCCGCAGACGATGTACGCGTGGTGCGCGATGCGGTGGCGGCCGCGGTGGGCGATATCGTCAACGATCCCGTGCGCGATCTGCGCGGACGCCTGGGCGGCGTGCATCGCGCCGCGTCGGCGCAGGTGCGCGCGTGCCTGGCGCGGGAGTGGCGGGACTGACCGCGATGCAGCCGACGCCGCACGATCTGCTGTGGCTCCGCCCCGGGGCGTTGCCCGCCGCGGGCGGGCCGTGGCCCGATTGGGCGGACGGCAGCTGGCTGTCGGAAGCCCCCGTGGTGGTCCGCCGCGATGCACGGCATCCCGGCCTGGTTTCCGTGGGCGTGCGAGGGCATACGCGCGGGCAGCGACACGCGGCCTGGATCGCGCCGGCCGATATCGTGTCGATCGTCACGCCACGATCGATCGCGCGACAGCGACGCTGGCGCACGTGGCCCGGATTGCCGGCACTGCCCGCCATCGTCGCACTGGATCGGGTGGCGGCGGTGCTCGACGATGCCGGGCTCGACTGGGGCGTTGGCGGCAGCGTCGGCTTTGCCCTCGCGTCGGGCATCGACGTACTGCGGCCGTCCAGCGATGTCGATGTCGTCGTGCACGCACCAGCTCCGCTGTCTGCCTCTCACGAAGGGGTGCTGGCCTCGCTGTTGGCGGCCGGCATGCCGGTCGATATCCAGGTCGCCACGCCGCACGGCGGGTTTTCCTGGCGCGAGCGGCATCGCACGGGCGGACGCGTGCTGCTCAAGACCGGCCACGGTCCGGTGCTGTGCGACGATCCCTGGGCGCCGCCCGCATGAGTTCGCTGCTGACCTTCCCCGGGCAAGGCTCGCAACGCGCGGGCATGCTGCACGATCTGCCGGACCATCCCGTCGTCGCCGCCACGTGCGCGCAGGCGAGCGACGTGCTGGGCACCGATGTGCTCGCACTCGATACGGCGGCCAGGCTTCGCTCCACCGTCGCCGTGCAGTTGTGCCTGCTGATCGCCGGCGTGGCGCTCAGCCGCTGCCTTGCCGCCGAGGGCGCTCGTGCCGGCGCCGTGGCGGGCCTGTCGATCGGCGCCTATCCGGCGGCCGTGGCGGCCGGTGTGTTGCCGTTCGCCGATGCGCTGCGGCTGGTGCGGGCGCGGGCACAGTGGATGGAGCAGGCATACCCGCATGGTCATGGCATGACCGCGATCCTCGGCCTGGAAGCGGCCGCGCTTGCGCCGCTGATCGACCGCGTGCGCGACAGCGTTGGCCCCGTGTATCTGGCCAATCTGAACGCGCCGACGCAACTGGTGATCGCCGGCGCGCTGCCGGCGATGGAAGCCGTGGCCGCGCTGGCGCTGGAGGCCGGCGCGCAGGCGGCAAGGCCGATCGACATCGCCGTGCCGTCGCACTGCGCCTTGCTGGACGATGTCGCCGCGCGGTTGCAGCGGATGGGATCGCGGATCGCATGGTCGGCGCCGCGCCTGCGGTATTTCAGTGCCAGCGCCGCGCGCGAACTGCGCAACGCCAGCCGCATCGCCGAGGATCTGCTGCGCAATGTCGCGATGCCGGTGCGTTGGCACGAGACCATGGTGCTGGCCCGCGCCAGCGACGTGGGCCTGGTCATCGAGATGCCGGCCGGCGATGTATTGACACGACTGGCCGGGCCGGTGTTCGGTGCGGCCATCGCGGTGTCCGCGGACCGCACGCGGCTCGACTCGCTGGTCACGCTAATGCGACGGGAAGCGGATCGGCACTGACTGCACGCGTCGGACGGCTCGGGGCTGCCCAGGTCCTGGTCGACGGACGGCGGCCGCCTTACCCGAGGAAGTCCATCACCAACTCGCCGAAAGCCTCCGGCAATTCCCAGTTCGACAGGTGCGCCGCCTCCAGCGATGCGAAGCGCGCCCCCGGAATCGCCGAGGCGACCTCGCGTCCCTGCGCGGCCGTGGTGGCCAGATCATGCTCGCCTGCGATCACGAGCACGGGCTTGGCGATGCCGGGCAGCACGGCGCGCAGGTCGCCGTCGCGCACCGCCGCGCAATTGGCGGCATAGCCCTCCGGATCGGCGGCAAGCAGCATGTCGCGCACCGGCCCGATATGGCCGCTGTCACGGCGGAAGGGCTCCGTGAACCAGCGTTCGAGCACGGCGGGAACGATCGCCGCCATGCCATCGCGCCGAACCGTGGCGATGCGCGTGTCCCATACCGAGGCCGGGCCGATCAGCGCGGCGGTATTGGCCAGCACGAAGCGGTCGAATCGGTCGGGGTGATGCGCGGCGAGCCACATGCCGGTCATGCCGCCCATCGACAGGCCGCAGAAGTGGGCGTGGGCGATGCCGGCATCGTCCATGATGGCCAGCACATCCTCGCCGAGCCGGGCGATGTCGAATGGGGTGTCGCCGACCGTGGAACGGCCGTGGCCGCGTGTGTCATAGCGCAGCACGCGGTAGCGGCTCGTCAGCGCCGCCATCTGGGGCGCCCACATGGCGAGCGTGGTGCCGAGTGAATTCGACGTGACGAGGGCGGGGGCGAGCGCCGGGCCGGCGATTTCGTAGTGGAGGGTGGCGCCGCGATGGGTGGTGGTTGGCATGGTGGTGTGTGGTTGGTTTGGGGGGAGAGGGCAGTCACATCTTCCCCCACTACGGCCAGAAATCCGCGATCAATCCGCCCGAATCCCCCTCTCCTTGATCAGCGCCCCCCATTTCGTCGTCTCGCGCGCCAGATAGTCGCGCAACGCCGCGGGTGTGCTGCCGATCGGTTCGGCGCCGATGCCGGCAAGGCGCTGTTGCACCGCCGGCTTCTTCAGCGCATCCACCATCGCGCGGTTCAGCGTATCGACGATGGCCGGCGGGGTCTGCGCCGGCACGAAGGCCGCGAACCACGGCGCCAGCTCGTAACCCGGCAGGCCGGCCTCCGCGACGGTCGGCACGTTGGGCAGCGCAGCCGAGCGCTTGCTGGTGGTTACCGCGATGGCGGTCAGCTTGCCGGCATCGATGTGCGGCTTGGCGGACGTGATGCTGTCGAACATATAGTCGACCTGGCCGCCCAGCAGATCGGTGATGGCCGGGCCGCTGCCCTTGTACGGTACGTGCAGCATCTCGACATGCGCCATCGACGTGAACAGCTCGCCGGCCAGATGGATCGACGTGCCATTGCCTGCCGATGCGTAGCTGTACTTGCCAGGGTTGGCCTTGGCCTGCGCGATGACGGACTGCATATCGGCGACCGGGTTCTTCGCCTTGTTGGTGACCAGCACATTCGGCACCACGGCCAGCAGCGACACGGGCGCGAAGTCCTTGGTGGGGCTGTAGCCCAGTTTGCCGTACAGCGCCGGATTGACGGCCATGCCATTGGCCACGATCAGCAGCGTATGGCCGTCAGGCGCTGCCTTGGCCACCAGTTCCGCGCCGATATTGCCACCGGCCCCCGGCCGGTTCTCCACGACGACCGGTTGGCCGAGCGTGCGGGACATTTCCTCGCCTAGCGTGCGCGCGATATTGTCCATGGCGCCTCCGGCGGGGAAGGGCACGATCCACCGGATCGGCCGCTCGGGATAGGCCGCATGCGCGTCGCGCGGGCTGGCGCCGAACGCAACCAGTGCGCCGAGCGCGGTACACAGCGTCGCGGCACGCAGCTTGGAGAAAGGGCGCGCGGCGCGCATCGTCAGGCGTTTCATGATGGCAGTGTCTCCCCCAGGTCGGGGTGTCATTGGTGGAACGGAAGGGCGCGGCGCGCCGTTTCATCGGATGGACGACGGATGCCTGGCCAGCGGCGTGACATGGATCTTCATGTACGGGAACAGCGGCAGGCCGGACAGCAGCGTGTGCAGTTCGTCGTTCGATTCGACGTCGAATACGCTGTAGTTGGCGTACTCGCCGACCACGCGGTACAGGTGCACCCATTTACCCTGCCGCTGCAGGTCCTGCGCATAGGCCTTTTCGCGAGCCTTGATGTCGTCCGCCTGCGTGGCGGGCATGTCGTGCGGCAGATTCACATCCATTCTGACCAGATACAGCATCGTCTTCTCCTGTCTGTCATTGTGTTGTCGTGGCGACGCGCCGGTGCCGTGCTTTTGTGCGAATACGTTCAGGCGCGGTCGCGGCGATAGAACGCCAGCTTGTCCTCGTCCAGCATCAGGCCGAGGCCCGGACCGTCCGGAAGGTGAAGCTCGAAATCGCGATAAGCCGGGCGCTGCGTCACCACGTCGTCCTTCAGAAGCAGCGGGCCGAACAGCTCGGTGCCCCATGCCAGCTGGGGCAGCGTGCAGAAGCCGTGGGCCGCGGCGATGGTGCCGACGCTGCCTTCCAGCATGGTGCCGCCATACAGCGCGATGCCGGCCGCATCGCCGACCGCCGCGGTGCGGAGCATGCCGTGGATGCCGCCGGACTTGGCGATCTTCAGCGCGAACACATCCGCGGCGCCAAGGCGCGCCAGATCCACGGCATCTTCCGGTCCGCACAGCGTTTCATCTGCCATGATCGGCACCACGAAGCGCGCCGCGAGCCGGGCCAGCGCGGCGCGTTGTTCGCGCGGCACCGGCTGCTCCACCAGGTCGATGCCCGCGGCTTCGAGCATCGCGATGCCGGTGGCGGCCTCGGCTTCGTTCCAGGCCTGGTTGACGTCCACCGTCACGCGCGCCCGGTCGCCCAGCGCGCGCTTGATGGCCGACACATGGGCGACGTCATCGCGAACCGCGCGGCGCCCGATCTTCAGCTTGAAGGTATTGTGCCGGCGCTCGGCAAGCAGGCGCTCGGCCTCCTCGATATCGCGCATGGTATCGCCGGATGCCAGCGTCCACAGCGCCGGCAGCGTTGGACGCACCGCGCCGCCCAGCAAGGTATGCAGCGGCACGCCCAACCGCTTGGCCTGGGCGTCCAGCAGCGCCGTTTCGAGCGCCGACTTGGCGAACCGGTTGCCGCGGGCGACCTTGGCCAGCGTGTGCATCGCGCCATGGACATTGGTCGCATCGGCCCCGGCCAGCGCGGGCGCCAGGTAGGTGTCGATGGTCAGCTTGATGCCTTCCGGACTCTCGTCGCCGTACGACAGGCCGCCGATGGTGGTGGCCTCGCCGATGCCCTCGACGCCGTCGCTGCAACGCAGTCGCACGATGACCAGCGTCTGCCGCTGCATGGTGGCCATGGCTAGCTGGTGCGCCCGGATGGTGGGGAGATCGACGAGGATGGCTTCGACGGAGCCGACCGTGATGTTCATACCTTTTCGGTGTGCTGTGAGGTTGGATGGCCAGTATGGCGCTTGACGTTCTGCAAGTCCAAGACCGATGATGTCGGTTTCTATACCTGGAAGGTATGGCATGGAACTGAGACACCTGCGTTATTTCCGCGCCGTGGCCGAGGAACTGAACGTCACCCGCGCCGCCGCACGGCTTCATATCGCGCAACCGCCGTTGTCCCGGCAGATTCGCCAGCTGGAGGACGAGATCGGCGTGGCGTTGTTCGAACGCGTCAGCCGCGGGCTGCGGCTGACCGAGGCCGGCCGCTTCCTGCTGGAGCAGTCGATGCAGCTGACCCAACGCCTGGAGGAAACGGTGGAAGGCACCCGCCGCATCGGCCGGAACGAGAAGCGGTGGTTCGGTATCGGCTTCGTGCCTTCGGTGCTCTACGGCTTCCTGCCCGGGCTGATCCGCGAACTGCGTGCGGCCGACCAGAACGTCGAGGTCGGACTGTCGGAGTTGATCACCATCCAGCAGGTGGAGGCGCTGAAGGCCGGACGCATCGATATCGCCTTTGGCCGGATCGCATTCGACGATCCGGCCATTGCGCGCACCGTGGTGATGGCCGAGGCGTTGGTGGCCGCGGTGCCGCGCGCGCATCCGCTGCTGAAGCAGCGCGCCGTTGACGCGGAGGCGTTGGCCGCGCATCCGCTTATCCTGTATCCCGCACGGCCGCGGCCCAGCTATGCCGACCACGTGTTGTCGCTGTTCCGCGCGCGCGGCCTGCAGCCGCACGTGGCGCTGGAGGCGAACGAATTGCAGACCGCGCTCGGCATGGTTGCGGCGGGTCTTGGCATCACGCTGGTGCCCGCATCGGTGCAGCGGCTGCATCGCGACGACGTGCGCTATCACCCGATCGATGCGGCTGGCTTTACTTCGCCGGTGATCATGAGCCATCGCGCGGACGACCGTTCGCCGTTTCTGATGCGGGCGGTGGAGTGGGTGAGGCGGGAGGCGGGGCGGTTGGGGTGAGGGGTTGAAGGGTGGGTTTGGGGTGACTGGCTTTGGGCAGTCACCGCCAACCGGCAAGCCCAACATTCAAATACTGTATATTCATACAGTCACACCCTCTCCAAGCCCGATGTCCGCCGCCCCCACGCCCGCCAGCGCCGAAGCCGCTCCCCGCTACGTGGTCGCCGTCCGCACCCTGTGCGAATTCACCGCCCGGGCCGGCGATCTGGATCTGCGCTTCACGCCATCGCCCACCGCGCAGGAAGGCATCGCCGGCCACGCGGCGGTGACGGCCAGGCGTCCCGGCGGCTACCAGACCGAAATCGCGCTCAGCGCCGACTTCGGGCCGCTGCGCGTGCGCGGACGCGCCGATGGCTACGATCCCGCCTTGTGCCGGCTCGAGGAAATCAAGACCGTGCGGGGCGACCGCTTCGACGTGCCCGCGCATCACCGGCATCTGCATTGGGCACAGGCCAAGGTGTACGGGTGGCTGATGTGCCAGCAACTCGGCCTGGCGCGGATCGAGATCGCCGTGGTCTACTTCGACATCATCAGCGGGCGCGAGCACGCCATTGCGCAATGCTTCGACGAGGCGGAACTGCGCGAAGCGTTCGAGACGCAATGCCGCCGCTTCATTGCGTGGGCCGGGCAGGAGCTGGCGCACCGCGCCGCGCGCGACGGCGCGCTCGATGGGCTGGCGTTTCCGCATGCCGGCTTTCGTGCGGGGCAGCGGGAACTGGCGGAGGCGGTCTATCGCGCCAACGCATCGGGCCGCTGCCTGCTGGCACAGGCGCCCACCGGTATCGGAAAGACGGTGGGTACGCTGTTTCCCGCGCTGAGGGCCATGCCCAGGGCCGGTATCGACCGGCTGTTCGTGCTATCCGCCCGCTCGACGGGACGCGCGTTGGCGTTCGACGCCGCGCGCGGGCTGGCGGCCCAGCGAGACGGCATGCCGTTGCGCGTGGTGGAACTGGTGGCGCGCGACAAGACCTGCGAATATCCGGGCCGCGCCTGCCACGGGGACGCGTGTCCGCTCGCGCGGGGCTTTCACGATCGCCTGCCGGCCGCGCGAGAGCAGGCCGTGAAGCAGGCCATCCTCGGACGCGATGCGCTGCGCGACATCGCGCTGGCGCATCAGGTCTGCCCCTATTACCTGAGCCAGGAAATGGCGCGTTGGTCCGATGTGGTGGTGGCCGACTATCACTATTACTTCGATCGCACCGCGCTGCTGCACGCCTTCGCGCAGCATGACGGCTGGCGTGTCAGCGTGCTGGTGGACGAGGCCCACCAGCTTCCCGACCGCGCACGCGACATGTACACCGCCACGCTGGCCCAGACCGAGTTGCGCGCGCTGCGCAGGCTCGCGCCCGCGGCGCTGCGCAAGCCGATCGAGCGCATGGCACGGCAATGGCAGGAGCAGACGCGCACCCTCGCCGGCGACTATCGGGCCGATGGCAAGGTGCCGCCGCGTCTGCTGTCCGCCCTGCAGGCCCTGTGCGATGCGCTGGCGGCGCATTTCTCCGAACAGCCGGGCGAGCACGATGCGGCGTTGCAGCGCTTCTACTTCGACGCGCTGCATTTCTGCCGGCTGGCCGAGCAGATCGGCACCCATTCGATATTCGACCTCACGCGCATGCCCGCGTCCGGCGCGCACGCGGCGACGCGGCTGTGCGTGCGCAATCTGGTGCCGGCGCACTTCATCCGGCCGCGTCTGGCCGCCGCGCACGCCGTGACGCTGTTTTCGGCGACGCTGGCGCCCGCGTCCTACTACGCCGATATCCTCGGTCTGCCGCCCGGCTGGGTGTGGCGGGAGGTGCCATCGCCGTTCCGGCCCGAGCAGCTCAGCGTGCGTGTGGCCGCCCATATCTGCACGCGCTACGCGCGGCGGCGGCGCTCGCTGCCCGATCTGGTCGCGCTGATCGCGGCCCAGTACCGCGCGATGCCGGGCAACTACCTCGCCTTCTTCAGCAGCCACGATTACCTGCACGAGGCGCAGCAGCTGTTCTCGCGCGACCACGCCGACATCCCCCACTGGGTACAGGCGCGCGGCATGGCCGAGCGCGAGCAGGCCGCGTTTCTGCAGGCGTTCGAGCCGGGCGGACGGGGCATCGGCTTTGCGGTGCTTGGCGGCCCCTTCGCCGAAGGCATCGATCTGCCGGGAGACCGCCTGGTGGGCGCGTTCGTCGCGACGTTGGGCCTGCCGCAGTTCAACGCCGTCAACGAGCAGCTGCGCGGGCGCCTGCACGATGCGTTCGGCGACGGCTACGCCTATGCCTACCTGTACCCCGGCTTGCGCAAGGTGGTGCAGGCGGCGGGACGCGTGATCCGCACGGCGGAGGACCGCGGCGTCGTCTATCTGATCGACGATCGCTTCACGCATGCGTCGGTGCGGGCGCTGCTGCCATCGTGGTGGCGCATCGAGACCTGCGCCAGATCCCCGGAACGGGTGTCGGCACCGGAGCGCTGAGGCAACGCCGGCGCTCGACGACGCGCCGGCATGGCACGCACGACACGGCCCCTGGCGCATGTGAAACCGGCGCAAGACGTGTCTTTTCCGCCGGCACGCGCGGCGACATGCCTTGACAGCGCCTGCCCGGGGGCTTGGTACGAGGATTGCATCCCGCCGTTCCAGAACACCGCTATCAGGAGCCGCCATGCGTCCCTCCCGCCTCATTACAGTCGTCATCACCGGCGCGTCGAGCGGCATCGGCCGCGCCACGGCCTCCGCCTTTGCCATGCCCGGCGTGCGCCTGGTATTGGCGGCGCGCGGCCATGAAGCGCTCGATGCCGTCGCACACGAATGCGAGGCGCGCGGAGCGAAGGTGCTGGTGAGGCCAACCGACGTCACCGATGCCGACGCCGTTCGCGCGCTGGCCCACGCGGCGGCCGGGCAGGGCGACGGTCGCATCGACGTGTGGGTCAACAACGCCGGCGTCGGTGCCATCGGCTTGTTCGACCAGGTACCGATCACCGCCCACGAGCAGGTGCTGCGGGTGAACCTGATGGGCTATCTGCATGGCGCGCATGCCGTGCTGCCGTATTTCAAGCGGGCGGGCGAAGGCACGCTGATCAATGTGCTGTCGTTGAACGCATGGTCCCCGCTGCCCTACGCCGTGGCCTATACCGCCAGCAAGTATGGGCTGCGCGGGTTTTCCGAGGCGCTGCGCGCCGAGTTGATCCCGTGGTCGCGCATCCATGTCTGCGACGTGATGCCGGCCGTGGTCGACTCGCCGGCCTTTCGCCACAGCGCCAACTACACAGGCAAACGCGCGCGTCCCCCCCGGCCGCTGTACGACCCGCGCACCGTCGCGCGCGCCATCGTACGGGCGGCCGCACATCCGCGCCGCCACCGTGCCACCACCATCGGCATGCCGGCGCGGATCGCGCGGCTGGGCAATGCCATCGCACCGGCACTGGCACGCCGCTTCGTGTGGGCGATGACGCGCGGCTATTTCATGCAGGCGTCGCCGGCTCCCACTACCGATGGCAATCTGTTCGAGCCGAGCCGGGGCATGATGACGATGGACGGGGCGTGGCGGCCGGTGCGCGAGCGGCGGGCGGCGGGGCTGGCATGGGCGGGTTTGGGGCTCGTCGCGTTGGGGGCGACGGTGGCGGCCATGGTGCTGAGGGAAGGGAGGCGGTAGGGGAGAGGGCAGTCACAGCCCACCAAAGCCCCACCCGAACCCGATCAACCATTGACTCCCCCGCATCCCATCTGTTAATCCTCCGGCACCTTCAATGCACGGACGGATGTCGACGGCATGGACCGCTTTGATGCCCTGCAATTGTTCACCCGCATCGTCGAGCTGGGCAGCTTCTCCGCCGCCGCCAACGCGCTCAATATTCCCCGCGCCACGGCGACGCATGCGATCAAGGAACTGGAAAGCCGGCTTGGCACGCGTCTGCTCGAACGCACCACGCGGCAGGTGCGGCCGACGCTCGATGGCGAGGCGTTCTACGCGCGCGGCAAACGGGTGCTCGCCGAGCTGGAGGACGCGGAGGCATCGCTGAGCACGCATCAGAACGATCCGCGCGGCACGCTGAGGCTGGACCTGCATGGCACGCATGCGGCGATGATCGTCCTGCCCCGCATCGCGGAATTCCATGCGCGCTACCCTCATGTCGAGCTGGTGGTCAGCAGCGGCGACCGCCTGGTCGATCTGGTGGGCGAGGGCATCGATTGCGTGGTGCGGGCCGGCGTGCCGCGCGAATCGTCGCTGGTGGCGCGGCGGCTTGCCAATCTGCCGGAAGTCATCTGCGCCAGCCCGGATTATCTGGCCCGCCATGGCACGCCGCGCGATCCGGACGACATTGCGCGGCACCTCGGCGTGGGCTTTTTCTCGCGTAATCACGACTACCGCTATCCATTCACGGTGGAAATCGATGGCGAGCTGGCCTCGTTCCACCCGCGCGGGTGGATCTCGGTCAGCGACGCGGAATGCTATACGCAGGCCGGTCTTGCCGGTTGCGGCCTGATCCAGGTGCCGCGCTTTCGCATCGAGGAGCATTTGCGCGAGGGCCGGCTGGTTCCGGTGCTGCAGGACTGGCCGTGTCCGCCGCTGCCGGTGTCGGCGCTGTACCCGTCGCAGCGCCAGCTGCCGCCGCGTGTGCGGGTGTTCGTCGATTGGGTGGCGGCGCTGTACGAGCAGCGCTTCGGCCCGGTGCGTCCCGACGCCGGCCGGCCACGATAACGCGATGCCCGCGGAGACGACGCATGATCCTCTCGACCCAGTTCGCCAGCCGCGTCACCTTGTTGCGCGACAAGGTGCCGTCGTTCGACCAATACCCGTTCAACCTGCCCGTGGTGCGCGCGCTCGAATCGCTGGAGCTCCATCCCAAGGTCACCTTCTTCGTCGGCGAGAACGGCTCGGGCAAATCGACGTTGCTGGAGGCCATCGCCATCGCGCTGGGCTTCAACGCCGAAGGCGGCAGCCGCAATTTCACCTTCTCCACCACGTCATCGGCCAGCCTGCATTCCGACCTGCATGCGTATCTGCGTATCGCCAAGGGTGTGCGGCGGCCTCGGACCGGGTATTTCCTGCGCGCCGAGAGCTTTTTCAATGTGGCTACCGAGATCGACCGGCTTGACAGCGAGCCCTCGTTCGATCCGCCTGTCATCGCCGGTTATGGCGGCCGCTCGTTGCATGCGCAGTCGCACGGGGAGGCGTTCCTCGCGCTGCTGACCGAGCGCTTCCGTGGCCAGGGCCTGTACCTGCTCGACGAACCGGAGGCCGCGCTGTCGCCGCAAAGGCAGCTGGCCGTGCTGGCCCGGCTGCACGATCTGGTGCGCGACGACGCCCAGTTCGTGATCGCCACGCATTCACCGATCCTGATGGCCTATCCCGATGCGCGCATCTACCACTGCTCGGCGCGCGGCGTGGAGGTCGTTGCCTACGAGGACACCGAGCATTTCCAGGTCATGCGCGACTTCCTAATGGACCCGCAGCGGATGCTGCGCGTTCTGCTCGCGGACTGACGGGGCGCGATCCAGTGCGTCGCAAGCCGGCTCGCCCGGCAGGTGTTAGCATTTCGGCTGTCACAATTTGTTACAACGGCCCATGATCTCCCCTGAGCAGGACGCGGTCCTCGAAGCGATGCGGATGTCGCCGGACAAGCCCTGGCGCTCCACCGAACTGAAAGGCATTGTGCTGGGACGTTTCCCGGCCCTGCACGAGCGGAAGGTGCGGCGCTGCCTGGAAGGCCTGGAGCAGGACGGCTGGATCGAGCGCGACGGCAACGGTCCCGCCACCCGGTGGAAGCTGCTCAGGGCGGTGCCGCCGCGCAGCATGCGCCGGCCGCCCGTCGACCTGGCGCTGGCGCTGCTGAAGCTGCGCCAGCTCGCCCGCCGTCATCTTCCACAGCAGTTGGGCGAGTACGAGGAGTACTTCGCCAGCGCAAGCCACGCGTTGGCCGAAAGCACCAGCGATACGCGGTTGAACGGCGCCCGCGCCTGGCTTGGCAAGACCGCCCGGCTGGAGGCAGGTTATCCGCTGATCGCGCCGGCGATCGACGCCGCGATCTTCGATACCGTGCTGACGGCACTCTATCGGGACGAGACGCTGGCCATCCGCTATCGCCGCGCCGACCAGGGCGAGGGCGACATCCGGGCCTATCAGGTATTGCCTTACGCCATCGTCGAGAAGGGTCCGTACTGGTATCTGGTGGTCCGGCAGCGTCGTTCCAGCGGCAGGCAGGGCGATGCCTTCCTGATGCGCTGTGACCGTATCGTCGAGGCGGCCAATGTGGGCCACGTACTCGCGCGCGAATCGGGATTCGACCTCGACGACTTCATCCAGCGCGAGCGGGTGCTCGAATGGTTCCCGGAAGATCCCAGCGAACTGGTGCTGCGTGTCTACGAGTCGAACAACCTGCCGAGCATGTTCCGCTCGGTGAGGCTTGCCGCCGACCAGGCGATTGAAGCCGTGGACGGCGGCTTCATACTGCGCGCCACCGTCACGCCTTCGGTCGCGCTGCGCAATCTGCTGTTGCAGCATGCGCCGTCCATCGAGGTGCTGGCTCCCGCCACGCTACGCGATGAAATGGCGCAGATGCTGGATACCGCTGCGCGTCGCTACCGCGAGGCTGCCACGGTCAGCGCTGCAGCAGGTCCGGCCAGGGAAAGGCAATGAGGCCGGTCACGGTATCATCGTCGTCCGACCCGATCAACCGGTACCCCGCCGTGGCGCCGCCAGTACCGTGGTCGAGGCAGGCCGACAGCGCCGCGTGCAGCGGCACCGGTGCGCGCAGCCACGTCTGCAAAGGCGGCACGACAGCCGCGTTGACGATGGCGTCCAGCATCTGCCCGACCTTCGCCAACGCGTCGACCGTGCCCGCATGAAGCTCGAACAGGCTTACGGTCGCGTCCAGATGGGCCAGCCGCCGCAGCGCGTCGGTCCGGTCGGCGCCCGGCATGCGGCAGTCCGACAGCGTCTTCAGCAGCAACGCGACCGTCCGCGCGAGACCGCGCTGGCCGGCCTGCACCCAGCATCCCGTCCTGACCGCAGGCAGCAGAGCAACGTTGCCCAGTACCACGGCAAGCTCCACCGTGCCGCGCTGCCGCGCGCGGCGCAGCGCGTGCACGGGTCCCATCGCGTTCCATCCGGCACTGCCGCGCTCGCCGGCCAGACGCCCGGCATCGACCAGATGCAACACCACGTCGGGCGGTTCGCACGTACCTTCATGCGGCGCCTGACCGATGTGCCATGTCGCGCCGCCGATGCCACGGCAATGCGCCAGCACCCGGCCTGCTTCTTCGGGGGGCAGCCCCCAGCGTTGCAGTGCGATGCGCAGGGGCGGTGTGGCGGCATGGCTGTCGACGGCGGCGCAACAGCCATCGCCGCCATCGTCGCAGCCGTCGTGGAAATAGCCGTCATGCGTCATCATCATTGCCTCCCTTGCGATTGCAATGGCGACAATGTGCGTCCCAAACCGGACAGGACATTGTCCGATTTCCGCCCGATCCTGCCGACTCACAACGATTCCGCCTTTCCCTGACCGGACCCATGGTTTATCCCATCGAGAACAGGCTTGTCATCGGCGTCGCGTCCAGCGCGCTGTTCGACCTTAGCGAATCGCATCGCATCTACGAAAGCGAGGGCGTGGAGCGCTATCGCCAGCACCAGGAAGCCAATATCGACGTCCCTTTTCCGAAGGGCGACGCGTTTCCGTTTATCCGGCGCTTCCTGCAGATCAACCGGATCTTCCCGGAACAGATGCCGGTCGAGGTCGTGCTGCTGTCGCGCAACTCGCCGGAAACCGGCCTGCGCGTGTTCCGGTCGATCCGGCACTACGGGCTCGAAATCACGCGCGCCGCTTTCACGGCKGSCAGCTCGCCGCACCGCTACCTGCCGGCATTCAATGCCTCGCTGTTCCTCACGGCGAACGAGCAGGACGTTCAGGACGCGATCGACGCCGACTATCCCGCGGGGGTCGTGCTGCGCTCACGGGTCTATGACGACGAGGCTGACCAGCAGCTGCGCGTGGCGTTCGACTTCGACGGCGTGATCGCCGACGACGAGGCCGAGGCGGTCTACAAGAAGAACCATGACCTGCGCGAATTCGAGGCGCACGAGACGGCGCGACAGGCGATTCCGCACGGCCCCGGCCTGCTGGCCAAGCTCTGTGTCGGGCTGTCGAACCTGCAGAGGCTGGAGGCTGCCCGCCTGGAGCGCGATCCCGACTATCAGAAGATCGTGCGCATCGCGATCGTCACCGCGCGCAACGCGCCGTCGCACGAGCGCGTCGTGACCACGCTGAAGAGCTGGGGCGTGTCGCCGGACGAGTCCTTCTTCCTCGGCGGCATGGAAAAATCGCGCATCCTCAGCATCATGAAGCCGCATATCTTCTTCGACGACCAGCGCAGCCATCTGCGGTCGCCCGCGGGCGATATCCCGATGGTGCATGTGCCGTATGGCGTGGCCAATCGCGGTACGGCCGATGGCGCGCCGCGCGCGCATGACGTCGATGGAAAGGCCCGCGGCCGGCTGGCCGCGGCCTAGCGGAAGGGCCCCGCCTCCACCGACGATGAAGATGGTGCAGGCGGGTCGCGGGCGCGTACGCCGTCAGCTGGTGGCGCAGCTATAGCTGCCCGCGGCGTTGATGTCGCCGCTGCCGTTGTACTTCGGCCAGCCCGGATACGGGCACAGCGGCCGCGTGCGTCCCGGCACGCCCACGGTGTCGGTGACCACCTGTGCCGGCGGCTCCGTGCCCTTCTCGACCCAGTTCTCCAGCGCCGTGAGCGAATCCCAGGCCGCGTTGAACACGGTGCTTGCGGCGTGGCCGTAGCCCGGGATCTCGTAGTAGCGCATGAACTGGGCCACCCGTTCGGTTCCCATGGTCGCCTGCACGCGCTGGTAGTACTGCGCCGTCGCGCGCGTGCTGACGAGCACGTCGGCGCTGCCGTGGGCCATCAGCACCTTGCCGCCCTTGGCAGCGAAGGCCGAGAGGTCGGTCTTGTTGACGTCCTGCAGCGCGGTCAGCTCGCTGATGCGGGCCTGCCAGGCGCCGGGGTTCTCCGGGTCCAGCGTCAGCGAGTTGAAGTTGGGATCGCGCGTGACGAAGTAGCGCACCCACTGGTCCCAGAACACGCTGAAGTACGGCGCGGTGGCCGGCATCGGATTGGCGGGCTGCAGCTCGTTCAGCGCCAGCGAGATGACGGTGGCCTGCACTGGGGATGTCCCCGGCATGCCCAGATCCGCGCCCCATACATTGAAGCCCGGATACTGCGTTTCCCCGCTGCCGAGCGCGTAGTTGAAGGTGATCGGCGTGTTGTACGCATTGAGCGCGGCGATCTGCGGATCGGACAGGCAATTGTCGCCGCCCTCGCCACCGCCGGCGCAGCGCAGCGGTGCGCCGTTGAGCGTCGCGGTGGCGGGATTGAACGATGCATTGCACGCCGGCACATTGCTGACCACGCCGTCCTGCACGCCGTCGAGCCCGTCGCACGCCTGCAGCGAGGCATCGAACAGGGCGCGGCGCTTGGCCGGGTTGGGATAGGCGCCGGGCTGGGCGAGCGCGCGCGTGATGCGGCCGAACTGCAGGTCCAGGCTCGCGGCATTCCAGGCCGGGTAGAGCACGATGGCGCCATCCCAGTCCTGCGGCCAGCGCTGGACCACGGCCAGCGCCTCCCGGCCGCCAGTGGAGCCGCCTGCGAAATAGGCCTTGCGCGGGCCGTCCACGGCGTAGCGCGCCTGGATCAGGTGCAGCGCGGTGTCGCGGGTTTTCTTCAGCGCATCGCCGGCGAAATTGCGCAGCGCCTCATCGTTGGCGCCAAACGAGCCGTCGCGGCTGCCAAGCGCGCCGGCCTGGTGGCCGGAATCGCTGGCGAAGGTGGCATAGCCGCGTCCGAGCGGCGTCGGCTGGTCCGCCGGCCCGGCCGGTACGTTGCCCTGTGGCGACGGGATAGAGCCGTTGTAGCCGCCGCCGCCGAACATCATGATCTTGTTGTTCCAGTTGGTCGGCAGGTTCAGCTGGAAGCGGATGTCCGGCGCGGCGGGATCGACGGGTTTGATGCTGCCGAGCACGCGGCAATACTCGCCCACCGCCTGCGCGCCGATGCCGCTTGCGGCCACCACGGTGGCCTCGGTGACCACCGCACCGGAGGTCGGCAGGCCGATGGCCGACGCGGGCACGCTCACGCTGGCCATCTCGGCGCATGTCTTCGGTGTCCTGGACGTTGGCGGCGGCTTGTGGTGGTCGTCATCATCATCACCGCCGCACGCGGCCAGCATCAACGCCATGCCGGTCAACGCCGTGCCGAGGACCGCGCGGCGCGCCGCACCGATGTGCCTGCCGCGATGGCGATACCCGGGCAAGTATTTGCTGTCGTTGTTCTGCACGCTTCGTCTCCCATGTCGTTGGTCTTGGTCCTCGCAACGGCCGGGGGCGGCCAGCCGTTGAACAGCGTGTCGCCGAGAGGGCGTCTGATCGACCATAGGAGGCGGACGCGGATGCGTCAACCGGGATGCGCCCGGAGCATGCGGTACAGACCGCGCAGGGCAGGCACTATCAGCGGGCCGCCGTGTCCGGCATCTTTGCTATTTCATCAGCTCGTTGAGCAGCCATGTGTCGAGAAACGCCGTGACCTGCGTGATGCGGCCATTCGCCATGACCAGATGCCAGGCGTAGCTGTTCAGATAGGGCCGGCCGTCCCTTGTGGTCGCGGTGCCATCCCAAAGCACGACCACATGCCGGCCTTGCGCGATGATCTGCTTCACCTCGGGCACGATCGGCGTGGCCAGCCGCGCATGGATCGGTCGCACGGCGCGATCGAGCAGTTCCTGCCGGCTGCGATATGTGCCGGAAACCGGGCTGGAGCCGGCCACCTTCCACTCGGCCCCATCGGCCAGCAGGTCGAATACGCTGCCGCGCCCGTGCTTCCAGTCATCGAACGCCTGCTGCACCAGCCGGGTGTTGGCGACTTCCGATGAACCGCGATCGACGCTGGCGCTGGCTGGATGCGCCAGCGACAGGCATAGCAGCAGCAGGGGGGCCGCCCGAAGGGCGGCGGTGTGGATGCGCATGGTCCATCTCCTTCATGTATGCCGTCCGACCGGCGGATCGGCGTGGTGATGGAGGAAATGCTATGGCCGCGGCGGGCCTCGCGCGAAGACCTATTCGTGCAGCATGCTTGCCTAATCCTATCGGCCAAAGCACTTCCCGCTGCGCAACGCGGGAGAAAAGCCGGAGTGTTTTCTCCCCTCTCCCGCAAAGCGGGAGAGGGGCCGGGGGAGAGGGCAGTGGCATTTTCAAACCGCAGCGGTGCATCTCCCCTCTCCCTGAGCCTCTCCCCGGCGGAGAGAGGGGATATGTGGTCGGTCAATGAAGGGCGATGCAGCTCGATGGCTGCATCGGTTGTGGTTGCCTGTCGCTCAAGGCATGCCCGTTGCGCAATCCGGGCGATACGCTGGCCGGGTACGGCAGCTGGCCGAACGGCGTGTCGGCCATGGAAGACTGACGGGAAAGGCCGGGGGGGGGGCAGGGTGACTGTCCCGCCCGCCATGCCGGGCAACGATCAGTCGTTGCCCACCTTCTTGTTCAGTTCGCGCGCCATCTGCAGGTGTTTCTCGAGGTCCGGCACGTGCCTGGAGGCGAACGCCTTGATCTCGGGATCCTTCGCGTTCTGCGCCGCCTCCTTGAACATCTTCACGGTGTTCTCGTGCGCCGCGACCCCGATGCGGCTGGCGTACATCTTGTCGAAGCGTTCCCCGTCGAGCACGCTCAGGGCCTTGAGCTCGCCCTTCTGCATCACCGAGGGTTCCTTGGGCGGCGTATAGCCCTTGTCGGATGCCAGCTTGGCGAGTTCCTCGTTGACCTTGGTGTGATCCGTGATCATCCGTTCGGCAAACGCCTTCACGTCGGCGTTGTTCGACTTCTGCTGGGCGAGCCTGCTGCCTTCCACTTCGGCGTGGCCGCCCTGCGCGGCGTTTTCAAGGAAGGACCGATCCGCGCGCTCCAGCTGGCTTCCGCTCTGGGAGCTGGCGGCGGGCATATTGCCCGGTGCGGTATTGCGGGGGGTGGTACTGCTGTTGGCCTGCGCCATCGCGCCTGCCGACAGCAGCATCGAGCAGGTGAGGGCGGTACCGAGGCTGACGATACGGGTGCGCATGTCTTCTCCCTTGTGACAGTGGATGAACTTGCGCTTCTGCAAAATCCGGGCCGGATGGGGCGGTAAAGGCATCGGCGGCCGGCCACTGGCCGCTTGCGTGGATGAGGGCTGCTTTTTGCCGCGCGCTTCCGCTTGGGTGGAAGCCGGGGCGTTCGTAAAAATGGCAGGGAGGCGGTAAAAAGGGCGTTGTGACTGCCCTCTTCCCCGGCCCCTCTCCCGCGAGCGGGAGAGGGGAGAAAGGCGTCAGTCCCCTTCGGTCCACTCCACCCGCGCCCCGAGGCTGCGCAGGTTCTCGACAAAGCGTGGATGGGCGCGCTTGATCGGGGCCGCGTTGCGGATCTCGGAGCGCCCTTCGATGCTGGCGGCCACCATGAACAGCGCGATGGCCACGCGAATGATGTACGGGCTCTCGACAACGGCCGGGGACAGCGGATTGCCGCCGAAGGTGATCAACCGGTGCGGGTCCGACGAGAACACATGCGCGCCGAACTTCGATAGCTCGCCGGTCCAGCCCAGCGCGCCGTCGTACACCTTGTTCCAGAACATCGCGTTGCCTTGGGCGCGCACGCCCAGCGCGATGAAGATCGGTAGCAGGTCGACCGGAAAGTACGGCCACGGCGCGGCTTCCACCTTGGTCAGCACATTGCTGGTAAAGGGCTGCTGCACTTGCAGCGGGCCCGACCGTAGCGCGCGCGACCAGCCGTTCGCATGTTCGATGCGCACGCCGAATTTCTCGAACGTGCGGTCGATCAGCGGAAAATTTTCCGGCGCGCCATTGCGCACCTCCACGTCGCCGCCGGTGATCGCCCCAAGCGCGAGGAAGGTGGTGATCTCGTGGAAGTCCTCATCGAACGTGAATTCGCCTCCCGCCAGCGCGCCGCCGCCATGGACTGTCAGCCGCGAGGTGCCGATGCCGTCGATGCGGGCGCCCAGCATGGCCATGAAGCGGCAGAACTCCTGCACATGCGGCTCGGAGGCGGCATTGGTCAGCGTCGAGGTGCCATCGGCCATCGCCGCGCACAGCACGAAGTTTTCGGTGGTGGTCACCGATGCGTAGTCCAGCCAATGATCGACCGGCCGCAGCGGGCCCGCGCGACGCACCAGCAGCGATCCGGCCGCACGCTCGACCTGCCCCCCGAAGCGGCGAAAGATGTCGACGTGCGGATCGATCTCGCGCACGCCCAGCGTGCAGCCCTTGACGTTGTCTTCCAGCCGTGCCACGCCGAACCGCGCCAGCAGCGGCGGCACCAGCATGATGGACGAGCGCATCTCCTCCGGCAGCCGGTGCCGTGCGGCGTCGAACAGCGTGTCGCGATGGTGCAGCTCGAGCGTGCCGCTGTCGTGATCCATGCGCACGTCGCTGCCGAGCGCCCGGAAGATGTCGAGAATCTTGCGCACGTCCGTGATATCGGGCACGCCGCGCAGCCGCACGGGCTGGTCGGTCAGCAGCGTCGCGCACAACACGGGCAGCACCGCGTTCTTGTTGGCGGATGGCACGATGCGGCCGCGCAGCGGGGCGCCGCCATGGACGATCAGATTTGACATGGGAAAAAAGGGGAGGTCATACCGGATGGAAACGGCCGCATTGTACGCGCCTGGCGTGACAGGCCCGCTGCGTATGGGTTTTCTGTTTGGGGATGGGAGAGAGGGCAGTCACAACGCAACCCACCCGGCCCCTGCCAGATCCGAAGCCGTCCTCACCCCCAATCCGTGGGGTTCCTCCGCCGTCCCGCACAGCGATACTGACGGGCTTTGTCCAAGCTGCCGCCATGGTGCGGCGAGGGGTGGGAATGGGTCGGTGGAACAAGGGCGGGATCGGATCGCGGGCCAGGGATGGACTTCGCAGTCTCGTAAGCATCGGCGCAGGTGCCGCGTTGACGTTGGGGCTGTTGGCTTGCAGCACACCGCCGCCGGCGGAGCCGCTCACCACTGCGCAGCTCGCTTTGATCGCGGAGACCTTCTTTGCACCGTCGGTGCGTGCGCAGATGATCGAGGCGGCCAGGAAAGCCGGCAATGGGCCGGACAAGCCGTACTTCGGTTGCATTGCATCCGTCAGCCACCAGGAGATCGCCATGGCGCTGGCTCCCGCGCTGCCAGAGTCAGTGATCGACGGCGAGCTGCGGCAGGCACTGCGGTTCCTCGATACGCCGGCGGGTGCCTACTACCAATGGCGCGCGAAGCCGGGCGCCGTGCGCGCCAGATTGCTGGCGCCGACTCCGCCGATATCCTCCGACCCTGAGCTGCGCCGCTTTGTCGATAGCGACGTCGGGCATACGCTGACATCGCCACTGCGCCCCGCGGCCGTGGAACGCGCCGTCGAGGCCTTCCAGGCCGCGCGCTGGACGAAATGCGTGCGGGGCCGGACGAAACCGGTCGAGGTCGGTGTTCCCAAGGGCGTTTGTCATCCGCCGTCCATTTCGTATCCAGCCAAAGCGCGTCGCCTGGGCCAGAGCGGTGCCGTGCATGTGTGGCTGCTGATCGGCGAGGACGGCACCATCGAATCCACCGCGATCCTGCGTCCTTCCGGTGTGCCGGTCCTCGACGAGGCTGCCGAGACAGCGGTGCAGCGCATGAAATGTACCGGCTATCGCGAGGCGGATGGCAAGCGGGTGAAGGCCAGTGCGGTACAGCCGATTGTATTCAGTTTGCGATGATACTTCCCTCTCCCCCGCCCCTCTCCCGCAAGCGGGAGAGGGGAGAACACCATCGGTGTTTCAATTGCTGGCGGTTTGCTCCCCTCTCCCGCAAAGCGGGAGAGGGGCCGGGGGAGAGGGCAGAGACAGCCGGGCAGCACTTCCCGTCCGCTTACAGGCGCAAACACTGCGGCGGCTCAGCCGGCGCGGAGCCGAAGAGGCCGACGGACGTCAGTTTGATCAGAAGGTTGGTGCGAGCGGCGTCGCTAAGTTCGCCGCCGTGGATCAACGCCAGTGCCTTCTGCGTGGTGCCGGCGGGGGGCGCGGGGTGCCCCAGCCATTCGGCAAGCCATGCCGCCTGCAAGTCAGGCTCCATCGAGGGCAGCGTTTGCATGATGTGTGCCGCGGACACCTGGTTCTTGCCGGGATCGATCGCAAGGCGTACCGACTCCTCGACAAGAGAAGCCAGCGGGTTCAGGGGTGCGGGGGCCGCGCGGTTCATGAGCTGGCTGATCGCGGCGCGGGACGTGCCGAGCGATGCATAGAGCCGCCCGTACACCGTATCGGCTGAGGTGTCGCGGTTATGGGCGAGGACCCTTTCGCGCAGCAGTCGGTACAACGATTCGGACCCCGATTCAGACTCTTGCCGGGGACCCTCGGCGTGAGAGAGCGGCGCCATCGCGATGTTCGCCTGCAGGGACGATTGGGGTGACTCAGGAAGGTCCTCGACGAACACCTCCTGTGGCGCTTCACGGTGTGCCGATGAGGCATTGATAGTGGTATTGAGCATGGGATGGAAAGAGTGAGTTGACCGAAGGTGCCGCAAGCACGGCCGCGATGAGCGGCCACGTCGCGACGAGTGCGGATTCTCGCCGCGACGGCGTGCGCCGGCTTGCGCAAAGCATGTGAAAGTTCTGATCCCACGTCGGACATGGCTGCTCCCCCGGCCCTCTCCCCCGGCCCTCTCCCGCCTTGCGGTAGAGGGCCGGGGGAGGGGGCAGTCACATCGTGCTCCAACAACGCCCCGCTACCCCCGCGGCCATTCCGGTCCCTACAGGTACAGGTCTTGCGTCAACGGAAATGCACGACCCCGCCGGAATGGCCTGACGGCCTGAACGCGGGGTATCGCCGTCGAAACATCGCACGCATATGGAGGCTCGCATGCAACAGCAGAACGACCCGACAAAGACGACCGGACCCATGACATCGGAACAGGGCCAGAACCCGGCCGCGCAGGCCGATACGCTGCCCGGCAAGGACCAGGGCAGCGCTGGCGAGGGGAGCAAGGACGGCAAGCCGAAGACGCCCGGCGAAATCATGCGCGAGGACGTATCGCCGCAGGACGAGCAGGGCAACCGGCCGCCGTCGGACCAGCCGCATATTTCGGGGTAAGGGTCGGGGTTTCGCGGGGCGGGGGAGAGGGCACTATCACCATCCCCCCAAGCGCATCACCTCGGCACCAGCTCAATCCGCCGTTCCACCGCCCGCTCAACCGCCTTGCGCGAGTACAACAACGGAAAGGTTTCCCCACGCGCCCACAGCGGCGCGAGGTCGCGATAGTGCGGACTGTCGGGATTGCCGGATTGTCCGGGTGTGTTGACCACGCGGGCGTTATCCCATGCGCCGACGTCCAGCACCATGCGGAACGATGCCCCCGAGGTCAGCTGGTAATCGCTGTTGCGATAGCTCGCCGCCATCGGTGTGAAGGCCGAACCGCCGATGCCGCCGGCATCCACCTGGTACTGCGCGCGCGACGCGTCGTCCAGGATCGGCGCCAGTGGATGACGGAACACGGCCCGATGCAGCATGCCCCAGTTCGCCAGCCGTTCCGGCGACGGCGAGCGGCGTTCGAGTTCGGCCATTGCCGCCTTCAGCGAGGTCAGCATGACCTCGTCGCGCCGGGTGGCGGGCATCCACGGATCCGGTTGTTCCAGCACCGCCAGCACACGCGATGCGTCTCCTGCGCCCACCAGCCTGGCCGAGCCCTCCGGCAGCGCCGCGCGTACCACGGCCGGGCGCAGGTGATTGCTGAACCAGATCTCGAACAGCGCGGCCGGAATGCTGTCGGCGCGGACATTGCCGTCCCAGCCGCGCAATAGCGCGATGGCGCGCGTGACCTGCGGGTCGGCCATCAGCGACGGCCCGGTGTCGCGCTTGCCGAGACCGTTCATCAGCGCCAGCACGCGCTGCGCGGGCAGCGACACGGTGTCGTTCTGCCACGCCACCGAATCGCGCAGCGAACTGACCGGCGCGGCCGCCACCAGGCTCTTGAGCCGTCGCGAGCGCGAGCTGTCGCTCCACTCGTAGCCGATGCCAAGGCGCGCGGCCGGGTGATCGGGCGGGATATTGTTCTCGTTGGCCGTGACGATATGACCTGCGGGCGGGTTGTACAGCGAAGGCAGCTCATCCATGTTGCGGTACCCCGCCCACTCGTACCGGCCGTCACCGGGCACGGGGAACAGGCCGTCCCAGTTGGGCCGGATCACCGTCAGGCCGCCCGGAATCCAGCCGATGTTGCCGTTGCGGTCGGCGTACACCTGGTTCTCGCCGGGCGCCCCCCAGCGGTTCATCGCCGCGCGGAACTGGTCCCAGTTGGTGGCCCGCATATAGTCCATCGAACCGAAGTAGGGCGCCATGCCAGCATCGAGCCACGCCGCGCGCAGCGCCCATGCGCGGTTGCTTGCGGGGTCCGCATACAACACCGGGCCATGGCGGGTGAAGTCGATGTTCACTGCGCGCGGCTCCGGCTCGCCACGCACCGCGATGCGCTCGGTGACCGTTTCCATCGGCTCCCAGCGTCCGCGATAACGGTATTGCTTCGGGTGCTCCGGATCGGTCTCGTAGACGTACAGGTCCTCCTGGTCCATATAGAAGCGGGTCAGGCCGAATGCGATGGTGCCGTTATGGCCGATCGAGATGCCGGGCAGGAAAGGTTCGCCGGCGCCGATCACGGACAGGCCGGGTGCGTTCAGATGGGCCAGATAGCGCAGGCTCGGCGCACCGTGCGAGCGGTGTGGATCGTTGGCGAGGATCGGACGCCGGGTATCGGTGCGATTGCCGGCGATCACCCAGTTGTTCGAGCCAAAGCTGCGCGCGGCGTCGCTGCTGGCATCGATGGAGACATAGAGCTGCTCGGCCGGCACGGTATCCGCCCCCGCGCGTTGCCACGCCTCCTTCGGGAAACTGGCCGCGGCGGTGGCCAGCATATAGGCGCGTTTCAGCGGCGCGGCCGGCACCGCGCACGGATCCAGGCCATCGGGCAATGTTGGCGTGATGGGCGGATCGAGCTCGCGCCTGAGCCAGTCCGCGCGCGGCCCATGCTCGCGCGCGTTGCAATAGAGCTGCGCGCGGTCCACCTCGCTGCTGAAATTGAGCGTCAGTCCATGATGGCGGATGCGGACGATGTCCTCCGCGTGCCAGCGCGCCGGCTTGTAGCCAAGCTGCTTGAATTCGCGCGGCAGCAGCTCGGGTGTCGCCTCGGTCAGGGCCACGTAGGCATTGACGCCCGCCACGAAGGCTTCGGCCACGCGCTTCGCATCGGAGCCGTAGGCCAGCCATTCCCGGTACATGTCGCCGCGATACAGCACGGCGCGAGCCATGCGGTCGCCTTCGAAGTAGGCCGGACCGAAGTCCTTCGCCATTTCGCCGAGGCCCCGTTTGCGCCAAAGGTCGATCTGCCACAGCCGGTCGCGGGCGGCGGCGAACCCTTGCGCATAGAAGGCGTCATAGAGCGTGCCGGCATAGATGTGCGGCACACCCCAGCGGTCGATCAGGATGGTGGCAGGCTTTTCCAGCCCGGGCGCGGCATGGCGGTCAGTGGGAGGCGCGGCGTAGGCCGTGTGGGTGGCGATGGTGGCGGCGGCTAACAAAGCGGCACGGCAAAAGACGGTGGCGGCGAACCGCCGGCGAGCGATGGGCATCGGGTCTCCTTGCTGTCGTTGTCGAGCTACGGGAGCGCGGGCCACACTGCGGCCCGCGGGAGCCTGCACGGCTTGGGGAGGATAGCAGGAGTGTTTGCGTAGTGGTGAGCGGTGCGGGTTTGCAGTTCTCCCCTCTCCCGCTGTGCGGGAGAGGGGAGTTGATGGCCTTCCAGTAGAATCGGCGACACGGCCAATGCCCGCGCGGCGGTCTCGGGAGAAAACATGGATGTGCTGATGGATCCGACGATCTGGGTCGGCCTGGTGACACTGGTCGTGCTGGAGATCGTGCTCGGCATCGACAATCTGGTGTTCATCGCGATCCTGGCCGACAAGCTGCCGCCACATCAGCGCGATCGTGCCCGCCTGATCGGACTGTCGCTGGCGCTGCTGATGCGGCTCGGGTTGCTGTCGGTGATCTCGTGGCTGGCGACGCTGACCGCGCCGCTGTTCGACATTGCCGGAAAGCCGTTTTCCGGACGCGACCTGATCCTGATCCTCGGCGGCCTGTTCCTGCTGTTCAAGGCCACGGTGGAACTGCACGAGAGGCTCGAAGGCGCCGCCCATGCCGCCGATGCCGATCGCGTCCACGCAGGCTTCTGGGTGGTCGTGGCCCAGATCGTCGCGCTCGACGCGGTGTTTTCGCTGGACTCGGTGATCACGGCGGTCGGCATGGTCGACAACCTCGCCGTGATGATGATCGCGGTGGTCATCGCCATTGCCGTGATGATGCTGGCCTCGAAGCCGCTGACGCGCTTTGTCAACGCCCATCCCACCGTGGTGGTGCTGTGCCTGGCTTTTCTGCTGATGATCGGGCTGAGCCTGGTCGCCGACGGACTCGGCTTTCATATTCCGAAGGGCTACCTGTACGCCGCGATCGGCTTCTCGATACTGATCGAGGCGTTCAACCAGATGGCGCGGCGCAATGTGCTTCGGCGCGAATCGCACCGGCCGCTGCGCGAACGCACGGCGGAGGCGATCCTGCGCCTGGTGGGCGTGGCCCGCGCGCCGTCCCATGCCGAGGCCGCCGCTGGTGCGCAGGACCAGCCGCCGCCGGCCGACGCCTTTGGCGAGGAGGAACGGCAGATGATCCGAGGCGTGCTGCGGCTGGGCGACCGCTCGGTACGTTCGATCATGACGCCGCGCAACGAGGTGTCGTGGATCGACTGCGACGACGATCCGGCGGCCATCCGGGCCCGCCTGATGGAGACGCCGCACGCCTTCGTTCCGGTGTGCCGGGGAACGCTGGACGAGCTGATCGGCGTGGCGCGGGCCAAGGATCTCCTGGTGGCGCTCGACGGCGGCCGCCCGCTCGCGGAGTTGGCGACGCACTATCCACCCATCGTGGTGCCGCAGGGCATGGACGTGATCCGGCTGCTTGGCGTGCTGCGCCGTGCCAGGGGACGCTTCGTACTGGTGGCTGACGAGTTCGGCGTGGTGCAGGGCCTGGTGACGCCGCTGGATGTGCTCGAGGCCATCGCCGGTGAATTTCCGGACGAGGACGAAACCCCGGACATCGTCCGCGATGCCGAGGGCTGGCTGGTCAAGGGCCGGGCCGACCTGCATCTGGTCGAGCAGGCGCTGGCCGATGTCGAGTTGCCGGCCGACGATGACGAGTACGCGTCGATCGCCGGCCTGCTGCTGGCGCGCTTCGGCCGTGTGCCGGCACGAGGCGAGGGCATCGAGATAGACGGCTATCGCTTCGAAGTGGCGGAGCGCTCGGGGCGCCGGATAGAACTGGTGCGCGTACGACGGATCGCTGCCGATCAACGCGACCGCGCCCGCCCGGGAGCGTGATGGGGCGCGATGCCGCTATCCCGCCGCGGTTGCGCCACGGGACAGGCGCTTGCGCATGGAGATGACCAGCGGGTGCGCCTCCAGGTGGGCCAGCAGGTTGGCCTTCTGCGTGTCGGTCAGCGGCGCCGCGGCGATCATCCCGGGCCAGGTTTTCACCGCCGCCAGCACGGTGCGCTGGATGGTTGCGGCAGCGGGCTTTTCGAGCAGCCGCAAATGGCCACAGAACTCGCGCAGCATCGCCGGAGTCAGGCTCTGCTTGCGTCTCGCGTTGCCTTGCGCGACAGGCTCGCGCAGCTCGGGCGGTACGATGAACAGCGCATGTCCCATGCGGCGCTGGTAGGCGCTGTAGCCGACGATGTCGTAGGCCGGCGACAGCGTGGGCGTGCGGCCGTCGCGGTAGATCACGCCGAGGTTCTTCAGGTGCATGTCGGGATTGCCGAGCAGTTCGTTGACCGTCATGCGCCGCAGCAGTTCGTGCACGGCGGGTTCGCCAAGGGACGGTTCCGTCAGCATCACGGCGGCGATGGCCAGATAGCTCTGGCTGTATTTGTCCTCGGGCTGCACGCCCATGATCTGCGCGAAGTCCTCGACATGAAAGCGTTGGCCCGGGGCGCGGTCGAAGCGCGTCACCGCCAGGAAGTTTGTCTTGCCGCTGACATCGTTGCCCAGATCGTAGCCGTGCTCGACGGCCAGCGATTCCAGCGGCGCGAGCCGGGCCTCGCACACATCCACGCCGGCGGCGCCGGCCAGCCGCAGCGACAGCGCCTCCAGTTCGGGCAGCAGCGGGTAGCCCACCACGGGCAGCTTGGCGATGACATGGGTGTCCTGCATCCGTGTGCGGCCAACGTAGCGGTCGCCCACGTGGATCACGCCGAGCTTGGGCTGCACGCCGGATACCGATACGCCGTCTTCCATCGGCTCCTCGGTGACGCTCATTTCCAGCGAGTCGGCGTCCTGCGTCACCAGCCGCGCGGCCTCGTGCCGCGTCAGCTCCACCGGCCGCGCATGGACATTGCCGGGCAGATCGCGCCCGGTGGCCGCCAGCATCTCGAAATGATCGTCCGGCGCGCAGCCGCGCACCGCAGCCACATGGTCCCGAAACACGCCCTCCGGCAACAGGCCCTGGAAGAAGGGCGGCAACAGCCAGCCATTGCGATTCGAATAGCGGCCGTTGAAGATCGGAGCCGACACATTGGCCCACAGCGCGCGCTGGGCGTCGGGGTCCTCGGCCTGCATGGACAGCGACAGCGTGGGCGCCGCCTCGCCCAGCGCCGCGAAGCCATCGTCAGCGACGAAGCGCAGGATCGGGTTGTCGTCGCCATACTGGAACAGCAAGCCGACACGCTGTTCGCCAAGGTAGATGGCCAGCGCCTTGAGGTTCATCACGCGCCTCCGGATTTCAGGCGATCGAGCGCGGCCTGCACCTTGGTTGGCACCGCGGATTTCTGGGCGGTATCGTGGACGAACGCCTGCCGGGCCTCCTTGGGCACCAGCATCAGTTCCAGCCCGAGGCGGTCGGCGATGGCGAGCAGCGTCGAGACCTTGAAGTCCTGCGCGCCGCCGAGCACGTGGCTCAGCGTCCGGTAAGTGACGCCTGAGTCGCGTGCCAGCTGGAGTTTGCCGTATTTCAGCGTGCGTGACCGCTGTTCGAGCACCTGCGACAACTCCGTGATGGATTTCATGGTGATATCGGAGTATCAGTGTTGGCTTGAATAACACTATAGCACTATCGCGATATCAAAGTAGCATATTGTGTAGGACTGATACTTTAGTATCAGTAGGTGCCGCTTGGGCGTCGTGCCGCAAGCGGTCCAAAGCAGCGCGGGGACTGGAACCCGCGCTCGCGGATTGCGAAGCGCAAAGGAGACATCGATGACTTATCACGGAAGCTGCCACTGCGGCGCCATCGCCTTCGACGTGGAAGCCACGCTCGAAGGCGTGATGTCGTGCAACTGCTCGATCTGCCAGCGCAAGGGCGCGCTGATGTGGTTCGTGCCGCGCGACAAGCTGACGCTGCTGACGCCGGAATCCAATGCCAGTACCTACATGTTCAACAAACATGTGATCCGGCACCGCTTTTGCCCGACCTGCGGCATCCACCCGTTTGGCGAGGGTACCGACAGGCAGGGCAACCCCATGGCGGCCGTCAACGTGCGTTGCCTGGAGGGTGTGGACCTGTCGGCGCTGCCGGTCACGCACATCGACGGCCGCTCGTTCTAGGGCGGCCGGCGGCTCGCTCTGTCGATGATCTATCCGTTGAGTGCTTCGATCAGGCGCCGGGCGGCGGCAGTCGACGAGGCAGGGTTCTGGCCCGTGATCAACAGGCCGTCCTGCACGACGTATGAGCCCCAGTCCGGACCGCTCGAGTAGAAGCCACCCTTGGCCTTCAGTTCGTCCTCGACCAGGAACGGCACGACCTCGGTGAGGCCGACAGCCGCTTCCTCGGTATTGGTGAAGCCGGTCACCTTCTTGCCCTCTACCAATGGGCGGCCGTCGGGGGTCTTCACGTGACGCAGCACGCCCGGCGCGTGGCAGACCAGTGCGACGGGCTTCCTGGCGGCAACGAAGCGCTCGATCAGGTCGGACGAGTCCTTGCTTTCGGCCAGATCCCACAGTGGGCCATGGCCGCCCGGATAGAAGACCGTGTCGAACGCATCCGCAGAAACGTCGGCCAGCTTCACGGTGTTCGCCAGTGCCTTGTTCGCCTCGGCGTCCGCCTGGAAGCGGCGAGTCGCGTCGGTCTGGAAGTCGGGCTCGCTGCTCTTGGGATCGAGTGGAGGCATGCCTCCCTTCGGCGAGGCAAGCGTGATCTCGTAGCCCGCCTCCTTGAACACGTAGTAGGGTGCCGCGAGCTCCTCGAGCCAGAAGCCGGTCTTGCGGCCGGTGTTGCCGAGTCGGTCATGCGAAGTCAGAACTATCAGAACTTTCATGTTGGTGCTCCAGGTTGGAATGAAACCATTAGACCGGTCGTCTCGAATCGAGGCGAAGAAAAAGCACGTCCTTGGAAGTGCGGCCGGATCCTTCCCTGGTCAGGAAGAAAGACCCAGCATCTGGCGACTGGCCATCATGGCCGTCTCAAAAGGCTGTGGGTTGCGAACGATCTTGACCATTACGCTGGCCCCCAGCCAAAGCTGGTACAGGCTTTGGGCGACCTGCTGCGGTGCGCCCTCCACGGACAGCGAGCCTTCCGCGACGCCCGCCTTGATGGCGCCTGCCAGGCGTTCGATGATGCCGGTCGTGCCGCGCCGCAGCGCCAGACGCATGGCTTCGGACAGATCGGCCACCTCCGCGCCCAGCTTCACCGCCAGGCACTTGCCCTGACAGTCATGGCATAGCTGGGTGTCCTGCCAGTTCTTCCAGTAGTTCATCAGACGCTGCGCCATGGTCAGCCCTGGCGCGCTCAAGGTGGCATCCACCTCGGCCAGGTACTCCTCGAAGTAATTTTCGAGCAAGGCTTCGCCGAATGCGTCCTTGGAGCCGAAGTAGTGGTAGAACGACCCCTTCGGAACGCCCGCGGCGCTCAGAACTTCATTGATACCCACGGCGGAGAAGCCCTTGCCGGCGATGATGCGTTGGCCATGGGCAAGGATGTTCTCGCGAACGTCGTTGGTTTCAGTGCGCAAAGTGTTCATGGCCGTACTGTAGCAATGATTAGACCGGTCGTCTAGTCGTGCGGCGTTTTTTCTTCGCGTCACAGGGGTGGATGCCAGTCACCCAAGGCCTGGGCAGGCATGGTGGGGACCACGCCGTCGAATCCGGGCGTCGCTTCCCAGCCAGCGACGCCCGCGGACTCCGCTACAGCATCACGAAACCGCCCGATGCGCCGAGCGTCTGGCCGGTGACGAACAGCGCCCGTTCCGACGCCAGGAAGGCCACCACTCCCGATACGTCCTCGGGCCGGCACAGGCGGCCCAGTCCCTTGGCGATGGGATACAGGTTCAGCATCTTGGCCAGCCGTTCGTTGTTGTCCACGGTGGCGTCCACGCTGAGCGGCCCGTCCTTGATGCCCGCATGCGAGACGGCGCCGAGCGCGATGGAATTGACCGTGATGCGGTGCCGGCCGTGCTCGCGCGCGATGGCCTTGCCGAATGCGGCGATGGCGGCCTTGGCTCCCGAATACACGGCGAGATTGGCTTCGCCCACGCGGCCGGCCTCCGAGATGATGTTGACGATGCGGCCGCCTCCGCGTTCGATCATGCCGGGCAGCACGGCGCGGCAGCAATGCATGGTGCCGTAGACGTTCAGGTCGACGACCTTCGCCCAGTCGTCCACCGGCATGTCGAGGAACAGCGGTGTGCGGCCGCCTTTCTCGCGCCGCTCGGGCACGATGCCCGCGTTGTTGACGAGCACGCTGACCGGCGCCCCGAAATGCCGCGCCGCCCGCGCCACCATCTCGTCGATCTGATCGGGCCGCGTAATGTCGGCCGGTGCCGCCAGCGCACGCTTGCCGCTCGCCTCGATCTCGGCGGCCACCGCCTCGGCGCGCCCGGCGAACAAGTCATTGACGACCACCAGCGCGCCTTCGCTGGCCAGTTCGATGCAGATCTGGCGGCCCACTCCCTGGCCGCCTCCGGTCACCAGCGCGACCTGTCCTTCCAGTCCCAGATTCATGGCTCTCCCTTGCAGTAATGGCGTTGCGGGTATCCGCGCTAGCGGCCGGCGAATACGGGTTTGCGCTTCTCCACGAAGGCACGCATGCCTTCCTTGCGATCCTCGCTGTCGATGATCATCGCGGCGGCGTAGCGCTCGAATTCCAGGCCGCTGTCGAGGTCGGTCTGCATGCCGCGGTTGATGGCACGCTTGGCGTAGCGCACGGCCAGCGGCGGTTGATCCGCGATGCGTTGCGCGAGCGCCAGCGCGGCCGGCATCAGCTCGGCCTGGGGCAATACCGTGGTGACGATGCCGTAGCGCAGCGCGGTGTCGGCATCGATCAGGTCGGAGGTCAGGATCAGCGCCTTGGCGCGCGCCTCGCCGACCAGGCGGGGCAGGCGCTGCGTACCGCCCGCGGCCGGAATCACGCCGAGCCTGACCTCGGGCAGGCCGAAGCGTGCCTCGGCGCTCGCCAGCCTGATGTCGCAGCACAGTGCCAGTTCAAGCCCGCCGCCCAGCGCCACGCCGTTGATCGCCGCGATGACCGGCTTCTCGAATTCCTCGATGTCCCGGAACAGGTCGTGCGTGGTGCGCTGCGCGAAGAAATAGTCGGTGCCCACGACCGTGTTTCCCGCGCGCTCCTTGATGTCGGCGCCGGCGCAGAAGGCGCGGTCTCCGGAGCCCGTCAGCAGCACGGCACGCACGCGGGCATCGCTGCGTGCGTAGTCCAGAAAGGCGCGGGCCAGATCGGGCTTCATGGTGCCGCCGAGCGTGTTCATGCGATCGGGCCGGTTCAGCGTGACGATGGCGACGTTGTCGCGCACCTCGTATTGCACGGTCTCCAGCGGCGCGGGAGTGGCTGCGGTCATGCTCCTTGTCCTCCTGATGGTGGGTTCAATGCGCCGGCGCGGCCAGCACGTGCGCGATGGCGACCGAGCCGAGGCCGATCATGTGTGCCATGCCGAGCCGCGCGCCGTCATGCTGGCGGCCGTCGGCCTCGCCGCGTAGCTGCCGCGTCAGTTCCGCGATCTGGCCGATGCCGGTGGGGCCGAGCGGATGACCCATGCCAAGCAGCCCGCCGGACGCATTGATCGCGCAGTGGCCGCCGATGGCCGAGTCCCCACGCGCGAGATAGGCCGCGCCTTCGCCGGGCTGGCAGACGCCGATGGCTTCGCTGTACAGCAGCTCCTCGACGGAAAAGGCGTCGTGCAGTTCAAGCAGGTCCAGATCGGTCGGCGCAATGCCGGCCTGCTCGAACGCCGCCGTGGCGCTGCGTTTGACCAGGTCGATCGGCTCCTGCCCATACACGGCTTCGTCACGCTCGCTGCCTGCCGCCGATGCCAGCACGCGCACGCAGCGCTTGCGCTCCAGTCCCAGCCGCTGCAACGCATGGCCCGACACCAGCAGCACCGCCGCGGCCCCGTCGCCGCGCGGGCAGCACTGCTGCACGGTCAGGTCGCCCGCGACCTTGGGCGAGGCCAGCACCTGCTCCAGCGTGCGCGGCTTGCGGAACTGCGCGAACGGATTGCGCGCGGCGTTGCCATGGTTCTTCACCGCCACCGATGCCATCGCGCGCATATCGGCGCCGCGCTCGCGCAGATAGCTTCGTGCCATCAACGCGAACTTGACCGCGGGAATGGTAGCGGTGGCCGACAGCCTTTCCAGCCCGTCCTTGTTGGCGGCGCGCCGGCCATCGCCGTGCTTGTCGACGCCGATCGCCAGCACCACGTCGCTGATACCAAGCGCGATCTCCTGGCACGCTTGCCGGAACGCGAAGGAGCCCGACGCCGACGCGTTCTCCACCTGCGTGACGGCGAGCCCCGTTGAACCGAGATGGCGCAGCATCACGCGGCCGGCCGCCATGCCGATGGAGGTGGTGCCCACATAGGCGCTGTCGACCTGGTCAAAGCGCAGGCCGGCGTCCGACAGCGCGGCGCGCACGGCGGTCAGGCCGAGATGGGTGTAGGACGTGTCGCCCGGAAACTGATACGGGTGCAGGCCGATGCCGGCGATATGGACGCCGCCGTTGCCTTCGATCCAGCTTGTCATCGCGCGTCCTCCCCGCTGGCCGGCACGAAGGCGCACGAGAACGTGCGTCCCTGCTCGTCGACATCCGCCACCGCGAGCATCGCCATGCCGGGGCGCAGCATCGTCTCGTCGGCAACGCCGATGACAGCCTCCTCGACCATGCCTTCCGCAAGCCGGATGTCGCCGGCGATCATCGGCGCCGGCATGCCGGGTGCGAGGGGCACGTGCACGGTCACGTACTCCAGCAGCGTACCGATGCCCGGGCAAGCGACGCGGGCCGCATCCCGCAGTGAATCGCCGCAATGCATGCACCCGGGGGCATTGGCCGGAAAGGTCAGCCCATCGCAGGCGGTGCAGCGCGCGAAGAAGAATTCGAGCGTGCGGCCGTCGGCGGCAAGCCGGTAGAGCGTGGGATGGCGGGGCTGCAGATCGGGGAACAGCGGGTTCCGTTGGGTCTGTAAAGGCTGCGCGTTCATGGGCTCGGTGGTGTGCTGGCTGTGTGTTCGGGGCGGACCGCGCGGCCCGCTCGAAGGTGGCGAAAAGGGTGGGGCAATCGGTGTGCGGTCAATCGAGGCTGGCGCCGGACTGCCGTACCACTTCGCGCCAGCGGACCATCTCGGACATCACCATCGATTCGAGCCGGGCGTCGCGGACATCGGTCAGCGGCGTGCTGCCGAATTTCTGCGTGATGGCCAGCATCTCGGGCGACGCGATCGCGCGCGCGATCTCGTCGCCGAGCCGCTTGGCGATATCCGGCGGCGTCCTGGCGGGCAGGAACACGGCGCTCCATGCCGACGATTCCGCCCCGGGATAGCCGGCCTCGGCGATGGTGGGTACGTCGGGCACGATGTCCAGGCGCGCCTTCGCCGTGACCGCGAGCGGCCGCAACTTGCCGGCCTGGATCAGCGGCATCACCACCACGGGGTAGTCGAACATCACGTCCACGTTGCCGGCCACCAGGTCGTTCAGCGCGGGGTTGCTGCCCTTGTACGGCACGTGCGTCATCTTGATTCCCGCGGTCTTCTGGAACACCTCGGCAGTCAGATGGGTCCCGGTGCCGGCGCCGGCGGAGCCGAAGTTCAGCTTGCCCGGATTGGCCTTTGCATACTTGACCATGTCCGCCACGGAGTGGATCGGCCGCGAGGCGTTGACCACGAGGATTAGCGGCGTGGCCGAGATGCCATGCACCGGTACGAAGTCGTTGACCGGGTCATAGCGCAGGTTCTTGTACAGCGCCAGATTGGCGGCGTGCGTGCCCTGCGTGCCGTAGATCATGGTGTAGCCATCGGGCGGCTGCCGCGACGCCGCCTCGACGCCGATCGAGCCGCCCGCGCCGGGCCGGTTGTCCACCAGCACCGGCTGGCCCAGCTGCTCGCCGAGCTTCTTGGCCAGCATGCGCGACACGTTGTCGGTAATGCCGCCGGGCGTGAACGGCACCACGAAGGTAATCGGTTTGGTCGGCCACGCCGCCGCCGCGGCCGGCGCCGTCCATATCGCCGGGCTCAATGCAACAACCGTGGCCAGCGCGCGGGCCAGCCCATGTGTCAGCGTTCGCATCGTTGTCTCCTGGCTTTCGCCTTTGTCGTTGTATTTCGTCTTTGTATTTGTCTTCGGCGTGTCGTACTATAGGACGGTATTTCGTAGATATGCAAGGAGAGAAGTGTGGTGGTGGAGGGAGGTCTGTCACAACAAATCGCAAAGACCGCACCTCGAACAATCGGCACGCTCGATATAATCCGTAAATCCCTACGAAATACCGGAGATAACATGCCGACCCTTGTCCCCGCCGCCGCACGCACCATGGCACTGCTGGAGGTGTTCGCCCGCGAGCGGCGAGAGCTGTCGAATTCCGATCTGGCGCGCCTGATGGATCTGCCGGAAAGCAGCTGCTCGGACCTGCTGCACACGCTGCACGAACTGGGCTATCTGGTCCGTACGGCGCGCAGCAGACGCTTCTACCCGACGGGCCGCCTGCTGGCGGTGGCACGCGACATATCGTCGAGCGATCCGCTGTATGCGGTCGGGGCGGAGGCTTGCGAGCTGCTGCGCGACCGCACCGGTGAAACCGGGCTGTTCGGCCGCGTGGAGAACGGCGTGGTGCGTGTGCTGGCCTTTACCGCGGGCCGGCATCCGCTGCGCTATATGCAGAACGTCGGCGACAAGCTGTCGCTGCATGTGTCGGCGCTGGGCAAGGCTATCCTCGCGCTGGGCACGCCCGAGGAAGCGGCGCGCCAGCTTCGGCTCAAGCCGCTGAAGAAGATCGCGCCGGGGACCATCACGGACCTGGCCGCGCTGGAAGCGCAGGTGGCCAAGGCGCGCCGGCAGGGCTGGATCTGGGTGGAGAACGAGGGCGGCGACGGGCTCGGCGCCATGGCGGTGGCCGGCTATCTCGGCGGCGAGGCGCTGGCCCTGTCCGTGGCGGGACCTGTCGACCGGTTGCGCGCGAACCGCGACACCGTGCTGCAGGCGCTGCGCGACGTGCAGGCAATCGTGTTCCGCGCGGAGCCGGACGAGGCGCCGCCGCCCGCGCCGGCGCGCCGCGTCGCCCGCGCGAGGGCATCGATCGTGTAGCGCCGGCACCCGTCGGGCCGGACGAGGCACGGTCATGGCCGCGTGAAGGCGCGCCGTCCGTTGGCGATACGTATGGGCGGTGCGTCCTGGCGCGCCGCCATCATCGGCAGCAACAACACAAAGAACAGGAGACCACACCCATGCCTTTCGTACCGGATAACGACCAGGCGATGCTGCGCGACAGCGTACGTCGCTTCATGAAGAGCGAAGTCGCGCCGCTGGTCGCGGCCCACGACCGCGCGCAGACCTTCCCGTTCGAGATCCTCGAAGGGCTGGCGCAGTTCGGCTATGTCGGCGGTCGCCTGCCCGAAGCGGATGGCGGCATGGGGCTGGACCACGTGACATGGGCCATGCTGATGGAAGAGGCCGGCTATACGTGGCTGTCGCTGCGCACCATGCTCAATATCACCAACGGCGGCATCCTGAAGGTCGCCAGCGAAGGCACGCCCGAGCAGAAGGCGCGCTTCCTGGCGCCGCTGCTGCGCTGTGCGCGCCGCTGCTGCACCGCCATCTCCGAACCGGGCACCGGCTCCAATATCGCGCAGATCCAGACCCGCGCCGACCTGGTCGGCGATGACTACGTGATCAACGGGCGCAAGCTGTGGATCACCAACGGCGCCTTCGCCGACTTCGCCATCGTGGTCGCGCGTACCTTCAGCCCGACCTGCGACGGCGCGCTGTCGACCTTCATCGTCGAGCGCGACGTGTCGCCGTACGAGGTGCGGCGCGTCGAAACGATGGTGCTGCGCAGTACCGGCACCGCCGAGCTGACCTTCGACAACGTGCGGGTGCCGCGCGCCAATCTGCTTGGCGCCGAGGGCAGCGCGCTCAAGCGCATGCTCAAGGGCCTGGACGCGGCGCGCGTGAATATCGCCATGGGCGCGGTCGGCGCGGCACAAGCGGCGCTCGATCTGTCGATCGACTATGCCCGCACCCGCACGCAGTTCGGCCGGCCGATCGGCAGCTTCCAGCTGGTGCAGAAGCACATCGTCGACATGACGATTCGCGTGGAAGCGGCGCGCGCACTGGGCTATCGCGCGGCCGCGGCACTCGATGCGGATCACGACGCGCGCACCGCCTGCTCGATCGCCAAGCTGTACGCCACCGAGGCCGCGCACGAAGTGGCCGACATGGCGCTGCAGGTGCACGGCGGCCTCGGCTATGCCACCGACTATCCGATCGAACGCATCTTCCGCGATACGCGCGGCGGCACCATTCCCGAAGGGACCACCGAGGT
This sequence comes from Cupriavidus gilardii J11, assembly GCF_007829435.1. Classification (GTDB taxonomy): domain Bacteria; phylum Pseudomonadota; class Gammaproteobacteria; order Burkholderiales; family Burkholderiaceae; genus Cupriavidus; species Cupriavidus gilardii_D. Next base: position 69,912 of record NZ_VLJN01000002.1, read on the forward strand.
CCAGACGCTGATCGTCGGCCGGGAAATCCTCGGCATGTCCGCGCTCGCCTGAGCCGGACGCTTTGCTGACCGCTGCCTTGTCCGCGGCCGCGGCGCTCGCGTGCACGGCCGCGCCATTCCCTATCCGGAGAGAGCCTGATCATGCCATTCCCTACGACGGATCTGTCGCGCCTGATCCATCCCCGTTCCATCGCGCTGGTGGGCGCGTCCGACCGCGCCAGCAGCATCGGCGAACGCACGCTGACGAATCTGGTCACGCATTCGCAGTTTGCCGGCGACGTCTATCTCGTCAATCCCGGCAAGACAGAAATCCGCGGCCTGCGTTGCTGGCCCGATGTCGCATCGCTGCCCGACACACCCGACGTGGCGGTGGTGGTGGTGCCGGCAAGCGGCGTGCTCGAAGTGCTGGAGCAATGCGCGGCGCGCGGCGTCCGTTTCGCCATCGTGCTCAGTTCGGGCTTTGGCGAGGCCGGAGCCGATGGCGAACGCGCGCAGGAGCGGATGCAGGCCATCGCGCGGCAAAGCGGCATGCGGGTGTACGGGCCGAATTGTCCGGGCCTGACCAATGTCAATGCGCGGCTTGGCCTGACCTTCTCGCCATCGTTCCGGCACGACCTCGTCAAGGGGCCGATCGGCCTCGCCACGCAGGGGGGCGGACTGGGCCGCAACGTCATGCAGGCGATGGAGCGGGGCATCGGCATCGGGCTGTGGGCGTCGACCGGCAACGAGGTCGATCTGCAGGTGGCGGACTTCATCCACTACATGGCCGATGCGCCCGACATCAAGGTCATTGCGACGCTGCTGGAGGGCATCAAGGACGGCGCGCGCTTTGCCGCGGCCGTGCAGCGGGCGGCCGCGAACGGCAAGCCGGTCGTGGCGTTGAAGGTGGGGCGGTCCGAGTACGGCCGCCGCGCCGCGCAGTCGCACACCGCATCGCTGACCGGTTCCGCGGAGGTCAACAGCGCGGTGTTCCGGCAGCTTGGCGTGATCGAAGTGCACGATATCGACGAGCTGGTCGATACCGCGTGGCTGCTGTCGCGGGCGATGCCGGACGGTCGGGACGCGCTGGCCATTTACTGCTCCTCGGGCGGCACGTCGGCATTGACCGCCGATGCGGTGGGCGCCGAAGGGCTGACGCTGGCGACCTTCGCGCCCGACACCACGGAGACGCTGCGCGCGAGCCTGCCCGACTACGCCGCGATTGGCAATCCGGTCGATACCACCGCGGTGGTGCTCAGCGACGCCACCGTGGTCGAGAAGACCCTCGGTGCGGTGGCGAGCGATCCCAATGTGGGGCTCGTGGTGGTGCCGATCACGCTGGACTATGGCGAGACCACCACGCGCATGGCCCGCAATATCGTCAATGCGCAGCGCGCCACCGCGACGCCGATCGTGCCGATCTGGATGAGCGACCGGCTCGGCGAGGGTTACCGCGTGCTGGTCGAGCACGGCTTCGCGCCGCCGCGCTCGGTCAACAAGGCCGTGGCCGCGATACGGCGCTGGACCGATTACGGTGCCTGGCGCGGCCGCCATGTCGGCCCGCAACCGCTGCGCCTGCCCACGGTGGTGTCCAGCGCGGGCGACACCGCGATGGCGACTCGCGCGTTGGCCGAGGCCGACGCCAAGCGCCGGCTGCGCGAGGCCGGCATCGCGCTGCTGCCGTGCGAGGTGGCTGCGTCCGCCGACGAGGCGGTGCGCATCGCGGCCGCGATCGGCTATCCGGTGGTTGCAAAGATCGCCAGCGCCGATATCGTGCACAAGTCCGACATCGGCGGCGTGCGCGTGGGCCTGGCCGATGCCGGCGCCGTGCAGCACGCCTGGCATGCCATCGTCGCGGCCGCGCGCGAGCACCGGCCCGATGCCGCCATCGATGGCGTGCTGATCGAGAAGATGGCCCCCGCGGGCGGCATGGAGCTGATGATCGGTGTCACGCGCGACCCGGTGTTCGGGCACATGCTGACCTTTGGGCTGGGCGGCATCCATGTGGAGGTGCTGCGCGACGTGTCGCGCCGGATGCTGCCGCTCGGCCCGGGCGATGCCGCCGCGATGATCAGCGAGGTGCGCGCCTACCCGCTGCTGGCCGGCACGCGCGGCCGCGCGCCGGCCGACCTGTCGGCGCTGCAGGCGCTGCTGGAACAGGTGTCGGCCTTCGTCTGCGCGAACGCCGGGTGGATCGAGGAGATGGACCTCAATCCGGTGTGGGTCGATGTCGTAGCGCAGGCAGGTGGGCGTGGCGGCGCCATGCCGCTCGATGCGGTCATTGTCGCGCGCGAGTCGCCGGGGCAATCCGCATGAGCCGCGACCGTACCGCTGCGCAGGATGTCGCGCGGGCCGCTCTCCCGCCGCTGCACGGCGTCACCGTGGTGGATTTCAGCGAGCTGCTGCCGGGGCCGTTCTTCACGCAGAACCTTGCCGAACTGGGGGCGACCGTCATCAAGATCGAGCGGCCGCCGCACGGGGACAATGTCCGGCGCATGGGGCCCGGCGTGTTCCATGCCGTGAACCGTGGCAAGCGCAGCCTGCTGGTCGATCTTCGTGGCGAAGCGGGGCGGGCGGAGGTGCTTGCACTGCTGGAGGATGCCGACGTGCTCGTGGAATCGTATCGGCCGGGCGTGATGGCGCGCTTCGGCCTTGATGCGGACACGTTGCGCGCGCGTTTTCCGCGGCTGGTCTACGTGTCGTTGAGCGGCTACGGGCAGCAGGGGCCGTGGGCGGCGCTGCCGGGTCACGACATCAATTATCTGGCGGCCTGCGGCGCGCTGGCGGTATCGGGCGAGCCGGGCGGCGGGCCCGCATCGGGCTTCGGGCTGCCCCTGGCCGACCTGTGCGGCGCGATGTATGCGCTCTCGTCCACGCTGGCGGCATTGCTGCAGCGGCAGCACAGCGGCGTGGGGCAGCATCTTGACGTGGCGCTCGCCGACTGCACGCTGCACTGGATGAACGCCCGCTTCGGCGCATGGCGCGAGGCCGGCGCCAACACGCTGACGGCGCAGCGCGAGATGACGCTGGTCAAGCCCGCGTATGGCGCGTTCCGCTGCCGCGACGGCCACTATCTGTCGGTGGCCGCGCTGGAGGACCATTTCTGGGTCCGGCTGTGCGGGACGCTGCCGCTGTCGCCATTCGACGGCGAGCCGTGGCGGGACCTGAAGGCGCGCAAGACGGACGCGGGACGCATCAACGCCAGGCTTGCGCAGGTGTTGGCGGGGATGGACCGGGACACGGCATTCGAGCTGCTCTCGCGCGCGGATGTGCCGGCCACGCCGGTGGTCGAGCCTTGCGACGTTGCGGCGCTGGCGCAGTTCGTCGAGCGCGGGAAATTCGTTGGCGCCGGGGAGGATTCTTTGCCGCTGGCGCGGTTTCCGGTGGCGATGGAGGGCGTCGATGCGGACGCGCTTGGCGGGGCGCCTGGGCTGGATAGTGGGCGGGTCGTGTGAGCGGTGAGGGCAGTAACAGCCCCGCACCCCCCACCATAGCCCAAAACCCCAATGCAATGAACAAGACCCCTGCGGCCCGTCCCGCCCCCTTCCGCACTCGCCTGACCGACCTCTTCGGCATCGCCCACCCCATCCTCGGCGGCGGCCTGATGTGGCTATCGCGTCCCCGCTACGTCGCCGCATTGGTGAACGCCGGCTGCATGGGCTTCCTGACGCCCCGCTCGTTCGATACGCCATCCTCCTTCGGCGAAGCACTGCGGCACTGCGCGGAATTGACCGAGGGCCGGCCGTTCGGCGTCAATCTGACCCTGTCCAATCGCGCCGGCGCCAACGACCACGTCCAGGCGTGGCTCGATCTGGCGTTGGCGCGCGGTGTCCGCTATTTCGAAACGGCAGGCCAGGCACCGGGCGAGCTGATCGGGCGCATCCACGCGGGAGGTGGCGTGGTCGTCCATAAGGCGTCCAGCTTGCGGCATGCGCTGTCCGCCGAGCGCGATGGTGCCGATGCCGTGGCGCTGGTCGGCATGGAAGAGGGCGGACATCCGGGACGCAATGAGTTGCCGTCGATGCTGCTTGCCGCGGTCGCGCTGGAGCATGTGCGTGTGCCTCTTGTCATCGGCGGCGGCATTGGTCACGGTCGCCAGCTTGCCGCGCTGCTCGCGCTCGGCGCCGACGGCGCGCTGATCGGCAGCCGCTTCCTGGTGTGCGACGAGATCGAGGCGCATGCCGCCTACAAACAGCATCTGCTCGCCTGCGACGAGCATGCGACGGTGGCCGTGCTGCGCTCGCTCGGTAATACCTGGCGCGTGCTGCGCAACGCCACCGCGGAACGCGTGGCGGCGCTCGAACGCGATGGCGCCCGCGACTATGCCGCGTTCGGCGAGCTTCTCGACAGCCGCGTTGCGCGCGACCATTGCTACCGGGACGGTGACTGGCAGCAGGGCATGGTTTCGCTCGGTCCATCGATCGCCTTCGCGCGCCGCACCGAGCCGCTGCGCGACATCGTGGCTACGCTGCTGGCCGATGCCCGCCAGTGTCTCGATAACCTCTCCCACGTGACGCGAGTCCGCACGCAGCCATGACGACGCTTCCCTTCCTGGACCGGCTTGCCGGTGATCGCCGCGCCGATGCTGCGCGTCTCCGGCATCGAGCTGGTATCCGCCGCGTGCCGCGCCGGGGTGATCGGCGCCTTTCCGACCGCCAACTGCGGGTCGCTGGAGGTTCTCGATGCATGGCTGCGCCGGCTCGACATGGAGGCCGCCGCCGCCCGCGAGTCCGGCGTGCCGCGTCACGGACCCTATTGCCCCAACCTGATCATGCGGCGCGACCCCGGACGCCTGCGCGAGGAGTTCGAACTGATCGCCAGCTACCGGCCGAGCGTGGTCATTACCAGTGTCGGATCGCCCGCGGCCGCGCTGCCCGTGCTGCATGCGGCCGGGTGCACGGTACTGGCCGACGTCGCCACGCTGCATCACGCCCGCCGCGCGCTCGACGCTGGCGCCGACGGTCTGGTCTTGTTGACCGCCGGCGCAGGCGGCCACACCGGCTGGGCGAACCCGTTCGCCTTCGTGCGCGCGGTGCGCGCATTCTTCGACGGCCCGCTGGTGCTCGCGGGCGGCATTGCGGACGGCGTCGCGCTGCGCGCCGCCACCGTGCTGGGCTGCGATCTGGTGTCGATGGGCACGCGCTTCATCGGTGCGAGAGAGAGCATGGCCAGAGATGACTACAAGGCCATGCTGTGCGACAGCACGTTCGACGACGTGTTGACGACGCGCGCCTTCACCGGCCTGCCGGCCAATTTCCTGGTCCCGTCGATCCGGCGCGTCGGCCTGGACCCGCGGGCGCTGGATGAATCGGTCACCGTGCAGGAGGCCCGTGCCCGTTTTGGCGGCGGGGCGGACGGCGCGGTGATCCAGCGCTGGGCTGACCTGTGGAGCGCGGGGCATTCGGTATCCGGCGTGGAGGCCGTTGACGATGTGGCTGGGATTGTGCAGAGGTTGAGCAGGGAGTTTGACGGCGGGCGGCCCACGATGTGACGGAAGGAGGGCGGGAGAGGTGCCGGATCACTGGAAGATTGGGGCGCGCAGGCGGGAGAGGGGAGAACATCGACGGGCGTTTCCCATGACGTCGGTTTGCTCCCCTCTCCCGCAAAGCGGGAGAGGGGCGGGGGTGAGGGCAGTGACAGCCCGCGACACGCCCGAGCGGAATAAGCCGCCCTACATCAAACCGCCCCCAACGTCCTGCTGAACTGGCTCACCCCATCCAGATCCCGAAGGTCCACCGTCAGTTCCCGCGTGCGCGGATCGATATTGACCTCGCCAAAGAACTGATACCCCGAGAACGGCGACAGGTTCGACTGTCCGGCCGGTGGCGCCTTCTGGAATACGAGCTGCGGACCGAAGGTGGCGTCCAGCGTATTGGGACCGAATGTGCCGGCATTCAGCGGTCCAGCGACGAATTCCCAGAACGGTGCGAAGTCGGTGAACCGGGCCTGTGCGGGATCGTAGTAGTGCGCGGCGCAGTAATGCACGTCCGCGGTCAGCCACACCACGTTTGGCACGCCCTTGATATCGCGCAGCAGCCGGGCGATTTCCAGTTCCCGGCCCAGCGCCACGCCGTTGTCGCCGTTCGCGACGGCTTCCCAGCGGGTATTGCCGGACGCGTCCTTGCCGTCCGCCACCCATAGCCCGATCGGCATGTCGGCCGCGATGACTTTCCACGTGGCCTGCGATTGCTTCAGCGCATTGACCAGCCAGTCGATCTGCGCGTTACCCAGGAAGGCCGTTTCGGCGCCTTCGGTGGTCTGCAGGTTTGCCGTGTTGGGGCCGCGATAGCTGCGCATGTCGAGTACGAACACGTCGAGCAGCGGACCATATCCGATCTTGCGATGGATGGTCTGCGGCTGCGCGCCATCGGCCAGCCGGATCGGCGCATATTCGCGGAACGCCTGCGTGGCGCGTGCCACCAGCGTGGCGATGTTCTTTTCGGTATAGCGCGTGTCGGCGCTGAGGTCCTTCGACGGCGACCAGTTGTTGGTCACCTCATGGTCGTCCCATTGCCAGATCTGCGGCACCTCGGCCGAGAAGCGGCGGACATTGTCGTCCAGCAGGTTGTAGCGATAGCGGCCGCGGTACTCATCCAGCGTCTCGGCGACCTTCGCCACCTGTGGCGTGACGATGTTCTTCCACACGCGTCCGCCCTCTGCGCTGACTTCGGCCTGGATCGGCCCGTCCGCATAGATGGTGTCGCCGCTGTGCAGGAAGAAGTCCGGCGAGCGCCGGCGCATCGCCTCGAAGATCCGCATGCCGCCGAACTCCGTATTGATGCCCCAGCCCTGTCCGGCCACGTCGCCGCCCCAAACGAAACGCACCGGTCGGTTCGCGTCGGCGCGCGGCATCGTGCGGAACTGCCCCGGCACCACCACGCCGGTGGCGCGGGGGTTGTCGACATTGTCGTAGGCCACACGCAGGAAGATGCTCTCGCCCGCCGGCAGGCCGGTGAGTTCGATGCGCCCAGTGTAGTCGCTAGCGGCGGTGACCGAAGGGCCGAGCACCTGTCGCGGGTTGGCGAAGCGGTCAGTGGTGTCGTACTCCACGCGCAGCCGCGCCGCCCGGTCGGCGCGCGCCCAGATCACGGCCCTGCCATCGCCCACGTCGCCGATCTGGATGCCGTCGGTCAACTTCGGGCGCTCGCTGTCAGGCACGATAACCGCCGGCGCCTCGGGATCGTCCGAGCCGCAGGCGCCAAGACCGAGCGTGGTGCCGAGGCCCAGCACGCCGGTGTGGATCAGGAAACGTCGACGGGGGTAGGTGGAACGTGTCATGGCCTGCCTCTCGTGAGTGGGTGGAGATGCGGACCTTATGATTCGACTGCGAAGGATTGATGAAGCCGGCCGTCGACTTTGTAACCAAATCCGTCAGGCGGGCTTGCCGGCCGGCTCGGCCAACGGTTCCAGCGGGTCCTCGCACGGCGGCGCCATGCTGGTATCCGGCGCCTGCCCGACCACCTCGCTGGCGGCATCGGATACCGGCAACACATGGCTTGAACGCCAGCCSCCGAAGCGGTAATAGGCTCCGGCCAGCGCCAGCGAAATCACCGAGCCGAGCGGGAAACTCCACCAGATCGCATCCGCACCGTACCGGTCGCCGAGCGCCCACGCGAACGGCACGCGCACCAGCCACATCGACACGAACAGCACCAGCAGCGGCACCGTAACCGCGCCCGTGGCGCGGACCGTGCCGAACAGCACGATGGTGAAGCCGAACAGCACGAACGACCACAGCACCACGGCATTGATATGCTGCGCGATCTCGATCGCGCCGCCATCGTCCGGCAGGAACAGGCCAAGCGAATGCCGGTTGAACAGATAGACCATGCCCACCAGCGCGCCGGTCATCAGCACATTGAACACCAGCCCCGTCCGGGTAATCTTGCCGACCCTGTCCCAGCGACGGGCGCCGATATTCTGCGCGACCATCGACGACACGCTGGCGCCCACGGCCAGCGCGGGCATCTGCACATAGGTCCACAACTGCGATGCCACGCCATACGCCGCCGCGGTCTGCGAGCCGTAGCGATTGACCAGGGACATCATCACGATGGCCGACGAGGAAATGACGACCATCTGCAATCCCATCGGTACACCCTTGACGAGCAGCGACTTCAGGATGGCGCCATCCGGCCGCAGGAACCGAAGCTCGCCGCGCCCCAACGCAAGGTAATGGCCGCGACGGTATAGCACCCACAACATCGCCGCCAGCGCCACCAGCTGGGAAATCAGCGTCGCCAGCGCGGAGCCGGCGATATGCAAGGCCGGCAATGGCCCGATGCCGAAAATCAGGATCGGATTCAGCACCACGTCCAGCACCACCGACAACAGCATGAAATAGAACGGCGTGCGCGAATCCCCCGCGCCACGCAGCGTCATCATCACGAAGTTGTAGAAGTACATCAACGGCAGCGCCAGAAAGATGATCCGAAGATAGCGGATCGCCAGCGGTGTCGCGTCAGCCGGCGTCCCCATCGCGCCGAGGATGGCCGGCGTGAAAATAAAGCCTAACACCGCCGCCCCAATGGACAGCAACAGGAAAAACGTCGCGCCGGTTCCCACCACGCGCCTGGCCTCCTGCGTGTCGCCGGCACCCAACGCCTGCCCCACCATGATGGTGTTGGCCATGCTGATGCCAAACACCACGCCGAGCAGGAAGAACAGCACGATATTCGCGTTGGACGTCGCGGTCAGCGCCGCCTCGCCGAGAAAGTGCCCCACCCAGATCGAATTGATCGAGGCATTGAGTGATTGCAGGATGTTGCTGCCCAGTACTGGCAGTGAGAACAGCAGAAGCGTGCGGCCGATTGGGCCGGTGGTCAGCCTGGCGTCGGGTTTCATTGGGTATGTCTGAAGGCCGGTGTGGTGGGCTACCGGAGATGGTAAGGGGGGTGGAGCGCAGGCACAGTCGGGGTGAGTCCGGACCGAGGAGGATGGTTGGACGGTGGTGACGTGCGATGGGGAATGGTCCGCGCAGTTCGAGCATACGGTGGCGGTGACGGAAGATGGGGCCAGGGTTTTGACGTTGGGGCTCCCTCAGCGCGGCGATCCCGGCGGCTCCTCACAACGGTAGGGGCCCGTCGTTAGCGCGCCTGCCTGCCGTTCTGGCTGGCCCCTCCATTGCAAAACCGCCTCGTCCTCGAAGGCCCCGGCAAGCCGCGCCGGCCCTCAGGACTGGCCGTCGCTGACGGGGTCCGCGTGCCCCGGCGCGCGATTGAGCAGCAGGGTGCGCCGGTTGGCGCTCAGCGACAGATACCGTTCATACTGGCGCAGGATGTCGGCAATGATTTCCTCGCTTCGCAGGTACTGGATGTCGTAACCCTCGCGGCCATCCTCGAAGAACGTGATGGGCTCGAACACATGCGACCGGCGTTCGCTGGTCTCCGCAGCCTCCCGCATCAGGAACGCAGGCAGCGTGCGGCGTACGGGCCGGACTCCGTAGACGAAATCGCGCAGGCCATCGACAGGAATGGTCAACCGCACGCCGCCGTCGCCCGCCTCGTCGAAATGCACGCTGGAATCGACGCCGCGGTGTCGCAGCTCCTTGCTGACCTCGTGCAGCGCGGGCAGCACCACGTCGCGCAGGAACTGGCGCACGTCCTTCTCGGTTGGTTCATGGACGATCTGCGCCAGCCGCTTGCGCCAGTGCTGACCGCTCCAGAAATTGGTCGCCGGTGCGAAGTCCTGTGAGTAGTGCGCCCGGTCAGCGACCAGGCCACGCCAGAGCCCATAGCACAGCGCCAGCATGATCAGTGCCACCGGCAACGCCGCGACCAGCGTCATGGCTTGCAAGGCCTTGAGGCCGCCCGCCACCATCAGCACCGCGGCCGTGGCGCCGAGCACCGCGGCCCAGAACAGCCGCTGCCAGGCCGGAGACTCTTGCGCGCCGCGGGAAGCGATGGTGTCGATGACGAAGGCGCCGGAGTCGGCCGAGGTGACGAAGAACACCGCGATCAGCACGATCGTCAGCCAGGACAGCACCGTGGTCAGCGGCATGTAGTCGAAGAACCGGAACAGCAGCGCATCGACGTTGGTGGCGGATTCCGCCAGCGTGCCCATCGCGGCATGGGTATCGAGCCAGATCGCGCTGTTGCCGAACACCGTCATCCATAGCAGGTTGAACGCGGTGGGCACGAGCAGCACGCCGACAATGAACTGGCGAATGGTGCGGCCCCGGGAAATGCGCGCAATGAACATGCCGACGAACGGCGACCACGAAATCCACCACGCCCAGTAAAGGATGGTCCATCCGCCGAACCAGCCCGGGTCTTGCGTGGGCGTGTACGAATAGGTGCGGAACGACAGGCCGACGAGGTTGGTCAGGTAGTTGCCGATGTTGTCGCTGAGCGCCTCGAACAGGAACTGCGTGGGACCGCTGATGGCAACGAAGGCGAGCAGCAGGAAGGCCAGTATCAGGTTGGTCTCGCTCAGCCGGCGCACGCCCTTGTCCAGGCCCGACGCGGCCGAGATGCCCGCCAGCGCGATGACCGCCGCGATCAGGCCCACACGGAACGCCGACGAGGAAGTGTCCCATCCGGCCACCGTGCCGAGGCCCGCGCCGAGCTGCAGTACGCCATAGCCCAGCGTGGTGGCGATACCGGCGATGGTGCCCACGAGGCCGAAGGTATCGACCGCGTGGCCGAGCACGCCGTCGATCTTGCCGCGCAGGATCGGATACAGGCCGGACCGCAGCGTCAGCGGAAGGTTGTAGCGAAAGCCGAAATAGGCCAGCACCAGGCCCATCACGCCATAGATGGCCCACGCATGAAAACCCCAATGGAAGAAGGTCATCAGCATCGCCTCGCGTGCCGCCGCGGTCGTCCCGCCTTCCGCCAACGGCGGCTTCAGGAAATGCTGCATCGGCTCGCCAACGCCGAAGTACATCAGGCCGATGCCCATGCCTGCGGCGAACAGCATGGCCGTCCATGACACGAAGCTGAACTCGGGCTTCGCATCGTCGGGCCCGAGCTTGATGTCGCCGAAGCTGCTCGCTGCGATCAGCACCAGGAATACCAGGAATAGCGTGACCGCCAGCATGTAGAACCAGCTGAAATGCCCGGTCACCCAGGACTGCGCCGAGGAGAACACCGCGCTGGCGCGGTCGGGAAACAGGGCGCACAACGCAATCAGGGTGCCCACCACCAGCATGGATGGAACCATCACCTTGGGATCGAAGGTGGTGTGGAAGGCCCGGGGAGAAGCTTGCGCGGCCGGGTCGGCCGGCGGAGCCGACGACGTGCCGGAAGGGGAGGAACTGGATGCAGAACGCGCGGGCTCGGCAGTACTACGTGGGTGGTTTGGCATGATCGAAATCCTCATGTTGGCCGCCCGGACAGGCCGAGCAAAATTGCTGGCACGGCCCAGGATGTGGACGATGCGTAGCAATAAAGAGGCGTCATTATCCCACTGTAGTCGCTTTTGCCGGTTCTTGATGAAGAATTGCGATCGATGTGTGGAAGTGGATAGAAAACAGTTCTCGGCTCCGAAGGCGCTGCACCAGATGCGATTCCGCGGGCCATTGCGTGATTTACGCAAGCAATTCCGGCTTTCGTAATCTCCGTGTCATCGGCATCGTTGAAGAATCCACCTTCAACGACACAGCCCGTTCCATCGCCGATGACCCGCCATACAACACCCAAGGTAAGACTGTATTCGCTGTTCCTGCTGTCCGCCTTGTTCTCGTTGGCCGGCTGCGGCGGCGATGACAAGCCGCCCGAGCCAGCGCAAGCCAGACCGCTGTCGCTCACCATCCTGCACATCAACGACCACCACTCGCACCTCGATCCGGAATCGGTCTCGCTCAACCTGAAGACCGCGGCCGGCGCTCGCGAGGCGATCAACGTGGAATACGGTGGCTTCGCCCGTGTGACCTCGGCCATCCAGTCGCTGAGCGGCGCCTCGACGAATGTGCTGAAGATCCACGCGGGCGATGCGATCACCGGCGACCTGTACTTCAACATCAGCAATGGCAAGGCCGATGCCGACATGATGAACACGGTATGTTTCGACGCGTTCACGCTCGGCAATCACGAATTCGACAATGCCGATGCTGGCCTGAAGACCTTCGTCGACTACCTGCACGCCGGTAGCTGCAAGACGCCGGTGCTGAGCGCCAACGTGAAGTTCGCGGCAACGTCCGCGCTGGCCAACGGGCCGGTGAAGGCTTCCACCGTGGTGGAGCGTGATGGGCAGAAGATCGGCGTCATCGGGTTGACCATCGCCAACAAGACCAGGAACTCGTCGCGCCCGGATGCGGGCACGACGTTCGAGAACGAAGCGGTCGCTGCGCAGGCCGAAATTGACCGGCTGCGTGCCCAAGGGATCAACAAGATCGTGATCGCCTCGCACGTGGGCTATACCGGCGAACTGGAGCTGGCGAAGCAGCTCAGCGGGGTTGATGTGATCGTCGGCGGCGACTCGCACACGTTGCTCGGGCCCGCGGCGACCATGCAGCCGTTGGGTCTGACACCTGCCGGCGATTATCCGACGCGCGTCGCTGACAAGGACGGCAAGCTGGTCTGCGTGGTGCAGGCATGGCAGTACAGCTACGTGGTCGGCGAGTTGAGGGTGGATTTCGACAGGAGCGGTGACGTCACGGCCTGTCAGGGCACGCCCCACGTGCTGATTGGCGACACCTTCAAGCGCGGCACCAGCGCCGTGTCGGATGCCGATGCGGCGGCCATCCGTCAGGACATCGCGACAAGCGGCGTGCTTCGCGTGACGGCGCCCGACACCGCGGCCACCGCCACGCTGGCCAGCTACAAGGCGGAGAAGGACGCGCTGGGCCAGAAGGTGGTGGCGTCCGCGCCGGTCAACCTGTGTCTGCGCCGCGTGCCGGGCACCAAGCGCGACGCGACGCGTTCCTCGCTGGGCAACGTCTGCAATCTGGACCCGGATGTAATCGCGCATGGCGGCGATGTGCAGCAGCTGGTGGCCCAGGCCTTCCTTGAGCGAGGCAAGGCTTTCTTCAATGCCGACATCTCGATCCAGAACGGCGGCGGCGTGCGGGTCGACCTTGCGGCGGGCGATGTGACCGTGGGCAATATCTACAGCGTGCTGCCGTTCAAGAACACGCTGGTGCAGCTCCAGATGACCGGCGCCGAAGTAAAGGCCGCGCTGGAAGACGCCATCTCCTCGGTCGTGGCCAACAACACGGGCTCCTATCCTTACACCGGCGGCCTGCGCTGGAATGTCGACCTGAACCAGCCGGCCGGCTCGCGCCTGAGCCAGCTGGAAGTGAAGACCGCCTCCGGTTATGTGCCGCTGGACCCGGCGAAGACCTACAACGTCGTCACCATCAACTTCCTTGCCGATGGCCAGGACGGCTACACCACGTTAAAAGGCATCACGGGAGCGCGTCGCACGGAGGTGGGGCTCGATTATGCGGAAGCGTTCCTGACCTATGTGGAGAGCCTGCCGGGGACGACGAAACAGCTGAACAAGCTGCCGGTGGCCGATTACAGTACGCAGGGCTTTATTGACACGCCTTAGGGTGGGCGGTATCGCAAGGTGAGCGCTCCGACCGTGCGGTCACCTTGCGCTCTCCGTTTCTGCGCATCGGATTCCCACTGCAACGCCCTTGCCGGCCCCGGTGTCGCGCGATGCCGACTTCAGGCGGAGCCGCTACACTTGCGCACCGACGTGCCGGTTGCATCATCGGCGCGCCGCACGTTCGCAATGGGAGCAAGGAATGGATCGGCTGGCGGCAATGGAGACGTTTGTCGGGGTGATCGAGGCGGGGTCGTTCTCCGCGGCCGCGCGGCGGCTGAATCTGGGACAGCCGGCGGTATCCAAGTCGATCGCCCAGCTGGAGGAGCGGCTGGACACACGGCTGCTGTTGCGTTCGACGCGCGGCTTGACGCCCACCGATGCAGGCCAGCGCTTCTATGAGCACGCCAGGCGCGCCATCGAAGAGGCGGACGAGGCCGAGCAGGCCGCGCGCGATTCCTCGGAAGGACTCTCGGGCCGCCTGCGCGTATCGGCGGCGGTTACCTTCGCGCGACTGCATATCCTGCCGGCGTTGAAAACGTTCATGGAGCGCCATCCGCAGCTGGAGATCGATTTCGCGCTCGACGACCGCAATATCGATCTGCTGGAGGAGGGCACCGATGTCGCGCTGCGCATGGGCACGTTGGAAGACTCCTCGATGACGGCGCGGCGCATCGGCCGAAGCCCCCGGCTGGTGGTCGGCACACCGGCATATTTTGCGAGGGCCGGCGTGCCGCGCACCCCGGCGGACCTGAGCGGTCATCAGGCCATCGTCTATTCGCAGCGCGGGGGCGGGGAGTCGTGGTCGTTCCGGCAGGGCAGCACCGAGGTCGCGGTGGCTGTATCGGGTCGCATGCGTGTCAGTGCTGCCGAGGGAATCCGTACCGCGGTGCTCGCCGATATGGGCCTCGCGGTCGCGTCCCGGTGGATGTTCGCGCCGGAGCTGGACGACGGGCGTGTTCAGGCCGTGCTGAACGACTGGACCCTGCCGCCACTGGACCTGTGGGCGGTCTTTCCTTCCGGAAGACTGGTCACCGCGAGGGCGCGGGCTTTTGTCGCCTTTGTCGAAGAGGTGCTTGGCGCCCCGCCGTCGTGAAGCGGCGGCATGCGCGGCGTTTCACCGTGGGCGACGGCGCGATCAGCGTTCGAAGACCAGCAAGGTCGAGGTCGCCGAGGCATACAGCCGTCCGTCGGCTCCGACCAGATCGGCACGCGAGAATGCGGCGCGACGGCCGATGGACAGTACCTGTCCTTCCGCACGCAGCAGACCCGAATCGCGCGTGATCGCCTTGTGGTACGACACCTTCAATTCCAGCGTGGTATAGCCCTGGCCCGCGGCCAGCCGTGAATGAACGGCGCAACCGCAGGCCGAGTCGAGCAAGGTTGCGGCATAGCCGCCATGTACCGTGCCGATGGGGTTATAGGCGTGTTCGCCGGGAACACCGGCGAAGACCGCGCGCCCCTCGGCCACTTCGACGAAATCGAAGTCCAGTGACACGAGGATGCCCGGCTTCCTGCCGGATGCCAGCAGTGCCTGCAATTGCGCCAGTCCATTCGGCGCTTCCATGCCTTTGCCTACTTCGTCGATCAGACTCATAGTCGCTCCTGGTTTTTGGGTCACCGCCGCCCCGTGACCCCGCGGGCCATGTGACTTGCATGATGGAAGTTACAAATCTACAATGGCTTGCATGATGAAAGCAACCCGTATTTCCCTGCATCAAGGAGCCACGTCGTGAAGCGCACCGACGTCGGTACCTCATGCTGTCCCGTCGCCCGCAGCCTGGCCCATGTGGGCGAGTGGTGGAGCATCCTGATCCTGCGCGACGCGACGATTGGCCTGACCCGCTTCGACGAATTCGAGAAGAGCCTGGGCATCGCGCCCAATATGCTGACTCGACGTCTGGCCAGCCTGGTGGAAGCCGGCTTGCTGGAGCGCGTGCAATACCAGGACCGTCCACCCCGCTACGAGTATTTCCTTACCGAAGCCGGCAAGTCGTTTCGCCCGGTGCTGTTGGCGTTTGCCGAATGGGGCAGCCGGCATTTCGCACCGGAGGGCCGCAGCGTGCAGTTGGTCGAGCGCGCCACCGGGCGGCCGGTGCGCGTTGGCATGGTGGATCTCGACACCGGCAAGCCGGTCAACGCGCGCGATTACGTGATGGCGCCGGGCCCCGCGGCCGACGAGCACCTGCGTTACTGCTTTGCGTACGGCGAGGCCAAGCGCACCGGCAACGATCCGAATCCGAAATTTTCTCCGCCGCTTGCCGGGTCGGCGGAGGACGAAGGCCGCGCCCGACGCGTCTGAGCGCCGGCCTGGCACCGGACCACGGGACGCCGAATCCCACCTTCCGAGTTCGAAGGCGGCGCCGCAAAGGCGCTTCGCCGGGACCATCTCGTCCCGCGTCTCCCGCGACGCTCAACGACATAGACAGCAAAAACATGAATACCAAGCGAATCGTAGTGACTGGCATGGGCGTGGTCTCACCGCTCGGATGCGGAGCCGAGACCGTCTGGCGCAGGCTGCTGGAGGGCAGGTCCGGGATTGTCCCGTTGCCGGCCGATATGGTGGACGGCATCGCGGCCAGGGTGGCGGGGGTGGTGCCGGCGTTGAGCGAGCAGGAGCCCGCGGGATTCGACCCCGCGAGCGCGGCCGACGCGAAGGACCAGAAGAAGATGGACCGCTTTATCCTGTTCGCGCTGACCGCCGCCAGGGAAGCGCTGGCGCAAGCGGGATGGGCGCCGCGCGACGAGGCCGGGCAGTACCGCACCGCGACCGTGATTGCCTCGGGTATCGGCGGATTCGGCGCGATCGCGGATGCGGTGCGCACCACGCAAACCCGCGGGCCACGCCGGCTGTCGCCGTTCACGATCCCCAGCTTCCTGGCCAATATGGCCGCGGGCAACGTATCGATCGCGCATGGCTTCAAGGGCCCCATCGGCGCGCCGGTGACGGCATGCGCGAGCAGCGTGCAGGCGATCGGCGATGCGGCGCGAATCATCCGCGCCGGCGAGGCCGATATCGCCATCTGCGGCGGCACCGAGGCGGCGATCGATCGCGTCAGTCTCGGCGCTTTCGCTGCGGCGCGTGCCTTGTCCACCGACTTCGCCGATCGGCCGGCGCAAGCGTCGCGCCCTTTTGATCAGGCCCGCGATGGCTTCGTGATGGGCGAGGGCGCCGGATTGCTGGTGATCGAGGAACTGGAGCACGCGCTGCGCCGCGGCGCCACGCCGATCGCCGAGCTTGTCGGCTATGGCACCACGGCCGACGCCTATCACCTGACCTCGACTCCGGACGACGGCGACGGCGCGCGCCGCGCCATGGCGCACGCGTTGCGACAAGCGGCGATCGCGCCCGACGCCGTACAGCATCTGAACGCGCATGCCACCTCGACGCCGCTGGGCGACCGCAGCGAACTGGAAGCGATCAAGGCAGTGTTCGGAAGGAACAACGGGCCAGCGGTGTCGGCCACGAAATCCGCTACCGGCCATTTGCTCGGGGCGGCCGGCGGCATCGAAGCGATCTTCACCGTGCTGGCGCTGCGCGACCAGACCGCGCCCTCCACGTTAAACCTGGTCGAGCCCGATCCCGCCGCGGAAGGCGTCGATATCGTCCACGGCTCGCCGCGGGCGATGGCGATGGAGTATGCGATGTCGAACGGCTTCGGTTTTGGGGGCGTCAACGCCAGCGTGGTCTTCCGGCGCTACCAGTAAGTCCCAGGCATGACGAGGCAGTCCCTCATGCGCCGCTCACCGTAACGCGGCGGCGCGGGCTGGCCATTCCCGAGGGGAATATGACCTATGCCCGCGTACGCCTGCCGCTTTCCGCTGCCCGGCTTCACCATGGCATGACCGCGACATTCGCACAACGACAAGGGGGAAAGTCATGCATGTACAGGGAAAGCAGGTGGTCATCACGGGCGGCTCCAGCGGCATCGGCCTCGCCACGGCCGAAGCGTTGGTCAGCAAGGGGGCATCGGTGCTGGTGGTCGGCCGGCGCGCCGCCGTGGTTCAGCAGGCGGTAGCGCGTCTGCGGGCAATCGGACGGGCCGAGGGCATCGATGCCGACGTCACCACCGAAGACGGGCGCATGCGCGTGCTGAAGGCGGCGCAGGACCGCCTGGGCGGCCTGCAACTGCTGATGCACAGCGCGGGCGGCGTGCGCGCCGGACGGCTGGAGGACACGCCGGAGGACGACATCCGCAAGATGATCGAGGTCAATCTGCTTGCGCCGATGCTGTTGACGCGCATGGCATTGCCGATGCTGCGGGCGTGCGTCGGCGGCGGCATGATCGTCAACGTGTCGTCCGGCATCGCGCTGGTCGGCGTGCCATTCTACGCCACCTACGCCGCCGTCAAATCAGGCATCGCCCATTTTGGCGAGGCCATGCGGCGCGAACTTGGTGGCGAGGGCGTACATGTGATGACGGTGTACCCGGCCGCGACCGACACCCCGATGATGTCCTCTTCCGATGCCGGGTCCGACCTTGGCTTCGTGCGCGAGCCCGCTGCGGCGGTCGCGGAGGCCATCGTGCGGGGAATCGAACAGGACGCCTTGCATGTCATTCGCGGTGGCGAGGGTCGCGCCGCGATGATCGCGCAGAATCGCAACGATCCCGCGGCGCTGGACCAGCGCTTCGCCTTGCTGAAGCCGAAGCTGATCGAGGCGGTCAGGCACCATCTGGCCTTGTAGCGTTGCCTGCGGCGATTGCCCGGAGGACACGCCGCGGGTTCGCGACGCCACCCCACGGCCTCGGACGCCGTCATTCCCTCGCGGAATGGAAGCTATTGCCCGAAGCGGCCTTCCGCCGCGGCCCGGGCGAGACGAATATGCCGTCACCGATCACAAACCTTGAGGTAGACGGCATGCAAGCAACTGAACTCACCCTCTTCACCCCGACCAAGGTCGGTCCCTTCGAGCTCAAGCACCGCGTCGTACTGGCGCCGCTGACGCGGATGCGCGCCGATGTCGCCAACGTGCCCACCGACCTGATGGTCGAGTACTACGCGCAACGCGCCACCGCGGGCGGACTGTTGATCGCCGAGGCTACCGCCGTGTCGCCGCTTGGCATCGCTTACGTCGACGCCCCGGGAATCTTCAACGAGGCGCAGGCGGCGGGATGGAAGCGCGTTACCGACGCGGTGCACGCAAAGGGCGCGCGGATATTCCTGCAACTGTGGCATGCGGGGCGGCAGGCGCATCCGGCGAACATCGGCGGGCAGACGCCGATCGCGCCTTCCGCGATCCGCGCGCAGGAGCATGCGGCGATTCGCGATGCCGACGGCAATATCGTCGAGGCGGAGCAGGTCATGCCGCGCGCGCTTGCCATCGAGGAGATTCCCGCCGTGGTGGAATCGTTCCGCCATGGTGCCGGGCTGGCGAAAGCCGCTGGCTTCGATGGCGTGGAGCTACATGCGGCCAACGGCTATCTGCTGGACCAGTTCCTGCTGGATGGATCGAACCATCGCACCGACGCCTATGGCGGACCGGTCGAGAACCGTGCGCGTTTGCTGTTCGAGGTGCTGGATGCGGTCAGCTCGGTCTGGGGCGATGGGCGGGTGGCGGTTCGGCTCTCTCCCAGCGGGGCATTCGGCACGATGTCCGACCGCGATCCGCACGGCACCTTCGGCTATGTGGCAACCCGTTTGAACCACTATGCGCTGGCCTATCTGCATCTGGTGGAACCGCGCGTGCGCGGCAACGAAGACACGACGGCGAAGGACACCGATGTGTCGACGCGCCACCTGCGGCCGCTTTACCACGGCACCATCATTGCCGCCGGTGGTTTCACACGCGATAGCGCGGAACAGGTCCTGCGCGACGGTATCGCCGACCTGGTGGCCTTCGGCCGGACCTTCATTGCCAATCCCGACCTTCCCGAGCGACTGCGCGCCGGCGCCGCGCTGAACCCGTATGACCGCTCCACGTTCTACGGCGGTGATGCCCGAGGTTATACGGACTACGCGTTTCTAGGCGATATGGTGGCGGCGCAATGAGCGACATGAACACAAAGAGCGTCATGAGCCAGTCGATAACCCAGTACAGGTGATGCCATGGGGAAACTTCAAGACAGCACGGCAGTCATCACAGGCGGCAACAGTGGTATCGGGCTCGCGACGGCAAAGCGCTTCGCCGACGAGGGGGCTGCCGTCTACATCGTCGGGCGGCGACAGGCCGAACTCGACCAGGCGGTCCAGGCCATTGGAGGGCATGTTCGCGCCGTGCAGGCCGACGTCACGCAGTTGACCGACCTTGAGCGCCTGTACGCCATCGTCAAGCAGGAGCGGGGAGGTCTGGACGTGTTGTTCGCCAACGCAGGCGCGATCGAGCAGCGCGCGCTGGAGGCGATCACGACCGAGCACTACGAACAGACCTTCGATGTGAACGTCAAAGGGCTGATCTTCACGGTGCAGAAGCTGCTCCCGTTGATGCGGGCGGGTGGCAGCGTGATCCTGACCGGTTCCGTGGCGGGCGTAAAGGGACTGCCCGCGCACGACACCTACAGCGCCGCCAAGGCGGCTGTGCGCTCGCTGGCGCGTACGTGGACCATGGAGTGGAAAGGCCGGGGAATCCGCGTCAACGTCATCAGCCCCGGGGCGATCGACACGCCAATCATCGACAGCCAGGCCGCCACGCCAGAACAGGCCGGCGCGCTTCGCGCCGCATTCGCCGTCGCGACGCCATTGGGGCGGCTCGGGCGACCTGAGGAGATCGCCGCCGCGGCACTCTTCCTCGCGTCCGACGACAGCAGCTTCGTCACGGGCATCGACCTGTTCGTCGATGGCGGACTCGCCCAGGTCTGAATGGAATGACTGCTATTCCGGGCGGCCATCTACCGCGGCCCGCCTCCGTATCCCACTATCGTCAATACCAAACACCCGATTGGAGAACAGACATGTCACTGCAAGACAAACTCGATGCATTCAAGGCCGATTTCCGGGCCGGCAAGCCACCGTACAACGCACCGCCCGAGATCCATCCAATCATGGAGCGCGCCACGGCCGAGCTGGTCGCCAGCGGCCAGGCGGGTCGCGCCATCAAGGCGGGAGACCGCGCGCCGGAATTCCGCCTGCGCGATCAGGACGGCAACGAGGTATCGTCGGCCGAACTGCTGGCCAAGGGGCCGCTGGTGCTCACCTTCTACCGTGGTGTCTGGTGCCCGTACTGCAATATCGAGCTGCAGGCGATCAACGAGGTGCTGCCCCAGTTAAAGGCTCTGGGCGCGAACGTGGTCGCGATTTCGCCGCAGACCGCGGTCAACAGCCGCAAATCGGTGCGGACGAACTCGCTGGGTTTCCCGGTGCTGAGCGACACCAATAACGATGTCGCCGCCGCATTCGGTCTGCGCTTCGCGCTGCCCGACTATCTGGTCGAGCTGTACAAGAAGCTGAAGAACGATCTGCCGGCCTTCAATGGCGACCCCAGCTGGACGCTGCCGATGCCTGCCCGCTATGTCATCGGCGCGGACGGTGTCGTGCTGTACTCGGAGGTGAACCCCGATTACACCCATCGGCCCGATCCGTCGGACATGTTCCCGGTGTTGCAGAAGGCGGTCCGGCCGACGCAAGCGGCCTGACCGAAGGCCGGGAGAGCCGGTCACTCCGGCTTTATCCCGGCCGCCTTGATGACACGCGCCCATTTCATGCTCTCGGCATTCTGGAACTCGCCGAGCTCTGCCGCGGTGGTAGTCCAGGGCTGTGTCGCGGAGCTTCGGAAGAAGGCCCGGGCGCCTTCACTGTCGACCGCCGTAACCAGCAGCTGCCTCAACCTGGCGGGCACGCTGGCAGGCGTCCCGGCCGGAACGTACGCGGCAAACCAATAGCCCATGTCGTAGCCCTTGATGCCGGCCTCGTCCAGGGTCGGCACGGCCGGAAGCTCCGGCAGGCGCTGCCTCGTCGAGGCGCCCAGCGGGCGGAGCTTACCCGCCCTTATCTGCGACAGGCCGGTGACGGTGTCGATCACCATCATGTCGATGTGGCCGCCCAGCAGATCGTTCAGCGCGTTGGGGTTGCTGTTGTATCCCACCCAGACGATGTCGGTACCGGTCAGCTGCTGGAGCATTTCGCCTGCCATCCGACTGGAGGAATTGCCGCTGCCGAAGCTGAGTTTGCCCGGGGCTTGCCTGGCCGCGCGGACGAGATCCTCGACTGTGCGATAGGGCGCGTCGGCGCGCACCACCAATACCTGGCCACCGCGGCCCAGTGCCGTCAATGGCACGAAATCCTTGGTGGGATCGTAGGGCAGCCTCTTGAAGAGATGGGGATTGGCGGCCTGCGTCGTGTTGGTGGTGATCAGCACGGTGTAGCCGTCCGCGGCGGCTCGGGCGACGCGCTGTGCGGCGATGGCGCCGCTGGCGCCAGGGCGGTTCTCGACGACGACCGGCTGTCCGGTCTGTTTCGCGATCGATGCCGACAAGGCACGTGCCAGCAGATCGGTGGCGCTGCCGGGGCCGAACGGTACGACGAAGGTGATCGGCTTCCCGGGGTATTCGGCGGCGTGTGCCGAAGCCGCGGAGGCAAGGCCAGCGACTGCCAGCGCTACCGCCGTTGCCAGGCGGGCGATGCGCGTGGTGGCGCGGATGGTGGTGCGGATCATGATGTTAGTCTCCTGATCAATGGTGGCGCGGGCGGGCAAGCGGCCGGCCACTCTTCTTCTGCCACTGCTGCTGAATGCCGCTGTCGGTATGTCCTTATGCGGATTGCGGGCAGGTGTCGCGGCGCGGGCGCCGTTCCAGAAACCGCCGCACGGCAGCCTTGTGCTCGTCGCCGCAAAGCAGGATGGCCTGCATTGCGGCCGCCGTCTCCAGCGCCATCGGCAACGTGGACTCGGCGGCGTCCAATACCAGGCGCTTGGCCATGCGCAGCGCCTGGGGCGGGCTGGACGCGATGCGGCGCGCCATGGCGGTGCTCACTTCGTCCAGCGCTTCCGGCGATACGACGCGTGACACCATGCCCAGTTGCAGCGCGGTCGAGGCATTGACGAACTCGCTGGTCAGTGTCAGTTCCAGCGCCTTTGCCGTGCCCACGAGCCGCGTCAGGAACCACGCGCCGCCGATGCCGGAGACCAGCCCCAGCCGCAGGAAGCTCTCCGCGAACGTGGCGTTTTCGCTGGCCACGCGCAAATCGCACATGAGTGCAAGGTCGCAGCCGGCGCCAATCGCGGCGCCGTTCACTGCGGCGATGGAGGGCACCTGCAGAGCCTGCAACGCATGGGTTATCCGGTGCAACGTGGACTTCAGCCGCGTCCGGACCTGCGTGGCCGTTCCCTGCATCAGATCGGAACCGCTGTCCATGTCCTTCACATTGCCGCCGGTGCAGAAGTGCTCGCCGGTGGAGCGCAGCAAGACGCAATGGACGTCTGGCAACGTATTGGCCATCTCCAGCGCCTGCGCGATGGCCTCGGCCATGCGCACCGATATGGCATTGCCCGTGCCGGGGTCGTCGAGGCTCAATGTGAGGACACCTTCGGCGAAGTCGCGGCGCACGAGCGTGTCCGGCAGGGTTGGGGCGGCGTCCACTGCGCCGGATTCATGGGATGTCATCGGGGTCTCCATGGTCAGTCAGGTAGAGGGATGCGTATGAATGGCGAGGACGCCGCTGTCGAGCATGGCGCGAATCCCGGCCTGGCTATAGCCGCATTCCTCGAGAATCTGGCGGCCATGCTGGCCCAATGTGGGAGCGGGCAGGTCGGAATCCCCTGCATCCGCCCGATGCGCTGGCCCGGGCGCGAAGCCCGGCATGCGGACCTTTCCGGCGATCGGGTGTTCAACCCAGCTGTCGACGCCGCTGGCGGCGTACTCCTCGGAGCGGATGACGTCGTCGTAGCCGGCAACGGGCGCACACAGGATGTCGTGTTCTGCCAGCTCCTGCACCCATGCGGCAGTGGCGCGCTGCTGGAACAGCGGCTCCAGCGCCTGACGCAGCGCGTCGCGGTGCGCGACGCGGCTTGCATTGCTGGCGAAGCGCGGATCGTGCTCCAGCTCCGGCGCACCCAGTACGGCGCAGAGCGCCTGCCAACGCTTGGGGTGGTAGGCCGCGATCATCAGCCAGCCATCACGCGTCTGAAACGCTTCGTTGGGCGCGGCATACGGTGCCGCGCTGCCGGTCTTGACGGGCACGGCGTCCGTAGCAAAGTACGACGCGTACCCGATCTGCTGCAGCATCAGCGTCGCGTTGTACAGGCTGATGTCCAGGTACTCGCCTTTCCCGCTTTGCTGCGCGGCGCGGCAAGCCGCAAGGATGGCGATGGTCGCCAGATAGCCGGTGATCATATCGGCGACCGGGATGGCGACTTTCACCGGCTCGCCGTGCGGTGTGCCGAGCGTGCTCATCAGGCCGCTGATTGCCTGGATGATGCCATCTACACCGGGGCGCTCGCGCAAGGGGCCGGTCTGGCCATAGGCCGAGATCGAGCAGTACACCAGCTTGCGATGGCCGGCAGCGACCGTGTCATAGTCCAGGCCCAATGAACGCATGACACCGGGCCTGAAATTCTCGACCACCACGTCGGCCTGTTGAATCAGTCGACGTGCGACTTCGCGGCCGTCCGCGCATTTCAGGTCCAGGGCGATGCCGCGCTTGTTGCGGTTGACACTCAGGTACACCGCGCTTTCCCCGGCTATCCATGGCGGGCCGATCTGCCGCCCCAATTCGCCGCCGGGTGGCTCGATCTTGATCACATCCGCGCCCATGTCCGCCAGCATCATGGTGCAGACCGGGCCTGCCAGCACGTGCGAGAAATCCACCACCCGCAAACCGCGCAAGCTGCGTTTCAACATATCCTGCCTCCCGGACGCGGCCTTGCTGTTGGCCGCGAATACTTGTCATGGGCGCAGAATAGGCAGCGGTACGCGAGCCGGCAATCGACTTTATCGGCCGTACGCTTTGACTTTTTGTAAAAGGGTGGGGGACCGCGGAAGCGGCGTCAGCCGGTGACCAGGGTGGCCAGCCAATCGCGAAATGCGCGCAATGCGCTGGACTCAGGCTTTCCCGTCGGCCACGCGAAGTAGTAGGTGTAATCGCCCAGGTCCAGCGTCGGACCGAGCGGCGCCACCAGCGTCCGGTCCGCCAGTTCTTTCCCGATCAAGGCCTTCTGCGCGATGGCGACGCCATGCCCCTCGATTGCCGCCTGATAGGCAAGCAACGATGTCTCGTACTTCATGCCCCGCGCGGCACTGACATTGCGCACGCCTGCCGCCCGCAGCCAGAGCATCCAGTCGTCGGGCCGCGCCATCGAATGCAGCAAGGTCTGCGTCGCGAGCTGCCTCCTGTTCGTCAGCCGTATTGCGGGCGATGCCACGGGAACCAGTTCATTGCGCACCAGCTGCAGCGTCCGCATGCCCGGCCAACGTCCATCGCCGAGCTGAATGCCCGCGTCGATGTCCTCGCGCTGGAAATCCAGCGGCGCGAACGAGGTCATGACCTGGACGTCGATGCTCTTATGCAGCTGATGAAATCCCGCCAACCGCGGGATGAGCCATCGCACGGCAAACGTGGCGGGCGACCGTATCCGCAAGGTGTTGCGTCCCACGCTGCCGCTGGTGACAGCCAGCGTGGCTTCACGCAACGTCGCGAAGAACGGTATCAGGTCGGAAAGGTAGCGCGCGCCCGCCGGTGTCAATTCAAGGCGGCCGCGTACGCGAACGAACAGCGGCGTGCCCAGATAGCTCTCCAGCGCGCGTACCTGCCGGCTGACCGCCGCCGGCGTGACACACAGCTCATCGGCTGCCTTCGAAATGCTCAGCAGCCGCCCGGTAGCTTCGAACGCCCGGGCGGGATTCAGTGGGGGAAGCAGGTCGCGACGGGCCATGGCATGGATGGATGTAGTACTGGCGCAATGCCACTATAGCGCCGGATTCCCCCGCGGGCTCAACGTCCCAGGCCGTCCATCAATACGTACTTGACCTCGATGTACTCGTCGATTCCGTAGTGGCTGCCCTCGCGCCCGTAGCCTGAGTGCTTGACCCCGCCGAACGGCACCGAGGCGGTGCCGACCGAGCCGGAGTTCAGGATGACCATGCCTGCCTCGATATTGCGAGACAAGCGAAACGCCCGGCCGACATCGCGCGTATAGGCGTAGGCCACCAGACCGTATTCGGTGTTATTGGACCTGTTCACCACTTCGTCCTCGCTGCTGAAGCGGTAGAAGGGAAAGACGGGCCCGAAGATTTCGGTATGGGCGATCTGCATATCGTCATTGAGATCGGCAAGGACGGTAGGTTGATAGAACAGTCCACCCTTGGCGTGTGGTTTGCCGCCGAGCAGGACGGCCGCGCCACGCCGTTTCGCATCGTCAACCAGTTGAACGACCTTGTCGAAGCCGGATTGATTGATGAGCGGGCCCACGACGAATTCCTGTTGCAGCCCCTGGTCCACGCGCAACTGTGAGGCCCTTTCGACGACCGCTGCAACGAAGCGATCATAAATGCCATCCTGCACGTAGATGCGGTTGGGCGAAATGCAGACCTGGCCGGAATTGCGCAGCTTGGCGGCAACCAGGCCCGCGACGGCTTCATCGAAATCCGCGTCATCGAACACGATAAAAGGTGCGTTGCCGCCCAATTCCAGTGTCATCTTCTTCAGCGCGCGGCCGCTGGCCGCGGCCAGCAGTTTGCCGACGGCGGTCGATCCCGTAAACGAGATCTTCCGGATCCGGTCATCGCCGGTAAACAGCGCCCCGATCTCTTGCGGGTTGCCGGTGACCATCTCGAAGACGCCCTCCGGAATGCCAGCCTTGCGCGCGTAGTCGAGCAGCTTGTAGGCGGTAAGCGGCGTCTCTTCGGATGGCTTGATGATCATGGTGCAGCCCGCCGCCAAAGCCGTGGCCACCTTGCGCGTGATCATCATGAAGGGGAAGTTCCAGGGCGTGATGGCGGCTGTCGGACCGGCGGGCTCCTTCATCACCATGACGGCGGCGTTCGGCGCGTGAGACGGAATGGTATCGCCGTAGACCCGCCTGGCTTCCTCGGCATACCACTCGATAAAGCCGAGCCCGTAGTCGATTTCGCCCAATGCTTCGGCAAGACACTTGCCATTTTCCCTGACCATGATCTCGGCGAAGACGTGCCTGTCGTCGCGTACGAGTTCGAACCAGCGGCGAAGGATGTCGCCACGTTCCTTGGCCAGTTTGCGCGACCACGCGGGGAATGCGTTGCAGGTTCTGTCGATTGCCGCCTTCACCTCGGCGGCATTCATTTCGGGCGCTTCCCCGACACACGTTCCATCGGCAGGGTTGAATACTTTGATCATGACGGTTGCATGGCTCCAGTGGGTAGTCGGCGGGTCGTGTCACCAAAACGCGGCCCACGCTGCGGATTGCATGATAGGAGCGCGCCTGCACCGTATCCATGGCAGCCAGTCTTGAATGCTTGCCTGATTCTATGAGCGCGGAAAATTTCCGTGTGACGGTGGTAACCTCGGCGGGTTGAATGAAGGGGGTCCGCGGTGACGGCGCAATCAGGCAAAAGCAAGGCACAAGACAAAGGCATGCTCGGGCGGCGAATGGTTTCCCTGCTGGAACAGCTCGCCCCGCACGAGGGATATAACCTGTCGGCGTTGCCCGATGTCAGGTTCCTGCGTTCCAACCGTCCCCTGAAATCCGTACCGGTGCTATACGACCCCGGTATCGTGATCGTCTGCCAGGGCACAAAGCGCGGGTACTTCGGCGATCAGATTTACGTGTACGACGATCAGCACTATCTCGCGGTATCGGTTCCCGTGCCATTCACCATGGAGACGGACGCCAGCGAGAAGGCGCCGCTGCTGGCGATCTACATGCACCTGGACTTCCAGCTCGCTGCCGACTTGATGTTGCAGATCGACCAGCAGGGCGGAATGGAAGCCACCCACCCACGAGGGATGATGTCGACGCCGATGGGCCGCCGGCTATGTGAATCGCTGGTTCGATTTCTTGAGGCCATGAGCCGGCCGCTGGAAGCCAGGATACTGGGGCCCACGCTGGTCCGGGAAATCTACTTCCATGTCCTGACGGGAGAACAGGGGGCCTCGATGCGGGCCGCGCTGGCCATGCAGGGGCAGTTCGGCAAGATCGCGCGGGCATTGCGCCGGATTCACGCGTCGTTCAGTGACGACGTCAGTGTCGACCAACTGGCGCGCGAGGCAGGAATGAGCGTCGCCACATTCCACACGCACTTCAAGGCCGTCACGCAAACCTCTCCGGTGCAGTATCTGAAATCGATACGGTTGCACCAGGCACGCCTGCATATGGTCCGAAATGGCATGACGGCGGCGGCCGCGAGTGCCGCCGTCGGCTATGACAGCCCCTCGCAGTTCAGTCGGGAATTCAAGCGTCTTTTCGGACGGAGCCCCGTCCACGAGGTCAGGCGGATGAAGGCGGAGTTTGCGGTGCCGCCGCCGCATGCTGGCTCCGCGTACGTGTCATCCCACTAATGCCATGCGGGCGTGGCGAACAAGGCGTAGCAGCCAGCCTGCAGGCGATTCGACGTATATAGCGGCTGCGCGCCCGGCGTTACGCGGTCCCAAGGCGATCATGAGAGGCTGCCGGCTCAGCCATGCCTCGACGCCTTCCAGCGCCTCGCCATCGCTGAGCATGCTTTGTACTTCCCCGGCACAACATTCATCGTTGGCCGGCTTATCTTCGATAACGCGCAGCCTATGCTCCAGCGCGCGCAGGCAGTGAGATTCCATATCCGACCTCTCTTCATCTTCATCATGATGGGCGTGCGGCATTCGTTGCGGGCATCGGATAGCGGCACCGCGCATTGCCGCGATATCGTGCGACGCTATTACGCAGGCCTGCGCTGGACGCGAATCCACCAGAACTGCAATACGGCTCCGAGCACAAAGATCGCAAGCCACGCCGCCAGGGCGCCGCGTACCACAGGGGACGCCGGGCCATCTGCAAGAGGATGGGCGACGGGCAGGCGCGTCAGCGTTTCATTGATTCCGGGAACCAACAGCAGGAAGAAACTGAACGTGAATGCGAAGGAGGAAAGGTAGGGCCGGGCGCTTGCCAGGAAGGAAATCCGGGGGATGAAGAGCCCGCCGAATATGGCCAGCAGCGCCACGATGCCCAGTGCATGGCCGACGTTGAAACCGCCGGTGCTCGACAGTCCGAACGAGGTCAATACCGAGAGCAACACCCCGCCGAGGTACACCTTGCCGGAACGCGTGGTGCTGCGGATGCCGTAGTAGCGCACGAAGCCATGGAAGCCGGCGATGACGGGAACGAGGCTGATGACGGTATGTGCGGCGCCCAAGGCGGAAAGTGGATGGGACATGGTGGAAGACTCCTTGAAAATAATGACGCGCGGTTAATTGGATGCCGGCCGTGCCGGACGTGTGGACAGACAGGTCTTGTGAGACCACGGCGGTTAGGCCTAAATCAACCAACTAGTTGGTTGGTATAACAGCCAAAAAAAACGCACGGCTTTTCGGCTGGCGTCATCCGCGCCATCAGGACGCTGCTACCAGCCTGTCAATCGCGGCTCGCGTGACAGACGCAAATGCATCGGGATGATCGAACGCGCGAGCGGTCAACATTGCGCCGTGCACCGTCGACATAAAGCTCTGCGCCTCATCCGCGGCGCTGCCATGGAAATGGAACTGGCCATTTTTTGCCCCCTCTTCCAGGACCGTCGCGAGCCATGCCGACAGGTCGCCAAAATAGCGCCGTACCTCGGCCGCGACCTCTTGCGGAATCATGGGCAATTCGGCCGCCAGCATGGCGCAAATGCACATGGACGCGGTGCCTTCGCGTATGCACGCCGTCCAATAATCGGCATAGGCCCTCAGTCGCGCCAGCGGATCATCGAACGCCGCATCGAGGGCGGCCATGCCGGCCCGAGCCTCTTCCCGGTGTCGCTTGACGACGGTAAGGACCAGATCCGCCTTGCTGGGAAAATGATGATGGATGCTGGGCTTGCCGATATGGATCCGCTCGGACAAGTCCGCATAACTGAACCCGTTGTAACCGCCAGCGGCGAGCAATAGCTTGGTGTGCTCGGCGATTTCGGTGGCTCTGGGGGAAAGCTCCACGCTCATGGGAGATCCACTCGGATTTGACGATTTGAGGATTTAAGGATTTGAGGAACACACATGCAATACAGGATTTCGTCCCGGCACCTTGGGCGCGCTGGTCAGCCCGCTGCATGCCGTTGCAGCCAATCTACTAGTTGGTCGGTAGCATGTCAAGCCTCGACTGGCAATTCTCGCGCAGGACGCGTCAACCCTGACTGGCTCGGCGTTTTCGCGGATTGGGTTCAGCGATAGTGTCCTGCCCGGGTTCCGCGGCCGGCGCCGACAATGTCGCCAGCAGAGCCTCCGCCTCGTTTCGCATGCCCCGGTCAAGCTCTGGCAGCATGGCCTCCGGCAGCATGGCCTCCAGTTGCTTGATCACGAGTTCGCGATGCCCGGCCTCACTCTGCATCAGTGCCTCGCGTACCGCAGGCCAATGCGGCATCAAGGCCCATCGTGGCGACGATTCCAATGCATGCCCGCTTCTTGTCATGCCCAACAGCAGTCGGCGCAGGATTTCCGCGCGATATGGCACGGGCGCTTCCCCCTCGAGAGCACAACGGACCTGTGCCTGCGTCAGGCTCTTGATCTGTGCCAATACCCACGCCCTCGCATCCGTGCCCAAGGTTCCGGCGGCGATTTCAGCGACTACGGAAGCATGACGCCAGAGTGGCTGCGTGGCCAACGTCGCGTCGATATCCGGTTGCAGCAATGCCATGGCTCCCCGCCACAGCTTCCATGTGGCGCAGGCCAGGTTCGGTATGAGGGTGGTGCGATGTGCGGCTGGAAGCTGCCGGAAGACGGTAAGTATTGCAGTCAGTCGCTTCACCTGTTCTCCCACCGGTTCAACCGCACCGAGCGGCACCGGCCGAACCAGCCGCCGTAGCAATTCGGCCAGGATGGCGGTGCGTTGCGGATCGGGGAACCGTGCCGCGCGTTCAGCCAGCAGAGTCCATGCCGCCTCGCAATACACTTGCCTTAATTGCCGCGCCCATGCCTGCAGCGGAGCGACCTGCAGCGAGGGAGGGTGCAGTGTGTCGATCTGCTCGAGCCCAGCCTCATAGAGCGCGAGCCAATCCTCATCGTCGACGACCGGCAGGAACACCTGCGCATGTCGATACAAGGTCGCGCGAGTTTCAACATCCAGATGGCTGGCCGCCTGCAGACATTGCCAGCAAGACGCGCTATCTTCGCTGACCCGCTCGACGCCAAGGAGGCTGTCAAAGTGGGTCATCTGTCGTCTGGTCCAAATGGGCAGGTCCTCGCAGCATTCCTTGAGTCTTTGGACGAGCCACTTGCGCCGGGGCATTGCAAGCGTGTCCGCAGTCCGCCGGACACCCGTCCCGCGTCTGCGGCATCCAGGCACTGGGCCAGGGACAACAGTGCGTGATCGAATTCCGACGTCCGGTTATTGTCCTCGGCGACCACCATCGCCAGCTCGCTCGATACGTGCGGGCGCCACTTCGCGGGCAGCGCCGCAATGCGGGTCAGCACATCCATGCAAAGCGCCGCCCGGACGGTGGGGCCCATCGACGCCATGCGGTGACAAAGCGCGCCTAGCAGCAGCTTCTGGTTCTCCGGCGTTTCCGATCCCATCCCGTACAGGAACTCACGCAGGCTTCCCAGCGAGCCGGTCCAGCCTGCTTGCGCTTTCGAAAATCGCTGCCTTTGACAGAAACACTTCACCTGTCGAGCGCTAGTGGCTCCAGTCCCGGCTCCACCACCAGCTGCAACAAATACGCATGGCAGCAATACATCTGCGAAGTTTTCACCGCGGCAGGGATGGGCAATGATGGACAAGGTTCGAGAACCTGGGCGCGGGAAGCGTGCGCCCGGGTAAACGCCAGAAGCGGAACGCCCTGACAGACCCCGGTCGTCTCCAGCCCATGCCGCAGCCCCACAGCCATAACCAAACCTCACCCCATCCCAACAAATAGTCGGTTGTCCCCCCTCAAGCCCTATGGAACATTCCCATCAGGAGGCAAACCATGAACAATACCGAACAAAGCAAAACGCCCGCGGACTGGCTCGCCCACCGGGGCAGGTACGTCAACGTAACGTTCATGCTGAAAAAGGGCGAGACCGACTACCTGATCACCATCCGCGACGGCCACGTGGTGCAGATCAGGCCCGGCCCGCACGTGATGCCGCGCTGGACCTTCGCGCTGGTCGCGTCCGATGACACGTGGGACCGATTCTGGGCGCCGACGCCTCAGCCGCGGTTCCATGACCTGATGGCGATGGTCAAGTTCAGGACGCTGAAGGTGGAGGGGGATCAGACCGTCTTCATGCAGAACCTTCTGTACTTCAAGGAGCTGGTCAGCCAGATCGGAACCGAACTCGGAAGCCAGTCCGAAAGCCAACGCGGGAGCGAGCGCCATGCCAGCTAGGAAGGAAGCCGTTGTCGGCGGCTACGTCAATTTCGAGATTGCCGGGCGCATGTGCCGCGTCTACTACGAGACCGCGGGGTCGGGGCAACCGCTGCTGTGCCTGCATACGGCGGGCAGCGACACGCGCCAGTATCGGGCGTTGCTGAACTCGCCGGAGGTGACGCGGAACCATCAGGTGATCTGCTTCGACATGCCATACCACGGCAAGTCGTCGCCGCCCGCCGGCTGGGAGACGCATGAATACCGGCTGACCAGTGAGTTGTACGTCGAGACCATCGTCGCCTTCATGGATGCGATGGAGATCCGGCAGCCGATCGTGATGGGGTGTTCCATTGGCGGGCGCGTGGTGCTTCATCTGGCGCTGAAATGTCCGGAGCGCTTCAAGGCGCTGATCGGCCTGCAGTCTGGCGCGCACGTCTCGCCGTATTACGAGCAGGAGTGGCTGCACCGGCCGGATGTTCATGGCGGCGAGGTGTGCGCGGGCATTGTGTCGGGCCTGATCGGGCCGGCGGCCGACAGCCGCGACCGTTGGGAGACGCTGTGGCACTACATGCAGGGAGGCCCCGGCATCTTCAAGGGCGACCTGTATTTCTACAAGGGCGAAGGCGATCTGCGCGGCAAGGTGCAGCAGATCGATACCGCGAAGTGCCCGCTGTTCCTGCTGACGGGCGAGTACGACTACTCGTGCACGCCCGAGGACAGCAAGGACCTGGCGCGGTGGATTCCTGGCGCGCAGCTGGAGATCATGCCCGGCATCGGCCATTTCCCGATGAGCGAGGCTCCGCAAGCCTTTATCGGCCATCTGCTGCCGGTCCTGCAACGCATTCAATCCCTTTGAAGGAAACGCAATGAAGGTCGGTTTCATTGGACTGGGCCGCATGGGCTTCGCGCTGGCTTCGCATCTGTTGCGCAATGGCGTGGAGCTGGTCGTCCACGATATCCAGCGCGCGCCGGTGGACAAGCTGGTGGAGCAGGGGGCCTCGCGCGCGGCCGACGTACGCACGCTCGCGGCGGGCGTCGACGTGGTCTTCACCATGCTGCCGGGGCCCATGCAGGCGCGGGAGGTGATCCTCGGAAATGACGGGGTACTGGCCGGTCTGCGCCAAGGCGGCTTCCTGGTCGAACTCAGCACCATCGATACCGACACGGTCGACGCGCTGGGGCGCGCGGCGCAAGAGAAGGGCGTGCGCTTCGCCGATGCGCCGGTTGGCCGTCTCGCTGCCCATGCCGACCGCGGCGAATCGTTGTTCATGCTCGGTGCGACCGACGCGGACCGTGCCGAACTGGAACCGCTTCTGCTGAAGATGGGAACCACGGTGCTGCATTGCGGCGCCCCGGGCTCCGGCACGCGGATGAAGCTGATCAACAACCTGATGGTGCTGTGCTATTGCCAGCTCAATTCGGAGGCGCTGGTGCTGGCGAACGCGCTCGGCCTGGACACGCGCAAGACCTTCGACGTGCTGACCGGCACCACGGCCTCGAATGGCCAGCTCAAGGAGAAGTGGCCGGTCAAGGTGCTGAAGGGCGATCTGACGCCGGGCTTCGATCTCGCGCTGGGATTCAAGGACCTGACACTGGCATGCCAGGCCGCGCAGTCGGCTGGCATCTCGCTGCCGATGGGTAACCTCGCGCGCAGCCTGTTCCAGCTGGCGCGCCATGGTGGCATGGATGGGCAGGACACCTCGTGCATGACGGATTTCTGGGCCCGATCCAACGGTGTCGATCCGATTCGCCTGTAAGGGCATACCGATAATAAATGGAGGAGACAGCATGACACGGTTCGCATACAAGAGAGCGGCGGTCGGTATCGCGCTGCTTGCCGCTTCGTTCGTCGCGGGCGCGCAGAGCCCGGGCGCGCGGATTTCCGATGGCATCGTCAAGATCGGCGTGCTGACCGACATCAGCGGCGCCTTCATGGACAACGTGGGGCGAGGGTCCATCGTCGCAACGGAGATTGCGATCGAGGAGTTCGGCGGCAAGGTGCTGGGCTACCCGATCGAGATGGTCAGCGCCGACCACCAGAACAAGGCTGACATAGGGTCGACCCGTGTCCGCGAATGGTTCGATCGGGACAAGGTCGATGCCGTGACGGAACTTGGCAACAGCGCGGTGGCGCTGGCCGCGATGCGGGTGGCGCAGGCGAAGAACCGGCTGACGATCGTGACCGGTGCGGGCGCCGTGCGCATCTCCAACGAGGATTGCACGCCGAACAATCTGCATTGGGTCTATGACACCTACTCGCTGGCCAAGGTCGGGACCCAGTCCGTGGTGAAGAAGGGCGCGAAGAACTGGTACTACCTGACCGCGGACTACGCATTCGGCCATTCGCTGGAGAACGACGGCAAGGCGTTCATCGAGGGGGCGGGCGGCAAGGTGCTGGGCTCCTCGCGTTATCCGTTTCCTGGCAGCGATTTCTCGTCCTACATCCTGAAGGCACAGGCCAGCAAGGCGGACGCCGTCGCCATCGCCACGGCGGGTCTGGACCTGCAGAACGCGATCAAGCAGGGCAAGGAGTTTGGCCTGGCCAAGCGCGGCCAGCAGACCGTGGCGATGCTGATGAGCATCATGGACGTGCACGGTATCGGCCTGAAGGACGCCGGCGGCATGCTGTTCGCCGAATCGTTCTACTGGGACCTCGACGATTCATCGCGCAAGTTCGCGCGGAAGTTCTTCGAGAAGACGAAGCGCATGCCGACCGCGCTGCAGGCGGGCCAGTACTCCGCGACGTTGAACTATCTGAAGGCGATCGAGAAGGCGAAGTCCGACGACGTCGCCGACGTCATGCGGACGATCAAGTCCATGCCGATCCAGGACGCGTTCGCCAAGAACGGCAAGGTGCGCGACGACGGCAAGCTGGTGCACGACATGTACCTCGTACGCGTGAAGGAGCCGCAGGAGTCCAAGGGGGCATGGGATTACTACACCGTGCTGGAAACCGTGCCGGGCGACCGCGCCTTTCATCCGCTGGCCGAAAGCAAGTGCCCGCTGGTCAGGAAGTGAGCCGCTACGCCGCGTACTGGCGTGCACGCCGATAGGGAGGACATCATGAGCGAGTGCTTCGAGGTCCTGGCCGTGAAATACGCCACGGTCGATCGGGCGCGGCAAAGCAACTTCCTGCAGCCGGTGGACGGCGATCCGGCGGCGCCAATGGCGCTGGACTTCTTCGTATGGCTGGTGGTGGGGCAAGGCACGGTGGTGCTGGTCGACACCGGATTCAGTCCGGTATCCGCGGCGCTGCGCCAGCGACGGTATCTGGTGTCGCCGCTGGAGTCGATCCGTCGCCTGGGCCATGCCCCCGAGGATATGAGGGACGTGGTGATCACGCATCTGCACTACGACCACGCCGGCAACCTCGGCGAATTTCCCGCGGCGCAGATCTGGGTGCAGGATCGCGAGGTGCGATACGCGACGGGCGACTGCATGTGCGACCCGAAGCAGAACCACTTCTTCTCCACGGACGATATCGGCCTGCTGATCAGGCGGCTTCACCAGGGCAATGTGCGGCTGGTGCACGGCTTCCACGCGCTGCGAGACGGCATCGAGCTGCACCGCGTGGGCGGCCACACCGACGGCCTGCAGGTGGTGCGGGTGCGGACCGCGCGCGGTTGGGTGGTGCTGGCATCCGATGCCGCGCACTACTACGAGAACCTGGCGCGGCGGAACCCGTTTCCCGCCATCCACAGCCTCGACGACATGCTCAAGGGCTATGCGCGCATTCAGGAACTGGCCGATGGCGAGGATCTTATCGTGCCGGGGCACGACCCCGAGGTGTGCGTCCGCTATCCCGCCGTCGATGTGCCGGGTGTGCACGCCTATCGCATCGCCTGAGCCAGCCTCCCGAGCCCACCATTCGAGAAATAACAAGGAGACTTCTGAATGATCAATCGCACCAGACGCTCGCTGGCCCTCGCCTCCGTTGCCATGGCGGGAACACTGGCGACGTGCGGGATGGCATGGGGCCAGCCCGCGAGCGACTGGCCCACCCGGCCGGTCAATATCGTGGTCGGCTTCAGCGCCGGCGGTCCGACCGATGTGGTGGCCCGCATTCTCGCCGAACACCTCACCGCCAGATTCAAGCAGAGCTTTGTGGTGGAAAACCGGCCGGGCGCCTCCGGCGCGGTGGCCGCCGCCCAGCTGAAGCAGGCCAATCCTGACGGCTACACGCTGATGTTCGGCAGCAGCAGCACGCTGTCGATCATTCCGACCCTGCAGAAGACCAGCTACGACTCGGTTCGCGACTTCACCGCGATCGCTCTCGTGGCGAGCTACCCGTACTTCCTGGTCGTGCCGGCATCGTCGCCCATCACCACGCTCGACCAGTTTCTGCAGCGGGGGCGCGATCCTTCGTCGCAGCTGAGCTATGCGTCGGCCGGCAATGGCGCGGTCAATCATCTCGCCGGTGAATGGTTCAAGCGCGACGCGAAGATCAATGCGGTGCATGTGCCGTACAAGGGCGACTCGGCTGCCGTTACCGATCTGGTCGCCGGGCGCATCGACTTCGCTTTCCTCGCGGGCGCCGTGGCGCTGCCGCAGGTGAAGGGCGGCAAGATGCGCATACTGGCCTCGGCCAGCGCCACACCCGGTCTGGGGGGCGAGGGCGTGCCGACGCTTGGCACGCGCTTCAAGGGCTTTGCCGCCGAGCCGTGGAACGGCCTGATGGGTCCGGCCGGGGTGCCCCAGCCGATCGTCGCCAAGCTGAACGCCGCCGTCAACGAGATCATGAATCGCAAGGACGTAAAGGAACGCCTGGCATCGCTGGGGCAGTTCCCCTTCACGGGCAGCCCACAGCAGTTCACCGACCACATCAAGTCGCAGACCGAGCGGTGGGCATCGATCATCAAGGCAGCCGATATCAACACCGACTGACATGCACTACTCCCAATTTATCGCGGGCGAGTTCCGCCAGGGGGCATCGGGCTCCCGTATCACCGTCATCGAGCCGAGCACGGGCCGCGCGCTCGGCGACTTCGCACAAGCCGCGCCGGCGGACGTGGAGGAAGCCATCACGGCGGCCACGGAGGCGTTCCGGACATGGCGCAAGACGTCGGTGCTCGAACGATCGGCGTTGCTGCGCCGCGTCGGGTCGCTGATGCGCGAGCGTGGCACGGCGATCGCCGAGCAGATCGCCCGGGAACTGGGCAAGCCGATTGGCGAGGCCCAGAAAGAGGTCGTGACCGCCGCCGAGATGTTCGAATGGGCCAGCGAGGAGGCGCGTCGGATCTATGGCCGTACCATCCCGCCGCGCGCGGAGGGCATCACGCAGACGGTGATGTTGGAGCCGATCGGTCCCGTGGCCGCCTTCGCGGGCTGGAACGCGCCGGCCATCACGCCATCGCGCAAGATCAGCGGCGCGCTGGCGGCGGGCTGCACCATCGTCATCAAGCCCTCGGAAGAAACGGCGGGGGTTGCCTTGCATATCGCGCGTGTGGTGCAGGATGCGGGCATTCCCGACGGCGTGGTGAACATGGTATTTGGCGATCCGGGGGAGATCGCCGATATCCTCTGTACCGCGCCGCGGATTGCCATGGTGACGTTCACCGGCGCCACCTCGGTGGGCAAGTCCATCGGCGCCAGGGCCGCGCAGACGCTGAAGCGGGCGACGCTCGAACTGGGCGGGCATGCGCCCGTGGTGGTGTGCGACGACGTCGACGTCGACCGCGTGGTCCGGATGGCCGTCGCCACCAAGTACCGCAACGCCGGCCAGGTGTGCACATCGCCGACGCGCTTCCTGGTGCAGGCGCCCATCTTCCAGGCGTTCTGCGACAGGTTCGTGAAGGCGGCCGAGGCATTGAAGGTCGGCGATCCTTTCGACGGCGCCACGCAGATGGGGCCGCTGAAGAACCTGCGCCGGCTGCAGTCGATCGAACAGATGGTGCAGGACGCGAGAGGGCGCGGGCTCAAGGTGGCCACGGGCGGCGAGCGCATCGGCACCGCAGGCTTTTTCTACAAGCCAACGGTAATCCTGGAGCCGACGCTCGACAGCGACGCGGCGACCATCGAGCCGTTCGGCCCGATCGCATTGATCAGTCCTTTCGCGCAGCTCGACGAGGCCATTGCGGAGTGCAACCGGCTGCCGTTCGGACTGGCGGCCTATGCCTACACCAACAACCTGCAGCAGGCGCACCGCCTGATGCACGAGATCGACAGCGGCGTGGTGTGCATCAACGAATGGCAGGCCTCGTTGCCGGAAACGCCGTTCGGCGGCCACAAGGACAGCGGCCTGGGCTCCGAGGGCGGCATCGAAGGCGTGCGGGAGTTTCTGCGCATCAAATGCGTCCGCCAGGGGGTGGCATCATGAGCAACGGCGTGGACGCATTGGGCTTCGTTGGCGTCGGCGTGATGGGCGAGGGCATGTGCCGCAATCTGGTGCGCAAGTGCGGATTGCCGGTGTACGTGGCCGACCTCGACGCGGACAACGTGGCCCGCGTGGCCGCGCATGGTGCGGTACCGTCATCGATCGCCGGCATACGGCGGACAGCCGGCACGGTGTTCCTGTCGCTGCCGTCGATCGATCAGGTCGAGGAGGTCTGCTTCGGTGAGGACCCGCTGATCGTCGAGGGCGGTTCCGTCCGCACGGTGGTGGACATGAGCACCAGCGATGTGCCGCGTACGCGGGCGCTGGCGCAGCGGCTTGCCACGCATGGCGTGTCGTTTGTCGACGCCCCGGTGGCGCGCAGCCGCGAGGCGGCCAACAGCGGCACCCTGCTCATTACCGTGGGCGGTACCGTCGAGCGGTTCGAGGCGGTCGCGCCATGGCTGCGCTGCATGGGGTCGGACGTCGTGCACTGCGGTGACGTGGGCGCGGGGCAGGTCGTCAAGATCATGAACAACATGGTGCTGCTCTCCACCGTGAACGCGCTCGCCGAGGCCATGGCCATCGCGGAAGCTTCCGGCGTCGACAAGGCCATGCTGGCCAATGTGCTGAAGCTCGGTTCGGCCGATTCGTTCGCCCTGCGGCTGACCGGCGAGAAACTGGCACGCGATGAGTTCCCGGAGAAGATGTTCCCGGCCGCCTATGCGCTGAAGGACATGCGATTGGCGCTGAAGCTGGCGCAGTCGTCGGGTATCCAGCCCCGCGTGGCCGAAGCGACGGCCACGCTGCTGGGACAGGCGGTCGACCGTGGCTATGGGATGAACTACTACCCGGTGGTCTATCGCCTGATCCGCCCGTAGCGCGGGCGGATGCCTGTCAGCCGTCAGTCCGCTGACGATGTGTCGTGCGTCCGCTCGGCTTCATGGACCAGCCAGTCCTTGAACGCCGAGACCTTGTTCGAATAGCGCTGCAGGGAAGGGGACACCAGATAGTGTCCCTTTCCCGTGCGCAGCGGGTTCGCGAATGGACGCACGAGCCGGCGCGCCTTGATATCGGCGTCCAGCATGTACTGCTGGCCGATGGCGATGCCAAGACCGTCCATGGCGGCCTGCCACGTCAGGATCGAGCTGCTGAAGATCATCTTCTCGGCCCGGTCGAACAGCTCGCTCATGCCGGCATGTTCCAGCCACGTCGGCCAGTCATTCTTGCGGTACTTGGACACCAGCAATGGCTTGCTGCGCAGGATCTCGGCCAGGGGCACGCCGCGCTGCGACGCCTCGAGGAATGCGGGTGAGCAGACCGGCTCAATGACGTCCTCCAGCAGCAGCGTGGCTTCGGCATCGCGCCAGTTGCCATCGCCCAGCACAATGGCCAGGTCGCACTGCTCGGTGCCGAAATCCAGCGGTGCGGTGCTGTTCGTGATCATCACTTCCACATCCGGGTACTGCTCCTTGAAGCGCGGCAGCCGCGGAATAAGCCAGCGCGCCGTCAGCGTGGTGTACGTGCGCAGCCGGATGATGTTGTCCGCGTATTTCTGGGTGATGAACTTCGTGGCCATCGAGATTTCCTCGAGCGCTGGACGTATCCTGCGCGCGTAGGCCTCGCCCACTTCGGTAAGACGCACGCCCACCCGTTCGCGGGTAAAGAGCTGCACGCCCAGGTATTCCTCCAGCACCACGATCTGCCGGCTCACGGCCGACTGGCTCACCCGTAGCTCGTGGGCGGCCGCGGTAAGGTTGCTCGCCCTGGCCACCACCTCGAATACCTTCAGTGGGTTCAGCGGAGGCATCTTCATCACGTCGCTTGTCTCCTCAGCCTGTTGTGCTTGACCCTTCCCGGTTGATGGCGATGAATTGGCCGCCATTCCGATGTTGTGATGCGGCTATCGAAGCCGTCGATATTCTTCTGTCGCGCCGAAGACAGCGCTTCGGAACTTTAGCATGGCAAGCGCGTGATTCCCCGCGCGAAATCACGCTGCGAAGGGCGACAGTAGGACCGCCGGCGACGGCGGCCGGCCGCTTCAGTCGGCCTTCGCGCCGGAGCGCTTGACCACCGGCGCCCACTTGCGGATCTCGCTGTCGACAAAGCGTGCGGTCTGTTCCGGCGACATCGGCATCGGCTCGGAGCCGCGGTCGGTGATGAACTTTGACAGCTCCGGCGATTGCAGCGCCTTGACCGTTTCGGCATTGAGCTGCGCGACGATGGGGGCCGGCGTGCCCGCCGGCGCCATCAGCACGGCCCAGCCCACTGCCTCGAAGCCGGGCACGCCCTGTTCGGCCACGGTGGGCACCTCCGGCAATTGCGGCACGCGCCGGGCAGCGGTGACCGCGAGCGGCACGGCCTTCTTCGACTGGATCAGCGGCAGCGCGGCCGTGACCGAGTCCACCATCACGGGAATCTGGTTGCCGAGGAAGTCCGCCTGCGCCGGTCCGCTGCCCTTGTACGGGATATGCACCATGAAGATATTGGCGCGGGCCTTCAGCATTTCCGCGGACAGGTGCTGGGTGCCGCCGATGCCCGCGCTGGCGTAGCTGATCTTGCCCGGCGCCGCCTTGGCCTTGGCGATCAGATCGCGCAGCGACGCGATGCCGGACGGCGGCGTGGACAGGAAGACGAGCGGCACCGAGAACACGCCGGAGATCGCCTGGAAGTCCGCGCGCGGATCGAAGCCGGGTGAGCTGTAGAGAGTCTGGTTGATGGCCATGGCGCTGCCCGCCATCACCAGCGTGTAACCGTCCGGTGCGGCACGCGAGGCCATCTGCATGCCGATATTGCTACCGGCGCCGGCGCGGTTCTCCACCACCACCGACTGGCCCAGCTGCTTGCCCAGGCGCTCGCCCAGCGCACGGGCGAAGATGTCGGTGGCCTGTCCCGGCGGAAACGGCACGATCAGCTTGATGGGGCGTTCGGGGTAGGCGGCGTGCGCGGCGGCGGCGGTGAGCAGGGCGATGGCAGCGACGGCGCGGCGCAATGGCTTGGTCAACATCCGGGTGGTCTCCTTGGGGATTCTTTGGAGGCCGAAGATAACACGGTGGGGATGGTGGGATTGGTGATTGGGAATTGCGGGGGCTTTGTGTTGCTGTGAGTGCCCTCTCCCCCGCCGCAACACCCTCACCCCAACCTCACATCCAGAATCCCACCATCCTCCTGATGCACCACCACCACTACCTTCGCCTCTTGCATCGCCTGCAACCGCTGCGCCGACACGCCAAAACTGCGCGCAAGCTCCTCCTTGCCCAGTGCCGGAATGGCGCGACGCCGGTCCAGCCCGGAGAAGCGGTACTGGTTATATCGCGCCCATGCCAGCAGCACGATGCCGTTGATCACCGCCACCACGACATAGATCGCCAGCGTATCCATGGTCGGCAGCAGCGCCGACAGGACCGGCACGCCAGGACCGCTGTCCGCCGCTTGCAGCACCGCGTGCACACCGGACGCACACAGCCAGCCGAAGCCGATCCACGCCAGCGCGGTGAGCAGCGCATCGATCAGCCAGCCCAGACGGGAGCGCTGGCTGCGCACGATCATCTCGTCGGGATTCATGACGACCTTCATGACGACCTCATCGAACGAATGCCGCGATCCGGGCTGGTCCAGCGGGCACGCCGCTTCCGGGTCTTGAGCATGACTTTGGGAAAGGCCAGCAGCGTGGTGAGCATCCCCACCATCCAGAAGGCCAGCGGATACCAGATGATCCAGTACAGCGAGCGGCCGAGCCGGGGTTCGTAGCGCCGGTCGATCGCCACGCTGACGGCGAACTGCAGGACGCACACGACGGCCAGCACCATGCCGGTAAAGCCGGGCGGCATCAGCTTCTCGATGCGGACATTGCCGGGCAGGTCGATGAAATGCCCCAGCGCCCACAGGATGATCGACATGGCGAAGGCGAAGGCCCAGGCGGCCGACAGGCAGTACTCGGCCATCAGCGGCCACAGCCGCCGGTGCCGCCAGATCCAGATCGACCGCACATTCTTCAGGAACACCTCGGCGCCGCCCTGTGCCCATCGCAGGCGCTGCTTCCACAGCCCGCGCAGCGTCTCCGGCATCAGGATCCAGCACAGCGCGCGGGGCTCGTAGAAGATCGACCAGTGGTCGCGCTGCAGCTTCCAGCTGATATCGATGTCCTCGGTGATCATGTCCAGGCTCCAGTACCCCGCGCGGTCGAGCGCGCGGCGG
This sequence comes from Cupriavidus gilardii J11, assembly GCF_007829435.1. Taxonomy (GTDB): domain Bacteria; phylum Pseudomonadota; class Gammaproteobacteria; order Burkholderiales; family Burkholderiaceae; genus Cupriavidus; species Cupriavidus gilardii_D. Next base: position 112,251 of record NZ_VLJN01000002.1, read on the forward strand.
CGGAACGCGGCCACCACGCCCGAGACGGTGAACACCTGCCCGTAGACGCGCTGCGTGCGCTTGATCAGCCCGATGATGGACGAGAACTCGCCCACCTGGATGCGGCCGATCAGCGTGGATCGCGTGCGGATGCGCGGGTTGCCGGTCACCGCGCCGACGCGCGGGTTGTCGACCATCGGCGCGACAAGGTACGCGGCGGCGTCGGGGTCCAGCACCGCATCGCCGTCGATGCACACCAGATACTCGCCGCGCGCCGCCAGCGCGCCCATGCGCAGCGCCATCGCCTTGCCCTGGTTGTGGGCAAGATGGACCACGCGCAGGCGTTCGTGGCGCGCCGCCAGCCGGTCGAGCAGCGCGCCGGTGCCATCGCTGGAGCCGTCGTTGATGGCGATCACCTCGAAGTCCGGATAGCGCTGGGCGAGCGCGGCCGTCAGCGTTTCCTCGCCCTGCGCCTCTTCGTTGAAGCAGGGCACCAGGATCGAGATGAACGGCTCGCCCGCGACCTTCGGGGCGGGGCGGTCGTCGTCCCACGACCACTTGCCTTCCCAGTGCCACCAGAAGTAGATGCCGCCGGCCATCCACAGGCCCGACATGAAGAGCGGGTAGAAGAATACGAAGGCCAGCAACAGGTCGCCGGTGGCGACCAGGGCCAGTCCGAATGGCGCGCCGAGCGCGATGCACAGGACGATCAGGGCGAATAGACGTTCGATCATGGCGCGGGGTACCAGGCGTTGGACAGGGCCGGCCGGACCACGTCGAGCCGGGGCTGGTTGTTGTGGAAGTCGTCCGGGTAGTAGCCGAAGTTGCGCGCGCCTCGGCGCTGCAGGCGCTGCATCCAGCTGGCCAGCACCTTGCTGTCGACGGGCGGCGCGTCGGCGGCGCGCCAGTCGCGGCTTTGCAGTTCGAACACGGTGCGGCGCAGCGCGTTGGGGCGGCTGGCGACGGCATCCACCAGCTTGTCCAGCCACGCGTTCTCCTGGCCGGCCGGCACCTGTTCCATGTACGGCATCGCCATCGGCGCGGTCCAGTCGTACGCGGCCAGGAAGTCGTCGAGGTTCTGCGCGAACCATGCCTCGCTCTCCGGTTGCAGGATCGGCGCGGCAAAGATATTGCGGGCGGTCTTGATGGAGGGGCCGCGGATGTCGCGCACGCGCTGCGCCAGTTCCCTGGTGAAGCTGACCAGGTACTGGCTCTTCATGCGGGTCCATCGCTGCATGATGCGCGGATCGGCGCGCAGTTCGGCGATCGAGCCTGGCAGCCCCGCGGCGCGATAGGCGGCAAGGGCGGACGCGCTGGCGTCTTCGAAGTCGCTCAGGATGGCGTCGTCGTGGAACAGGATGCCGTCGAACATCGCATGGCGCGCCAGGTCTTCATAAAGGTCGCCGATGCGGGCGCGGGCCACCGGATCGAACGGCGACAGCCGCCGGTATTGCTTCGCGTCCACGGCGGCATGGCCGGCCTTCGGGTCCCAGCGCTCGACGCGGGCGATGGACGCGTCCAGATCGAAGCTGAGCACAGGCATCCACGCATAGACCTTCACATTGGTGCGGCTCTCGAGCTGCCATGCGACGCGGTTGAACAGGTCCGCGCGAACCGGCAGCCAGCGGTTGGGGAAATACACCGACTTCACCAGCCCGTCGCCATCGGGATCGGCGAACGCCTGCAGGAACACCGTGTCGATGTTCAGGTCGGCGATGCGCTGCACCAGCTTGTCCAGATTGCGCTCCATCTGCGCGGGGTCGGCATCGTAGACATAATCCAGGTCGACATGCACGACGCGCATCGTCGACGGCTGCTCCATGTTGACCACCGATTGCGCGAAGCCACGCAGGCCGGGATCGTCGGCCAGCAGCAGCCGCGCGCCCGACATCAAACGGTCGACCGTCGCCAGGCCGTCTTCCAGCGTTAGGGCCATCTCGTAGCCGTTCTCGCCCAGGATCCGCAGCGCCGTGCCGTTCTCCGCGCCATACGGCCAGATCCACACGCGCACCGGCTTGCCGGTGGCGCGACGCACCTTGTCGCTGACGCGCCCGGCGTCCTGGCGGAAGCGCTGCTCGTAGGTGCGGTCCGCTTCGTAGCGGCCGGTAGCCGGGTCGAAGCCCTGCACCACCGCGGCCGGCTGTGTATTGCCCTGCGGATTCGCGAGCAGCCCGTAGTGCAGCGAGTCGGTGTGCGCGCCGATCTCGACCAGACCCGACGCGGCGATCTCGCGCACCTGCGACCAGGTCAGCACGCGCTCGCGCCCGGTCGGCGTGCCGCCGAAGTCCACCGGTTCGTCTTCCGGCGTATCGAGCCAGGATCCGACCGGGGCCAGCACGGCCGGCCAGCGGTAGGCCTTCAGGATCGGCAGCACGCGCGTGTAGAAGCTGCGATAGCCGTCGTCGAAGGTCAGCAGCACCGCGCGATCCGGCAGCGGCGGACCGCCGCGGCGTGCGGCCAGGATCTGGTCCACCGACACGGCCTGGTAGCCGTTCTCGCGCAGCCACGCGAGCTGGCCGATCAGGTGGTCGGTGCGTACGCTCAGGTAGGTCTGGTCGGGATCCTTGTCCTCGACATCGTGGTAGGCCAGCACCGCCACATGATTGCGCGGCCATGCCTGTTCGGACGGCGCGATGGGGCGGTGTGCCGGCGGCGTGAAGGTGGGAATGTCCTTCGCGCAGGCCGCCAGCAGCCAGGCGGTGAGCATCAGCAGAACAACTCGATAGGCGCGCATCAGTGTGGCGTCCATGGCATGCATCCGGTTCAGAATCGGTAGATCAGGTCCAGCACGACGCGCAGTTCGCGCTCGCGCTGCCCGTCATAGGGCCGGCTGGTGCCGGTCACGGTCGCGCCAACTTCGAACACGTCGTTGGCGCGCAAGCGCTGGCCGTAGCCGAGCAGCACGATGGCGCCGGTGCCGTAGCCGCGCTGCATGTACGCGCCCGTGCCGGCGAGGAAGTGCTGCTCCCACACCGTTTCGTAGCGCCGGTACATGGTGTGGGTCAGCCGTACCGATGGCAGCGCGGTGAAGTCGGCGCGCGGGTTGAAGTACGGTGTGTCGTCGCGGGTATTGCGCGAGGTCCACAGGTCGACCAGCAGGTCGGCCTTCCAGTGCGGCGCGGTGTAGAAGCGCTGGACGCCGGACACGCCGCCTTCGAGCCGGTCGTTGCCATCGGAAAAGCGCGMCGGCGCCACCGTCAGCATCCACTCGCTGCGTTCGCTGCCGCGCCAGCGGGCATAGGCCTGCAGCGTGTCCGCGTAGATGCCCTGCTTGAGCGCGCGAAGCGGCGTCGCGGTCGAACGCAGCGCGGCGGACGCGCCCACCTGCCAGTGGTCGTCGATGTCGTAGTCGGCCGACAGGCGCGCGCCAGGGCGGCCGCCCTGGCCGTACCAGTGGGTCGACACCTCGCCTTCCACGGTGAGGTCGCGCACGCGGTACTGTGCGCCGGCGCGGGCCCATTGATAGTCGAGACTGCCTTCCTCGAAGCGGCCCGAGGCATGGCCGGCGCCGGCGAAGGCGCGCCAGTCGTACTGGATCGGCGGGCTGTACAACACCGTCTCGATGCCGAAGTTGCCATCGCCCACCACGGCGCTGTCGTTCGCGAGGCCGCGATAGCCCTCGATGCGCAGCTCCGATTTGTTGTGCACGGCCCAGTTGCGGTCGAGGCGGCGCACCGTCAGGTCCTCCGGGAACCGTGCCACCGTGTCATTGCGCAGCAGCTCCGCCTGCCGCCACTCCTGCAGATCGAGCGCCGCCTGGCCCTGCTGCACCTCGACGGACAGCGCGCGCGGCGCCAGCGTCTCGGCCAGCTTCAGTTCGTTCTCCGCCGCGCGCGGCCAGTTGCGGGCTCGGTAGACCTCCGCCAGCGCGGAACGCAGCGCCGAGTGCCCCGGCGCGCGGCGAACCATGTCTTCCAGACGTTGCTGCGCCTGTACGGTGTCGTCGGCCAGCAGTCGCGACTGCGCCCCGACCTGTTCGGCCTGCAGCCACAAATCGTTGGGCTGCCGCATGCCCTGGCCGCGAATCCAGCGCCAGCGCGGTTGTTCCTGCGCGGCCTCGTCTACCACCTGATCGGCGGGGTTGAACGCCTCCGCCTCGGCACGCGAGTAGTACAGCCCGGTCTGGGCGGCAAGCCTCGCTTCCTGGTCGCCGCCGCGCGGGAACGCTTCGCGTACCTGCTGGTAGAGCGCTTCGGCCTGTTCCGGCTGGCGCAGATAGAGATAGGCGGCCGCCACGTCGGACAGCGCGTAGGCCGGCACATCGATGCCTTCGGCACGCAGCGCCTCGTAGCTGTCCACCACGTCGCGCATCCGCACGCGCGCGTGCAGCGCGGCGAGGCGGTCGATGCGGGCGCGGCGCAGCAGCGCATCGCCTTGCGGGCCCAGTTCGACCAGCTTGCGCATCAGCGCCTCGTAGCGGGCCAGCGCGCGGTCGGCGATGACAAAGCGTTCCGCTTCGGTGCGGGTCGGCATGTCGGCGAGGCGGACCTGCTCCGCCGCGGCGTCGAGTTGCAGCGTCAGCAGGGCGGGGCGATCGAGCAGGCCCGGATGGTCGCCTGCCACGCGCAGCGCCGCCTCGGGCAATCCGGCCTGCTGCATGGCGCGGATGTATTCCCTAACCACGTCGGCCCGCTTGGGCGCCAACGTATGCGCCTGGTCGGCCTCGAACAGCGCCTCGTAGGGATCGGACGCGTGCGTGTGGGCATAGGCGAGGGCCAGCCGCGCATCGGCATCGGCAGCGCGGCGTTGGACCAGGGAGCGTCCCTGCGCCACGGCCTCGTCGGCACGGCCGCTGTCGGCCAGCGTCATCACCTCGCCAAGCGCGAAGTCCAGTCGGTCCGGAAAGCGCTGCCGGCCATCCCGATAGCGCGCCAGGGCGTCGTCCCAACGCTTCTCGTCCCGCAGCGCGCGCGCCACGGCGGCCAGGACCTCGGCGGGCACGGTGCGCGACACCGCCGTCGCGTCGCCGAGATGGTCATAGCCTTCGATCGCTTCACGCGAGCGTCCGGCCCAGCCCGCGATCACGATACGGTCGTACGCGGCGCGGAGATCGTCCGGGGACCGCGCGATGCGTTCACGCAGCGCGGCCAGCGCGGTGTCGTATTGGCCGGCGCGGGCGCGTTCGATCAATGCGTCATAGGCGGGATCAGCCTGCGCGGGCACGGCCAGACAACACAACGCCGCCGCAAGGGCGATGGCCAGAGGAACCGGGGCGGATCGGCGCACGTTCGATCGCGCGCGCGTCGCCACGGGGGCGATCGTCGGACACGAATGCAAAGACTCCATGGGGTCGCAGCCTGTTTCCGTGACAAAAGGGCGAACGCCCGCGGCGGGCCTGCGCAACAGGCTCGCTACGTGAGTTCAATGGTCGGCAATCAAGATGCGGCACGAGGGCACGGAACCCGAAGGAGCGGGCTCGCCTGCGGTAATCGGCGAGTGCGCCAACGGGATCCGGCGGGCACCGAGGGACCGCGCCGGATGGCCATTTGCAAATGCATGGCGTCGTGCAACCGCTACCGATTCAAAGGAAGGCGCGGTGCCGCAAGACGAAGGCGATTGTAGTCAGGCTGGACGAAACAAATTGCAAACGATCGCAAACGAGATGGGGGGAGAGGAAGGCAGTCACAGCACGCATCCTGCCGATGCCCTACCCCCAGCGCCGTACCCGCCCGGTATCCACGTGAACGAAGTTCTCCGCCGAGTAATACCCCACGCCGCCGGCCTGCAGCGACACCGCGGCGTCGCGCAGGTCGGCCAGCGGCACGCCGGGCAGCCGGATATCGATGGCCTTGCCGTCCATGTGCAGGCTGTGCTTTGCGACGCCGCCGCCGCGCGTGCTGCGCAGCCGTGCATTGGTAAACGGGCTCCGGTAGCCCGAGATGACCTGGAAGGGCTGGTCGGCGCCAAGCACGCGGTGCAGCTCCGATAGCACGTCGAACAGGCCCGGATCGATGGTGCCGACATGTCCGGAATAGTGATCGCGCAGGAAGCGGTTCAGTGTCACATGCGCTTTCGGCAGGATCTGCTCCCCCATCGCATAGACCAGCGACAAGTGCTCGCCGGTGTGGGTGTGATCGAGCGCCAGCGAGCGGGCCCCCGGCACGTTGGCGAGCGCCAGGCGCGGCGCCAGTGCGGTCAGTCCCGCGCCCAGCGCGAGACCGCCCGTGCGCCGCAAAAAGTGGCGGCGCGCAAGGTTGCGGGAATCGGTCATGGTTTCAATGTGGGTGTTGGCTCGTGCCGTTGCGGCTTCGTGTCGGCCAGACGCTGCATGGAGCGCTGTTGAAGGGCTTGATCGAGCACCTTGTCCTGGCCATAAATATCAGGCAGGAAGTATACCCGCCCATCGGCCCTTGCCATCGCCGTGCCATAGGCCAGCACGACCGGCAGCGGCTCGGCCAGCGCCACGGTACGCGACTTGCCTTTGGCCATCGCCTCGCGGATACGGGGCTCGGTCCATTCCGGCATGTCCTGCAGCACGAATTTCGCCAATGCGACCGGCGCTTCCACGCGGATGCATCCATGGCTAAGGTCGCGCCGGTCGCGCTTGAACAGCTGCGGCGTCGGCGTGTGATGCAGGTAGATGTTCTGGTTGTTGGGAAACACGAACTTGATGTCGCCCAGCGCATTGAGCGGACCGGGCCGCTGGCGGATGCGCATCTGGCCGTTCAGCACGGCGTCCATATTGGCCTGCGTCAGCGTTGTGACGGCCTGCGTGCCAGACACGAATTCGAAGCCCTGCCGCGTGAAATAACCCGGATCGCGACGCAGCCGGGGAATGACCTCGGATTTCGCGATCGACGGCGGCACGTTCCAGTACGGGCTGAACTCGATGTAGCGCATGTCTTCCTTGAAGACCGGTGTGCGCGTATCGAGCGCCTTGCCGACGATGACCTTCATCTCCAGCTTGATGTCCAGCTTGCCGTCGCGCCACTCATAGGCGCGCAGCATGAACTCCGGGATATTGACCACGATCATGCGATGACCCTCGCCCAGCGGCGTCCAGCGCAGCCGCTCCATCGTCAGCACGATCTGGCGCACGCGCGCGGCCGGCGGCGTGTTCAGCTGCGCCAGCGTGCCGCGCCCCACCACGCCATCGGCCTGCAATCCGTGCCTTGCCTGGAAGGACTGGACCGCCTTCACGAGCGGGCCGCTGTAGCGGTCGGGCAGCGGCGTGCCCGCCGGGAGGTCGCCGAGCGCCTGTAGCCGCTGGGCCATCGTTGCGAGTCCGCCGTACGGCTGGCCTTCGGTCAGCTTGCCGCCGGGCGGCGCGGGCAGTGGCGAGTTCCAGTAGGGCTGCCCGGTGGTGGCCAGCGTGCGGTAGCGAGCCAGTGCATCGCGCAAGGTGCCATAGAGCGGAAACGACGGCGCGGCCTCGCGGATCGCTGCCGGCAGCCGGTTGGCCGCGACGGCCGCGCGCAGGTAGGCGTCGGGATCGAATGGCGGTTGCTCCGCGACGGCGAAATCCGCATGGACCTTGCGCGGGTCGACGCGGCCCATGTGCAGGTCGGACAGGTACTGCTGCATTGTCGCGGTCAGGGTGCCGTCGACGCGGTCGATCGCGTCCGGCGGGAGCCCCGGCCCGCTGGCGGCCTGCGCGAGCGCCTGCCGCAGGCTTTCGGCGCCGTAGTGCTGGGGCTCCAGGCCATCCGTCGCGGCGTTGGCGAGCGCCTCCACCGCTTGCCGCGCGGCGGGAGTGGGACGACCGTCGATAAACCACAGCGGCTGACTCCAGGCGGCGGCTGACCAGCACAGCATGCAGGCGATGACGGCGGACGCGACATGCCGGAGGCGGGAGCGGGGAAGGGCGAAGGCAATAAGTGCGGGCGGGGTCATTGCGATTGAGTGGATGGCACGGGTCAGGGATCATGGTACCGAAAGATGCGAGGCGGTTGCGGGGCGGGGGAGAGGGCAGTCCCAGCAAACCCAATCGATCCACCCCCCCTCCGGCATACCTCTTGCAAAGCCCCCGCGCCTTACATACAGTCGGGCACTCGCCACAACCACGACATCAACGCCCCGCCGATGGACCCGTCTCTCCAACCGAACGCCTCCTCCCAGCCGAGCGTCGCCATCATCGGCGCAGGCATCGTCGGCGCCAGCATTGCCTACCAGCTCGCCAAGCGCGGCGCCACCGTTACGCTGATCGAGCGCGATCAGCCCGGGCAAGCCTGCAGCTTCGGCAATTCGGGCGCCATCAGCGAGGGCTCGGTGGCGCCGCTGGCGATGCCCGGGGTCCTGGCATCGTTGCCCGGCATGCTGCTGGACCAGAACAGCCCGTTGTATCTGCCGCTGTCATATTTGCCGCGCGCGCTGCCGTGGCTGACGCGCTTCGTGCTGTCCGCCACGCCGCAACGGGTGGAGCGATCGGCAAGGCAGCTCCATGCGCTGCATGCCCACGCCATCGAACGGCATGCCGAACTGACCCGTGAAATCGGCGTGCCCGAGCTGCTGCTGCGGCGAGGGCATCTGCATCTGTATCCCGATGCGCAGGCACTGCAGAAGGACGCCGCCGGATGGCGCATGCGCAAGGAGTACGGCTTCGCCTTCGACACGCTGGACCGCGATGGCATCGTGGCCCTGGAACCGAACGTCAACGAGCGCTATCGCGTCGGCGTCTATCTGCGGGACCATGCCACCATCGTCAGTCCGTTGCGCTACGTGCAGGCGATCGTCAGGGCTTTCCAGGCGCGCGGCGGTGTGCTTCGGCAGGCGGACGTCGCCGGACTTGAGCGCGTGAATACCAACGGCGGCCAGGGCTGGCGGTTACGCGAGACGGGCGGCGCCGTCAGCGAGCCGTTCGACCATGTCGTCGTCGCGGCAGGCGCATGGTCGCGCAAGCTGCTGTCACCGCTGGGGATCGACATCGCCCTGGAGAGCCAGCGTGGCTACCACGTGCAGTTCCGCGACGCCGCGGCGGTGGTGTCGCGCACCGTCGTGCTCGCTGATCGCAAGGTGTTCGTGACGCCGATGGAGGAGGGCTTGCGCGTGGGCGGTACCGTCGAGATCGCGGGTCTGGCGCGCGCGCCGGACATGCGGCGGGCCGCGATGCTGGAGCGCATTGCGCGCGAAACCTTTGCCGGCCTGCCCGACGCCGCCCCGAGCCGGTGGATGGGGCATCGGCCCTGCATGCCGGACTCGGTGCCGATGGTCGGTCCCGCCGCAGGCCATCCCGCGCTGTGGCTTGCCGTGGGGCACGGGCATCTCGGCCTGACCGATTCGGTCAATACCGCCCACCACATCGCGGATGGCATTGTCGCCGCCAAGGCGGCCTGACCTGCCCTGGCCGGCTTAGCGCCGCGCGGGATTGCCGCCCCCACTGCGGCGGCCCGAGGCCTTGTCGGCCAGCCTGGCTACCACCTGCTTTTCCAGCTGGGGCGCCACGGCGCGCAGGCCCCGCCACGTCAGGTCGCGCTCGCGGGCGACGGCGCTGGCATTTCCGGTCGACGAAACGATGCTGTGATGGGACGCCACCATTTCAATCACGACCAATGTCCGGGTCCACGCTCCGACATCGCTGGCAAGGCATGGATGACGTGTCAGTGTGGCACGCAGGGGCGCCAGCAGCGGGATAACTTCCTTGGGTTGCATGCTGTTTCTGTACTGGCCGCCCGACAAGAAGCTGACCACGGCATCGAATACGCGGGCCACTCTGTTGGGCGCGACATCGTCCGAGTCCATTTCACTGAGCAGCTGCTGCACAAACTGCGGCAGGGTGTAGCTGGACCTGATCCAGTCAAGCTTGGCTGGCAAGGACATCAGACCGAATACGGCCGTCGTCAGACGCTGCTTTGCAGGGTATTGCTTCAACAGGCCGACGACGTCCCGTTTGTCCTCATCCGCGCGGTCCGACAGCAGCGCAAGCACTGGGGTTTCGAGATGTTCCGGCAGGCGCGGCAGCAAGACGATGACCCCTTCCAGTGGCCCGTCGCGTTGCGCGAGGCGCAGTGCCGTTTCGAAAGGCGCGGACGATTGCGTGTATGACTCCAGGGACGATTCCCGCATGCCACGCTCAAGCCGCGCCAGCACTCGCGCCTGATCCGCCGGACATAGACGCGGAGAGTCGCAGAAGGCCAGAAGCCTGTGCCACGCGGTGTCGTTGCACACCTCGGCCGCCGTGTCGGCAAGGACGAATGCCATGCGCCGGGGGTCCGTCGAGGAGATGCGCGGATCCTCGCAGGCGTCCATCAGCGCGAGCCAGCACGAGTCCCGCTCGGCGTCTGAAAGTCCCTTGGACAACCGCAGCAGGATCTCCTGCCGCTGGGTCGCACTCAGTGCCCCGGGCTTCTCGCGGTTGACACGATCCATCAGCGCCTTGACTTCCTCGACGAGCGCGTCGCCAGCGTCGCCACTCGAATGGGAGGAGAATGCCTCGACCAGGGCGTCAAGAGCGGCCCAGGCTTCCGTCGCCGGCACCGCGCACAACAACCGGTCCCACAGCGACGGGCCCATTGCGCCGTCCGCCTTGCGCCGGGCATGGTCCCTGAAGATGGCGGGGGCCACGCTCATGAGTCCACAAATCACGGCAGCGCGGCGCGCGTTGTCCAATGCCACCATCGCGGCGTTCAGTACTTCGTCCACCGCTGCGGAGAGGTCCGGCCAGGATGTCTGGATAGACTCCCACTGCTTCCGTCTCGACTCGAGAACCGCGTGTGTGAACCGGGCCAACTCCGCTGGAGACAAGTGCCTGGCGATATTGAGCCAGCCGTCGCCATGCAGCCCGGTTGGCCTGGGATCGAAGCGTCCCCTCTCGGTCCAGCCGTACAACAGGTTGCACAGCTGCGCCTTGTGCGCAGCCGGTAATTCCTCGTAAAGGTCGAGCGGCAAGCCGGAAGGCATGGGCCCATCGTCCCCGACGAACTCCATGAAATAGAGCCACTTCACCAGGGGCTTGTATTGCGCCGGCTTCGGCAACGATCTGATGGGCTCGAGCAATTGCGCCACGACATTGCAAGCGCGTCGGACGGGCTCGGCGCAAAGAACCGCGCGCCACGCGAGGCGTTGCAGGATCGTCGCTTCCCGTTCGCGTTTCCCCGTTAGCGGGTGTGCACCCGATACGCAGCCGATATCGCGGACGATGCGCTGGATATCGGCAGCGGTCCTGGTGGCTTTGCAGCGCTGTTCCAGCGTGTACCAGCGGATTTGCTCCAATGCCAGCGTGCGCATCGACTGGTTCGCCAACGCCACTGCGTTAAGGGTTCGGAAATCGAGCCAGCCCAGCACAAGGCGCAGACAGTCGGCGCCAATGGCCTCCAGAGTGATGGTGACGTGTGCCAGAGCGGATCTGGAGGTTTTCCGGACGCATGGCGCGATGGCCGTCGCCGGCCGGTTCCTGCCGGCGCGCGGGCGCTGTCTGCATCGGGCGTCGGCGCCGGGCTGCACGCCGGGCTGCACGCCGGGCGGCAATGGGGCTGCCTCCGCCACGGCCGGCTCTGGCATGCCGGCGGCAGGGAGCGTGGCCTTGTTGGGGGCGAGTCGCTGCTGCAAGGCCGCGCAGGCACGCTGTGCCCTGAATCCGGCAACGCTCAATCCAAAAAATCGGGTGCCCTCCGATTCGCTGAGGCGCCACAGATTGCGCATGGCGCGGCTGGAGGAATCGAGCCCGAGCACCGAATAGATCCAGTAGCGAAAGGCCTTGAACCCCTTCAGTCCCGCTGCCCCTGCCACCGGGTCTTCGGGTTCGGCGCGCACGTGGCCGTCAGCGTGGTCGATGACAAAGGTCACCCTGGCGTTGCCGAAGCGGCCGGTGGCGATGGGGACCGTTCCGCCGGCGTCGCCAGGCGGCTCGAGCCATCCGGTGACGGTGTATTCGGGAGTGAACGGGACGGTGAACGGTACAGAAGCTCGCGGCATGGGTTTGAGGAAACAGGGGTACGGAGTCGGCAGGGTCAGGCGTCATTCGCGCTGAGAACGGCGAGGCACGCCGGCCCCCAAACACAGGGCCGGTGGCTAGGGAATCGACGCGCCCACCGCGGCGCGGACCCGCGCCTCTATCGATGGCGCGAACATGCGCAATGCCTGCAAGGTGATGACCCGCTGCTGGTCGAGGACCGCGGTATCGTTCGCGACCATGCGGCGCGGCAGCGTGCTCTTGAGCTTATCGATCAGCCCGAGCGTGCGTATCCACGCCTTCTCGTCGCGGATCAACGCCGTCTGGCTGGACAGGGTGGTGCGCAGGCTGACGACCAACGCCTCGTGACGACCGATCGTGTCTTCGATGCCGGGAGCCCGCTGCGCCAGCGAATCGAGCACCGCGTGAAAGATCCTCGATGCCTTGCCCGCCGGACTGGGATGCTGGCGCGCTGATTGCAACAGGTACAAATGGATGGAGAGCGGGATGTAGCCGTACCGGATCCAGCCGAGCTGTCCCTCGAGCGGAAGCATCGAGAAGACGACGCATTCCCACGGCGGACCGTCGCGTGTCGAATGGGCCAGCGAGGACCAACGACAGCGTATCGCGGGCCGTGCTGGTCAACCGATCCATCAGTGCATTGAGTTGCTCCGCGGCGACCAGACGGTGGCGGCCATGATGAAAGTGGGCGGCGAGCCGTAGCAGGGGACCGACGGCGTGACTTACCGGGATGGCATCGATCATCGCATGCCACAAGGATCCAGCCGCCAGACCGGCGGGCGGGCCGTCGACGCTGTCGCGTCGGGACCGCTGCCTGAGCATGCAGTCGGCATACGTGATCAGTCCCTCGATCACGCCCGCGCGGCGTGCATCATCCAGCGCCATCGCGTCATTCAAGACATCCCGCACGGCAGAGGAAACCTGCGACCATGTCGCGTATGCGCCGTCCCCATAGGTACGGTACTCGATCACGGCGCGCGCCAGCCCGGGAACCGTGGCGGGCGATGTCGAMCGGGCAATGTCTAGCCACTGCTGGTCTTGCAGGCCCAGCCATCGCGCATGGMGCTGGCTCGCCTTGCAAAGGGCAATGCAGAGTGCCGCCTTCTGCTGGCCCGGCAGCTCGGCGTAAATGGCCGGCGCGTCCGGATGGAGCGCAATTCTGACGCACCGGCTCTGCGCGACTTCCTCCAGCCACGCGAGCAGCGGCCGGTATCGTGCCGGCACCCGTAATGCCATGATGGCATGCAACAGCGGCTTGGCGACGGTTTCGTAGGCAGCGGACGGCGGCTGCGCCGGCATGGTGCGCCGGACCAGTGCGTGGAGAACATCGGCCTCGCGCAGACGTTCTCCCGCAAGCGATGCGGGTGAGCACGATGCCGGGTTGAACCCCAGTCTTGTGAGCACCTTGATGGCCCTCTTCGGACTTGAGGCGATGCTGGCGCGGTTCCGCAGCGCTACCCAGCCGCGGTTCTCCGATGCCGCCGCGTATATGCCGCGGCTTACCAGGGCCATGGCGTTGCGATCGGCCGGTGTCAGCAGCGAAAGAATGAACCTCACGCAGTAGACGCCGATGGCGTCGAAGCAAAGGTGGAACGTGGCTCCGGTACGGGGGCGGGTTTGCCGATTCACCGGTGTCCGCCGTATGGCGACGGCCGATGGCGCGACGAGGCCGCCGGCGGCACACGATTTGTCCGGGATGGCGGGCGTGCCGGATGCCGGGGAGAGCGGCGCCGCATCGGAACAGGGAGCATCGGCGTGGGGGCGTTGCGCTGGCGCGGCTTCCCCTTGCGCGGCTTCGATCGCTGGGGAATCGGCTTTTGGTTCGCCTGCCACGTTCTCTGGCGCTCGCTGTCGCGGTCGCACGGCCACCGCTTTCAGGCGCCGCGCCCTGAGTCCCGTGATGCCTCGGGCGCAGAATTCGTCGCTGTCCCTGGCGCTGAACCGCCACAGGCCCTTCATTGCCGTACCGCGTTCATCGAGGCCGAGCAGCGGGCGGAGCAGGGTGTAGAGGCGATAGCGGAAGTAGCGGACGCCGCATAGCTTTTCGCCGGCGGCCGCCAGGTCGGCTGGCGCCGCGCGTACCAGGCCGGCTTGCGTGTCGACGTAGTAGGTCACGGGCACGCCGTGGAACGTGCCTTTCGCGATCTCACACTCATCGGCTTCAGCGGCGGCGGAGCCGTCCGTCCAGTCCGACACTGTGTCGGCCGGATCAAAGTTCAGAGTGGTGCTGGGCAATTTGAAGCTCGACGGAATGACATGTCAGGGTGGGAGGGGCGGCCGGACCATCGCGCAGCATGGCCCATTGCGTACCACGCTTCTTTCTTGGAGAACCGCAAACCTTAGGGTCTTGCGCCTCGCAGTGGGTCCAGGGATGGCCCCGGGTCCGTCAACGCAGTCGTGCGACTGCCTCGCTGGCGAACTCAACCTGGATCGGCGTGGCTCGGTCTAAGGCATCGCGGACGGCGTTGCCGGGACGGGGAGACCCAGCCCGGCACAGACCTGGGCCTCCAGCTCTGGCGCCATGCTGCGCAACGCATCCCACGTCGCTTCGCGTTCCTCGTCCATCATTGCCTGGTCTGGAATGGAATTCTCCAGCCGTCCGACCTTCTGGACCATGTTGATGAACTGGTGCATGGCTCCCCATGTCTTCGTGCTGTTCCCCAAGGCAGGGTGATTGCGCAACGTGGCTCGCAGCAGCTTCACCACGGGAACGAAGCGATCGGCGCGGATGATCGTGACCCGACCATTGACACAGACATTGAGGACGGCATGGAATGCCGCCGATACGAAAGACGCAGGGACATGCGGATGCTGTATCGACTCCATCAATGACGCCAGCAGCGGCGCCGACGTGTGGGATGAGCCGACCCATTCGAGTCGCGCCGGTAGCGGCAACAGCGAAAAGACGAACGTCGTGAAGGGAAGCACGGACGACGGGCCATGGACCAGCATGCCCAGCAGCTCCCAAATCTCGCTCGGCGCGCGCCCGGCCAGGATCCGGTGCGCGCGTTCTTCATCGGCCGGCCGCAGGATCGGCGCCACGGCGCCAAGCGCGATCAGCGGCCCATTGCGATCCGCAATATCGAGTCCGAGCTCGATTCGCCCGGCCAGTTCAAGCTCCGGCAGTGAAGCGCGAATGGCCGGCTCGATCCTGGCCACCAAGCGTGCCCGGTCTATCGGGCACAGGCGATCGGATCGACAGAATGCCAGCAGGCGGCGCCAGCGGCTCGGGTCATGCAGCAGGTAAGCGGTGTCGGCCAACCGTGACACCATGCGCGGCAAGTCCCGCGGGTCCGTCTCGCCGTCCTCGCAGCGTTGCAGCAGGTCGAACCAGCATGCGCGACGCTGCGGCTCGGTGAGTTCCGCGGCGAAGTGCAGCAGGATTTCGTCCCGTACGGCCGGCGGCAAGGCCGCGGGCTCCTGCTGCGAGACGCGGTCGATCAGCGTGGCGATCTGCATCGCGGCGATGTTCCTCCACGGCGTGCCGCTTTCCCGGAAGCAATTCACCATCGCGTGTATCGGCTGCAGCGCGAACCTTGCCGGCACCGCGTCGACAAGCGCGCGCCAGAGCGATTGGTTAGACGCCAGGCTGGCGGTGTCCCCGTCGTACTCCTCGCCTCGCGCGCGTTGCGACAGAATGCAATCGCCGAACCCCATCAGGCCGGCGATCACGGCGGCGCGGCGGGCTTCGTCGAGCGTCATCGCGGCGGTGAGCATGGCCCGCGCGGCCTGCTCCACCGCTGGCCAGTTCGAGCTCACGGCCTGGTTTGACGACCTTCTCGTTTCCATCACGGCATGCATGAACGGCGGGATGTCCGCCGGGCAGAGCTGGCGTGCGATGTCGAGCCAGGCGTCGCCGTGCACGCCCAGTGCCCGCGTATCGAAGCTTCCCGCGTGGTCCTCGTAGCAAAGCGCGATGCATAGCCTGGCCTTCTGCTGCGCGGGCAAGGCCGCGTAGAGGGAGGGCGACAGCGCGGATGGCGTGATATTTTCCTTACCCAGGTAAAACTCGTTCATCTCCAGCCAAGCGAGAAGCGGCTCGTACCTTGCGGGCGTGGGCAACGCCATGATGGCCCGGAGCAACGGCTGGGAAAGCACGCTGTGCTGGCCCGGCAGCAATGAGTACGCGAGCCGCTTGATGAGCGTGTGCAGCAGCGCGGCTTCGCGTACCCGTTCGCCTTCCAGCGGTTGGAGCTCGGGGGACGTCGCCGGAAGTCCAAGCGATTGCAGGATGGCGAACACGTCAACGGTCGTTCTGGCGGCGCATGCGCGGTTCCGGAGCGCTTCCCAGTGTCGCTGCTCCGACGTGGCGTGAAGCACCTTCCGGCTCACCAGTGGCATGGCGTTGCGGTCGTCGCGGGTCAGCACGGTCATCAGGGTCTGCAGCGTGTGCGCGCCGATGTCGTCCAGCGTGATGACCGGCCGCGGCTGTTCCGGCGTTGGAACCGCCTCGGGCGGTGACGCGGCGTGCTGCGCGCGAGCGCCCGCAATGCTGAGCGCGCGGAAGCGGTCGCTCTCCTCGGGGGTGAACCGCCACAGGGCTTGCATCGCGACGCTGCGCATATCGAGACCGATCCGCGAGAACAGGACGTAGCGCGCGTAGCTCAGGCCTGTCAATCTTGCACCGGCAGCCGCCACATCCCCGGGGAGCGCGCGGACGCGGCCATCTCCCCGGTTTATCAGGTAGGTCACCGGTATGTCCGCCATCGTGCCGACTGCGACGGGGCATTCGTGACTGTCATCGCGGGCCGGCAGGTCCAGCCAGCCGGTGATGGTGAATTCCCGGGTGAACGGGATAGTGAGGGGGACCGGCGCGTCAGGCATGATGTCTCGAACCGTGTGTGTGCCGGGATAGGCTGGCGCTTAAGGACCGGTCAAGGATCGGACCGATGGCTAAATCATGGACTGCTTGATCGCGTCGCGGACCGGGGCTTCGAGAGCCGGGGCCACAATGCGCAGCGAGTGCCAGGCGATGTTCCGTTGCTGCGCCAAGACCGTTGTATCGCCGGCGCTCCGATAGAGCCGGACCTGCCGCTCTAGGTGATCGAATATCAGGAAAGTCCGTGTCCACGCGTTCTCGTCCTGCGACAGCGGTGGATGGTCTGCGACGGCGGTACGCAGGCCAGCCAGCACGGCCTGGTAGTGGTCAATCGTCTCGTCGCGGCCGGGGTAGCGGCGCGCCAGCGCATCCAGCACCTTCCAGAAGGCCTTCGATGCGTACCGTTCACGCTGCCGATGATGTCGCACTGACTCAAGCAGGTCTGAAAAGAGGGGGAGCGGGGTGAACCCTATGCCGATGAACGCAAGCCGCGCATCGAGGGATAGCATGGAGAAAACCACGCGAACCCATGACTCCGTGGAGTGGGAGGAGTGAACCAGATCCACCAGGATGTCGGTCTTCCCCTCGTCCGGGCAGCCTTCGAGAACCTGTCGAACGCGCGGCTCGTGGCCCTCCGGCATGTAAGGCAGCGCGACCCGGAGCGCCATCAGTTGCCCATTGTGTTCGGCGAGGTCGATCGCGTGCCGAAAGGCGGAATCCAATGGAAGCGCGGACGTGCACACCGCTCGTATCAGCCGCGCGAGGAGTTCGGCCTGATCGGCCGGCGACAGGCGCGGCGATGCGCAGATGGCAAGCATGCGGCCCAGCGTGTATTCGTCTGTCGACCGGTCCAGCGTGTCGGCCAGCAGGAAAGCCATGGTGCTCATATCGGCTGCCGGCGTGCCGGCATCCTCGCATGCGCACAGGGTGGCGGACCGGCATGATTGCAGCGCCGCCTCTGACAGTCCGCGGTACAGGATAAGCAGGATTTCCTGCTTTTGCAGCGGTGACATCGCATCGGGCGCTTCGCTGGTCACGCGATCCATCAGCGCGCGCGCCTCGTTGGCCGCGATGTCCTCGTCCCGGAAGCCAGCCCGGAAATGCCAGGCAAGCTGATGCAGCGGCACGAGGGCATGCCGGGCCGGTATCGCGTCAAGCATCGTACGCCACAGTGATCCCTCGGCCAGACCGGCGGGTGTGCCGTGGGAATCGTCGGATAGTTTCTGCTCCCGTAGTATGCAACGGCCGTACTCCATCAATCCGGTCACCACGGCCGCGCGTCGCGCGTCGTCCAGCGCCGCTGCGGCATTCAGCACATTTCGCACGGCGCTTGATAGCACCGGCCATGGACCGTACGCACCGTCGCCCATCGTGGCGAATTTGACCACGGCTGTTGTCAGTGCTACGACCATGGTGGGCGATATGCCGCGCGCAATATCGAGCCATGCCGGTGTCCCTTGCGAGGTGTCAAGGCCCAGCCAAGCCGGACGATGCTCGGGAAATAGCCTCGCGAGACCGATGCAGAACTGTGCCTTGCACTGCGGCGGCAGTGCGGCGTAGACCGTGGCCGCCTCGGCGTCGGCGTGCGCGCCAATGCCTGGCTTCACCAAGGTCTGGAGCCAGGCGAGCAGCGCATCGTACCGGGCGGGTTGCGGGATGGCCATGACAGCCTGGAAAAGCGCGGGCCGGACGGCCCCGTCGGCCGCGGATCGGCACACCGGCAGGGCCTGGGCGATCAGTGCTGCCAGGACGCGGGCCTCGCGCGTGCGTTCACCCGGGAGCAATGCAGGCGGGGCCGATGCCGGATCGATGCCCAGTGCGCGCAGTACGCCGAAGATGTCGTCGCGCGTCGCTGCGTTGGCTGCGCGCTTGTGCAGCGCGTCCCAGCGGAGGTCTTCCGACGCCGCCTGGTACGCGTGGCGGCAAACCAGTGCCATGGCGTTTCGATCGGCGGGGCCGAGGAACGTCAGGATGAGCCTCAGGCAGTAGACGCCGATGGCATCGAGGCTGATCAGGCACGTGGCCGAGGTACGCGCGCTGCTCGTCCGGGCGACCGGCGTGGGTCGAGCATCGGGCCGAGATGGCGTGGCGACGGTCCGGGTGGGGCATGGCTTGTCGGCAGCGGCGGGCGCGGCGACTGCCGGCGGGAACGCGGCGGGCTCCGCTTGCGGAGCGGCCCCGTGCACGGCCGGGGCATGTGCCACCGATTGCCCGTGCCCCGCGACTTCCGCTTGTGGCGCCCGCGCGCAGGCCGCTTGGAGTCTGTTCCGGGCGCGCAGCGCCCGTAATCCGGCGATACCGAGCGCGCACAACTCCTGGCTGTCCGTGGCGCTGAACCGCCACAGCGCCTTCATTGCGCTGCTGCGACCATCGAGATGGAAGAAAGCGTAGAGGCGATAGCATACGGATCGGACACCGCTGAGCCGCTGTCCCGCCGCTGCCAGGTCGGGGGGAGCCGCGCGGACGAGGTTGGCGCGCGTGTCCAGATAGTAGGTGACCGGTATGCCATGGAATGCGCCTTTCGCGATCTCACATTCGTCTGTTCCAGGGGCGGCCGGGACGTCGGACCAGTCGGAAATCGTGTAAGCGGGGTTGAAGTCCAGGGAGTGGCCGGGCATTGGATGCTCTGCGTTGGAGTGCTCGGTGAAGGGAGGGCGAGGCGGGAGGTGGCGCCTCGCGGGTAGGCCTGAGCCGCGCGCAGGATGCCCGATGGCGGGCTGCGCCGCTTTCGCCGAAGACGCGGAACGTTAGGGTCTGGCGCCCTGGATGGCGGTGCCCGTCAACGCCGGGCGGAACAGCCTGTCGGCAAGACCGGCGTCGCCGTAAGGGCCCTGCCTTCGGTGCTATCGATCGGATGCCGGGACGGCGCCGGGCTGTCAGCGCTTCTGCGTGGCGGCCTTCGTGTCGACCACGCCGGGAATCGGCGTGGCGTTGGGAAACGCCGATTTCAGATCGTCCACGCCCGACTGCGGCTTCGCCAGCCCTTGCAGGTCGGTGCGCTCCCGGCGTCTGGCCGCGGTATCGATGCCCATCCTGCGGTCGCGTTGCTCCACCAGCCCTGGCCTGGCCTCGCCATCGCGGTTGAACGACCACGCCAGTTCGGCGGGGCCAAGGGGCAGGCTGTCGCCCGCCTGTCCCATCGCGCCGGTATTCCACACATGCCAGGTCTTGCCGTAGCTGTTCATCTTGTCCTTCATCAACGCCTTTTCGGCCGGCTGCGGGATGCCGGGCGCCACCAGCTGGCCGCTGAGGATCTCCGCGTTGTGAGGATGCCAGTACTTGCGCTCCTCTTCGGGCAAGGCCTCGAACAGCTTCTCCGAGATGATGTATTCGATGCCGTTGAGCCGCGCGTCCCTGCCGTTGCCATCGAACAGCGCGCACTGCGCGAAGTCCTGGTTGACCTGATGGCAGAAGTGGTGCGCCTCCATCTGGTGGTCGGGGTGGTCCTTCATCGGATGGAAGCCGACCAGATAGACGTCCATCGGCGCGAGCGGGGCGTTGCCCTGCAGCGCCTTGGCGCCGAGCTCGAGCCCCCGCGTCTTGGCGGTCTTCTCGTCGCCGGGCGGCGTGCGGGTGTCGGCCTGTGCGTGCAGCACGGGCGAAGCGGCCGCGGCCATGCCGGCCAGCAGCGCTACGACGATGCGGTGCGGCGATGGTGTGTTCGGCGCCGCGGCCGCGCGGCGAGGGTGCAGGATCGTCATGGTGTTCTCCGTTGCCTGCCTCGCCCGCTCGCAAACACCGTTCCCGCCCCATCCGGGCCGCACGTCCTCGCTGCCGGTGGTCGCCGGAAGGAATTACGTGTACGCCCGGTCACCATGTGGTAAATCGGTCAGGGCGGCGGCGCCCGTGGATCAGGGCCGGTTGGCGCGGATCAGCGCGCCCGGCGGTCCGCTCGATCCGCCGAACCATGGCTCGACACGGGCCTGATTGTGTTCGACCAGGATGGAGTAGTTGTCCTTGAAGCTGTTCGGGAAGAAGATCATGCCGGGACCGCCAACCCGGTTGCCGCGCACCACGATGCCCGACAGCGCCGCGCCCGGCATCCCCTGGATCGCCAGGCCCCGCGTGACATTGGGCAGCGCGGTGCGCTTGACGAAGGCGGCGTCGCCGTCTTCCACGATCGTGTTGTTCAGGCAGTCCACGTTGAAGGTAGGCAGGTAGGTGTTGTCCCCATAGGGACCGTATGCGGCAATGGCGATGCCATTGCCGGCGTTCAGGTTGTAGTTGCTGTCGATGACGCTGTCGAACACGCCGCCGAAGAACAGCACCGAATTCAGCGCGTGGCCGTGCATGGTGCGGAATTCGTTGTGGCTGACGGTGATGCGGAAATACCCGGTGGTGATGTTCACCACCGAGCTGGCGTCGGGTGCCACGTCCCACGGCGCGGCCAGTTCCATCGCGCGGCCCTTGATCGATTTGAGCAGGCGGTATTGGCCCACGCCGCGCCCCGCCACGATCGACATCACGACGTTCTCCGGATTGCTGGTGCCGACCATGTCCCAGTTCGGATCGCCCGCCAGCGTGACCGTGGTGGCGGAACTGGACGCGATTCGGCCCAGGTAGGCGCCACCGCCGCCGTCGGTAGTGAAGAACTGGTTGGTTGGCGAGTACGTCATGTTGCGGAACAGGTTGTAGCCCAGATAGAAATTGCGCGTGGCGTTGGCCGTGGTGCCGCTGATCATCGGGCGGCTGGCCCCGATCACGACGCCTTCGTTGACCTCGTCCGGCGCGCCGAACACATTGTTGGCCACGATCACGTTCTGGCTGTTCGCGATGCCATAGTCGCCG
The DNA here is from genome assembly GCF_007829435.1 of Cupriavidus gilardii J11. Taxonomy (GTDB): domain Bacteria; phylum Pseudomonadota; class Gammaproteobacteria; order Burkholderiales; family Burkholderiaceae; genus Cupriavidus; species Cupriavidus gilardii_D. The sequence goes on from NZ_VLJN01000002.1 coordinate 133,685, forward strand.
CGCGTGGATCGGTTGCCCGCGATCAGCACGCCGTCGCCGTAATCGATCGACACTGTCTTGCGCGCGCTGATGGTGGAGTTCAGGATGCGCAGGTCGGGCCCGGACAGCTTGATCAGCTGCGTGCTTTCGCCACCGTTGGTGTAGTCGGTCGACACGGCGAAGGTCACGCGGTTGATCAGCACATGGCCATGCGTGCGCGGATCGGCGCCAAGGTCGGCGGCGCGCAGCAGCGCATCGCGATGCGGCGCGCGCAGCGTCAGCGAGGCCACGCCGAAATGGCTGTCGCCAACGATCCACGCGGGCGGCGTGGCGGCCGCGGAACCGGCCTTGCCGATGATCGATGTGGCTTGCTCCGACTCTCCCACCAGATGCTGGTAGCGGCGCAGTTGGAGCGGCTTCGAGATCGCGAACTGCCCGGCCGGCACCCTGATGATGGTGCGCGCGCCGTTGCTGCGGTTCCTGTCAAGGCATGCCTGCAGTGCCGGCGCATTGTCGGTATTGCCGTCTCCGGACAGGCCCGGGCAGCTCACCACGACCGGCGCGGGCGGCGCGGGATGGATGCGGATCGGCACGGGCAGCGCGGCGCTGGCGTCGCGCTTGGCCGGGCCGAGCCACACATGATAGGGGCCGGGCGACAGATCGGCGGGGATGCTGGCGATCAGCGCCGTGTCGTCGCTTCGTTCGGCCGGCAATGTAATGACTCTATTGTCGGCCGCTTGCAGGTGAATCTCGTTGGCGCCGTCGATGTTCTTGCCGAACAGCCGCAGCTTGCCGCCGGCTTCGGCCCCGCAGTTGTAGAGCTGGTGGGCGGGCGCCTGCAGCGGGGCGTCGGTTCCCGGGGTGCCGACGATCCATTGGATTTCGGGCCGGTTTACCAGGCCCTCCACCACGGGCACGCTGCTGTCATGGTCCTCGATGCGGTACGCATGCACGCCATGCTTCACGTTTGCCGGGATGGTGAAGGCAAGGCCGGTGGAACTCAGGCGCGTCACGGCGGCCGTGATGTCGCTCGCCCGCACCGCGGCGCGCCAGTCGCTGACGCCGGGGGCAAGCGGCGCGAGCCGCACGGTCTTGGGGTTCGCCGTGAAGGCGCCGGTCACCAGCACGTTCTGTCCCGGCTTGTTCTGCCGCGACACCCAGAATACCGCGTTGCTGCCATATACCGGATCGCGCGCGGCCCGCATATTGCCGACATCGACGAACACGGCGCGCTTGCCGCTGCCGGTGTCGCCATTCCTGCCGATCATGGGATTGGCGCAGCCGCTGAGCGAGCCGACCTCGGTGATGGAAGGGGCCTGGTTGACCTGCGCGGCCGCGTGGCCGACGCCGAGCAAAACCAGCGCGGCAAGGCATGAACGCCGGGCTGCCGCGCGAAACGCTGCCTGCATGGGAAGGCTCTCCGGGAATCCGATGCAACAGGAATACCGGGATCCGGCGGGCGGGACAGTTCGGAGCAGCACATGGCCGCCGTGGGGCCGCAATGGCCGCAGTGTGGGGTCTGGCCGGCCAGTAACGCCGTAGTTCAGGCCAGTTCGGCGGGTTTGACCGGCTTGACCTGGGGCGAAGCGGCCCGCAACGCGTCGAGCGACACCAGCGCCGTGCCGCCCAGCGCGCGGGCCAACGCGGGCTGCTCGACCACATCGGCCAGCGTAACGCTGTCCAGTACGCGAAACCATGCCCGCAACGCTTCTCCGAGCACGTTCTGCAGCGCGCAGACGCCCTGGATCGGACAGCCGGCGTGCGTCTGGCCGCCATCCCGGAAGCATTGCACCATCTTGAAGTCCGGTTCGGTGGCGCGGATCACATCACCGATGACGATGTCGCGCGCGGGCTTGCCCAGCCGGATCCCTCCTGCACGGCCCCGCACGGTGTGCAGGAAGCCGGTCTGGCCAAGATGCTGAACGATCTTGATCAGGTGGTTCTTCGGGATGTTGAAGGTGTCGGCGATCTGTTGGACGGTGACCAGTGTATCCGGGTGCACTGCCGTGTAGAGCAGCACACGGAGACTGTAGTCGGTGTAGTCGGTGAGCTTCATGGCGGCCAGCTCCGGCGGGGAAGAGCAGATATTAGCATTCGGAAGGCATGCATCTTTGGGGTTTGCGGTGGGGTGAAAGGGGTAGGGAGGGATACGGCTTGACTTCTGTGGCTGCCCTCTCCCCCGCCATCCCGCGAACTAAAGTTGCACTACGAATGCATATTTTAGTAGAATGACCCCGTCGCTGCGGTGCGGCAAGGCGGCTTGTCCCGGAAGTCCCGCAGTGCGCCACGTTTGATGTATTCCTTATACATATTTTGGAGAATACCGTGCTGTCCGAAGCCTCGAAACCCCTGATTGACGCCAGCGTGCCCGTGCTGCGGGATCATGGTCTGACCATCACCCAGACCTTTTACCGCAGCATGTTCAACGAGCGTCCGGAGCTGACCAATCTGTTCAACATGGGGAATCAGGCGAACGGATCGCAGCAGCAGTCGCTCGCGGCGGCGGTATTCGCCTACGCGGCCAATCACCGTAACGCTGACGCGCTGGCGCCGGTGCTCAACCGTATCGTCCACAAGCATGCCGCGGTGGGTCTGAAGCCGGGCCACTACGCCATCGTCGGCAAGCATCTGCTCGGCGCCATCCGCACCGTGCTGGGCGAGGCCGCGACGCCTGAGTTGATGGCCGCCTGGGACGAGGCCTACTGGGTACTGGCCGGCGAGCTGATCGCCGCGGAATCGCGGCTCTATACGACCACCGACAGCGGGCCCGACCACCGCCTGCCGGTGCGCGTCGAGGCGCGCCGTATCGAATCGGACGATATCGTGTCGTTCACGCTGGCCCCGGTCGGCGGCGGGACGCTGCCCGATTTCCAGCCCGGCCAGTATCTGTCCGTCGTGGTGGAGCTGTCGCCCGGCGTTTTCCAGCAGCGTCAATACAGCCTGTCCGACGCGCCGAACGGCAGCACCTGGCGCATCTCGGTCAAGCGTGAATCCGGCGACGCCGCCACGCCGCAAGGCCAGGTCTCCAACTGGCTGCACGACCACGCCCCGCAGGGCACGGTGCTGATGGTGAGCCGGCCCTTTGGCGATTTCGTGCCGGCGCTCGACGGCGACAGGCCGATCGCGCTGCTGTCGGCCGGCGTGGGCATCACGCCGATGGTATCGGCGCTCAATGCGCTGGCGCAGCGGGAATCGCGGCGCCGCATCGTGTTTGCGCACGCCGCGCGTACCGCTTCGCATGTCGCGCACCGCCGCGATGTGGAGCAGGCCGCCGCACGGCTTCCGCAGCTGGCCACGCACTATTTCCTGGAGTCGGCAGAGCCCGCGACGCTGGCCGGTCGGCCGGCGCTGCCGGGACGTCTCGATGTCGACGTGGTGCTGCGCGATGTCGGCACCGATGCCGACTTCTATCTGTGCGGGCCGTTGCCTTTCATGCAGGTGCAACGGGCCGCGCTGCAAGCGCGCGGCGTATCGCCGCAGCGGATCTTCCGCGAGGTGTTCGGCCCCGACCTGCTCGACGACATTCTTTGATCGGCGCGCGAAGAGCCGCATCGCGCGGCTCCTCGCGCGAGCCTCGGGGTCAGAAGTGGTGCCGCATGCCGACCATTACGCCGACGCGCGTCTGGCTGTCCACGCCGGCCGCCGGCGTGCCGGCCCAATACTCGGTTTCGCGGCCCACGGCGCCGTCGCGCGCATGCACGGCGTCCGCCTCGACATACAGCACGGTGCGTTTGGACAGCGAATAGTCGAGCACTACCGCGATGCTGTCGGCGTTGCCGCTGCCAAGCAGCGCCCGCACGTCCTGGAACTGCGTGGTCACGCCGCCGCGCTGCCAGTAGCGGTAGTACGCGCCGGACAGGTGCAGCGCCGGCGTGAGCTGGTAGCCAAGCCCCGCGAAGGCGATGGCAAAGCGTGCATCTCCTGCCGATTCGCGGCGCCCCATATGTCCGAGATACGCCGTGGCCTTTCCCATCGCATACGAGCCGCCGACCGAATAGTTGCGCACGGTGTTGTCGCCATCGGCCTGCTTGCGCTGGTCGTAGGCCACGCCGAGCGCCAGCGCTCCCTGCTGGTAGAGCAGGCCGCCGCCCCAGGTCGTGCCGCGCGCCATGCTGCCTGGCTGCTCGCCGGCGCCGTAGTCCAGTTGCACGGTCAACGCGCCGACGGTGCGCTTGTAGACGACGCTGTTATTGACGCGATAGTCCTGGAAGAAGATGTCGCCACCGATGTAGAGCGGATCGGACCAGAAGTTGCCCCAGCCCTGGCTGAGCGGATTGAAGGTCCAGCCGATATTGTTCAGCGCGTTGTATTGGCGGCCGAAGGTCACGCTGCCCCAGTCGCCAGACAGGCCCGCGAAGGCTTGCCGGCCAAACAGCGCGCCGTAGCCGGGCCGCCCGTCGTCGCTGCCAATGCCGGCTTCGAGCTGGAAAATGGCGTGGTTGCCGCCGCCAAGGTCTTCGTCGCCCTTCAGGCCAAAGCGGCTGCCCACCATGCCGCCGGACACGAGCGCGGCCTGGTCGTTGTGAAACCCGTCGAGGTTCGAGGTGTAACGCACGGCCGAGCTGACGATGCCGTACAGGGTCACGCCCGGTTCGGCGTGGGCGGCGGCGGGCAATAGTCCGGCCGCGAGCAGCCAAAGGCTGGCTGTCTTCTTCATGGATTTTCCTCCGAGGCGGATTCGCTGCGGCCTGCCGCGGGCAGGCGCGAATCCTTCAGGCCGACGGCCTGCGATACCAGTCCCGCGCGGGAGCGCGGGTCGTCATCGGGCGGCGCAGCGGATGCGCGTGCCCGGGCGAAGTTCGAAGTGGGCGAAGTTGCCTTGCTGGCGGCGAATGCTGGCGGAGGTGCCAGGCAAGCCTGTGTGGTGCCGTATCGACGTGCTGGATCACAACCGGGACACGGCGCCGCGGGGCGGGCATAACGCTTGAAGGGCCCGAAGGTACGCTCGCCGGCGCCCACTTCGCGTGTCGTCGCGGCAAATGCCGCGGACGACGGGAAGGCATGCCCGGTTGGCCCCGGGTCCGGCGAACGGGCCGTATTTTAATCGATCGGTGGCAGCGGGAACCGGTCCACGCCGAAATTGTCGCATATACTTGACAAAAACCTGGGGTGACACCGTGAATCTCGCACTACTCGGAAATACCATCCGCCGCAAACGCATCGCGCTCGGCCTCACGCAACAGCTGTTGGCCGACATGGCTGGACTGTCGCGGCAATCACTGAACGGCATCGAACACGGTCACGTGAATGTGACACTGGAGACCTTGGGCAGATTGCTGGATGTGCTCGGCCTGACTCTCGACATCCACGATGTGTCGGCTACGGTACAGGACCGTGCGCGTGGCTTGTGGATGGCGGCCAAGGGTGCCAGCGTGAGCTACGGGAACGACCTGCAACCCGACGAACTGGAACGCGCCCTGGCCACGGGCGACGTACCGCCGCAATACCGGCCCCAACTGGCGCAGATCCTCGATGAAGCGCCGCTCCAGCTCGTGACACGAATGGTCGCGGAAGTGGCGGCGCGGCAGCGACGCAGTCCGCGCGATATCTGGAAGAAGCTGCGTGCACTGGCGCGCGCCATACCGGCGACCAGGGGAGGGCTGTGGGCATGAGAGTCGAACTTCGCGGTGACCCATGGGAGGCCCTTTTCCCTCACGCGTTGGCGTTGATGGAGGAAGTAAGAAGGCACGGTCGCGTGGCTTGCCCGCACACCCCATGCGATGCATAATGCACCAAACCTGCCCGCAATGCAGGCCAACAAGAACGAAGACACGCCCGCCGATACCCGTTGCACGTGCCCGCCATGGTCGATGGCGCCACCGTAACCGCAGGCACGGCGGCAACCTCGGGGTCCACATGAGCTTCCCACACGCATCTCGACGCCGACCGTACGGACCGGCGAAGACCTTGCCACGCCTGTCGGGGCCCTGCTAGCCCGCATTTCCTTCCTTTTCCTGCCGTGCCGATGCGCACGCATTCCCGCGTGCGTTGCCGCCATGCCTTCCTTTCGGAGACCATCGTGTCGATGCGACACCCTTTGATGCGCGTGAGCCTGTGCGTCGCCGCCGCTGCCGTCCTCGCGGGCTGTGCCCCCGCCACCGTCAAGCAGACCAATCGCGCGAGCGACTATACGGCGAAGCCGCAGCGTCTGTACGTCATTGCCGGCAGCGGCATGGGTTGGGGCAAGGAGTTCGTCGATGCCTTCCAGCAGCGTTTCGAGATGCTGGCCCGGCAGTGCGGCACCGCGGTGTCGTTTGAAGAAGTGTCGGGACTGGAACTGGACGACCACGGCATCGTGGCGCGCACGCAGCAGTTTCGCGCGGACACGCTGCTGTTCATCGCGCACGGTGGCGGCGTGATCATGATGGGCGGCGGCAACCGGATTTCGATTCGGTATATGGCGACGATGCGCGACGTGGCGCAGCGCCGCAATGTGTGGCGCGGCAGCTTCGACTTCGGTCGCGGCGGCACCGCGATCCCGCTGGCCGAGCGCGGCGCCGTCTTCGCGATCGACCTGTCGAACAGCCTGAAGGAAGACGGGCTGCTGCAGGGGCCGGAATGCAAGCCGGTGGAGCTGGCCAGCGGGCATCGGCTGATGGAGTCGTCCGGATCCGTGTCCGGCACCGCCGCGGCCGCTGCACCCGCGCCAACGCCCGTGATTTCTCCAGCGGCCGACAACCCGGCAGCCACCGGTGGCCAGGTGGGCCTGCGGGCGCTGGATGGACTGCTGAAGCCGGCGGACCAGCCGGCCGATAAGCCAGCGGCCGCGCAGCCGGCCGGTCCCCTGAGCTATGCGGAGCGGATTCGCCGACTGGTGCTGCCCAACGTGGCGCCGAAGGCGACGATCCCCGGCAACCCGGTTGCCGTGGTCCGCCTCAACCTGGCACCGGACGGCACGCTGCTGTCGTCGGCGCTGGCCAGGCGTAGCGGCAATGCCGATTGGGATACGGCCGTCATGGAAGCGGTCGCGCGCTCGGCGCCGTATCCCGCGGCCGACAACGGCAAGGTGCCGGCCGCCTTCACCATCACGTTCCGGCCGCGATAGGGATGTCACGCGCGCGTCCGCGTGCCTCCACAATTCACGCTTCGACGCCGTTCCTGGCCGATGCCCAACGCCGGCGCGGATGCGCCGGCTCGTCCTGAGAGGATCCCATCTTGCGAGGCGTTCTTTCCCTGCTGCTTTGCCTTGCCGCCCCGGCAACCGGTATCGCGCAATCCGTCCAGTCGACGCGCAGCGGCCCACTGCCGCCGGAAACGCTGCGGGCGTTCGCCGATACGGTCGCGCTGATGCAGTCGTCCCTTGTCGAGCCGGTATCGGCCGAGGCGTTGCTGCAGGCCGCCATGCGCGGCATGCTGCGCGAGGTCGATCCCGAGGGCGGCGATGTGCTGATGGCCTCCGAGCTGGCGCCTGCATCTGCGACACAGGCCACCAGCGGTGTCGGACTCGAATTGACAGTTCGCGATGGCAGCGTGGTGGTCGTCGCGCCGTTGCCCGATGCGCCCGCCGCGCGCGCCGGCATCGCGCCCAAGGATATCCTGGTATCGATCGACGGCCAGCCGGTGCGCGATCGGCTGGCGTGGGCCGTGAAGGCGCTGCGCGGCGACGAGGGCAGCAAGGTGGCGCTGGCCATCCGCCGCGGCGGCGGCGATGGCGTCCGCACCATCGAGATCGAACGCAAGCGCCTGCCGTCGCGGTCGCC